>DATBEZ010000001.1:0-29927 GCA_036558745.1 Acidimicrobiia bacterium
CGCTCGCGGCGGAAGAGGCGAGCATCGTCGTCGTCCGCGCCGCGCACTCGACGTTCATCCAGGAGGGTGCCGACGCGTGCGCGGCGATCCTCGACGCCGACGCGCGGCTCGTCGCCCAGTCGGCCGCGACGACGCTGATGCACGGCGCGAGCCTCCGCGAGACGCTGCCCGCAGTCATCGGGGACATCGGTCTCGGCGAGATGGCACCGGGCGACGTGTACGTGACCAACGATCCGTACCGCGGCGGCATCCACGCCAACGACATGCTCGTGTTCCGTCCCGTCTTCGACGGCGGCGAGCCGCGCTGGTTCACGGGCACCCTCATCCACGTCGCGGACGTCGGCGGCGTGGCCGCCGCAGGCCTTGCCGCGCTCGCCACCGACGTCTACTCCGAAGGGCTGCTCCTCCCGCCGGTCCGGCTGCTCGCGGGCGGCGAGCCGGTCCCCGAGGTGTGGGGGATCCTGGCCCGCAACAGCCGCAGCCCCGACCGGGTGCTGGGTGACGTGCGCGCCCTCGTGGCCGGCGTGAACGTGATGGCGTCGCGGCTGGAGGAGCTCGTCGTCCGGTACGGCGCGGCGACGTTGACCGCGCACGTCGACGCCGCGATCTCGTACGCGGCGACGCGGATGCGCGAGGAGCTGCGCCGCCTGCCGTCGCGCCGCTACACCGGCAGCTTCGTGATCGAGGGTGACGGCGTGGACCCGGACCGCCCACTCGAGGTGCGCGTCGCGGTCGACGTCGGCGGCGACGCCGTGAAGGTCGACTTCACCGGGACCGCACCGCAGGCGCGCGGCGCGATCAACAGCTCGTGGTCGCAGTCGCTCTCGGCGGTCGTCTACGCGCTCCGGTGCTTCGTCGACCCGACCATCCCGATGAACGAGGGCTGCTTCGCGCCGATCACCATGACCGCACCCGCCGGCACGCTCGTCAACCCGGCCCCGCCCGCGGCGTGCGGGGGCCGCATCGTCACGATGTGTGCCGCCATCGACGCGATCGTGGCCGCGCTCTCGGACGCGCGTCCGGAGCGGGCGGTCGCGGCGAGCGGGCTCATCCACGTCTACGCGATGCACGGTGCTCGCCCCGACGGGCGTCCGTGGCTCACGCTCGGCTACGAGTTCGGCGGCATCGGCGCCCGCAACGGCTGCGACGGCCCCGACGCGACCGGCGCGTACCTCCTCGGCGGACGTTCGGTGATCGCGCAGGTCGAGCCGTTGGAGGCCCAGCTGCCGTTGCTGGTCCGCTCGTACCGCGTACGCACCGACTCTGGTGGCGCGGGGACGTATCGCGGCGGGCTCGGCGTCGAGACCACCATCGAGGTGCGCGAGGACGCGCTGCTGACCTCACGCGCCGACCGGGTCGCGTTGCCGCCGCCCGGTCGCGACGGCGGCTCGCCCGGCTCGGCCGGTCACTCGTCGGTGCGGCGCGCCGACGGTCGCGAGGAGACACTCCCGGTGAAGGCCGCGAACGCTCCGCTCGCGGCGGGCGACGCGTACGTGATGCGGACGTCGGGCGGCGGTGGCTTCGGGCCGCCGGACGCGCGCGACCCGTCGCGCGTGCTCGACGACGTGCTCGAGGGGCGGTGCAGTCCCGCGGTCGCCGAGTCGGCGTACGGCGTGGTGCTCGACGCGACCGGCAGCGCCGTCGACGAGCAGGCGACGAGCCGCGCGCGAGGCGCGCGAGGGACGCGACGGACGCCCGCGTGAGCACATGCTTCCTCGGCGTCGACGTCGGCGGCACCTTCACCGACCTCGTGCTCGCGGAGGCCGAAGGCCGGATCGTCACCCACAAGGTCGTGACGGCCCCCGATCCGCTCGCCGGTGTCGTACGGGGCATCCGCGAGCTGCTCCAGCAGACCGGACGCCGCGGCGCCGAGGTGGTGCGGTTGGTCCACGGCACGACCCTCGCGACGAACGTCGTACTCGAACGGCGTGGCAGCCGGGTCGCGCTCGTGACCACGGAGGGGTTCGGCGACCTCCTGCGCCTCGGTCGGGAGGCCCGGGTGGAGGACGAGCGCTACGACCTGTTCTTCGGCGTCGCGGAACCTCCCGTCCCGCGCCGGCTGACGTTCGAGACACCCGAGCGGGTCACCGCCGACGGCACCGTGCTGCGCGCCCTGACCGACGACGCGGCGGATGCGACCGCCATGGCCGTCGCGGCCGCCGCGCCGGGGGCCGTCGCCGTGTGTCTCCTCCACTCGTACGCGCATCCGGACCACGAACGACGGCTCGGCGCGGCCATGCGCCGCGCGCTTCCGGCGGCGTTCGTCGCGGTGTCGTCCGAGGTGTGGCCCGAACTGCGCGAGTACGACCGGGCGATGACGACGACGCTGTGCGCGTACGTCGGGCCCGTGATGGCCGGGTACCTCGCGCGGTTCGGGGCGGAGCTCGCCGCGCTCGGCATCGACGCGCCGGTCGAGGTGATGGACTCCGCCGGCGGCGTGATGTCGGCCGAGCGGGCCGCGACGCTTCCGGTCGCGACGATCGAGTCCGGCGGCGCCGCGGGCGTGATGGCCGCGGCGCTGGTGGGTCGCTGGCTCGACGACGGGGCGGTCGTCTCGTTCGACATGGGCGGGACGACGGCCAAGGCCGGCGTGGTGCGCGGGGGAACGCCCGACGTGACGTACGACTTCCAGGTCGGCGGCCGCGGCAGCTTCGGCTCCCGGCGCAGCGGGTCGGGCCTCCCGGTCAAGCTGCCGGTCGTCGACATGGCCGAGGTCGGCGCGGGCGGCGGGAGCATCGCGTGGGTCGACGCGGGTGGCGCGGTCCGTGTCGGTCCCCGCTCGGCCGGGGCCTCTCCCGGCCCCGCCTGCTACGGCTGGGGTGGGACCGAACCGACCGTCACCGACGCCGACCTCGTGCTCGGTCACCTCGCGGCCGACCGACTCGCCGGTGGGGTGCACCTCCAGGCCGACCTCGCGGTCGAGGCGCTCACGCGCGCGATCGGGGACCCGCTGGGTGTCGACGTCGCGTCCGCGGCCCGACTCGTGCACGACGTGGTCAACGTGAACATGGCGGCCGCGATCCGGGTCGTCACGATCCAGCGCGGCATCGACCCGCGCGACTTCACGCTGGTCGCGTTCGGTGGTGCGGGGCCGGTCCACGCGGTGCGGCTCGCGCAGACGTTCGGTGTCGCGCGCGTCGCGGTGCCGCGCGCCGCCGGCGTCGGCTCGGCGCTCGGCCTGTTGTCGACCGATCCATCGGTCGAGCGGGTACGCACGCGCCCGACGGACCTGGTCGGTGCGCGCCCCGACGACGTGGAGGCCGTGTTCGCCGCCCTCGAGGACGACGCGGCCCGCGCGCTCTCGATCGGCCCTGGCGTCGAGCACCGCGTCGCCCGCTTCGCCGACCTGCGATGGGCGGGCCAGGCGCACCAGCTCACGGTGGCGTTGCCCGACGGACCGGTCACGGCGACCATGCTCGAGCAGCTGCCCGACCGGTTCGCGGAGGCGTACCGCCGCGCGTACGGCATCGACGGATCGGGCGAGGTCCAGCTCGTGACCGCGCGGGTGCGCACGACCCGCGTCGTCGACAAGCTCGCGCCGCGCCCGTCGACGGTCGACGCCGTGGCATCCGACCCGCTCGCGGCCGGGCAGCGGGACGTGTGGTTCGTGGAGGTCGGTGACTTCACGACGACCGACGTCTACGACGCGTCAGGGCTGCAGCCGGGCGACCGGCTCACCGGTCCGGCGGTGGTCGAGGCGCCCGACACGACGATCGTCGTCCCGCCGGGATGCGTCGCCACGGTCGACGGGTGGGGGACGGTGGTGGTCGACGCCCGGACCTGACGCGCTCAGGTGGTGACGCCGAGCAGGCGGCGGGCGTTGCCGCCGAGGATCGCGGCCTTGTCGGCGTGCGACAGTCCCGACTCGACGATCTGCGGGAGCAGGTGGCTGATCCGTCGCCCGACCGGGTGCGAGTAGAGGTCGGTGCCGAACACGACCCGGTCCGCGCCGAAGTGCTGCGCGAACTCCTCGATGAAGTCGAAGTTGTAGCTCAGGCTCGTGTCGAACACGACGTTCGGTGCGACGTCGGCGACGTGGAAGCACTGTCGCGTCGCCTCGAAGCCGCCGAACGCGTCGAGGGCCAGGATCGTGAGGTCCGGGAAGCGGCGCGCGATCGACGCCAGTTTCCACAACGCCTCCTCCGGCGTGTCGTCCATGGCGTGGAGGATCGGCAGCATGCCCCGCTCGCCGAGGCGCTCGAGGCCGCGGAGCACCCACTGGCTGTCCATCGAGACGCCCTGGAACCGGGTGTGGAAGCTGATCGCGACCAGACCGAGCTCGGCATGGACGCGGTCGATCTCCGCGAGCGCGTACGGGCCGTCCCTGGGCTCGACGACCCCGCACGCGACCGGAAAGCGGTCCGGCGTGCGGTCGCGGTACGCCGCGATCTCGTCGTTGACGGCACGTGTGTCGGCCAGCCCGCGCGGGCGGAGGTACCCGTGGCCCGGGATGACGAGCGCCTGGCGCACGCCACCCTCGTCCATGATCGCGAGGCGAGACTCGAGCTCGACCCGCGCGTGCTCGCCTGCCGCGGCGTCGTCGCGGCCCGCGTCGTCGAGGTCGCCCCCGAGCGCGTCGAACGCGCGGCCGACGTGGTGGTGCACGTCGAACACGTCGAAGCCGAAGTCGTGACGCACGTCAGTAGCCGGCGCCGACGTCGACCAGTCCGTGGAGGGACTCCCCCGCCCGCCATCGCCGCAGGTTTTCGGCGAAGAGCTCCACCGTTCGACGGGTCGTATCCGGTGAGCTCCACGAGACGTGCGGCGTGAGGCGCACGTTCGGATGCGCGTACAGCTGATGGCCGGCCGGCAGCGGCTCGGGCTCCACGACGTCGAGCGACGCGCGCGCCACGCGCCCCTCGTCGAGCGCGCGGAGGAGCGCGTCCTGGTCGACGAGGGAGCCGCGGGCGACGTTGACGAGGTGCGCGCCGGGCGTCATGGACGCGAATGCGTCACGGTCGAGCAGATGGCGCGTGGCCTCAGTGGCCGCGGCCGCCACGACGACGTGGTGCGATCGCGCGAGCAGATCGGGCAGCGACGTCACGACTTCGACGCCCTCCACCGGTGATCCCGCGTCGGCACGGCGGCGCAGCCCGAGCACCTGCATGTCGAACGCGAGCGCGCGCCGCGCCACCTCGGTGCCGATCGCGCCGAGACCGACGATCCCGACGGTCCGCCCGCGCAGGCCGCCGAGCGCGGCGACGTTCCACCGCGCCGGCGGCTCGCGGATCCAGACCTCGGGAACCTGCTTCTCGAACGCGAGCATCGCCGCGAGCACGAACTCGGCGATCGCGGGCGCGCTCGCGCCCCGTGAGCACGTGAGGAGCCGGTCGCCCACGACGTCCATCGGGAATCCGTCGACGCCCGCGCCGAGAACGTGGACCCAGCGCACGCCGTCGAGCATCGCGGCGGCGTCGGGGCGGTCGTGCAACAACGTGACGAGGACGTCGGCGCCGGGGGTGCCGGCGGCGACGAGCTCGACGTCGGGTGCCGCGCTCGCGAGCAACGGCACCATCAGCTCGTCGAAGCCCCCGAAGTGGGCGGCGACCCGCACGGTCAGCCGACGGCGACCGGATGCGGCAGTGCGTAGAGCCGTGCCGCGTTGACGCCGAGCAACGCGACCTTGCGCTCGGGCGTGAGATCGTCGCGATCGCTGACGATCCGCACCGTGTCGGGGAACGCGCAGTCCCAGTGGCAGTAGTCGGACGCGTAGCAGGTCACCGCCTCACCGACCGTGTCGGCCACGTATGCGACCATGCGCTCGTCGGGCTCGGCGGTGAGGAAGCAGCTGCCTGCGCGGAAATACCGCGACGGCGGGCGGTCGATCCCGGGTGCGGCTTCAGGCACGTGCTCCCAGTGCTCGTCGAGGCGCTCGAGCCAGAACGGCAGCCATCCGACCCCGGCCTCCATGAAGCCGACCCGCAGCTCGGGGTGGCGGGCGAGGACGCCGCCGACCGTGAAGCACGTGACCGCGAGCATCGCCCCGACCGGATGCGTGAACGCGTGCACCGTCAGCACCGAGTCGAGCCGGTCGATCACCCACGGGACCTGCCCCGGTGCCTGACCGCCGCCGTGCACGCACACCGCGACGCCGAGCGCGGCGGCGGTGCGCCACACGACGTCGAACGCGGGATCGTCCAGGTTGCGGTCGAGCACGTGTTGCGCGGTGACCATCCCGACCATGCCGTGCTCGCGCACACACCGCTCGAGCTCCGCGGCAGCCGCCTCGGGATCGATCATGGGGAGCTTCGCGACGAGCTTCAACCGTTCGGGCGCGTGCGAGGCGTACTCGGCGCGCGCATCGTTCAGCGTCGCGCACAACGCGACCGAGAACGCACGGTCGTGGAGCGCGAACTCCTCCCCGGAGCCGGGTGGGTAGAGCACCGCGACGTCGATGCCCTCGAGATCCATGTCCTCGAGACGCGCGACCGGGTCGTACATGCCCGGACGCATGGCCGACGGCGGCGTGAGCTCCCACTCGTCGTCGGCCCACCGGGTGTCGCGCGGGTTGGTCTCGTTCACCTGCATGCCACCGCCGATCCCGCCGCGCCCCGACGACGAGTACTGCTCCTTGCAGGCGCGCACGTAGCGCAGCATGTCGTCGCGGAACCGATCGGGGATGCGCCGCCGCCATCCCGGCGGCTCGCCGCCGTGCCCGTCGGCGTCGATCACGAACGTCCCGAAGCGTCCCATGACCCGGATCGTACGCCGCCCTCCCTCCGGCGCGGCGGGCGAGCGTTTCGCTCCAACTCCCGGTCGGTTCCGACACGATGCGGCTCCATAACGCCGGATCGTGTCGGAACTGCGGCTCCTCAGACGACGCCGGCATCGCGCAGGCGGCCCAGCTCGCCGTCGCCGAGACCGAGCATCCCGCGGTACACGTCGTCGTTGTGGGCGCCGAGCGCAGGACCGGTCCAGCGGATCGCGCCCGGCGTCGCGACCAGGCGCGGCACCGGCGCCACCATCGTCACCGGGCCGAGCTCGGCGTCGTCGACCGCGACGAGATCGCCCCTCGCCCGAATGTGTGGGTCGGTCGCGATCGCGGCCATGTCGTTCACCGGCGCGGCCGGCACCCTCGCCGCGAGCAGCGCGTCGAGCACGTCCGACGCGCAGTTCGCGCCGACCCACCGCGCGACGAGCGCGTCGAGCTCGTCGACGGCCGAGAGCCGGTCGTGCGATCGGCCGAACCGCCGGCGGTCCTCGTCGGTGTCGTGACCGATGACCGGCAGGACGCGCGCGACCTGCGCGTCGGTGGTGCCCGACACCGCGATCCACACGTCGTCTGCGGTGCGGTACACGTTGCGCGGCGCGCCGCCCGGCACCCGGCTCCCCGTCCGCCGGGGCGGCGGCGTGCCGGGATCCCACCCCGCGACGGTGCCGCCGAGGAGCGCGAGCACCGGCTCGTACATGCTCACGTCGACGTGTTGACCCCGCCCGTCCGCACGCCCACCACGACCGTGGCACGCGACGACGGCACCGAGCGCGCCGACGATGCCCGTGAGCGCGTCGCCGAGCGGGAACGACCCCAGCATCGGCGGGCCGTCGGCGTCGCCGGTGAGATGGGTCAGTCCTCCGAACGCCTCCGCGAGCGTCCCTGCGCCGGGCCGGTCCGCGTACGGCCCGTCGGTGCCGTAGCAGCTGACGCTCACCACGACGAGCCCCGGGTTCACGGCCGCCAGCTCGTCGTAGGTGCAGTGCCGGCGCGCCCGCAGCTCGGGCGTGAAGTTCTCGACCACGACGTCGACGTGCGCCACGAGCCGGCCCAGCAACTCCCGGCCCTCGTCCGTGTCGAGGTCGAGCGTGATCGCCTGCTTGTTGCGGTTCACGAACGCCCACATGAGCGACCGGCCGTCGCGGGCCACGCCCATGCGCCGCAGCGGATCACCGCCCGGCGGCTCGACCTTCACGACGCGCGCGCCGAAGTCACCGAGGATCGCGCTCACGAGCGGTGCCGCGAACAGGTTCGACAGGTCGAGCACCGCGAGGTCGGCGAGCGCGCCTGGTTCCATCACGAGGGGCGCGCCAGGAGCTGCTCGACGAGGAGCCGTCGCTGCACCTGCGCGGTCGCGGCGGTGCGCGGGATGCGGTCGACGAGCTCGAGCCGGCGCGGGTGCTTGTAGGACGCGAGCGACGACGCGCACGCTTCGCGCAGGGCTTCGACGGTTGGCGGCTCCGACCCTGGGGCGACGACCGCCACCGCGCACACGATCTCGCCCCATTGGGAGTCGGGCAGGCCGACCACCGCGACGTCGGCGAGGTCGGGATGCGCGGCGAGCACGGCTTCGACCTCGGTGGGCGCGACGGTCTCACCGCCGGTCCGGATGACGTCGCGCACCCGGCCCACGATCGTGAGATAGCCCTCGGCGTCGGCCTCGGCCAGGTCGCCGGTGTGGTACCAGCCGTCGACCAGTGCGGCTTCGGTCGCCTCCGGGTCGTCGAAGTACCCGTCGAAGAGCAGCGGGCCGCGCACGCAGACCTCGCCGTCGTCGAGGCGCACCTCGGCGCCCGGAGCCGGGACCCCGCAGCTGCCCGGCTTGCGGGTCACGTCGGCGTGCTCCAGCGACGCGACGCTGCCCGCCTCGGTCGAGCCGTAGAACACCCGCACCGACGCGTTCGGGAACGCGCGCTGCATCGCCGCGAGCAGCTCGGGCGGCGTCGCCGACGTGCCGGTGTCGGCGAAGCGCACCGTCGACGTGTCGCGACCCGGTTCGGCGTCGAGCCGGTCGAGCATGCGCTGCCACACCGCGGGGACACAGTTCATCCTCGTCGCTCGGTGACGCTCGATCGCGTCGAGGAGCTCGCCGGCATCCGCACGCTGGACGAGCACGACGCGGTCGCGCGCCTGCCACTGCTGCAGCGCAATCGTCCACGCGCCCATGTGGAACAACGGATACGGGCACACCATCGCGCCGCGCGGCTCGAGCAGCGCGCCCGGATGGGTCCGCAGGAAGTTCACCCGGTGCGAGAGCACGACCCCCTTCGGCCGGCCGGTGCTCCCGCTGGTGAAGAACACGACGTGGGGGTCGTCCTCCCCGAGACCCGCCGGCGTGGGCATCGGCTCGTCGCTCTCGGCCTCGGCCGCGGCGACGCACCGCGCGAGCGTCGTCACCGGTAGACCGCTCGCTTCGCCGATGTCGACGGCCGCGGCCGCGTGCTCGTCGTCCGCGAGCAGCAGCGCCGGACGGCCCCGACCGACGACGTCCGCGGCCTCCCCGGCCTGGAGCAGCGCGTTCACGGGCATGAACACCGCGCCCAGCTTCGCGGCTGCGGCGAACACGGTCACGACGTCGAGGTTCGTCCCGCTCCACACCGCGACCCGCGCGCCGCATCCCACCCCGGTCCGCGTCAGGAGACGCGCGAGCCGGTTCGCGCGCTCGTCGAGCTCTCCGAAGCTCACGGTCGCGTTGCCCAAGGCCACCGCGACGCGGCCCGGCACCGCGCGCGCCGCGTTGGCGAACACGTTCCCGATGAGGAGATCGCTCACGCGCGCCGCGTCACCTACGCGAGCAACCCGAGGTCGCGCGCCCACTCGAGGTTGAGCCGTGCCGAGCCCACGTGGGCGATGTGCACGACGTGGCCCTCGCCCTGGTTGGGGTCGCCGTAGGTGATCGGTCCCCCGTGGACCTCGGCGTCGCTCGCGAGCCGGTCGAGGTCCTGCCAGTACGAGATCTCGTCCGGCGTGGGCGTGAACACCTCGTGCACGACCGGGACGTGGACGGGGTCGCCGAGCATCATCCCGTAGTAACCGAGGTCGCGCAGCTGCGTGGCCCACGCGCGCAACCCGTCGACGTCGTCGCGGGCGCCACCCCACATGCCGGAGATCGGGTAGCGGATGCCGGCCGCCCGCGCGTCGACGAGGACCTTGGAGCGCAGGAACAGCGTCTCGTCGCCCTGCGCGCTCCAGCGGTAGCCGAGCGCCTGGTGGATGTCGCCGAAGCGTGACACCGCGCCGCCGATGTACGCGACGCGGGGTGACGCGGTCGCGATCTCGTATGCGCACCGCAGCGCCTGCGCGGTCTCGAGGATCGGGTAGATCGCGACCGAGCCCGGCTCGAGGCCGTGATCGACCTCCATGCACGTGAGCAGCGCGTCGGCGCCGTGCACGTCGGCCGGCCCGAGCACCTTCGGCAGCAGGATGCCGGCGAGCGCGGGCGTCATCACCGCGCGCAGGTCCTTCAGGGTCTGGCCCGACGAGGGCGGCTGCACGCGTGTGAACACGAGCGGCCGGTCGCGCGACACATCGTCCGAGAGCTTCCGCAGGAATCCGCCGACCAGCTCGCGCGCGTCCTCGCGCGCCGGCTCCGGGAACGGGGTGCGGGGCTCCTCGAGGTCGATCACGACGGAGTCCGCACCCGACGCCATCGCCGCGTCGATGTTCTCCTGTCGGTCGCCACCCGCGAACAGCACCGAGCGCAGCGGGCGCGGACGCATCCCGCTCACGGTCGACCGGCCTCGCTACCCAGGACGCCCTCGGCGGCCTCCTCGCACACCGTGCCGGCGAAGAACGACGGGTTCGGCCCGCCGTGCAGGAGCACGGGGTTGACGAACACCAGCTCGCGGAACTCCCGCTCCCCGATCACGCCGTGCTCCACGAGCTCGTACGCCTCGGGGATCGGCTCGGTCATGTCGGGCACGTCCCAGTGCGAGATGTCGGAGCCGAGGACGGGCCGCATCCGCGCGCCGAGCGGGTTGACGTCCTCGCGGAACGCCCAGGCCAGCAGCGGGTCGTCGGCCTCGCAGCCGAAGTAGAAGTTGTCGACGAAGAGGTCGCGCAGGTCCTCGGGCCGGGCGATACCGCAGGCCTCGAACTCGTCGAGGACCGCGGGACGCACGCCCGGACGCGAGAAGTACGCGCGCAGCTCGTCGAGTCGGGCGAGGACCGCGTCGTCGCCGTAGTCGGCGAACCAGCCCATGAGCGCGTCGACGTCGAGTCGGTCGGGATCGAGGCCGGCGATCGCGTCCCGGTTGCGCTTCTCCCAGTGGCCGACCAGGCCGGCGAACAGGGCGCACGCCCAGGCCACCCCGCCCTCGAGGAACCCGATGCGCAGGTCCGGGAAACGTCGGGTCACGCCGGCCAGGAACAGCGACTTGCACAGCGACTCGTGCGCCGCAGCGAGCCCGTTCACGTGGTTGTAGACGTAGTTGCTGATCGACCGGGTGACGCGGTGGTGCTGGAGCGCGCTGTGCACGACGGGCGCGACGCCGAGCTCGACGCACGCGCGCCAGAACGGGTCGTAGTCGTGCTCGCTGTCGAGGCCGAACATGTCGAGGCGGTACGCGTCGCGCCCGACCGCCCGGCGCGCGTACCCCGCGATCAGGATCGACTTCGCGCCCAGCTCGCGCACCGCGTACTCGGCCTCCGCGACGGCCTGCTCGGGCGTGTTCATCGGCACGAGCGCACCGACGGTGCACCGGTCCGCGTACGGAGCGAAGAGGCGCGCATGGGAGCGGTTCACCGCCCGGCACAGCACCGACGACAGCTCCTCGTCGGCGACCTCGAAGAACGCCAGGCTCATCGACGGGTAGAGGATCGTGAAGTCGATGCCGAGCTCGTCGAGGCGCTCGTAGAGGAGCCGGGGCAGGTGCGCGGTGGCGCGGTCGCGCGCGTCGTGCGTCGGCCAACCCCACCACGACGGCATGGCCCGCCACTGCTCCCGCACGGACGGGTCTCCACGGTCCGCGAGGTTCGACGACGTGTCGGTCGGGGCGACACCGCTGCCGAGGAACCGCTCGCGCAGCGCCGCGCCGCCCGCCTCCTCGACGTACGCGATCACCTCCTCGTTGAGCAGCGGACCGACCTCGACGAAATGGCCGTCGGCGTCGACGATCGGGTGGTCGAGCGAGGCCCGGATCTCGGCCGCCCGTCCCGCCGAGGTGCGCGTGGTCACGCGCCCGGCTCCAGCTCCAGGTAGCGCTCGAGGTTGCGGTGGGTGTTGATCACCCGGCACTCCTCACTCGAAAGCGTGAGGTGCGTGAACCCGGGCTGATGGAGACCCCGTTGCAGCCCCTCCGCGACGTGCACGTCCGCGTTGAGCACGAACCCGAAGTCGGCCTGCTCGGGCGGTAGCGTCACGTCGATCGGCTTCGTGCGGGGCGCGTCCGCCGAGGGCATCCGGGTGTAGTGGTACGCCACGAACTCCGCCTCGTCGGGCGTCGGCCCGGGGCGCGCGCTCAGCACCGACAGCAGGTCGGGTGTCGCGAGCACGGTGGTGTTCGGGAACAGGTTGTACTGGTGCAGGCGCAGCATCTGGTACGTGTCGAAGCGCGACAGGTCGACGCCCATGGTCGCCCGGTGGTCACGGATGCGTTGCGCGACCACGTCGGCCACCGTCTCGCCGGAGGCGAGCGCGGGCAGCGGGCACGGCTCGGTGACGTCCATGCGCCCGCCCTGGGTCACGATGAAGGAGTCCCACACCTCCTGGTCGCTCAGACCGTTGCGGAAGCGCGGGCTCGGGATCGCGTAGCTCTGCTCCGACTTGCTGGTGTGGCCCCACACCTTCTGGGGCGCGTCGATGTCGTCGACGGAGCCGAGCATCTCCGAGTGCAGACCCTGGATGTGGTACGTCTCGCTGAACCCGTCGACGACGACCTTCCAGTTCGCGTTCACCGGCGTGCTCGCGACCGCGGCGCAGCGGAAGTCGTCGAGGCCGATCCACGCGATGTCGTCGGGCACGCCTTCGAGGTAGTCGGCGAGCGGCATCGCGTCGGGATCGAGGTTGACGAACACCAACGGACCCCACGTGTCGACGCGCGCCGCGAACAGCGGGTAGTCGTCGTTGCGGAGCGCGCCGAAGCCCTTGCGTGACGGCACCTCGCGCAAGTGCCCCCGCAGGTCCCAGGCCCACTTGTGGTACCCGCAACGCAGCTCCTCGAGCCCGGACCCCGACCCGGTGCACAGCGAGTTGCCCCGGTGCCGGCACACGTTCTGGAACGCGCGCAGCTCGCCGTCGTCGCCGCGCACCACGAGGACGGAGTACGGCCCGAGGCGGTGCTCGAAGAAGTCGCCCGGCTCGGCGACGTGATCGGGCGTGCACGCGACCTGCCACACCCGGGGCCACATCCGCTCGACCTCCAGCCGGGCGAACTCGGCCGACGTGTAGCGCTCCTTCGGGATCTGCGTGGGCGCGGGCTTGCCGCCCGCGACCGTCGTGATCGCGGTCCCGACCGGCGCGTCCTCGCGGAGCAGCTCGCCGGGCATCGCCATGGGTCACACCCCCCGGTACGTGATGTCGCTGCGGTCGCGGGCGCCGACCGTCCAGCCGTCCTCGAATTGATACCGCGTCGCCGCGTCCACGGCGACCGTCGTGGTCCAGTCGAACGCGCACACCCGCTTGGCGATGAGCCAGCTGCCGTTCCGGCGCTCGAACCGGTCGACGTAGCGCAGGCCCAGGACCATGTCGGTCTGGGTGCCCTCCGCATCGGACTTGGAGACGTGGTGGGCCACGCAGTACGTGTCCGTGTGGGCGGTATCACCGTCGAGGCGGATCAGCGGAGGGCCCACGAAGTGCATCGTCGCCGCGAAGTGCGGCAGCACCGCGCACACCCACTGCGCGAACTCGCTCGCGCCGCCGCGGAACGCGTTGTGGTCGTCGTAACCGTCGTCGTGGTAGCAGGAGACGATCAGCTCAGCGTCGAGCCGGTCGGTGCCGCGCGCGAGTCGCTTGATCACATCGGTGATCTCCTCGCGGGCGAGGAGCGTCTCCAGCGTGTACGCGCCAGCCACCCCCGGAAGTGTCACCGAGCGCCGCGCACCAACTTGCCGGGACGCGCGCCGGTGTCCTCACCGTGGTCCAAGGTGACCTCACCCGACACGACCGTGGCGACGTAGCCGTCGGCTTCCTGGACGAGCCGGCGGGCACCGCCCGGGAGGTCGAACACGAGGTGCGGGAGCTTGAGGTCGAGGCGCTCGAAGTCGATCACGTTGAGGTCGCCCTTGAGGCCGGGCGCGACCACGCCGCGGTCACCCAGCCCGTAGAGACGCGCCGGGTCGCGCGTGACCTTGCGCACCGCCGTCGACAACGGCAGCTTCTCGCCCCGATCGCGGTCGCGGGCCCAGTGGGCGAGCATGAACGTCGGCATGCTCGCGTCGCAGATGACGCCACAGTGCGCGCCACCATCGGACAGCCCGAGCGCCGACATCGGGTGCACGAGCATCTCGCGCATGTCGTCGAGGTTCCCGTAGCTGTAGCCGAGGAGCGCGAACATCAGCAGCTCGCGGCCGTCGTGACGGAGCATGAGGTCGTAGAGCACCTCCTCCTGCGGCCGGCCCTCGTGCTTCGCGATCGCGGCGACGCTCGTGTCGGGCGACGGCTCGTAGTTCGGCGGCTCGCCCATCGGGAAGATCCGATCGAGGCTCGCCACGACGTACTGCGCGATCGGGTTCGCGTTCTCGGAGGACTCCGACAGGATCGCGGCGCGCACCTCGGGCTTACGCAGCTCCGCGACCCGCTCCGCCAACGGGAGGTCCGCGAGGCGCTTGTAGGTCGGGCGCCACGTGAACGGGTGGAACGTCTGGAACCCGACGAGCATGTTGAGCGGACGGCCCGCGACCTGCGGGCGCAGGTCGGCACCGGCCGCGTTCGCGTCCTCGGCCCGCTTCAGCAGGTCGCGCCACTGGTCGGGCGCGGGGTTGTACTGCTCGAGGATGAAGCTCACGGGCCGGTGGATCGCGAGCGAGAGCCGGCGCATCCAGTCGACCTCGCGCTCGGGCGCGAGCAGGTCCTCACCCATGACCCCCGCGGGCGCGAGCTCGAACACACCCGTGCCCAGCTCGCCCAGCGCGCGCCCGATCCCGAACAGCTCGTCCTCCGCCGCGAACGTGCCGGGTACCGGCTCGCCGTCGACGGCGCGGTGCATGATCGTGCGCGACGTCGAAAAGCCCAGCGCGCCGGCCGCGATGCCCTCCTTGACGATCGCGGCCATCGCCGCGATGTCGTTGGCCGTCGCGGGCTCGTTCTTCGCGCCGCGCTCCCCCATGACGTACGCGCGCACCGCGCCGTGCGGCACCTGCGTCCCCACGTCGAGGGCGCGCGGCATCCGCTCCAGCGCGTCGAGGTACTCGGGGAACGACTCCCAGCCCCACGTGATGCCTTCGGCGAGCGCGGTGCCGGGGATGTCCTCCACGCCCTCCATGAGCTGGATGAGCCAGTCCTCGGTGCCGGGGCGGACCGGCGCGAACCCGACGCCGCAGTTGCCCATCACCAGGCTGGTCACCCCGTGCCAGCACGACGGCGTGAGCAGCGGGTCCCACGTGACCTGGCCGTCGTAGTGGGTGTGGATGTCGACGAAGCCCGGCGTGACGAGCAGACCGTCGGCGTCGATGGTGCGCGCGGCCGACGTGTCGTGGAGCCGGCCGACCTCGGTGATCGTGCCGCCGTCGACCGCGACGTCGGCGGTGCGGGGCTCGGCCCCGGTGCCGTCGACCACCGTGCCGCCGCGAATGACCAGGTCGTGCATGGAGACCCCCCGAGGTTGCCGGAGCCTCGATCCTCGCACGGGTGCTGGAGGCGACGCAACGGTTGCACTGTGCAACCGGTCCGGGCCATGCTGGGCGCCGTGGCCCGCCCCTCCCCGCAGACCGAGCGCGTGGTCGCGCTGGTCGAGCTGCTCGCCTCCCGACCGGGCGAGCCCTTCACCCTGGCCGAGGTGACCCGGCGTCTGCGGGTCAACAAGTCCACCTGCCACTCGATGCTCACGACGCTCGCCGCGGCCGGGTGGCTCCTGCGCGACCCGTTCGCCAAGACGTACCGGCTCGGTCCCGGCCTCGCCACGATGGCGCGGGCCGCGGCGTCGGAGTTCCCCGCCCTCGACGTCGCCCACGCGGCGATGGTCGACGTCGGCCTGCACGCGCGGGCTCACTGCGCCGCGCTCGCGCTCGTCGGCGACCGCCTGACGGTGCTCGACGAGGTGCTCGACCTCCACGCGGTCGGTGCCGGCCTGCGGGTCGGGACGTCGATCCCGCTGCGTCCCCCGTTCGGGAGCGCGGTCGTCGCGTGGGCCGACGACACGACAGCGACGTCGTGGCTGGCCCAGGTTCCGGGCGACGCCCGCACGCACGCGCGCGCCGCGCTCGACGCGACGCGCGCCCGCGGCTACGCGGTCGAGCTCGTGACGACGCCCGAGACCCGGCTCCAGGAGCTCGCTGGTCGGCTGCGCGCACCCGACGGCACCGTGGCGATCGCCGATCTCGTCGAGCAGCTGGCGCGCGACCTCGCGCCCCGCGACGACGTCCTGCCGCTCACGCTCGAGCCGTCCGCGGCGTACACCGTGAGCGCGCTCAACGCGCCCGTGCTCGACCGCGGCGGACGGGTCGCGCTGGTGCTGTCGCTCACCGGGTTCGGGCGACCGATCACGGGCGCCGACGTCGCCGCGGTCGGCGAACGGCTCTCGGCCGCGACCGGCGCCCTCACCGCCGCGCTGGCGGGCATCGCAACGTCGTCACCGCGCTGACGCGTCTTACTTCCCGAGGGCACCCGAGTCGCGCAGGATCTTCAGACGGGTGTCGTCGTAGCCGAGCACGTCGCGCAGCACCGCGTCGGTATGCTCACCGAGGGTCGGCGCCATCGTCGGCACCGGGAGCTCCTCGCCCACGATCTTGATCGGCAGTGGCAGCTGCTCCGCGCCGAGACGCTCACGCGGGATCCACGGCAACCGGTCCTGGAACTGCGGATCGTCCGCGATGGTCTTGGGCGAGTTCACCGGCGCGATCGGCGTGTTGACCCGTCCACCGAACTCGAGCCACTCGGCCGAGGTCTTCGTGCGGAAGATGTCGCGCAGCTCGCGGTGCATCTCGACGTTGCCCGGCGCGTGGTCGGCGTACTTCGAGCCCGGCCACTTCTCGAACATGTCCATCCGGTCGAGCGCCTCGCAGAAGTTCTTCCAGAACGCCTGCTCCGACGCCATGAACAGCACGTGCCCGTCGGACGACTCGTAGAGGTTGTAGCGGACGCCTTCCTTCATCCCCGCGGTGCCCGGCGCGCGACGCGCGTAGTTGTCGGACTTGTTGCCCGTGACCTCGCTCTCGGGCCGCTCGTACGACTTGTAGGTCTCGGAGCGCAGCCAGTCGATCGCCGCGGCCGAGTCCGACTGGGCGACCTCCATCTGGATTCCCTCGCCGGTCGAGCGGGCCTGGATGATGCCGGCGAGGATGCCCAGGGCGCCGAACAGCGGACCGGCGTTGATGCCGATCGACACGTGCTCGGGGATGTAGGTGAAGCCGTCCTCGTCGACCTCCGGCTTCACGACTCCCGCCCAGGTGTCGTACGCGATGCCGTGACTCGGGTAGTCGCGGTACGGACCGGTCATGCCGTAGCCGGAGATGGTGATGAACACGATGCGCGGGTTCACCTCGCGCAGTTGCGCGAAGCCGAGGCCGCGGCGTTCGAGCCCGCCGGGTCGCATGGCCTCCACGACCGCGTCGGCATTGCGCACGAGATCGAGGAACACCTCGACGCCCTCCGGTGTGCGCAGGTCGAGCACGACGCTGCGCTTGCCCCGGTTCACGTGGAGGTGCAGCAGTGACGTGCCCTCGATGATCGGCCACGTCATCTCACGGCCGTAGTCGCCGCTCGGCGGCTCGACCTTGAGCACGTCGGCGCCGAGGTCCGCGAGACACGTCGTGATCGCGGCCGGCCCGAGCATGGAGCACTCGACGATGCGGACGTCGGCCAGCGGACTGATCGGTTCACTCATGCTTCCCGCTCCTGGCGCCTGCGGCGCCGGGCCGCTCGGGCCCTCGCTTCGACTCGCCTGGCGGCTCGCTCGCTCATGGGCGGCGAGCGTATGGACCGGCTTCGCGGGGTGCAAACCTGGCCGCGGCGGCGTTCGCGTCACTCGTAGCCGGCGTCGCTCCCCGACCACGCGGCCTTCCCGCCATACATCGCGGACTCGTCACGGCCGTGTCGCATCAGCACTGCGTCGCGCACGTCGGTGATCGTGTCCCAGTGGTCGCGCACGTCCTCGATGGTCAACCCGCCGTCCTCGCGCTGGTAGCCCGGGGCAGCGGAGATCACGACGCGGGCGGCGCGCCCCGCGCCGACCGCGAAGCACTCGCCCGTGCACGGCACGTCCTCGTGAGCGAGGTACGCGACGAGCGGCGCGATCTGGGCCGCCGGGAAGCTCGCCTTCATCCACTCGCGCACCTCGACGTTCGGGTAGTTGTGCATGGGCCGGGTGTACGCCATCGGCATGATCACGTTCACCGCGATACCGAGCGGCTTGCCCGTGACGGCGAGCGAGCGCGAGAGCCCGAGCACGCCGCCCTTCGCGGCCGGGTAGTCCCACGAGTTCTGGACACCGAGCATCGTCGACGACGACGTGTTCACGATGCGCCCGCCGTCCTGCGCGGCCATGACCGGCCACGCGCGCCGGCAGGTCCAGATGGTCGCGAGCAGATGGGTACGGATCGTGAGCTCGATCCCTGCGTCGGTCATCGACGCGGGGTCGGGCGCGACGGCCGCGGCACCCGCGTTGTTGACCAGCACGTCGACGCGTCCCCATTCCGCGACGGCGTGGTCGACGACCGCGGCCGCGCCCTCCGGTGTGCCGACGTCGTTGGTGTCGGCGACCGCGACGCCGCCCGCGTCCCGGATCGCGCACACGACCTCCTCCGCGACGTGCTCGAGCGTGGCCTTCCCGTCGCCTGTGCGGCCCCAGTCGTTGACGACGACGCGCGCGCCACGCGCCCCGAGCAGGAGCGCCTCCTCGCGTCCGATGCCGCGCCCGGCACCGGTGACGACCGCGACCGCGCCGTCGAAGCGGATCTCGTCGGTCACGGGTGCGGCCGCCCGTCGAGCCCCATCACCGTGAGCCCGCGCTCGTCGATGAGATCGAGGCTGACGTCGACGCGTCCCGTGTGGTCGGCGTCGCAGTCGCACAGCGCGACGGTCCCTTCGACCATCTCCTCCATCGACTCGTACATGTCGGCCGGCAGCGAGTCGCCGAGGTGCACGTCCGCGCCGACGCTGTGCACGGCGGCGCGGGGCTCGACGGTGTTGATCCGCACGCCGGTGCCGTAGAGCTCGACCGCCAGCGCGTTCGTGAGCCGGTTCAGCGCGGCCTTCGACGCGCCGTAGACGCCGATCGTCGCCGACATCGCGCCGGCGCGGAACGGCGGTCCGTCGGTGAGCCGGGCCGAGCCGCTCGACACGTTGACGATCCAGCCCTCACCGGCCGCCAGCATCGCGGGGAGCGCGGCCTGGGCGAGGTCGATCGGTCCGTGCGCGTTCACCTCGAAGATGAGGCGGCGGCGGCGCAGTGGGTAGTCGCTGAGCGGCTGGTAGATCGCGGCCGCCGCGTTGTTGACGAGGATCTCGACCGGCCCGCCGAGCGCGTCCGCGGCCTCCGGGACGATGCGGGCGCGGTCGTCGGCGTCGGCCATGTCGGCGACGATCACCGCGGCGCGTCCGCCGTACCCGGCGAGCAGCGATGCCGTCTCCTCCAGGCTGCCGGGCAGCGTCGGGTGCCGGTCCTTCGTGCGCGCGGTGACGGCGACGTCGGCACCCTCGGCCGCGAGCCGCTGCGCGATCGCAGCGCCGATCCCCCGGCTCGCGCCCGTCACCAGCGCCCGCCGCCCCTCGAACCGCTTCCCCGTCGGACTCATGCCTGCGCCTCCCCCTCTCGCTCTCGATCAGTTGGGACACGATCCGGCGCTATGACGCCGGATCGTGTCCCAACTCGGCGCTCGGATGTGGTCACGGGCGGGTGAACGCGGGTGAGCGGTTGCCCTCGGGGACGCCCGCGTACGGCTCCGACAGCTCCTCGACCGTCGGACCGACGCGCGCCGCGAGGGGCGCGAGCGCGTCGAGGTCGAACCCGTAGACCTGTGCCGCGTTCTCCGCGAACACCTTGCGCAGCTCGTCGGCCGGTGCACCCGCGAACGCGCGCCGCAGCCCCTCGCGCGTGTTCGGGTACGTGCTCTCGTCGTGGGGGTAGTCGCTGCCCCAGAGGAACCGCTCGACGCCGATCTTGTGACGCGTCTCGGCCTCGACCGGGCTCGGGAAGCTCACGCCGACCCAGCAGTTGCGCGCGAAGTACTCGCTCGGCTTCATCGGCAGCACGTCGTCGGCGTCGTACTTGAGCTCACCGACGCGTCCCGTCTTGCGCATCTGCGCGTGGAAGCCGTCGAGCATCGCGAGCGTCGCCGGCACCCACGACGCGCCCTGCTCCGTGAGCACGAACCGCAAGCCGGGGAAGCGCTCGAACACACCGCCGAGGAGCAGCTGGGTGAGCGGGCGCCGCGAGAAGAACGTCGTCTCCGCGATCCACAGCAGCCCGGCCGCGGGATACGGGCCGTAGTCGGGCATGCCGGCGCCGCCCGAGTGCGTGTTGACGACCACGCCGAGCTCTTCGCACACGCGCCACAGTGGGTCGTGGTCGGGCGCGTACAGGGGCTTGATGTGCTTCATGTCGTCGGGGACGGGCTGGAGCAGCACCCCGCCCCGCAGCCCGTGCTCGTGGCACCAGCGCACGTCGGCGATCGCGTCGTCGAGGTCGTTGAGGAAGATCTGGCCGATGCCCGCGCGCCGCTCCGGAAAGCGCCCGCACCAGTCGGCCAACCACCGGTTGTGGGCCCGGATGCCGGCGAGGCGCAGCTCGTACTCGTCGGGCGCGGGCGGGCGCGCGATCACCGCACCGGTCGGGAAGAACGGCGGGATCGTGTTCGGGAACGTCACCTCGGCGACGACGCCGTCGGTCTCCTGCTCGGTGATCCTGCGCTCGTCGTCCCAGTTCTGCGTCCGGCGACCGGCCTGCAGGTCCTTGAACGGGTTCGAGTACGCGCCGCGCCAACGGTCGAACTCGTCGAGGTACCGCGACTCCAGATACGAGCGGTACATCTCGTGATTGCCGCCGGCATGGCAGTCGGCCGAGATCAGCGTGTACCTGCTGCTCATCTCACCTCGGTTCATCGTTCGCGGTAGGGCGTGCGCGCCAGGGTGTCGACGAAGCGCACGAGGAGGTGTCCGAACTGCTCGCGCTCCTCGGTGGTCCAGTCCGCGAGGACGTCGTGCAGGTGACGCGCGCGCACCGCTTCGACCCTCGTCGCGGCCCGGCGTCCCGCCGTCGTCGCCTCGACCAGCGCGCCACCGTTGCTCGACGGCGCGCGGCGGCGCACGAAGCCCTTGTCCTCGAGCGCGCTGAGCTGACGGCTCACCGCGCCCAGGTCCATGTGGGCACGACGGGCCACGTCCGCGATCGGACGCGCCCCACCGTCACCGAGCGCGCGCAGGACCTCGATCGCCTGCTGCGAGAGGTCGACGCCCGCGACCTCGGCGAGCCTGGACGCGACCCGGCGCGACGACAGCAGCCGCTGCAGTCGGTGCAGACCGAGACCGATCTCGTCGCGGGTCGACGTCGCGGCGCGCATCAGCTCGTCACCGAGCCGCCGTTGACGTGGATGGTCTGGCCCGTGACCCACGAAGCCTCCTCGGACGCCAGCCACACGCACGCCGCCCCGACGTCCTCGGCGCGACCCAACCGTCCGACCGGGATCGTGCGGGCCATTCGCGCCGTGATGTCACCCGGTTGCTCCATCTCCATGAGACCCAACGCGAGCGTGTTCGCAGTGACGCCGAGCCGCGCGTTCTCGATCGCGAGGTGACGCATGAAGCCGATCGCGCCGCCCTTGCCCGCGCCGTATGCAGCCACGCCGATGTCGAGCCCGACCATGCCGGCGCCGGACGCGATCGTGATCACACGCCCCCACTCACGCTCGCACATGCCGTTGATGACGGCGCGGCTGCAGTGCAGGACGCCGTAGAGGTTGACCCGTACCGGGCCCTCCCACGTGGCGGGATCCGTGTCGCGGAACGGCATCGGTCGTATCGCCTCGGCCCCGCCGTTGCCCGCGTTGTTCACCAGGACGTCGACGGGACCGAACGCCGCCTCGGCCTCGGCCACGCCCCCGCGCACCGCGTCGTAGTCGGTGACGTCGAACGCGACGACCGTGGCCTTGCCGCCCGCGGCCGTGACCGCGTCGACCGTCCGTTCGGCCCGCTCGGCGCGCAGATCGTTCACCAGCACCCAGGCACCCTGCGACGCGAGCAGTCGCGCGATCCCGGCGCCCACGCCCTGCCCCGCGCCCGTCACCAGCGCGGTACGGCCCGTGAGATCGAACACTCAGGCGCCTCCCGAGTCGGCCGCGTCGAACATCATGCCCGACCCATGAGGAAGGCGTCCGCGGTGTCGGCGATGTACGCGATGCCGTCGTCGTCGATCGCGTGGTTCAACGGCAGGATCACGCCGGTCTCCATCACCCGGTCCGCGTTGGGAAGCCCGCCCGGCGCGACGCGGTGCTCGATCGTGCGGAACGCGGGCTGACGGGTCGCGTTGCCGGTCCACACCATGCGGGTGTCGACGCCGTGCGACTCCATGTGGGCCTGGAGCTCGGCCCGACGCACACCCGACTCCGGTCTGATCATGATCGGGAACATGTGCCAGCCGGTGTCGACCCCCGGCGTCGTGCGAGGCAGCACGAACACGTCCTCGTGGCGCGCGAAGCGCTCGGTCAACAGCTCGAAGTTCCGCTTGCGCCGCGCGAGGTTGGCCGGGAGCTTCCCCATCTGCACCACACCGAACGCGGCCGACAGCTCCGACGGCTCGAAGTTCCAACCCACCTCGTCGAAGATGAACAGGTCGTCGTACTCGAGCCCGCCGACGTCGGAGAAGAACCGTCGCTCGCCCTTGCGCGATCCGAAGAGCTTCACCTCGCTGCGCCGACCCCAACGCCGCAGCAGCAGGCACCGGTCCACGAGCTCGGGGTCGTCGAGGCACACCATCCCGCCGGTACCGGCCGCGGTGATGATGTGCGAGAGCGCGAAGCTCGTGACCGAGATGTCGGCCCGCGTCCCCGTCGGCGTGCCGCGCAACGTCGCGCCGAGACAGTCGCAGCTGTCCTCCACGACCTGCAGCCCGCGCGCATCGGCGACGCCGCGGATGACGTCCCAGTCGGGACAGTTCCCGATGAGGTTGGGCGCGAGGATCGCCCGCGTGCGCGGCCCGATCGCGTCCTCGATGCGTGCCACGTCGATCTGGTACGTGTCGACCTCGACGTCGACGAACACCGGGACCAGACCCGCGCGCACGAGCGGCGCGATGTCGGTCGAGAACGTCACCGGCGACGTGATCACCTCGTCGCCCGGCACGAGATCGAGCAGCTCGACCGCGAGGTACAGCGCGGACGACCCCGAGTTGCACATCACCCCGCGACGCTTGCCGAACGCCTCGGCCACGAGGCGCTCCATCTCACGTACGTGCTTCCCGATCCGCAACGCGGTCGCGCCGCCCCGCAGCACCCCCACGACGGCCTCGATCTCGGCCTCGTCGTGCACGCTTCCCGCGTAGTCGATCCTCATGTCTTCGGTCGCGCTCGCAAGCTCGCCGCTCCACCTGCAGCCGTCGTTGACTGAGTCAACGTACAGGTTCTGCTTGACTCAGTCAAGCGGCGAACCGGCGTAGCGCCCGTGGATGCGGGCCGGCCAGGTGCTTCTCAGTAGAAGTTCAGCTTCGGACGGTGGTTTCCTCAGGTTCGTCGGCCATCCTGGGCGCCCGGCGCGACGGAACGCGCGCAACGAGGGAGGTCGGTGTGGACGGTTCGGACGTCGAGTACCTGCCCGTCGAGGGCGAGGAACCACCGGAGCCTCCGGCACCGCGGCGCAACGCCTTGACGAAGCGGGTCACCGTGGTCGCGGTCGTCGTCGGCGCGCTCGTCCTCGGTGGGATCGGGGTCGCGGTCGCGGCGGACAACGGCTCGTCGTCGTCGTCCTCGAGCACACCGCCCTCGAGCGGCAGCAACCAGGCCCCGGCCAAGCCGGGAGGCGGTCCGGGCCTCCGCCGCGGGTTCGGCTTCGGCGGTCCCGGCTTCGGGATGGGCGGCGCCATCCACGGCGAGCTCGTCACGCCGAACGGCAGCGGCGGCTACCGCACGGTCGACGTCCAGGTCGGTGAGGTCAACGACGTGAGCTCGTCGTCCATCACCGTCCAGAGCGCCGACGGCTTCAAGAAGACCTACGACGTCACGGAGAACACCGTCGTCGACTCCGGCCGTGACGGCATCGGCACCGTGAAGAAGGGCGACAAGGTGCAGGTCAGCGCGGTCGTGAACGGCTCGACGACCGAGGCCCGCAGCATCAACGACATCACGACGCTCGGCTCGATCCGCCGGCACTGGAACCCGAACGCACCCATGCCCGGCAGCAACGGGAACAACGGCGGCAGCGGCAACAACGGGACGACCGGCTCGGGAACCAGCGCCTGACCAGGCCACGACCCGCGCCGAGGACCCCCGGGTATCCCCACCGCCCGGGGGTCCTCTCGCGTCCGGGCCTGATCGCGAATCCGCACGGCCGAGGTGCCGATGAGGACGCGTGAAGCTCTGGTGGGTGCTCGTCGCGACGGCCGTCCTCGTCGCGGGCGCGTGCGACCCGGTCCCCGCCGTCGGCGGCGTCACCCCTCCCCCCGCACCCGCGTTCACGTTCGTCGACGAGTTCACGGGACCGGCCGGTGCGCGCCCGGGCGCGGTGTGGCGCAACGAGGTCGGCAGCAAGGCGGGTGAGCGCCAGTACTACACCGACGGCGCCAATGCGTTCCTCGACGGACAGGGGCATCTCGTGCTCGAGGCCCGCACGTCGGACGCGGGCCGGTACCACTGCTGGTACGGGACGTGCACCACGACGTCGGCGAAGCTCACGATGCACCGCTCCGACGGTTCGCGCGCCGACACCTTCCACCAGGCGTACGGCCACTTCGAGGCGCGCATGCAGCTGCCCGCGGGCGCGGGGCTGTGGCCCGCGTTCTGGATGGAGGGCGCCGACGTCGAGACCCACCCGTGGCCCGCGGACGGCGAGCTCGACGTCATGGAAGCATGCGGTCAGGACACGCGCACCGTGTCGGGACACGCGCACGCCCCGTCGCTCGACGTCGGGAGCGGCGTCGCCCTCCCACCGGGCACGAGCACCGCGGGTTGGCACGTGTACGCGCTCGACTGGACGCCCGACCGCGTCACCTGGTCGCTCGACGGTCGCGCGTACCAGACGCTGACCAAGGCCCACGCGGGCGCGGGCTGGGTGTTCGACCATCCGTTCTTCCTCGAGCTCGACCTCGCGGTCGGCGGGACGTGCGGAGCCACGACCGGCACGCACTTCCCGGCACGCGTGCTCGTCGACTCCGTGCGCGTGTCGGCCGCCGCGCACCTGTAACCCGGCGCGCCCTACTCCTCCACGAACGTCGCCTCGGCGTCGCCCGCGACCACGTGACGGAGCAGCTTGCCGGTCGCGTTGCGCGGCAGCGGCTCGTCGCGGACCGTCCAGCGCGACGGGACCTTGAAGGCGGCGAGGTGCCGGCCGACGTGCTCGGCGAGCTCGGTGCCCGTGACGGACGCGCCGGGCGCCGGCACGACGATCGCGGCGACCTCCTGACCGAGCTCGTCGTGGGGCACGCCGAGCACCGCGCACTCGCGCACACCGGGATGGGCCTCCAGGCAGTTCTCGATCTCGGCCGGGTACACGTTCTCGCCGCCCCGCAGGATCAGGTCCGTGCGCCTCGCGGCGAGGAACAGTTGCCCGTCGCGGATCGAGCCGATGTCGCCGGTCCGCAGCCACCGACCGGACAGGATCACCGCGTCGGTCGCGGCCGGGTTGCGCCAGTAGCCGAGCATCACGAGCGGGCTGCGGACGTGGATCTCGCCCTCCTCGCCCTCGGCCAGCACGCGACCGTCGGCGTCGCGGATCTCGAGCTCCGTCATCGGGACGGGCCGCCCGACGGTGTCGGGGTTGGCGAGCAGGTCGCCTCCGCCCGCGATCGTCGCGAGCGACGTGCACTCCGTGAGCCCGTACCCGATCCCGAGCCGCTGCGCCACGTTCGGGAACACCTCGCGGATCCGTTGCTGCAACGCACCCGAGATGGGTGACGCGCCACCGCCGACGTGCATGAGCGACGACAGGTCGTAGCGCCCGGCATCGGGGTGGTTCACGACCCGCCACGCAGTCGTCGCGACGATCGACCACGACGTGGCGCGCTCGCGCTCCATCGTCGCCATCGCCACTGCGGGGTCGAAGCGACCGACGTGCCAGACCGTGGTCGCGCCCTGCGCGAGGAGCGCGATGGCGCCGTTGTGCAGCCCCGACACATGGAACAACGGGTTCGTCAGGTACGCGCGGCCGCGGACGGGCCGAGTGCCGCTGCTCGCCGCCGCGCGGCGCGCGCCGTTGTACGTGTTCACGTCCACGAGCGCGATGACGTTTCGGTGGCTGTGCACCGCGCCCTTCGGACGCCCGGTCGTGCCGCTCGTGTAGAGGATGAGCGCGGGATCGTCCTCGTCGATCGCGACGTCGGGCAGCGCGGCGTCGGGGTCGTGGTGCCAGAGCGCGTCGAACTCCGAGTCGATCTCCACCACCGGGACACCCGGATCGCCGTCGAGGCGCTCGAGGCGGCGGCGGTCGGCGATCAGCAGCTTCGGCTCGGCGTCGGCGAGGCCGTACCGGATCTCGTCGCCCGCCCACCAGCCGTTCATGCCGACCGCGACCGCGCCGAGGCTGACCGTGGCCCAGAACGCGACGATCCACTCCGGGCAGTTGGCGGCGAGGATCGCGACGCGCTCACCGGAGCCGATCCCGAACCGCTCCCGGAGCGCCGCCGCAACCGATGCCACCGCGCGGAGATGCTGCGCGTACGTGACCCTGCGGTCGCCGGAAACGATGTACTCCGCGTCGCCGTGGCGTGCCGAGCGCTCGAGCAGCACGCGCAGGGAGCGGGCCCGGTTGACGAACACCTCCATCGGCTCGCCCAGCACGTCCTCGACGCCGATCTCGAAGCGGGCGCCCGGCCCGGTCAGCGCGGGGTCGAGGCTCGCTCTGATCGCAGTCATCGCGATCACGCTACGTTTTCGGCGTGATCGACCTCACGCCCGAGAGCATGCTGACGACGACGCGCGCGGTGCGGCGGCGCCTCGACCTCGAACGGCCGGTCGAGCGGTCGACGGTCGAGGGGTGCCTGCGACTCGCGTTCCAGGCACCGAACGGCGGGAACATGCAGCGGTGGGGATGGGTGCTCGTCGACGACCCGCAGCTGCGGATCGCGGTGGCCGACATCTACCGCGCCGGGATGGACGACGAGATTGCCAAGAACCGCGCCCGCTACGGGAAGTCGCCCTACCCCGACACGCCCGCGCACCGGAAGGTCGCGACGTCGGTCGGGCACCTGCGTGAGCACCTGCACGAGGTGCCCGTCCTCGTGATCCCGACGGTGGGCGGGCGCCTGGAGACCGCCGACATCTTCACCCAGGCGAGCGTCTGGGGGTCGGTGCTGCCCGGCGTGTGGAGCTTCATGCTCGCGTTGCGCACCCGTGGCATGGGGAGTGCGTGGACCACGGTGCACCTGCACCGCGAGCGCGAGATGGCCGAGCTGCTCGGCATCCCGTTCGAGAAGGTGACGCAGGCCGGGCTGTTCCCGGTCGCGTACACGATCGGCACCGACTTCGGGCCCGCGGACCGGGCGAAGTCGGAGGACACCATCCACTGGAACCACTGGTAGACGCCGAAACCACCTGGCAGAGACAGGACGGGAGCGGGCGTGCCCGAGTACACGGCCATCGAGCGACGCAACATCGACACCGTCACCGCGATGTTCGAGGGGGGACGCGAGCTCGACCGGGCGACGCTCTTCGCCGACGACGCGGTCTGGTGGAACGGCCTGCCGCTCCTGCCCGGGCTCCAGGGCGAGACGGAGCACCGCGGCATCGACGACATCCGTCGCATCCTGCGCGGCTCCGGTCAGCCCCATCCCGGGACCGGTGTCGACTCCTACGACCTCGCGACCAACCGCTTCAGCGACGTGGTCGTGCTGGCCGACGGCGACTGGGTGGTCCGTCAGCACACCCAGCACTCCACGACGCTCGGCGGCCAGACGTACCGCAACGTCTACTGCTTCGTGTTCCGCTTCGGCACCGACGGCAAGATCGCGTACCTGACGGAGCACTGGAACACGTGGTACGCACAGCGGGTGCTGTTCGACAACTACCCGGTCGAGCCCGCGCACCCGGTTCCCGACTGACGCGTCACGAGTGACGCTTCCGGACCGAAGGACGGCTCCCTTGGCAGGTAGGCTCGACGGGAAGATCGCGGTGGTCACCGGCGCGGGCGGCGGCCTCGGGCGCGAGACGAGCGTCCGGTTCGCCCAGGAAGGCGCGCGCGTCGTGTGCCAGGACCTCGACGAGGGTGCGGCCAAGGCGACCGCGGACGCGATCGCGTCGGCCGGTGGTCCCGACACGATGGTCTGGACCTGCGACGTCTCCGACAGCGCCGCGATCGACGCGATGTTTGCCGCCGCGTCCGAGCGGCTCGGCGTCGTCGACGTCCTCGTGAGCAACGCCGGCGTCGACCGCACGCCCGGCGACGCGTTCGAGGAGGGCGGGGTGCAGCTCGCGCTGATGTCGGACGACGGCTGGCAGCGCATGCTCGACATCCACCTCAACGGTGCCTTCTACTGCTCCCGCGCGATGGTGCGCGGCCTCGTCGAGGCGAAGCGGGGTGGCTCGATCATCTGCATGTCGAGCGTCGCCGGCACGTCGGGGTGGGGACCGGTGCACTACGCGACCGCGAAGGCGGGTCTGCTCGGGTTCGTGCGCAGCATCGCCCGCATGCTCGGCGGCCTCGGCATCCGGGCCAACGCGATCTGCCCAGGCGTGATCGACACCGCGATGACCCGCAACATCCCGTCCGAGATGATCGACGGCCTGCGGTTGCTCACACCGCTCGGCCGCGTCGGCGAGGCGCGCGACATCGCCGCGGCCGCGGTGTACCTCGCGGGCGACGAGAGCGCGTTCGTCACCGGCCAGGCCATCTCCCCGAATGGCGGATTGGTCATCGCGTGATCCGCAGCGAGGTGGCCGACGCCGTCGCGCTGCACCGGCTCGCGCCGTGGGTCCTCGCGCACGTCGAGGGCACGGACAACGAGGTGCAGGTCGACCAGCTCTCGGGCGGATCGTCGAACCTCACGTTCCGGGTCCGGAGCGGCGCACGCGACCTGGTGCTGCGACGCCCACCCGCGGGCAGGGTGCTGGCGACCGCGAACGACGTGCTGCGCGAGCACCAGGTGCAGGCCGCGCTCGCCGGGAGCGGCGTCCCGGTCGCAGCCATGGTCGCCGCGTGCGACGACGTCGAGGTGATCGGCGCGCCGTTCTACCTGATGGAGCACCTCGACGCGATCGTCTACGACGACGCGAACGCGGTCGCGCACCTGAGCGAGGCCGATGCGCGTGCGGCGTCGGACGAGCTCGTCGACGTGCTCGTCCGTCTCCACACGGTCGACCCGACCGCGGTCGGGCTCGGCGACCTCGGGCGGCCCGGAGGGTTCGTCGCCCGCCAGGTCGACCGCTGGTGCAGCCAGTGGGACGCGTCGAAGCAGCGCGAGGTCGCCGCCGTCGACGAAGTGGGAAGTCGGCTCCGACGCGCGATACCGACGCGCTCGCGCGCGGGCATCGTCCACGGCGACTACAGCTTCAACAACACCATGTGGCACCGCGACGAGCCGGCGCGCATGCAGGCCGTGCTCGACTGGGAGATGGCGACCCTCGGCGACCCGCTCACCGACCTCGGGATGCTCGTGACGTACTGGGGCCCGGTCGGCGAGCTGCTCTGGCGGGCCCGCGCGCCGCAGGCCCACCGCGCCAACGCAGGTTTTCCCGACGCGGACACACTGGTCGAGCGGTACGCGCGCGCGACGGGTGTCGACGCCGATGCGATCGACTTCTACCGGGTCCTCGCCACGTTCAAGCTCGCGGTCATCTCCGAGGGCGCGCACGCGCGGCTCGTCGCCAACGGTGCGTCGCCCGAGCGCGCCCGCCACGCGGGCGAGACGGTCGAAGCCCTCGCCGCTGCCGCGCTCGACCTCGCGGACCGCTCGTCGTCCCCGGCCCTCAGAGGAGCATCTTCATG
>DATBEZ010000002.1:0-28468 GCA_036558745.1 Acidimicrobiia bacterium
TACAGCGAGTTCGACTTCCGCATCGGCCATCGCCGCCGCTACCGCAAGTCGGAGCTGACCTCCGAGGTCGACCGGGCCGGTCTGCGTGTCGTCGAAGCGCGCTACGTCAACGTCCTCGGTGCGGTCGCGTGGTGGCTCTTCGCCCGTCAGATGAACCAGGTGCCGACCCAGTCGTGGTCGTCGCGCCTCTACGACCGGGTCGGCGTTCCGCTCACCCGCCGGTTCGAGAGCGAACGCACCGTGCGCTTCGGCCAGTCACTCCTCTGCATCGCGGAGAAGGACTGAGTTTTCTGTCGCGCTCGCAGTACGCGCGAAGCGGGTCCCGCGCGGTAGGTCGCGTCACGCCGCGACCGAGCTGTTGGCAGGGAGCGGCGAGCTTGCGAGCGCGGCTAGAGCTCTAACGGTTCGTGCTCGATGGCCTCGATGAGCGGGGTCACGCCGGGCTGGATGCCCGTGCGCATGAGCCGGACCATGGCGACGATCATCACGACGGTGGCCGCGGCGGAGCCGACCAGGAAGCCGAGCTCGACGCGGAGCTCGAGGCCCGTGACGGCGGCGGTGACCGCGACGAACACGACCACGCCGACCAACCACCCGATCGTCGCCTTCGGGTGGCCGTTCAGCGCGATGACCGCCTGAGCGATGGTGAGGGCGATGATGTACACGCCGCTGCCGGCCGCGAGCAGGCCGAGGTCGACGTTGCCCATCGTGAACTTGTCCTGGCCGAACAGGATCTTGCCCACGAAGGGGCCGAGGGTGAACGCGGCGACGGTGCCGATGACCGCGATGCCGATCACGACCGCGAGCAGCCGTTTCATCCCCATACGGAAGTCGTCCTGGCGGCCCTCTCCCGCGAGGCGCGCGAGTTTCGGCAACAGCGCGGCCTGGACGGCCTGGAACAGCAGGATGGGTATTCGCGCGATGAAGAACGCGCGCGCGAACGACGCGACCTCGTCCTTCTGGCTGTGGTTGGCCAGCAGGCCGACGCCGAGCAGCGCCGCGTAGCCGAGCAGCTGCATGAGCACGGATCCGGCGAGCAACCAGCCGAGCTTCTCCGACAGCTCGCTGTAGGGCGCGGGCGGCCCGGGCGTGACCAGGTTGCGCTGGCCGCGCAGCGAGTACGCGACCGCGACGAACGGTGCGAGGGCGAGGCAGAGCGAGTACGCGCCGGCGCTCTTGACGCCGAACACGACCAGCACGATCGCGGCGGCGAGACGGACGACGCTCTCCGAGCCGAGCATCTCGCCGTAGGCGCGGAACCGTCCGTTCCCGGAGAGCGTGCCTCGGGTCAGGTGCATCGCGTAGAAGCCGATGAGCCCGACCGCGAGTCCCGCGACGAGCATCGCTTCGCCCTTGAACAGGCTGTTCGAGAGCGGACCGATCAGCGCGACCGTACCCACCACGAGCGCGGCGACGAGCATGCCGCCGAGACGGGCGGCGCGGTTGACCAGCGGCCCTCCGCCGATCCCCTGCGCGTGGCGGTGGGCCAGCGCGCGACCGACCTCCTGCTCGAGCGGGAGGAAGAAGCCCGGGCCGGCGACGTAGATCAGCGCCCAGAACGACGAGAACGCCGCCGCGGACCCGTGGTTCCCCAGCTGGCGCAGGACCAGCACGATGAACACATAGGACGTCGCCGCCGCGATGAGCAGGCCCGCGCCGACGGCGAACGTCCCTTCGGGGACGGCCTCACGCGCACGGTCGATGAACTTCCTCGTGCTCTGCTGCACGCCGGGTCGGCCCCCCTGTGCTCGCTCGGTACGTCGCAGCCCGGCCACCGAGGGGGTCAGCTTAACGGTCTGGACCCCCGCTGCCGCCTTCGGCGCCACAAGTTCCCGGGCCGTTCAACCGGGTGCCCGAGGCTCCCGCGCCCGCTCGTCGGCAGGGCCCGGGAGGCGGTGCTCCCGCCGTTCCCGCCGGGCCGGGCGCGCCCGCGACAATGGGTGGATGCGGGCCCCCTCGTGCGGATCGACCACCTCGACGGCGCCCGACCAGGTCACGTGAGCACACGCAAGCTCATCATCGCCGCAGTGCTGACCGGCGCCGCGATCCTCGCCGCCGGCATCACGCAGATCGTCCTCGGTCGCGCCGGCCACTGAGCGCGCTCGCGGCGGGTTCCGCGCCGCCCCGGTCACCGGCGGCGCGACGATGGGTATCGAGCCTCCCGACCCGCCGTGACACGCCGGAATCCCTCCCCGGGGATCGTGCGCGCGGACCGCGACGACAATGGGGGCCTGAGGAAGGGGAGTTTCTGTGGCCGAGCACTTCGACGTCGTGATCCTGGGCGGGGGGCCGGGTGGCTACGCCGCCGGTCTCTACGGCGGGTCGGCGGGATTGCGCATCGCGATGGTGGAGGAGCAGCGCGTCGGCGGTACCTGTCTGCACCGGGGCTGCATCCCGGCCAAGGAGCTGCTGCAGACGGCCGAGGTGCTGCGCACGGTCGCGGGGGCGAAGCAGTTCGGTGTCGACGCGGGCCAGCCCAGCCTCGACCTCGGTACCAGCCAGCAGCGCAAGCAGCAGGTGATCGACCGCCTGACGCGCGGGCTCGAGACGCTGCTCAAGCAGCGGAAGGTCACGATCGTTCCCGGACGCGGCTCGTTGATCGACGCGGGTGCGCGTCATCTGCGCGTCTCCGACGGCACCGAGCTCCAGGGTGACGCGCTGATCCTCGCGACGGGCTCCGCGCCGCGCGCGCTCCCGGGCACCGAGTTCGACGGCGAGGTGGTGCTCTCGTCCGACCACGTGCTCCAGCTCCGGGACGTTCCCGGTCGTGCCGTGATCATCGGCGGCGGCGCGATCGGCTGCGAGTTCGCGTCGTTCCTCGCCGACGTCGGCAGCGATGTCACCGTGCTCGAGGCCCTGCCGCAGATCCTCACCGGCGTCGACAAGGACGCGGCCGACGTCGTCGTGCGCCAGTTCAAGAAGCGCGGGATCAAGGTCGAGACCGGGGTCGCGATCACGGCGATCGATCGACGGGGCAACGAGGCGGCCGTCCGCTACCGCGGCGCGGGAGGCGATCAGGAGCTCACGGTCGACAAGGTCGTCGTCAGCATCGGGCGGCGCCCGGTGTCGGAGGGCATCAATCTCGAGGGCTCAGGGGTGGGCGTCGACGAGCGCGGCTTCATCGTCGTCGACGGGCAGATGCGCACCGCGGTGCCCGGTGTGTACGCGATCGGCGACGTCGTCGCGACACCGCAGCTCGCGCACGTCGGCTTCGCGGAGGCGATCGTCGCGATCAAGACGATCCTCGGAGAGCCCGTCGCGCCGATCGAGTACGACAAGGTGCCGTGGGGCATCTACTGCCACCCCGAGGTCGCGTTCAGCGGGTTGACCGAGGCCCAGGCGCGCGAACGCGGGTACGACGTCGTGACGTCGGTGCACCGTTTCGCCGGCAACGCGCGCGCGCTGATCATCGGCGAGTCGGACGGGCTGGTGAAGATCGTGGCCGAGCGCGACGGCCCGCTCCTCGGCGTGCACATCGTCGGCCCGTGGGCGACGGAGCTGCTCACGGAGGGCTACCTCGCGGTGAACTGGGAGGCGACCGCCGCGGACCTCGAGATGCTGGTGCATCCGCACCCGACCCTCAGTGAGCTCTTCGGCGAGTCCGCCCTCGCCCTCACCGGCCGCTTCCTCCACGGGTAGAGAGGCTCAAGAAGAGGCCGCCGCGGCACGAGAAGCGATCACGGGATTGACGGAACGAGACGACGCAAGGCGTTCCGTGACGGGAGCGTGAGCGGAGCTCCGCCGGCGCGAAGCGCCCCAGAGCGGGAGCGGAAGCGACCAGACAACAGAGAGCTCCGCCGGCGCGAAGCGCCTCTGGAGCGTGAGCGGAAGCGACCAATGAACATGGACATCACGATGCCGCAGCTCGGGGAGACGGTCACCGAGGGCACGATCACGCGTTGGCTGAAGCAGGTCGGTGACCGGATCGAGGCCGACGAGCCGTTGTTCGAGGTGTCCACCGACAAGGTCGACTCCGAGGTGCCCGCACCCGCGGGCGGGTTCGTGAGCGAGATCCTCGTGCCCGAGGGTGAGACGGTCGACGTGGGGACGCGCCTCGCGGTCGTGAGCGACAGCGCGCCCGCCGGCGGCGACGGCGCCGCGCCCGCACCGGCCGCGGCGGAGCAGGCCACCGCGACACCGCCGGAGGAGGCGCCTGTGGCCGCCCCCGAGACCCCGGAGCCCGCACAACGGGCCGAGCCGCCGCGGGCCGAGCCGGCGGCTCCCGCGCCCGCCCCTCAGCCGCAGCCGGCGGCCGCCTCGGCCCCGGCCCACGCTCCCGCTCCGGCACCTCCCGCGCCCGCACCTGCCCCCGGGCCCGGCGCCAACGGCGACTCGCTGCTGATGTCGCCGGTCGTGCGGCGCCTCATCGGCGAGCGGGGCCTGGACCCGTCCCAGATCCGCGGGACGGGGGAGGGCGGTCGCATCACGCGCCGCGACGTGCTCGCGGCGTCGTCGACCGCGGCGCCCCCGGCGTCCGCGTCGCCCTCGGGTCGCGCCGCCCCCGCGCCGCCCGCTCCTGCGCCGTCGGCGCCCGCGGCCGAAGCGCCACGCGAGGTCGCGCCCGCCCGCGGTGACGAGGTCGTCCCGTTCGACAACATCCGCCGGCGCACCGCCGAGCACATGGTCCGCTCGAAGGCGACGAGCGCGCACGTCTACACGTCGGTCGAGGTCGACTACGAGCGGGTGGAGCGCGTCCGACGCGCGCACCGCGAGGAGTGGAAGCAGCGTGAAGGCTTCTCGCTCACGTACCTGCCGTTCATCGCGCGGGCGTTCTCCGACGCGGTCGCCGAGTTCCCGAGAGTCAACGCGAGCGTCGACGGCGACCGGTTGATCGTCCATCACGACATCCATCTCGGTATCGCGGTCGACCTCGACTTCGGTGGTCTGATCGCGCCGGTGGTGCGCAACGCGGACGGAAAGCGGATGCGCCTGCTGGCGCGGGAGATGCGCGATCTCGCCGAGCGCGCACGCCGCAAGCAGCTGTCGCCGGACGAAGTGCTCGGTGGCACGTTCACGATCACGAACGCGGGTGGTTACGGTACGTTGATCACGCTGCCGATCATCAACCAGCCCCAGGTCGCGATCCTCTCGACCGACGGCGTGCACAAGCGGCCGGTCGTGGTCGAGGGTCCCGACGGCGAGGACGCGATCGCGATCCGACCGATCGGCGTGCTCGCGCTCGCGTGGGACCACCGTGCGTTCGACGGCGCGTACGCGGCTGCGTTCCTCCGCCGGATGAGGGAGACCCTCGAGAGCCACGACTGGGAGGCGGAGCTCACGTGAGGCTGCGCGCCCGCTGGCTCGGCCGTGTCTCGTACGCCGACGGCGATGCGGTGCAGCGCGCGCTGCACGACCGCACCACGGAGGACTATCTCCTCCTGCTCGAGCATCCGCACGTCTACACGCTCGGCACGCGTGCGGACCTGCAGCACGTGCTGGTGCCTCCCGCGTCCGTGGGTGCGGAGCTCGTGCGGACCGACCGCGGCGGCGACGTCACGTACCACGGGCCGGGCCAACTCGTCGGCTACCCCGTGGTCACGCTCCCGGAGTGGCGCGACGGCCGGCACGACGTGGTCGCCTACGTCCGTCATGTCGAGCGCGCGCTCGTGACCGCGTTGGATCGTCTCGGCGTCGCCGCGACGACCGATCCCGGCTACACCGGGGTGTGGGTCGAGGGCGAGAAGCTCGCGGCGATCGGCGTCAAGGTCGCGCAGGGCCGGACCCGGCACGGATTCGCGATCAACGTCGACCCCGACCTCTCGATGTTCGGCCACATCGTGCCGTGCGGCATCCCCGATCGCGGCGTCACCTCGCTGGCACGACTGCTCGGGCACGCGCCCGACATGCGAGCGGTCGTCGACCGGGTCGTCGAGGCGTTCGCGGACGAGCTCGGCTACGACGACGTGGAGCGCCACGACGTCGTCTGGCGCGCCCGGCTCGACAATGCCGACCTCGCACCCTTCAGTCGCGGTGCGTCGCACGCAGCGTCGAGCGCGCCGGCTTCGTCCGCGCCGATCCGCCTCATCGGACGGCTGCAGGAGGCCGGCGTCGAGGCCCCGCCCGAAGACGCTTCGTTCCGGCGACCGTCGTGGATGAGGGTGAAGGCCGACCTCGGCGCGGGCTACCGGGAGACGAAGCGGCTCATGCGCTCGCTCGACCTGCACACCGTGTGCGAGGAAGCGGGCTGCCCGAACATCTACGAGTGCTGGGCCGATCGCACCGCGACGTTCATGATCCTCGGAGACCGGTGCACGCGCGCGTGCGGGTTCTGCCTGGTCGACACGCGCAAGCCGCTCCCGCTCGATCCCGACGAGCCCGCCCGCGTCGCCGATGCCGTCGCGACGCTGGGCCTCGCGCACACGGTCGTGACGAGCGTCGCCCGCGACGACGTCGCCGACGGCGGGGCGTCGGGCTTCGCCGCGACGATCGCCGCGATCCGGCGGCGCGCTCCGGGCACGACGATCGAGGTCCTGATCCCCGACTGCAAGGGCGATCCCGCGGCGTTGCAGACGATCTTCGACGCCCGTCCCGACGTGTTGAACCACAACCTCGAGACCGTCGCGCGCCTGCAACGTGCGGCGCGCCCGTCCGCCGGCTACGCGCGCTCGCTGGCGGTGCTGGCTCGGGCCAAGGACGCGGGCCTCACCACCAAGTCGGGGATCATCCTCGGGATGGGCGAGCACGAGGACGAGGTGCTCGCCGCGATCGCCGACCTGCGCGCGGTCGGCGTCGACATCCTGACCCTCGGCCAGTACCTGCGCCCGTCGTCACTCCACCTCCCGGTGGTGCGGTGGTGGACGCCCGACGAGTTCGCGTCCCTGCGCGACGCCGCGCTCGTCGAAGGGTTCGCGCACGTGGAGGCAGGGCCGCTCGTGCGCTCCAGCTACCACGCGCGCACCGCGGCGGCGGCCGGAAACTCCTCGACGCGCACGGCGGCGAGCGCCGTACCCTGAGCCGCATGGCGCGGACGTACGACGAGATCACGCCGGAGCTCGCGGACTTCATCGGACGCCAGCACGTCTTCTTCGTCGCGACCGCGCCGTCCGGTGACGCCGGTCACGTCAACGTGTCGCCCAAGGGTCTCGACACGTTCACCGTGCTCGACGGGCACGCGGTCGCGTGGCTCGACCTCACCGGGAGCGGCATCGAGACCCTCGCGCACCTGCGCGAGAACGGGCGCATCACGATCATGTTCTGCGCGTTCGAAGGGCCGCCGCGGATCGTGCGCCTGCACGGCCGTGGGCGCCCGCTCTCGATCGAGCAGGCCGACGTCGACGGACTGCTGGCGCGGTTCCCGGCGCTCCCGGGCCGTCGCTCGGTCGTCGTGGTCGACGTGGAACGGGTCTCGACGTCGTGCGGCTACGCGGTCCCGCTCATGACCTACGAGGGCGACCGCCCGACGTTGCTCGAGTGGGCCGAGCGGCGCGGGCCCGACGGCATCACCGCCTACCACGACGAGCACAACGCCCACAGCCTCGACGGCCTGCCCGGTCTCTGACCCACACCGGCACGCCGGCCCCGACGACGCCGGCAACGACAGGTCGACGTTCTACGCTGCGAGCGTGCACCGCGAACGTCTCGACCGGGTCCGTTCCCGGATGGCCGCGCTCGACGTCGACGTGCTGCTGCTCTCCGTCGGGGCCGACCTGCCGTGGCTGACGGGGTACGAGGCGATGCCGCTCGAGCGGCTCACGATGCTCGTGGTGCCCAGGGACGCGGACGCGACCATGGTGGTCGCCCGTCTCGAGGCGCCCCGGGTCGAGGAACGGCCGGACGTGTTCGCCCTGCGGGCGTGGGAGGAGACCGACGATCCGGTCGCCATCGTCGCCGAGCTCACCGGCGCCGCGCGTCGCGTCGCGATCGGTGACCAGACCTGGGCCCGCTTCCTCGTCGAGCTGCAGGACCGGTTGCCGGGCGTGCAGTGGCACCGGGGCAGTGAGGTGACGGCGCCGCTGCGCATGGTGAAGGACGCGGCCGAGGTCGACGCGTTGCGCGCCGCCGCGCGGGTCGTCGACGACATCGCGGTGGCGATGCGCGACCGGCCGTTCGCGGGACGCACCGAGGCCGAGGTGTCGCGCGAGCTGGTCGACCGCATGCTCGAGGGCGGCCACGAGCGGGCCAACTTCGCCATCGTCGCCGCGGGCGCCGATGCGGCGTCGCCCCACCACGAGGCGGGGGAGCGGATGATCCGTGACGGCGACGTCGTGCTGTGCGACTTCGGCGGGACGATGCACGGCTACTGCTCCGACATCACGCGCATGTACGTCGTCGGAGAGCCGGCGCCAGAGGTGCGCGACACGTACGCGATCCTCGTGGACGCGCAGCAACGCGCCGTGCAGGCGGCGACCGTCGGAACACCGTGCGCGGACGTCGACCGCGTGGCTCGCGACGTCATCGCCGACGCCGGGCTCGGCGACCGCTTCATCCACCGCACGGGGCACGGCATCGGCGTCGACGCGCACGAGGAGCCGTACCTCGTGGCCGGCAACCGCGAGCCGCTTCGCGCCGGTCACGCGTTCAGCATCGAACCCGGTATCTACCTTCCCGGCCGCTTCGGCCTGCGCCTCGAGGACATCGTGGTCGCGACCGACGACGGGCCCGAGCGACTCAACCGCGCGCCGCGCGAGCTCGCCGTCGTGGGCTGACCCGCGGGCCGTGCACCTCGAGATCGCGACGTTCCTGATCCAGTGGGCCGCCGGGGGTCTGCTGTTCCTGTGGGTCACGACCCGGCACCGGGTGGTCGGGCTCGGCTACGGGTGGCTCCTGCGGTCGGTGTACGGCGCGCTTGCGGCGCTCGGTGTCGCCGCGGGCTTCGCGTCGGGCCAGCACGGCATCGGTGCGACGGTGCGCGCCGCGGGCGGGATCGCGCTCGTCCTCGCGACGGCGGTAGCGCTGGTGTCGTCGATCCTGCACCGTCGCGCTGGCGTGAGTGGATTGCGGCGTCAGCGCGAGGCCCGCCTCGCGCGCGTCGCCGCGATGGTCGGACGGCCCACCGCGTCCGAGGTGCCGGACTCCGCGGAGACGACGACGGCGCTCGACACGCGTGAGTTCGAGCCCGCGCTCGATCTGCTCGCGCCGTTGTGCGGGCTGGTTGCGCTCGCGGGGGCCGCGGCGGCCGACGGTGGTTCGTACCCGCTGACGTTCGCGCGATTCGTCGTCGGTGCCGTGTTCCTCGGCGTCATCAGCGACGCGATGCTGCTCGGCCACTGGTACCTCGTGCAGCCCGGGCTCTCCCGCGACCCGATCAAGGAGCTCGTGCGCCTCGCGGCGTGGGTCTGGCCATTCGAGGTCGCGCTCATGCTGTGGCCGCCGGGAATCGTCCAGGTGTTCACGGGCGCGGTCGACGACGGCTACGGCGGGCTGCTCGGCTGGATCTGGGCGGTGTGCGCAATGAGCACGATCGCGTTGATCGGCGTGACGTGGCTCGCGCTGCGCGAGCGCTTCTACTCCGCGGTGATGGCCGCGACGGGCCTGCTCTACCTCGCGATCCTCACCGGCTTCGGCACCGATCTGCTCGTTCGCGCGGTCCTGAACCCGTGACGGTTCGCGCACCGGGCTTGACCCCGGTTCGCGGGTGACCCGGCAGTACCCTGACCCCGATGCTCGACAGGCCAGCGGCGGCGCGCGGCGCGGAACCTGCGCGAACCGGACATGACGCAGCCGACCCCGCCGACGCCGGTGACGATGCCGCCTCGGCGAGCACGACGAGTGGCCAGGAGACCGGTGACGACGTGCTCGATCTGACCGCGACCGACGACGCCGTCGTCACGCCGGCCGCGGTACCCGTCGCCGAGGACGCGCCGGCCGACGAGCCCGGCGTCGGGGCCTACGGCTTCCCGCGTGGCACCCACATCCTGCGCGAGAGCGCCCTGGTGTGCGCGGTCGTCGCGGTCGCGGTGACGATCGTCTACAAGCTCTGGAACGTACGGCCCAATGTTCCCGCCGCGTACGACGGTGACGGCCTCTTCGGCGACTACCTGACGAAGACGCTGCGCGACTACGGGTGGATCCTGCACAACCCGCGCGTCGGTGCACCGTTCAGCGGCAACCTCTACGACTATCCGCCGGGCGGCGAGAACATCCACTACCTGTCGATGAAGGTGCTGGGCTACGTGCTGCCGTCGTACGCCGCGACGCAGCACGCGTACTTCATCCTCAGCTTCTTCCTCGTCGCGCTCGCGGCGTACTTCGTCGCTCGATACCTGAAGCTCGGCGTCGGCGCATCGCTGATCGTCGGTGTCCTCTACTCGTTCGCGCCGTACCACCAGGCGCACGGCGAGGCGCAGATCACGCGCTCGGCCTACTACATCGTCCCGATCGTCACCCTCGTGATCCTCTGGCTCATCGACTACCGGAGCCGCTTCTTCCCCGGAGAGGAGACGATCCGCACGTCGGTCTCGGCCCACCGTGGACGATGGCTGTTCGCTCTCGGCGTCTGCCTCGTGCTCGGCGGCAGCGACACCCAGAACGCGATCTTCGCGGTGTGCCTCATCGGCTCGGTCGCCGTGGCGCTCGCGCTCGCCAACCGAGACGGGCGCTCGCTCGTGTTGGGTGTGCTCATGGTCGTGGCCATCGGCGGCTCGCTCGTCGTCAACAACGCGCCGTCGATCCTTTACCGCAGGGAGCACGGCAAGAACGCGGTCGCCGCCGTCCGTTCGATCAACGAGGGTGACGCGTTCTCGCTCGGGCTCACGCGCATGCTGATGCCCACGTTCGGCAACCGGATCCCGGCTCTGTCGAACCTGTCGCACAAGGCCGCGACCAACACGATCGTCCACGGCGACGTCGGCGAGGCGCTGGGTACGTTCGGTGCGGCGGGTCTCGTCATCGCGTTCGTGGTCGCGCTCGGTCGCGTGTTCGGCGGCGCCCGCCGTGCCCCACCGCGCCGGAACGCTCGGGCCCGTCCCGGCTGGTGGTCTCGCATCGAGCCGCTCGTCGGCCGGCTCGGCGGGCTCGGTGTCGTCGCGGTCCTGTTCGGGATGACCGGCGGGATCTCCTACCTGCTCGCGATCTTCGGTCTCTCACAGTTACGCACGTGGAACCGCATCTCGGTGTTCATCGCGTTCCTCGTCGTGCTCGTGGTCGCGCTCCTGCTCGACGCGTGGTTCCGGCGGTTGCGCCGCGGCCGTGCCGGCCTCGCGATCGTCGCCGCCATCGTCGCGCTCGTCGTCGTCGCCGGCGTCTTCGACCAGACGACACCGAAGCTCGTCTACAACTACCGCGGGGTTGCGCAGCGCTACGACGTCGACAACTACTTCTTCACGACGCTCGAGTCGCGCCTGCCGCGCGCCGCGATGGTCTTCCAGTACCCCATCGTGCCGTTCCCCGAGGAGCCTCCGGTCGGCAAGATGACCGACTACACGCAGTTCATCGGCTTCCTCCACACCAAGCACCTTCGTTGGAGCTACGGCGCGATCAAGGGCCGACCGGAAGCCGACTGGCAGCTCCGGCTGGAGCAGCTGCCGGTGCGCACGCAGCTCGCCGGCCTCGCGGCCGCCGGGTTCCAAGGCGTCTTCATCGACCGCGACGGGTACTCCGACACGGGACCCGCCTTCGAGCAGAGCGTCGCCCAGCTGCTCGGTCGGCCGATGCTCAGCAGCACCGACCAGCGCCTCGTCTACTACGACCTCGCGCCCATGCGCGCGCTCGTTGCGAAGACGTTCACGCCCGCGCAGCGCAGCGCGTTCAAGAACGCGGTGCTGCACCCGGTCCTGCCGACGTACGGCACCGGCTTCTACCAGGAGGAGCGGGGCGCGGGCCACAGCTGGTATTGGTCGGCCCAACGCTCCGAGCTCACGTTGCGCAACCTCGGCAGCGGCCCGCAGCGCGTGACGATCGACGCCACGTTGAGCGGCCAGGGTGACCTCGTCGTCAGTGCCGGCGGTCACACGGAGCATCACGCGCTGAACACGACGACCGACACGCCGTGGCACGAGACGCTCACGTTGCAGCCGGGCGACAACGTGGTGCGCTTCGACATGCACGGCGTCCAGATCCCGCCCCAGGGAAGCGACCCGCGCGTGCTGTTCTTCCGTGTCGGCGACCTGAGGATCGTCGAGCCGAAGCTGCAAACGGCGCTGTGCGCGATCGAGCCACCGGGCGCGACCCGGCCCACCGACTGTCCCTAGGCCGCTGACCCGGGCCCGGGGCCCGTGGAGAAGCCGGGAATCGGCTGGTCCAGCCGGTACGCTCGTGGGCCGTGAGCAGCGACGTCTCCGTGATCCTGCCCGCCTACAACGAAGCCGAGAACCTGCCCGCGGTCGTCGGTGAGATCATCGACACGCTGTCCCGGGAGTCGGTGAAGTACGAGGTGCTCATCGTCGACGACGGGAGCAACGACGGCACCCGCGCCGTCGCGACCCGTCTGGCGCACGAGCTCGACGGTGTGCGCGCGGTGCGCCTGCGCCGCAACGTCGGCAAGTCGGGCGCGCTGCAGGTCGGGCTGCGCGAGGTGACCGGCGACCGCGTTGTTCTCATGGACGCCGACGGCCAGGACGACCCCGAAGCGATCCACACGCTGCTCGCCGCGCTCGACAGCGGTCTCGACCTCGTCACCGGACGGCGCGCCGACCGCCAGGACCGCTTCGTGAAGAAGAGCACGTCGAAGCTCTACAACGCGATGACGGCGCGCGTCACCGGTGTGGAGGGACGCGACTTCAACAGCGGGCTCAAGGCGATGACGCGCGAGGTCGCCGACTCGCTCGAGCTCTACGGCGAGCTCCACCGCTACATCCCCGTTCTCGCCTCGTGGGGTGGCTTCCGCGTCGGCGAGATCGACGTGAACCACCGCACCCGGCTCTACGGGGAGTCGAAGTTCAAGAAGGCGCGGTTCTGGCGCGGCTTCTTCGACCTGGTCACGGTGAAGTTCCTCACCACCTACACCGGCCGCCCGTTCCATCTCTTCGGTGGTCTCGGCTTCTTGTTCTCGGCGCTCGGCACCGGAATGCTCGCGTGGCTGCTCTTCGACAAGGCGACCGGTCACGGCATCTCCCAGCGTCCCGCGCTCATCGCCGGGGTTCTGCTCGTCCTCGTCGGTGTGCAGATGCTCTCGGTTGGTCTGCTCGCCGAGCTCATCGTGCACTTCCGGAACACGTCGCGAAGTCCGACCCGGCTCGCCGACGAGCTGTGAGCGTCACGCGTCGCGAGCAGCTGCGCGCGTATCTCCAACGGTCGCGGTCGCTGGGACCGGTCGCGGCGCGGCTCAACCGCGTTGTCAGCGGGGCGCGTTTCCGCGGTTCCCACGACTACTGGGAGCGCCGCTACGAGGGCGGCGGGGACTCGGGCGTCGGCTCGAGCGGCGCGCTCGCTGCGTTCAAGGCCGACTTCCTGAACGGCTTCGTCGAACGCGAAGGCATCACGTCGGTGATCGAGCTGGGCTGTGGCGACGGGCGTCAGCTCGCGCTCGGCCGCTATCCGAGCTACATCGGCCTCGACGTCGCCCATGACGCGATCCGCCGCTGCGTGGACCGCTTCGGCACCGATGGGACGAAGAGCTTCTTCCTCTACGACCCCGACTGCTTCGTCGACCACACGGGCGTCTTCGTGGCCGACCTGGCGCTGTCGCTCGACGTCGTGTTCCACCTCGTGGAGGACGCGGTGTTCGAGCGGCACATGCGCCACCTGTTCGGCACCGCCCGCCGGTTCGTCGTCGTCTACTCGAGCGACTTCGACGGTCCGGGCATGGCCGCGCACGTCCGTCACCGCGACGTCTCCGACTGGGTCGCGTCACACCTCCCGGCCTGGGACCGGACCGAGGTGGTCGAGAACCCGCACACCGCGCACGACGACGGCACGCCGACGATCGCCAAGTTCCTCGTGTTCCGTCGGCGCGCCACCGCGTAGTGCGGGCCTCAGGTGCGCGCTTCGACGAGGAGCGCGCCGTGGCCGCCCCACGCGTACCGCGCGTCGATCGCGGCGACCGCCCGCACCGCGGCCCGGCCGATCCCGCCGGGCACCGACCACAGCGCGCGCAACGGGAAGTAGCACCAGCGGAACAGCCGGTAGGCCAGCGGCCGCACCTGCACCTCGACGCCGCGGTCGCGCAGCAGCTTCTCGAGATACGACGCGGAGAAGCCCCGCACCCGGTCGTGACCCCACTTGCGGTCGACCCATGGTTGGAGCGCACCGGGGAAGACGCGCATGTCCGCGCTCGGCGTGGTCAGCACGAGGCGGCCGCCGGGTCGCAGGAGTCGCAGCATCTCGTCGATGACCGCGGCTTCGTCGGGCGTGTGCTCGATCACGTCGAGCGAGTACACCGAGTCGGCGATCTTGCCCCGGAGTGGGATCGCGTCGCCGCTGCCGCGCACGTAGTCGACCGAGGGCTCGGCGCGGACGATGTCGAGGTCGACGAGGACGCGCGTGCCCGTCATGCCGGCGACCCAGCGACCGTCGCGCCCGCCCACGTCGACGACCACGCCGGTCGCGCCGTCGACACCGAGCCGGTGCAGCAGGTGCATCCGGTAGTACGTGCCGATCCGCAGCTCAGTCATCTCTGCCCTTCTCGAGCGCGAGACGGTAGAGGTCACGGTATCCGGCCGCGGTGTCGGCGAGCGTGCAACCTCGCAGGACCGTTGCCGGCGCGGCCGCGGCGATGCGCGACAGGTCGTCGGGGTGATCGAGGCTCCAGCGGATCGCGGTCGCGAGCGCGTCGGCGTCACCCGGTGCGACGAGCACGCCGTCGACACCGCCGGTGACCCGCTCGCCGAGCCCGCCGGTGTCCGACGCGATCACCGGAACGCCGGCGGCCACGCCCTCGGAGAGCACGACCGACGTCCCCTCACGGTCGCCGTCGCCCGCGATCAGCGACGGCACGACGAGCGCGTACGCGTCTCGCAGGAGGTGCGCGACCTCGAGCCGTCCCTGCGCACCGAGGAAGCGGACGCGGTCGGTGAGGCCGAGCTGGCGCGTGAGCGCCTCCAGCCCGGGCCGGTCGGGACCGTCGCCGGCGACGACGAGCGACGCGCCGCTCACCCGTGCGAGCGCGCGCAGCAGCACCGCGACGCCCTTCTTCTCGGCGAGCCGGCCCACGAAGAGGAACTGCCCCTTGACCGGCGCGCGCTGACCGACGTCGGCCCGCAGCGCTTCGACGTCGACACCCATCGGCACGATGCGCGCATCGCCACCGAGCGCGGCGACGTCGACCCGCATGGCCTCGGTGCCGACGCCGATCGCCGTCGCGCGCCGCGCGACCGCGTGGCGGAGCGCGGTGAACGGCTGGCGCCGCCACGCGTACACGTCGACGCCGTGGGCCGTGGCGACGAAGGGCGTGCCGGTCATGGCCTGCAGCCCGGCCGCGAACACGCCGCACGGAACGAGCCAGTGCGCGTGCACCAAGTCGGCGCGCAGGCGCCGGTTCCAGCGCCACGCGTGGACCATGAACAACGTCATCAGCGACGGCAGCTCGACGACACGCCACGGCTCGGCGTGCAGGTTCGGCAGCGTCGCGCCGTCGGCCACCCCCTCGAAGCGTGCGGGGAAGTAGGGGAACCGCACGATGTCGAGACGCCCGAGACGGGCACGGGGCATCGAGCCGCGGACGCGGGGAGCGAGCACGGTGAAGTCGAAGTCGTCGGCCATCGCCTCGGCCAGCTCGAGCACGAAGCGGGGCGTGGCGTCGTCGGCCCGGGCCGGGAACGTGGTCGTGAGCACGAGGACGCGCGGGCGCAAGCGCGACGCGGCCATCACGCGGTCCCGTCGCTGACCACGCCCGACGTCGTCGCGGCGCGTTGATGGCGGCGACGCCACAGGCCGAGCAGGCCGGCGCTCACCGCGAACATCGCCGTGAGCGCGAGACGGTCGAGCGCGGACGCGGCGATGCCGACGGCGGCAGGCAGGTTGGCCGCGGCCGCGAACCCGCCCGCGAGCGCCTCGCGGATGCCGAGCCCGCCCGGGAAGACGATGCTCGCCGCGGCGACGACGTTCGCGCCGACGAGCGGGACGGTCCGCAGCAGCGTGGGGTGCGCGCCGAGGGCCGCGAGCACCAGCCAGTAGCGGCCGATCTCGACGCCGACCGTCACCAGCTCCACGCCGAGCAGCGTCGACCAGACGACCGTGCCCTCGCGTCCGGGCAGCCGCCGGCGCACCGCGAGCACGACGGCGACGACCATCCCCAGCCCCACCACGCAGAGGACGACGCCGAGGACGAGATCCGTGGTGAGGACGATGCCGCCGAGGACCACGGCGGTGACGCCGACCCACGCCAGCGCGACGACCACGGTGCCGCCCAGCGCGCCCGCGACCGTCGCGCCACCCGAGACCATCGCGTAGTTGCGCACGATCACCGCGCCGGGAACGGGCAGGAGGTTCGCGGCCGAGCCCGCGATGCTGACCGTGATCGACTCCATCGCGGAGGGGTGATGACGGGCGAGCACCGCGCCGCACCAGTACTCGCCCGCGTTGAGGAACGTCAGGAACAGCGCACCGAAGACCGCTGCGGGCGCGAGGAGCCACAGGTCCGGGTGCAGGTGCAGCCGCGAGTACGCGCGGATGCCGATCACGCTCAATGCGACGAACAGCAGCGCGGCGACGACGGCCAGCACGCGGACGTGGCGGCTGCTCCACTCGCGCAACGCGACCGCGCCGTGCTCGATCCTGTGCGTCAGCCGGGTCAGGCGGGCGCGCCAGCTCCGGTCGGGCGTCGCGCTCCCCGGTTCAGGCAACGAAGTACTTGGCCTCGGGGTGCGGGACGATGATCGCGGAGGTGCTCTGCTCGGGCTCGAGCTGGAACTCCTCGGTGATCGACACGCCGATGCGGCTCATGTCGAGGAGCTCGTCGAGGAGGGCCTGGTCCTCGAGGTCGGGGCACGCGGGGTAGCCCCACGAGTACCGCGACCCCCGGTACTGCTGACGGAACAGGCCCTGCAGCGTCGGTCCGTCCTCGTCGGCGAAGCCCCATTCCTCGCGAATGCGGCGGTGCCAGAGCTCGGCGAGGGCCTCGGTCATCTCCACCGAGAGCCCGTGGAGCAGCAGGTAGTCCTGGTACTTGTCCGCCGCGAACAGCTCACGCTCGTGCTCCGTCGCGCGCGAGCCCATGCTCACGACGTGGAACGCGGCGTAGTCGCGCTCGCCCGCCTCGACGGGACGGAAGAAGTCGGCGATGCAGAGATGGCGATCGGCGCGCTGGCGCGGGAAGCGGAACCGCACCCGCTCGTCGCGCCGGTCCTCGTCGTGCCACACGATCAGGTCGTCGCCTTCCGCGTTCACGGGGAAGTAGCCCCACACGACCGCGGGAACGAGCAGGTTCTCCGCCAGCGCCTTCGCGAGCTGATCCCGCAGCGTCGGCCGCAGCCGGACCCGGAACTCGTCGTCGGTCTCCTGACGCGACTTGTCGGGACGGTACTGCCACTGGTTGCGGAACAGCGCAGTCTCGTTGACGTACGACGCGATCTCGTCGAGCGAGATGCCCTTCGCGACGCGTGAGCCGAGGAACGGCGGGTCGAAGATCTTGACGTCGGTCGCGACGTCGGAGCGCGCCGGCATCTCGACCGGTTCGGCTGCCGCGTCGCGCTCCGACTTGCGCGCCGGCAGATCGCGGCCACCGAGGACGCGCCCGAAGTCGGGATCGAGCACCCCGGTGCGCTTGCCCTCCATCAACGCGTCCATGGTGCGCAGACCCTCGAACGCGTCCTTCCCGTAGAACAGGCGACCGTTGTACACCTGACGCAGGTCGCGCTCGACGTACGTGCGCGTGAGCGCGGCCCCGCCCAGCAGCACGGGGATGCGGTCGAGACCGTGATCGTTGAGCTCTTCGAGGTTCTCGCGCATAATCAGCGTGCTCTTCACGAGGAGCCCGCTCATGCCGATCGCATCGGCGTCGACCTCGAGCGCCTTGTCGACGAACTCCTGCATCGGGACCTTGATCCCGATGTTGTAGACGTCGTAGCCGTTGTTCGTGAGGATGATGTCGACGAGGTTCTTGCCGATGTCGTGCACGTCGCCCTTGACCGTGCCGAGCACGACCCGACCCTTGCCGCCGGCGTCCTCCTTCTCCATGTGCGGTTCGAGGAACGCGACCGCGGCCTTCATCGTCTCCGCGCTCTGGAGCACGAACGGCAGCTGCATCTCGCCGCGCCCGAAGAGCTCGCCGACGACCTTCATCCCCTCGAGGAGCACGTCGTTGATGATCGAGAGCGCCGGCCGGGTCGCGAGCTGCTCGTCGAGGTCGGCCTCGAGCCCGTCGCGGTCACCGTCGATGATGCGCTGCTTGAGCCGGTCCTCGACCGGCCAGCCGGAGCGATCCTCCTTCTCGATCGAGCCGGCCTCCACGCCCTCGAAGAGGCTCATCAGCTCGGTGAGCGGGTCGTAGCCCTCCCGCCGCCGGTCGTAGATCAGGTCGAGCGTCACCTCGCGCACGTGCTCGTCGATCTTGTGCATCGGCATGATGCGCGCCGCGTGCACGATCGCGGCGTCGAGCCCGGCCTGCATGCACTCGTGCAGGAACACGCTGTTGAGCACGTGGCGGATCGCGGGCTTGAGCCCGAAGCTGACGTTGGAGAGCCCGAGGATCGTCGACGCGCCCGGCAGCTCCGTCTGGGCGCGCCGGATCGCCTCCATCGTCTCGATCCCGTCACGGCGCAGGTCCTCCTGACCCGACCCGAGCGGGAACGTCAACATGTCGAAGATGAGGTCGGTGGGCTCGAGCCCGTACCGGTCGATCGCGAGGTCGTAGATGCGGCGACACACGCGCAGCTTCCAGTCGGCGTCGCGCGCCTGTCCCTCCTCGTCGATCGCGAGGCAGATGACCGCGGCGCCGTACTCGCGGGCGAGCGTGAACACGCGGTCGAGCCGGGAGCCCTCGGCCTCGCCGTCCTCGAGGTTGGCCGAGTTGAGGACCGCCTTGCCGCCCGAGTGCTGCAGCCCGGCCTCCAGCACCGGTGGCTCGGTCGAGTCGAACACCAGCGGCAGTGACGCCTGGGTGGCGAACCGCGACGCGACCTGGTCCATGTCGACGGCGCCGTCGCGACCGACGTAGTCGACGCAGACGTCGAGGACGTGCGCGCCCTCCTTCACCTGCTCGCGCGCCATCTGCACGCAGGTGTCCCAGTCCTCGACGAGCATCGCCTCGCGGAACTTCTTCGACCCGTTGGCGTTGGTGCGCTCGCCGACCGCGAGGTACGCGAGGTCCTGCTTGAACGGGACGTGCGAGTAGATCGACGAGCACCCGGGCTCGAACTCGGGTGTGCGCGCGACCGGTGCGCGCCCGGCGATCCGGTCCACCACCTGGCGCAAGTGCTCGGGCGTGGTGCCGCAGCACCCGCCGACGACGTTGACACCGAACTCGCGCGTGAACCGGTCGTGTGCGTCGGCCAGCTGCTCTGGGGTCAGGTCGTAGTGCGTGCGCCCCTCGACGACCGACGGCAGACCCGCGTTGGGCAGGCACGACAGGAACGTGCGCGCGTGCTGCGAGAGATAGCGCAGGTGCTCGGTCATCTCGGCGGGTCCGGTCGCGCAGTTCATGCCGATGATGTCGGGTTTCATCGCCTCGAGCGCGGTGAGCGCGGCGCCGATCTCCGAGCCGACGAGCATGCGGCCCGTCGTCTCCATCGTCACCTGCACCATGATCGGCAGCTGCACGCCGGCCCGCGCCATGGCCCGCCGGCACGCGATGAGCGCGGCCTTCGCCTGGAGCAGGTCGTAGACCGTCTCGACCAGCAGCACGTCGACGCCGCCGGCGAGCAGGCCGTCGACCTGGGCCTCGTAGCCGTCGCGCAGCTCCGCGAAGCCGATGGCGCCGAGCGAGGGCAGCTTCGTGCCGGGACCGATCGACCCGACCACCCAACGGGGGCGGTCGGGGGTCGCGAAGTCGGCCGCGACCTCCTTCGCGATGCGGGCCGCGGCCTCGTTGATCGCGTACGTCTTCTCGGGGATCGCGTACTCCGCCAGCACGAGCGGGAACGCGCCGAACGTCGCGGTCTCGACCGCGTCGCTCCCCACGGTGAAGAACTCCGAGTGCAGGTCGCGGATCAGGTCGGGCCGGGTGAGCACGAGGTGCTCGTTGCAGCCCTCGAGGCTGGGACCGCCGAAGTCGTCGGGCCCGAGGTCGTGGGCCTGCATCCAGGTGCCGAACGCACCGTCGAGGACGAGGACGCGCTCGCGAAGCGTCGCAAGGAAGTTGGACATGCTCCGACCAGGCTAACGGAGGGGCGACGGAGCGCCGGAGCCGGTTTCGGGCCCGGGAGAGCGCAGGTTCCGCCGCCGTAGACTCGACCCGGATGAAGGTGTACACGCGCACCGGCGACGACGGCACGACCGGGCTGCTCTACGGGGGCCGGACGGCCAAGGACGACCCGGGGCCGGCCGCCTACGGCGCGGTCGACGAGGCCGTCGCCGCACTGGGCCTGGCCCGGGCCGAGTGCGCGCCCGCCACCGAGCTCTTCGACCTGTTGCTGCGCCTCCAGCGCGAGCTGTTCGTCGTCGGCGCGGAGCTGGCGACCGAGCCCGCGAAGCGACCCCGGCTCCAGCCCGAGGTCTCCCTCGTCGTCGCGGGCATGGTCACCGCGCTCGAGCCGATCATCGACGAGTACACGACGCGCTTCGAGCCGCTGCGCGAGTTCGCGGTCCCCGGCGAGAACCGCGTCGCCGCCGCGCTCGACCTCGCCCGCGCCGTCGTCCGGCGCGCCGAGCGCGAGTGCGTCGGCGCGACGCGCGCCGGGTGGCTCGAACCCGGCAGCCAGGTGGTGCCGTACCTGAACCGCCTCGCCGACCTGGTGTGGACACTGGCGCGCTGGCAGGAGGGCGTGTTCCGTCCCTCGCGCGCCACCCGCGACCCGCGCGACACGACCGCCTGATCGCTGACCAAAAGGACACCGACCCGTGCCGATCACATTCCAAGCCGCCAACACGCCCGCCGACCGGGTGAAGACCGATCTCCTCGCCGTCCCCGTGTTCGCCGATCGGGTCCACGGTCCCGGTGCCGACGCGGTCGATGCCGCGCTCGGCGGCACCCTCGACGACTTCATGGAGGAGACGGGCTTCGAGGGCAAGGCGGGTGAGACGTTGGCCGTGCCGACCGGTGGCCGCCTCGGCGCGAAGGCCGTCGTCCTCGTCGGGGTCGGCGCGCGTGACGGGGTCACCCCGAGCGCGCTCCGCGATGCGGGTGCCGCGATCGCGAAGCGCGCGTCGAAGGTCGCGTCGGTCGCCACGACGCTCGTCGAGGTCGTGGACACGGCCGATCGTCGGACCGCGGCACAGGCGCTCGCCGAGGGTGTCGCGCTCGGCTCCTACCAGTTCCTCAAGTACAAGGGCGAGGCGAAGGCCTCACGGCTCGCGCGGGTCACGGTGCTCGGCGCGGGCGGGGCCAGGATCCAGGCCGCGCTCGACCGAGGCGCCACGATCGCGTCCGCGGTGTCGTGGGCGCGCGACGCGGTGAACGAGCCGTCGGGTGCGAAGTCGCCGACCGCGTTCGCGGACTCGATCCGCAAGCTGCTGCGCGGCAAGGGCGTCACGGTGAAGGTGCTCGACGAGGACGCGATCCGTCGTGAGCGTCTCGGCGGGGTCGAGGGCGTGGGCATGGGGTCCGACCAGGTGCCTCGCTTCGTCCAGGTGTCGTACGCGCCGGCGCGGGCCCGCAGCCGGATCGCGTTGGTCGGCAAGGGCGTCGTGTTCGACTCGGGCGGCCTGTCGCTCAAGACCGCGAGCGGCATGGAGACGATGAAGACCGACATGTCGGGCGCGGCCGCGGTCGCGGCGACGATGTCGGTGCTCTCCGCGCTGGGCGTCAAGGCCCGTGTCGACGCGTACCTGCCACTCGTCGAGAACATGCCGAGCGGCCACGCCATCCGTCCCGGTGACGTTTTGAAGATGCGCAACGGCAAGACGGTCGAGGTGCTCAACACGGACGCGGAGGGACGACTGATCCTCGCCGACGCGCTGTCGCTCGCGAGCGAGACGAAGCCCGACGCGATCATCGACCTCGCGACGCTCACCGGCGCGTGCGTCGTCGCACTGGGCGAGAAGGTTGCGGGGCTGATGGGCAGCGACGACGGGTTCATCGACAAGGTGCGCGCCGCCGCGGACCGCGCCGGCGAGTCGATGTGGCCGCTACCGCTGCCGCCGGAGTACCGCAAGCTCCTCGACTCCGAGGTCGCCGACGTGAAGAACGTGAGTGGCGGCGGCTACGGCGGCGCGCTCACGGCCGGGCTGTTCCTCAAGGAGTTCGTCGACGGCGCGCCGTGGGTGCACCTCGACATCGCGGGCCCGGCCCGCGCCGGCAGCGACGACGGCTACGTCGTGAAGGGCGGCACCGGCTTCGGCGTGCGCACCCTCGTCGAGCTCGTCGACACGTTCACCAAATAGGTCGCCCTCGCGCTCCAACGCAGCGGTGGCACGCGGTCGATCGCGGTACGCCGCTCCCGTGCTGTTGGCAGGGGAGCGGCGAGCTTGCGAGCGCGACTAGTGAACGCTGCTGCCGTCGGCCAGCACGGCGTGGGGGAGGCAGTGCTCGTCGTACTCGGCGATCACGATCGGAGCGGCGTCCTCGCCGCATGCGGGGCCCTTCGGGTCGCGCCGCACCTTGAACGTGCGGAAGCTCTGCTCGAGCGCGTCGTACGCGAGCAGCCGGCCGCGCAGCGGGTCGCCGAGGTCGAGGACGAGCTTGATCGCCTCGAGCGCCTGCACCGACCCCACGATGCCGGGCAGCACGCCGAGCACGCCGGCCTCCGCGCAGCTCGGCGCGAGCTCGGGCGGCGGCGGCTCGGGGAGCAGGCAGCGGTAGCACGGCCCGTTGTAGGGGTCGAACACCGTGACCTGACCTTCGAAGCGGAAGATCGAGCCGTGCACGACGGGGATGCGCTTCAGCAGCGACGCGTCGTTGAGCAGGTAGCGCACGGGGAAGTTGTCGGCGCCGTCGACGACGACGTCGTAGCCGTCGATGATGTCGGCAACGTTGTCGGCGCCGAGACGGACGTCGTAGGTGACGACGTCGACGTCGGGGTTCAACGCGGTCAGCGTCTTCTTGGCCGAGTCGACCTTGCGCTCACCGATGCGGTCGACGTTGTGGAGGATCTGGCGCTGCAGGTTCGACGCGTCGACGACGTCCATGTCGACGATGCCGAGCGTGCCGACTCCCGCGGCCGCGAGGTAGAGCGCGGCCGGTGAGCCGAGACCACCCGCGCCCAGCAGCAGCACCTTGCTCTCGAGGAGCTTCTGCTGACCCTCCTCACCCACCTCGGGCAGGAGAACGTGGCGGTGGTAGCGGTTGCGCTGCTCGGGAGTGAGGACCGCGGGGGTGATCCACGGACGCCCTTCGTTCTTCCAGCGTCCGAAGCCACCGGCCATCGAGACGACGTCGGTGTAGCCGAGGTTCTGGAGCGTCTCGGCCGCGAACGCGGAGCGGACACCGCCCGCGCAGTAGATGACGACGGGCTTGTCGCGGCGGGGGATCTTGTTCTCGACCTGGCTCTCGAGGTGACCGCGGGGGATGAACACCGAGCCCGGCACCATGCCCTGCTCGTACTCGTCGAGCTCGCGGACGTCGAGGAACGTGGCCGAGTCGAGCCGGCCCTCGGCCTCGGCCGGGTCGATCTCGCGGATGTTGGCCTTCGCCGCGGCGAGGAGCTCACGGAAGCTCGGCATGGCGGATCTCCGTTCGGGTCGCACCGCAACGGCGCGTCACACCAGAAACCCTACTTTGCGGGTCGGCTATTCCCAACCGACGCGGGCCACCAGCGCCGGGAGGACCTCGCCCAACGGGTCGCGCACGACCGCGTCGGCGACGGTGTCGTAGGGCGTCTCCTGGGCGTTCATGACGACGAGCCGGGCACCGGCCCGGATCGCGATCTCGGGCAGCGCCGCCGCGGGATAGACGCCGAGCGACGTGCCGAGGGCCAGGAACACCTCGGCCCGGGCCGACTCCAGCTGGGCCCGCTCGATCACCTCGGGCACGAGGTTCTGGCCGAAGGAGATCGTCGCCGACTTGAGGATCCCGCCGCAGCCCAGGCACGCGGGGTCGTCCTCGCCGGCACGGACCCGCTCCAGGGTCGGGCCCATCGGCTCGCGCCACCCGCAGCCGAGGCACTCGACGTCGTGGATGGTGCCGTGCACCTCGACGACGATCGCCGGTGAGCTGCCCGCTTTCTGGTGCAGGCCCTCGATGTTCTGGGTGATGAGCGCGTGGAGGTGACCGGCGCGCTCGAGGTCGGCGAGGGCCCGGTGCCCGGCGTTGGGTTGCGCGTCCCACATCGGGCTCTCGACGCGGTTCTTCCACGAGAGCCGTCGCACGTCGGGATCGGCGACGTAGTGCTGGAGCGTGGCGGTCTTCTCCGCGGCGGGGTTCTTGGTCCACACGCCGTTGGGGCCTCGGAAGTCCGGGATGCCCGATTCGGTGGAGATGCCCGCCCCGGTGAGCACGACGACGCGGTCCGCGTCCCGTACCCAGGCCGCGATCGTGTCGAGCTCCTCGTCGCCGACCACGGGAGGAGGGTAGCGCCGGCCCCGAACGCTCCGTCGGGGCGGAGGAGGTGGCCACGGAGCGCGACGTCCGCGCCGCCGTGACAGGGCGTACAGTGCCGCCGCCCTGCCCTGGCAACCAATATTTGGACAATACGCAAGCAACTGTGCACTTCTACGCAATCTGTGCGACAGTGTGCATATCACGGCTCAGGGGAGGGTCCGAATGGGCAGGTTCGGTGTCCGGGTGTGGGCGCTCGTCGCCGCGGTGGCGACGGCGCTCGGGGTGTGGGTGGCCGCGGTGAGCCCGCCGGCGGGGGCGGTCGGCGTGACCCCCTCCACGACGACGCTCTCGGCGATGTCGTCGCCGTTCCAGTGCGATCAGCGCGTGACCGCGACGGTGCAGGTGTCCGCCGCGCCCGCACCGACGGGCACGGTGCAGTTCTTCGACGGCGCGACGGCCGTCGGCGCGCCGGTCGCGTTGCCGAACACGGCCGGGCTGACGAAGAACGTCACGTCCAGTCTCCTCGGTCTCACGCCGGGGTCGCACACGATCTCGGCGACGTACTCCGGTGACGCGACGTACGCGTCGAGCAGCGCGACGCCGCAGGCGGTGACCTTCGCGCCCTACAAGTCGACGGTGACCGAGGCCGCGTCACCGGCCGCCGCGGTGCAGGGTCTGCCGATCTCGTGGCCGGTGACGATCGCGGCCGACAACCACTGCGTGCGCAAGCCGGCGGCGTCGGTGAGGGCGACCGGCACCGTGTCGTACCAGGAGGGCGCGACGCCGCTCGGCACCGGCACGCTCGTCAACGGCTACGCGACGTTCACGTCGGGCGCGTTCGCGGTCGGCAGCCACACCGTCACCGCGAGCTACGCGGGTGACGCGAACTTCGCCGCCGGCTCCACGTTCACGAGCGCGAACGTGCTGGCGCCTTCGGGCAAGGCGTGGCGCGCGCAGACGCTCGACAACGTCGGTCTGGGGAGCACGTCGATCGTGTTCAACGGCCAGCCCCACGTCTTCTACTACGACCAGGTCAACCACGACTTGAAGCACCTGAACTGGAACGGCACGGCGTGGGTGTACTCGACGGTCGACGGCGCGATGGCCGGCCCGAACGGTCGCACCGCCGACGACGTCGGCCAGTACCCGACGGCGCTGATCGCTCCTGGCAACGTGCTGCACCTCTTCTACTACGACGCGACGTTCGGCGATCTGCGTCACGCGTGGTACCAGGGCGGGTGGCACCTCGAGTCGCTCGACGGGTTCACCGGTCCGCACGGCAGGTCGAACGCGGACGTCGGTCTCGACAACGCGGCGATCGTGTTCAACGGCCAGGTGAACGTCTTCTACCGGTCGACCGACGGCGTCCACAACCGTCTCCGTCACGCGTGGCTGTCGGGGTCGACATGGTTCTTCGAGACCCTCGACGGCAGCGTGAACAACCCGGCGACGGGCCAGATCTGCTGCAGCACCGGCTTCTTCAACACCGTCATCATCCACAACGGGCTGCCGCACGTGTTCTCCTACACCGGCAGCAACCTGCGTCACGGTCTGTGGACCGGCACGGCGTGGCACTTCGAGACGCTCGACGGTGCGGCCATCGGCTCGCACGGTCAGGTGAACAACAACGTGGGTGCGTACGCGCAGGCGCTCGAGGTCAACGGTGCGCCGCAGGTCTTCTACCAGCAGACCGGTACGCCCGCGAAGCTGCGCCGTGCGTGGTACACCGCGGGTATCGGCTGGCAGTTCCAGACGATCGACGGGCTGGCGAACAACCCGTCGACGGGCGCGATCGGTGCGGACGTCGGCTACGACATCACCGCGCTGCTCTTCAACAACCAGCCGCACATCTGGTACCGCGACGCGACGAACCACACGCTCCGGCACCTGTTCTGGACCGGCAGCGCGTGGCGCTTCGACATCGACGACGGCTTCACGAGCCGGCTCGGTCAGCGGCCGAACATCGGCGTTCCGAACGTGAGCACCGCGTCGTCGATGGTGTGGAACGGCTCGCCGCAGGTGTTCTCCACCGACACCACGACGGGTCAGCTCCGCCGCACCTGGTTCCAGTAGCGCCGCGCTGCACATCAGCTGAACGCGACTGCTCCCGGCGGTGACGGGCCGCCGGGAGCGGTCGCGCGTATCCCTCGTCGCCGCGGGCACGCGTGCGATGGTGGTGCGTGTCCTGGCTGACGACGGCGCTCGACAAGCTGCCCTCGCTGGTCCTCTACGCGCTGTTTGCGGCGGCGTGGGTCGGGCTGACGATCGTGGTCGACCTGCTGATGCGCCGTCGCATCCGTCCCGAGACGCGCGCGCTCACGAACCCCACCGCGACGAGCATGCTGACCGTCCTCGCGACGCTCTACGCGATCCTGATCGCGTTCGTCATCGTGCAGGGCTGGAGCAACCTCGGTGACGCGCAGACCCAGGTCGGACGCGAAGCCACCGCGTTGGGCGAGATGTTCGAGGACAGCCACGCGCTGCCGCCCAATGCGGCCACCAAGATCCAGGCCGCGACGCGTGTGTATGCGCGCTCGGTCCTGGACGACGACTGGCAGTCGATGGCCGACCATCGCAAGCCGAGCGAGGTGACGACGCGTGCGTTTCATTCGCTCGGCGCCACGCTGCAATCGGTGCAGCTCGAGGGCCGCGACGAGCCCGTCTTCTACGAGGAGGCGGTGGCGCGCCTGAACGACGTCGACGGTGCGCGCCAGTCCCGCCTCGACGCGGCACGCGGCACCATCCCGACGCCGCTGTACTTGTTGTTGATCGCGGGCGGTGTCGCGGTGGTCGTGCTCGCCGCCCTGCTCGACAGCCGCCACCGCCGCGGCCACCTGATGATCGTGTCGATCGTGGCCGCGATCATCGGCTGCACGCTCGCGCTCGTCGTCAGCTTCGACCACCCGTTCGCGGGTGGTGTGCACGTGACGAACCAGCCGATCCGCCAGGTGCTCTCGAGCCAGTAGCGCGCGTCACGTTCGACGTGACCGTTGCGGGACGTTCGTTGCCCGCGTGCGGTCGTCGGACCCTGGAGGCCGCTCGTCTCGTGGCGCGATGTTCGACGTGCACGGCTCGACATCACGGCTGAGAAGGCCCGTGTGACGGAGCGCCCGATCGGGGCGGGTCGGCGTTCCGTCGCACGGGGGTGCTCGACGCCGGGCCGCGAGCTCCGCTCCTGTACCGGTCAGGCGGCGGGAACGGTCTCGGGCCCGGCGTCGAGCGCGCGCTGGGCTTCTGCGTGCTTCGCGGTCGCCCAACGCGCGCTCTCGTGGCTCACCGCGGGATGGAAGCCCGCGTCGCGCAGCGCGTGCTCGACGTGGTCGACGTCGTCGCCCTGCTCGAGCAGCACGAGCGCGAGCCGCCGGGCGCGGCGCCGCGCCCGTTCGAGCGGCGGCTCGCCGAGCTGGGCCTCGACCCAGTCGTTGTGCGCGGCCTGCAGCGCGACGGGCAGACGTCGAACGTGGCGCCGGTTGACGGGCGGGACGTGTCGCCGCACCGCGTACGTGCCGCGCCCGTCGTCGCACGCGAGGTCGAACTGCACCAGCCGGGCGAGCGTGCGCACGAGCGGCGACGAGTTGCCTTCACGCGCGCCGAGCCCCAGCGCCTGCGACGTGTCGGTCAGGACGAGCTCGAAGCCCTTCGGTTCTCGGTCGAGACGCGTGGCGAGGTGGCGCAAGAGGAGCACGCTCGTCGGACCGAGCGTCGGCAACCAGAACGTCTCGACGTAGAGGGAGCGCGGGTCGAAGCCGAGCGTGTCGATGACGGGGTCGCTCCAGGGCGTGATCGTGACGGTGGACGACATCGTTCCTCCGGGGTCGGTTCACCGGGCGGCGGGAAGCGGGGGAAGTGTCAGGACGAGGCCCGGGTGGATCAGGCCCGGGTCGGCGCCGATCGAGGCGCGGTTCGCGGCGTAGATCGCCCGCCATCCGGCGTCGACGGCACGGTTGCTCGCGCGCGGACCGAGCGCACGCGCGGCGATGCACCAGAGGCAGTCACTCGCTCGCACGACGTACGTCGCCGTCGTCGACGGGGGCGGCGCCGCGGGCGTTGCCGACGGTGGGGGCGCCGCGCCCACACCCG
>DATBEZ010000003.1:0-286783 GCA_036558745.1 Acidimicrobiia bacterium
AGCGTGCCGTCGCGGTGCGCGGCGATCGGGTCGTTGGTCGCGGCCGCGTACTCGCGCACGCGCTCGCGCTCGACCGTGAACGTCGTCTCCGCGGACCACTGTGTGAGCTGCTCGAGGAGGAACCGGTCGGCCACGGTACTCATCGCTCCCTCTGCTCCCGCTCCAGAGGGCTGCGCCCGGCGGAGCTCCGCTCCGTCCGCACGGTACTCATGGCTCCCTCCGCTCCCGCTCCAGAGGGCTGCGCCCGGCGGAGCTCCGCTCCGTCCGCACGGTACTCATGGCTCCCTCCGCTCCCGCTCCAGAGGGCTGCGCCCGGCGGAGCTCCGCTCCGTCCGCACGCGTGCGCCGCCGTGCCCGTGCGCCCGCGATCGTAGGGAGGATCAGCGCTTCGCGCTCGTGGACGCTCGTACCCCGGCGAACAGGTCGTCCTCGACGTCGCCCTCGGCCACGCCGGTGTCGACGAGCGTGCGGGCCAGGACGTACTCCTCCCACGGGAACACCTGACGCACGACGTCGTCGGGGAGGCGCATCCAGAACCCGTTCGGGTCCACCTGGGTGCGGTGGGCGAGCAGTGCTTCGCGCCGCTTGTGCAGGAAGTCGGACACGTCGACCAAGGTCGTGAAGCGGTCGGCGCGCTCCTCGAAGCCGCGCTCGAACCACGACGTGTAGGGACTCTCCTCACCGCGCGCGAGGTACGCCTCGTGCAACGCCTTGACGCGCGCGATCGAGAAGCCCGTGTAGTACATCTTCGCCGGCTGCCACGGCTCGCCCGCGTCGGGAAAGCGTTCGGGATCGCCCGCCGCGTCGAACGCGACGACACTGATCTCGTGCACGCGGATGTGGTCGGGGTGCGGATAGAACTTGCGGTCGTCGCCGTAGGTGACGATGACCTGCGGCCGCTCCTCGCGGATGATCGTGACGAGCCGGCCCACCGCTTCGTCCATCGGCGCGTTCGCGAAGTTGTCGGGCCGCCGGTTGGTCTCGGTGTCGGGCATGCCGGAGTCGTGGTAGCCGAGCAGGTAGAGCTGCGAGTACCCGATGGCGGCGACGCTCGCGTTGAGCTCCTGCATGCGGATCACGGCCAGGTTCTCGCGCACCTCCGGCGTGTCGACCGCCGGGTTGAGGATGTCGCCCGCCTCACCGCCGGTGCAGCACACGAGGACGGTGCGCACGCCTTCGCCGGTGTACTTCGCGACGGTCGCGGCGCCCTTCGACGCCTCGTCGTCGGGGTGCGCGTGCACGCTCAGCAGGCACAGGTCCTGATCGCTCATGGCTCGAAACTAGCGAACTCGGGGCCCGATCCGAACCGCATGCCCGATCTCCCGCCGCTGACCCGGCCGACCAGCTCGTCGGTCACGACATGCTCTCCTCACGCGCGGGGCGCACCCGCCACACCTCGACCCGCCCGATGTCCCGGATGCGACGCGGACGGAGGCGTCGCCACTCGAACCCGTTCTCGATCGGGAGCGCGTCGTGCACCTCCGCCGACGCGAGCACGCTCTGCGCACGTGCTACACCCGCGAGCCGGCTCGCGAGGTTCACCGTCGGCCCGAAGTAGTCGCCTTCCCGCGCGATCACCGTTCCGGACGCGAGGCCGGCGCGCGCGACCGGCAAGGTCTCGTCGGTCTCTACCGCGTCGACCAGCGCGAGCGCGATCGCGACGCCCGTCTGCGCGGCGTCGGCGACGTACATCACCTCGTCACCGATCATCTTCACGACCCGGCCACCGCGTGCGACGACGGTGTCGTACGCGAGCGCCTCGAACCGGGCGACGAGCCGCGCCAGCTCGTCGTCGTCGAGCAGCTGGCTCAGCGCGGTGTAGCCGACGAGGTCGACGAACCCGACCGTGAGCGGCCACGCGGTCTCGTCGCCGGTGTCCTGCTTCGCGAGCTTGCGCCACAGCGCGGTCCGGGTCTGCAGGCGCAGCGCGTAGTCGATGAGCTTCGCGAGCGTCGTCCAGTCCACCTCGTCGACGAGTGTGAGCGCGAGCTGCTCGTCGTCGAGGCCCGACTCGCGGCCGAACTGGATCGCGGCCGCGAGCTGGTCGGAGAAGAGCTCGGCCAGCCGCTGCAACCCCGCGGCGACGGCACGGGTCTGCTCGACCAGCTCGATGTTGTCGTCCGTGGTCGAGAGCCGCGAGCGTCCGAGTCGCTCGACGAGCGTGCGGAGCGCGTTGGCGTCCCGGTCGGTGAACACCGGAACGCCTTCGGGAGGGTCGGGGAACCCAAGCGCCCGCCAGATCCGATCGGCGAGCTCCCGATCGACACCGGCCTTCTCCGCCGCGCCGGCCTGGTCGTAGCGGGGCCGGCCCGGGACCAGCAGGCGATCGGCCGCGAGCAGGGCCAGCCACCCCTCTCGCTCGGCCCGGGCGATCTCGTCGGTCGAGGCGCCGCGCCGGTGCAGGAAGCCGCTCAGCTTGAGATCCACGCCGGCGACGATACGCGCGGCTGTCCCGAACCCCCCAAGGTGCCCATGGCCACCCGAACCCACGCCGTCGCCGCTTCCGGTTCGCCGCCCGCCATGGTCCACAATGGATCGTCGTGGGCGGTGCGCTGTCCGTTCGGGACGTCACGAAGCGGTACGGGCGCCGGCTCGTGCTCGACCACGTCGACCTCGACGTCGGTGCGGGCGAAGCGGTGGCGCTCATCGGCGAGAACGGTGCGGGCAAGAGCACGCTGCTGAAGATCTGCGCGGGCCTGCTCGCACCCGACGAGGGCAACGTCACCGTCGACGGCGTGCTCGGCTACTGCCCCCAGGAGCCGGGGCTCCTCGACCTGCTCAACGCGGACGAGCACCTGGTGCTGTTCGGTCGCGCGCACGGGCTCGGACGCGCGGACGCGACAGAGCAGGGACGGCGGCTCCTCGCCGAGCTCGGGTTCCCGGTCGGGCGGACCGAGCAGACCCGTCACCTCTCCGGCGGATCGCGCCAGAAGCTCAACCTCGCGCTCGCGCTCCTCGGCGGTCGGGACGTGCTGCTGCTCGACGAGCCCTACCAGGGCTTCGACCACGGAACGTACGTCAGCTTCTGGAACCACGTCGACGAGTGGCGCGCCGCGGGCAAGGCCGTCGTGGTGGTCACCCACATGCTCGCCGAGCTGCACCGCGTCGACCGCGTCGTCGAAGTCAGGCCGGCGGTGGCGGTCGAGGCATGAGCGCCGTCCGACGCGTCGTCGCGACCGCCGAGATGCTCGGACGCGATCTGCTGCGCCGGCGTCTCGCGCTGCTGCTGCTCATCGTGCTCCCCGTCGCGTTCTACCTGTCGACGCGCTACAGCGAGGGCGGGAGCGGCTACACGTCGGGTGGGATCGGGCTGAGTTGGTCGATCGCAGGCGCCGCCCTCTACTCCGCGCTCGCGGCGAGACCCGTCGATCGCCGTCTCGTGCTCGACGGCTACCGGCCGGCCGAGCTCCTCGCCGGTCGCGTGCTCCTGCTCGAGACCTTCGGGCTCGTGCTCTCCGCCGCGTTCACCGCGGTGATGTGGGGCTTCGTCGCGCCCAAGGACGGGCCCGCGCTCGTGCTGGCGATGCTGCTCGTCGCGGTCGTCGCGGTGCCGTTCGGTCTCGCCATCGCGGCCCTCGTCCCACGCGAGCTCGAGGGCACGCTCGTGCTCATCGGGGTCGTGGGCATCGAGATGAGCCTGCCGAGCTCCGGAACGCTCGAGGGTGTGATGCCCTTCGGCGCCGCGCACCGCTTGCTCAACGTCGCCTCGGGTCACGGGTTCGCGGTGGGTCCGTGTCTCGCGCGGGGATTCGCGTGGGCGGTGCTGCTGCTCGTCGTCGCGATCGCGGGTTGGTGGGAACGGGTCCACGTCGTGCGTCACGAGCGGGCACGACCGCGACCGCGCCGCGCCGGCCGGGCGGCGCTGGTCGCCGCAGGCGCGATGGCCATCGCGGTCATCGCGTACCCGTGGCAGACGCTACGGGTGCAACCGCGGTCGCCCGTCGCGTCGACGAACGCCCGCGCGGACGCGGCTTCCTCGCGGCGCTGAGCGACGCGCGACCGCGTCAGGTGTTGCGAAGAACGTCCTTCCAGGGCATCTCGCGCGAGTTGTCGGGCTCCTTGGGGAGCCCGAGCACGCGCTCACCGAGGATGTTGCGCATCACCTCGGACGTTCCACCCTCGATCGTGTTCGCCTGCGCGCGCAAGAAGCCGATCGGCACCGCGCTGGCGTCGTCGGGCTCGACCGCGACGCGCCCGGTGCGCTCCTGCTTGCGCAGCTCCCGGCCCTCCCACGCGATGCCGGAGGTGCCGGCCATGTCGACCGCGAGCTTCTGCAGGCGCTTGTTGTACTCGGCCTGGAACAGCTTCGTGACCGACCCTTCCGGCCCGGCCTCCGCACCGCTCTTGCGCCGGGCCGCGGCGCGCTGGTTCGTGAGCTTGAGGACGCGGCCTTCGATGTAGGCCTGGGCCAGCCGCTGCCGGAACAACGGGTCGTGCACGGGGCGGTGCTTCGCGATGAGCCGCTCGATGCCGCTGCCGCCCACCGCGTCGCCGCTGATCGAACCCGCGCCCGACAACGAGACCCGCTCGTTCATGAGCGTCGTGATCGCGACCCGCCAGCCGTCCCCCTCACGCCCGAGGCGCATCGAGTCGGGGATCCGCACGTCGTTGAGGAAGACCTCGTTGAACTCCGCGTCGCCGGTGATCTGCACGAGGGGTCGGACCTCGACGCCGGGCGCGTGCATGTCGACGACGAAGTAACTCAGCCCCTGGTGCTTCGGAACGTCGGGGTTGGTGCGCGCGACGAGCATCCCGTAGCGGGCGACGTGGGCGAGCGTGGTCCAGACCTTCTGGCCGTTCACGATCCACTCGTCGCCGTCGCGCACCGCGCGCGTCGAGAGCCCGGCCACGTCGGAGCCGGCGCCCGGCTCCGAGAACAGCTGGCACCAGATGTCCTGGTTGGTCGCGATGCGCTTCACGAGCGCCTGCTTGACCTCCTCGCTCCCCCACGCGAGGACGGTCGGGCCACCCATCCCGATGCCGATGATGTTGAACGGCCGTGGGACCCGGTAGCGGTTGAGCACGTCGTTGACGTGCTTGGCCTGGCCGGGCGTGAGCGCCAGGCCGGCCCCGTACTCCGCGGGCCAGGTCGGGGTCGCGTAGCCGGCCTCGCCGAGGCGCACGCACCACTCGTCGTAGTCGAGGCCTCGACGGAGCGCGGCGACCCGCTCGTCGTCGCCGTGGTCGACCGCTTCGACCCAGCCGGCCGGGAGGTTCTCGCGCAGCCAGTCCAGGGTCTGCTCGCGCAGCTGCTCGGCGGTGAGCTCGGCTGTCGTCACGGCTCCCTCCGCTCCCGCTCCAGGGGGCTGCGCCCAGCGGAGCTCCGCTGCGTCCGCACAGTGGTCACGCCGCTCACTGTACCGGCCACTTGACCGGGCGGTCAGGTTCGTCCGACCGGCCGGGCGAGCGCCTCGCTGGCTAGCCTGACCCCCGTTTGACCGTCGACCGCCCGCACCCCCCGACGCGTGGCCGACCCCTCGACCTCCCGCTCACCGGCTCGCGTCGCGCCCGCTCTCCGGTGGTCGCGCGCGGCCCCGTTCGGGCTCTGCTCGTCGTCGCCGGCGTCGTGGGCGGCGCGCTGCTCCTGCTCGTGATCGGGCTGATCGCCGGCGAGCAACTGGGGTCGGGCTCGAAGATCGTCCGCAACGTCGAGATCGCCGGCATCCGTGTCGGCGATACGTCGAGCGCGCAGGCGAACAGGCGGATCGCGGCCGTCGCGGCGCGTGTCGCGCGCGGCCCGATCCGGGTCGAGGTCGCGGGGCAGCAGCTCGCGATCGACCCGAGCGCGATCGGTCTCACCGTCGACACGCGCGCCACGGTCGCGGCGGCGCGACGCGTCGGCCACCACGGCGCCGTCGTCGCGCGTTGGAACGACGTGCTGGCACGGCGCTTCCGTCCGGAGCGTCTGCCGCTCGTCGTCCACTACGACCCACTGCGGCTCGCGGGCGTCCTCGACGGTTGGAGCGTGCAGGCGTCGGGCGGGCTGGATCCCGGGTCGCTGACGTTCCGCGGCACCGACGCGGTGATCGCGGCGCCGCGTTCAGGTCACGCGCTCCGGCGTGACGCGGCGCGTGACCGGCTGCTCGCCGAGCTCCGCGCCGGCCGTACCGGGATCGTGCAGCTTCCTGTCGGGACGGTCCCGCCCCCGGCCGACCTCGCGGCGTACGAACGCGCCGCGCGCCAGGCCCGGCAGGTTCTCGCCGCGCCGGTGACGATCTCGGTCGACGGACGACCCTTCGCCGTCCAACCCGCGCAACTCGCGACCGCGCTCTCGACCCACGTCGCAGGCCACGACGTGGTGCTGGACGTCGACGGCCCGAAGCTCCGCGCCGCGATGGGCCCGGACCTGGCCGCGCTCGAGCAGCCACCGGTCGACGCGACGTTCTCCGTGCACGGCACCAGCGTGAGCGTCGTGCCGTCGCAGCCCGGGCGCCAGCTCGACACCGCGACGGTCGGCGCCGCGATCCTGCGGGGCGAGCGCTCGATGAACGCGACGCTGCAGGACGCGCAGCCCGTGCACGACACCGCGTGGGCGCAACGTCTGAACATCACGAACCAGGTGTCGTCGTTCACGACGCACCACCCGTCGGGTGAGCCACGCGTGAAGAACATCCACCGGGCCGCCGACATCCTCGATAACACCATCGTCGAGCCGGGTCAGGTGTTCTCGCTCAACGACACGATCGGTCCCCGTACACCACAACGTGGGTTCGTCAAGGCGCCCATCGTGCTGAGCGACGGCTTCGGCGAGGACTACGGCGGCGGCGTGAGCCAGCTCGCGACGACCGTGTACAACGCGGTGTTCTTCGGCGGCTACAAGGACGTGACCCACGCCGCGCACCTGGTCTACATCAGCCGCTATCCGCTCGGACGCGAGGCGACGGTCAACTACGGGTTGATCGACCTCAAGTTCCAGAACGACACGAAGTCGGGCATCCTGATCCGCACCGCGTACTCGTCCACGTCGATCACCGTCACGTTCTACGGCAACAACGACGGGCGCACCGTGCGCGCCGAGGGTCCGCAGATCCTCAAGACGGTGCCGCCGACGACGCAGTACGTCGACGATCCGTCGCTCGCGCCCGGCGAGACGAAGCCGATCTCGTCCGGCGAGACCGGCTACGACGTGATCGTGTACCGCGTGATCTCGCAGCCGGGCCACCCCGACCGGCGCGAGCAGTACTTCACCCACTACGAGATGTTCCCCGACAAGATCGCGCGCGGCGCCGCCGCGGGCACACCCACACCGCCCACCACGGCAGCACCCGCGGCGCCCAACGACTGACCGGCCCGGTCAGCCGGGGAGACGCTCCATGGCGACGTCGATGGAGTGGGCGTTGCGGTCGAGATTGCGCAACGCGCCCACGACACGGGTCGTGGCGAGCGCGGCCGCGTCGTCGGGCGCGTCGGCCGGTACGAGGAGCGTGACCTTCAGCCCGTCGCGGCTGCGATACACGATGGCCTCGACCTCAGCGTCGGCCACTCCGTGTCGGGTGAGCGATGCGCGCAACGCGTCGAGTGCGACCATGCCGTGGCGCTGGAGCGGCGCGTTCGCGACCTGCTCGCACACGTCCACGACGTCGGCACCGTTCACGACGGTCGCGTCGTACGACGCGTACGGATTGAAGCTCGTGTCGCCCGCGACGACGAGCGGTACATGAGCACGCAGCGCGCATGCCACGCCGTCCTCCAGGTCGGCGGGTTCGGGCATCGCCTCGTGACGCACCGTGAGCGCGACGTCGACGCCGGGCCCGTCGAGCGGACATCCGCCGTTCTCGGCCAGCCCCGCGCACGGGAACGCGTGGCGTTGCGACTGCTCGTGGCACCGGAGCACCTCGTGACCACTGGCCTCGAGACGCTCCGCCGCGCTCGCGGCGACCCCCGCTTGGGTCTCCAGCACCAACACGCGCATGCCCACGCCTCCTCGATGCGACCCGTTCGCCGCATGATGCCTGTGCCGCCAGCTGCTCCAGCAGTGCCGTCCGGGCCGGACTCGCGCGGTCCAAGGTCCCGAAGCGGCGGCACCGGCGCGACGTCGGGACCCGCTCCTCTGCTTCGCGGGGCCTAGGTCCCTTCCTGGCCGATGGCCCACTGTCGATGCTGGGCCCCGTGAGACACGCGAGGAGCGGAGGGGTGCAGTGACGACGCGCAGTCAGGACAACGACGTCCGGAAGACGGCGACGCTGGTGTTCGCGATCGTGGCGATGGCCTTCGGTCTCGTCGCGGTGATCGTGGCCGGCCAGGCGATGAACCGCAGCGACAGCGCGAAGGAGGCCGCGCTGACGGCCGGCGGCGGCACACAGGTGACGCTCAGCGAGTTCAAGATCACGCCCGCGACGATCGACGTCGCCAAGGGTGGCTCGATCGTGGTGACGAACAACGGCACCGTCACCCACAACCTGGGCGTGAAGGGCACGAACCTCAAGACGGAGATGCTCGCTCCCGGCACGAGCGCCAAGCTCGACCTCGGAAGCCTCAAGGCCGGCAGCTACACCGCGTACTGCCAGGTGCCCGGCCATGCCGAAGCCGGCATGACCGCCCAGCTCACGGTCGGCGGCTCCTCCGGTGGCATGAACATGGGCTCGTCGAGCGGCTCTGCGGCCGCCTCGAGCGGGATGACGAACGACCAGATGGACGCGCAGATGGCGGCGCTCGACAAGACCTACCCGGCGAAGACCGAGGGTCTGGGCGCGCAACTGCTCGCGCCGAAGATCCTCCCGGACGGCACGAAGGAGTTCGACCTCGACGCGAAGATCGTGCAGTGGGAGGTGCAGCCCGGGAAGAAGGTCGAGGCGTGGACCTACAACGGCACCGTCCCCGGACCGACGATCAAGGTGAACGACGGTGACAAGGTGCGGGTCGTCGTCAAGAACGACCTGCCCGAGTCGACCACGGTGCACTGGCACGGGATCATCGTCCCGAACGCGATGGACGGCGTGCCCAACTTCACCCAGCCGCCGATCAAGCCGGGCCAGACGTTCACGTACGAGTTCACCGCGCACGGCCCCGCGGTCGGGATGTACCACTCACACGACCACGCCGAGAAGCAGGTGCCGAACGGCATGGCCGGCGCGTTCCTCATCGGCGAGGAGCCGGTTCCGCCGGGTGTGACCGTCAGCCAGGAGATCCCCATGGTGCTCGACGACGCGGGCACCATCGGCCTGAGCATCAACGGCAAGGCGTACCCGGCGACGGCGCCGATCCAGGCGAAGCTCGGTGACTGGGTCGAGATCCACTACTTCAACGAGGGTCTGCAGATCCACCCGATGCACCTGCACGGTCTCGCGCAGACCGTCATCGCCAAGGACGGCTACCCGGTGCCACAACCCTACGAGGCCGACACCGTGTTGATCGCGCCCGGTGAGCGCTACACCGTGCTCGTGCACGCGGACCAGCCCGGCGTGTGGGCGTTCCACTGCCACATCCTCACGCACGCCGAGAGCGACACCGGGATGATGGGCATGGTCACCGCGATGATCGTCAAGTAACGACGATCGATCGCGTCGGGTCGGGGGCGTCGCCCGTCGCCCGCCGTTCCCTCCGCTACTCGGCGGACGGCGGGTGGCGCTCCAACAGCTTCGCGGCATAGACCGCGGCCTGCGTGCGTCGCTCCATCCCGAGCTTCGCGAGCAGGTTGGAGACGTAGTTCTTCACCGTCTTCTCGGCGAGGTGCACCCGGTCCGCGATCTGACGGTTGGTGAGCCCCTCCGCGATGAGCTCCAGGATGCGGCGCTCCTGCTCCGTGAGGCTCGCGAGCCGCTCGTCCTCCTCCGGACCGGTGCGCAGACGCTCGAGCACCCGGCGCGTGACGGCCGGGTCGAGCAGTGACTGACCCGACGCGACGCGACGGATCGCGTCGACGATGTCGGGTCCCTTGATCTGCTTCAGGAGATAGCCCGACGCGCCGGCCATGATCGCCTGGAACAACGCCTCGTCGTCCGCGAACGACGTGAGCATGAGGCACTGCACCTCGGGATGACGCGACCGGACCTCGCGACACACCTCGACACCGTTGCCGTCGGGGAGTCGGACGTCGAGCACCGCGACGTCGGGACGCGTCGGTGGGATGCGTGACAACGCCTCGTCGGCGGTCCCGGCCTCCCCCACGACCACGAGATCGTCTTCCGCCTCGAGCAGCTCGCGGAGCCCGCGTCGCACGACCTCGTGATCGTCGAGCAGGAAGACCCGCGTCGGTTCGCCGGTATCCCCCACCTGACCCTCCGTGTGGAATCCTCTTGCTCCGTGGCCCCGAGCAATGTCGCCGGCGACCAGCAGCTCGACCAACTGCTGAATGCCGTGCTGACGATCGCTTCCGACCTCAGCCTACCTGTCGTGCTGAGGCGCATCGTGGAGTCGGCCTGTGAGCTCGTCGACGCCCGCTACGGAGCGCTCGGCGTGATCGGCGAGGACCAACGACTCAGTGATTTCGTCACGGTCGGTGTCGACCCCGAGACTTACCGGCGGATCGGGAACCTCCCCGAAGGGAAGGGCGTGCTCGGTCTGCTCATCGTGGACCCGAGGCCGCTTCGGCTGCGCGATATCACGGCCCATCCCGACTCGTTCGGGTTCCCGCCCCACCATCCCCCCATGCGCTCGTTCCTCGGGGTTCCGATCCGGGTGCGGGATCAGGTGTTCGGCAATCTCTATCTCAGCGAGAAGCAGGGCGCCGAGGAGTTCACCGAGGCCGACGAGCGGTTGGTGGTGACGCTGGCGACCGCGGCCGCGGTGGCGATCGAGAACGCACGCCTCCACACCCGCCTGCAGGACCTGGTCGTCATCGAGGACCGGGAGCGCATCGCGCGTGACCTGCACGACAAGGTCATCCAACGGCTGTTCGCGACGGGCATGGCGCTGCAGACGGTCGCGCGGATCGCGGCGCGACCCGACGTGGCCGCGCGCGTCGTGCAGGCGGTCGACGACCTCGACGAGACGATCCGCGAGATCCGCAACACGATCTTCGCCCTGCAGCAGCCGTCCCGGCGCGGCCTGCGCGTCGACGTCTTCGCGATGGCGAGCGAGGCCGCGGAGACGCTGGGCACCGAGCCGCACGTCCATCTCGAGGGTCCTGTCGACAGCGTCGTGCCCGACCCGATCGCCGACGAGCTGTTGGTCACGCTGCACGAAGCGCTCTCGAACGTCGCGCGTCACGCGCACGCGGCGCGCGTCGACGTCGTGGTGTCGGTCGGTGCCGACGTCGTGCTGCGGGTCGTCGACGACGGCGTCGGCATCCCGGAGACGCGCGACTCCGGCGGCCACGGGCTCGCGAACATGGCCAAGCGGGCCCAAGAGCTCGGCGGGACGTTCGACGTCGCGGCCCGACCCACCGGCGGGACCGTGCTCGAATGGCGCGTCCCGCTGAACGACGCAGGAACCTGACGCGCCGGCGCGATCAGCCGGCCGGAAGGCGCCGACCCGAGATCGTGCGGGCCTCGACCCGCACGTAGTGCGGCTTCGGGGCGTGGGACCACGGACGCAGCGGCAACCGTTCGGCCGCGGCCCGCTCGATCGGATCGGTCACCAAGCGGGCCGGCCCGCGTACGACCACGCTCCAACCCGCGTGCCGCCGCTCGTCGGTCTCGTCGACCTCGAACGCCACCACCGCACCGCTCATCGCGACGTCGAGCTTCGACCCGGCGGCGGTGCGGAACACGATCGACTCGCGGTCGACCGCGTAGTTCACCGGTAGCACGAGCGGCTCGCCGTCGGTGACGAAGCCGACGCGACCGACGCTCGCGCGGCCGAGCAACCGGAGCGCCTCGCCCCGCTCGAGCACCTCCAGCCGGTTTCGCCCGTCGAACACCACGTCCCGATCGTGCCTCCTGCGACGCGGCGCGCACAGTGACGGAGGGTGCCGGGATCAGGTGACCTTGGACTCTCCCGATGCGCGTGACGACACGTCACCCTGTTTCGAAGCGTTGCACGTCACACGAGCCGAGGTCCGCGTCACCGTGTTCGTCCACGACTTCCTCCCACTCGAACGCACGACCCCGCCGTTGGCCGTCGCGATCCGCGCCGCCGGGGCCCGTATGATCGAGCGGGCGATCGCGAAGGGGCGGCTGCCGTCGCCCGCGGTGGTGGACGTCGGCGACGTCCGTGACCGCGACGACGTGGTCGTGCTCCCGGTCCGGATACGGAGTGAGGACGTCCACGCGCCCTTCGTGGTCCTCGACGTGGATCTGCAGGTCGCGCCCCTCGCGCCGGGCTGGACGCATCTCAGCCTGAGCGGCACGTTCGAGCGCAACGACCACGGGCTCGGCCGTCGCGTCGACCGTCTGGTCGACCAGCGCCGAACCGAGGCGTACCTTCGGAGCATGCTCCTCGACGTCGCCGCCGAGCTCGACCGGGCCGCGACCCCTGCCGAGGCCGCACACGTCTGAACCCGGCTCTCTGGGGGAGGCATGGCCACACGGAACCCACCTCGTTCCGAGCAGGACCTCGCGACATCCCGCGCACGTCCCGCCCGCGATCTTCACGACGCGCCCGTGGGCGCGCTCGGCCTCGAGCGCCCGCTCGTCGTGTCGTCGGACGCCACCATGCAGACCGCGGCGCAGGCAATGCTGCGCGCGGGCCGCAGCGCGGTCGTCGTCGGCTCGTGGACGGTCGTGACCGAGCACGACATCGCGCGCGCGGTCGCGCTCGGCCGTCCGCCGACCACACCGGCCGCGGCCATCTCGAGCCAGGACGGCCTCGTCCTGCCTGCGAGCACGGCCATGAGCGACGCGGTCGCCGCGATGCTGCGAGCCGGCAGTCGCGACGCGATCGTCGTCGACGACGACCACGCCGTCAGCGGCACCGTCGAGCTCGACGCGGCGCTCGGACTGCTGCTCGGTGGCCCCGACGTCCCCGAGTGGCTCTCGTGCCTCCGTGGTGCGATGCACGAGCGCGGGGCGGTGCACGACGTCGGCCTCGGTGGCGAGGCCGGCTGGGCGGAAGGCGAGATCCGGCTCGAGTAGCGCACGTCGCGCGCCCGCACGGTCAAGAATCGTCGGGTGCGGATCCTCGTCCTGAATTGCGGCAGCTCGTCCCTCAAGTTCGACGTGCTCGACGTCGGTGCCGACGGCGACGTGCGCGAACGGCCCGCGCACGGTGAGGTGGAGCCCATCGGCGCGGAGACGATGCTGCGGGCCGCATCCGGGGGCCGGCACGTCGAGCGGCCCGTCGACGGCGGTGATCACGTGCGCGCGGTGCACGCCGCGCTCGCGTGGTTGTCGGAGGTGCAGATCGACGCCGGGCACGGCCTCGACGCGGTCGCCCATCGGGTCGTCCACGGCGGTGCGCGCTTCATCGACGCGACGATCGTCGACGACGCCGTGGTCCGCGGGATCGAGGAGGTCACCGAGCTCGCGCCGTTGCACAACCGGCCCGCGCTCGGCGCCCTGCGCGCCGCGCGCGAGGCGTTCGGGACGTCGGTGCCGATGGTCGCGGTGTTCGACACCGCGTTCCACACGACGATGCCCGCACGCGCCGCGCAGTACGCGATCGATCCGGCGCTCGCCGCCCGGCACGGTGTCCGCCGCTACGGCTTCCACGGTCTCGCGCACCGCTCCATGCTCGAACGCGTCGCTGCGCTCGCGGGCGCCGAAGCAGCGGCCGCGCGGCTCGTCACCCTCCAGCTCGGCAACGGCTGCTCGGCCGCGGCGATCGCCGGCGGCCGGTCGCTCGACACCTCGATGGGCCTGACCCCGCTCGAAGGACTCGTGATGGGCACGCGATCGGGTGACGTCGACCCGAGCCTCGCCGGCTTCCTCGCCGACAAGGAGGGCGTGCCGGTCGACGAGGTCGATCTCTGGTTGAACACACGCTCCGGACTGCTCGGTGTGTCGGGTCGCGCGGCCGACATGCGGGTCCTGCTCGCGGAGGAGGCCCGCGGCGACACCCGGGCCGCGCTCGCGATCGAGATGTTCTGCTACCGGGCCCGCAAGTACGTCGCTGCGTACCTGGCCGCCCTGGGCGGGGCGCAGGGGATCGTGTTCGGCGGCGGGATCGGCGAGCACGCGCCGGAGGTCCGTGGACGGATCGTGGACGGCCTCGCATGGGCCGGTGTCGACCTGGACGCCGGCGCGAACGACACGATGGTCGACGGGCGTGAAGGTGCGATCCACGCGCCCGGCTCGTCGCTCGCGGTCTGGGTCGCGCACGTCGACGAGGCCGCGGTCGCGGCCCGCGACGTGACGCGCGTGCTCGGCGCGTCGTGACCTTCGCCTCTGCCGCTGCGTCCGATTCCGTCCCATTCTGGGGTCGCTGCGTCGAGAGGGGAGTTCGCGATGCTCATCGTCGTCGCGCTCGGAGGGAACGCGTTGCTGCGCCAGGACGACGCGGTCGAGGCCGACGTGCAGCGACGCAACCTGGCGATGGCCGCGCACGTGCTCTCGAAGCTCGCGCGCGACAACGAGGTCGTCATCACCCACGGCAACGCGCCCCAGGTCGGGCTCCTCGCACTCCAGAGCGAGGCGTACCGCAAGGTCGCGCCCTACCCCCTCGATGTCCTCGGCGCGGAGAGCGAGGGCATGATCGGCTACGTCCTGGAGCAGGAGCTCGCGAACGCGATCCCCGGCCGCGACGTGGCCACGCTGCTCACGCAGGTCGTCGTCGATCCGCGCGACCCGGCGTTCGCGGACCCCACGAAGAGGGTCGGTCCCCGGTACGACACCATCGAGGCCCGCGGGCTCGCCGCGGTCCGCGGGTGGACGATCGCACCCGACGGCGACGGATGGCGCCGCGTCGTCGCGTCGCCGACACCGCTCGACATCGTCGAGGTGCGCGCGATCGAGGCGCTGGTGGACGCGGGCGTGCTGGTGATCTGCGCGGGAGGCGGCGGCATCCCCGTCACCATCGACGAGCACGGAATGCTGAACGGCGTGGAGGCCGCGGTCCCGAAGGACCGTGCCGCCGCGCTCCTCGCCGCGCGCCTCGGGGCCGACGCGCTGCTCCTGCTCACCGACGTCGACGGCGTCTACGCCGGCTTCGGCGGCCCCGAGGCGCGCCGCCTCGACACCGTGACCGAGCGCGACGTCGACGAGCTTGCGCTGCCGCCCGGCGGCATGGAGGCAAAGGTCGAGGCCGCGCTGTGGTTCTCGGCCACGACCGGCCAGCAGGTCGCGATCGGCTCGCTCGACGACGCGAGCGGCGTGCTGCACGGTGAGCGCGGGACGCGGATCGTCGCGCTCGACCGCGAGGCCATCCTCCAACAGGTCGGCTGACGGGTGCGCCCTGCGGCAGGTCAGGTGCGCGGGACGCTGACGAGCGGCGCGGGTGACGCGCGCGTGAAGCGCAGGGCGACGTGCAGCAGTGCCGCGGCGACGACGTCGAGCACGAGCGCCTCGGCAACGACGTCCCAGTCGGGCAGCTTCAGCGCGTAGAAGTCGGCCAGCGGCGGTATCGCGAGCACGAGCACGAACGCGAGGACCATCGCACCGACGAGCAGCCCGCGCCACCAGTTGAACGGACGCGCGAGCAGAGCGAGGATCCAGAGCCCGTACACGAGCAGTACCACCGTCGCCACCGTACGGGCCTCGTCCAGTGGCACGTCGTTGGCGCGCGCCATCCAGTAGGCCGTGAACGTGGCCGCGGCGCCGAGGAACCCGGCCGGAACCGTGAACCGCAGGACACGGTCGATGAAGCCGGGCACATAACGTCGGGCGTTCGGCGCGAGCGAGAGGAAGAAGCCGGGGATGCCGATCGTCAAGGCGCCCACGACCGTGAGGTGACGGGGGAGGAACGGGAACGGCCAGCGAGCGATCCCGATCGCCAGCGCGAGCAACATCGCGTACACGGTCTTCGTGATGAACAGGTTGGCGACGCGCTCGACATTCGCGATGACCCGCCGGCCCTCCGCCACCGCGCCCGGCATCGTCGCGAAGCGTCCGTCGAGCAGCACCAGCTGCGCGACCGACCGGGTCGCTGCGGCTCCCGAACCCATCGCGATGCCGATGTCGGCGTCCTTCAGCGCGAGCGCGTCGTTCACACCGTCACCGGTCATCGCGACGACGTGCCCACGCGACTGCAACGCGGCGACGATCGCGCGCTTCTGGTGCGGCGTCACCCGTCCGAACACCGAGTGCTGCTCGAGCGCGTCCGCGAGCTCGTCGATCGGTTCCGGGAGCTCGCGCGCGTCGAACGGCTCGTCGGCGCCGGACAGCCCGACCCGCCGCGCAACCGCGCCGACCGTGCGTGCGTTGTCACCCGAGATCACCTTCAAGGCGACGCCCTGGTCCGCGAAGTACCGCAGCGTCTCCGACGCGTCGGGACGCACCTTCTCCTCGAGCAGGATGAGCGCGACGGGCTCGAGCGCGCCCGGCAGCTGCTCGCCGTCGAGGGGCTGCTCCGAGCGGGCCAGGAGCAGCACCCGGCGTCCACTCGACGCGAGCTCGTCGGCGCGGGCCCGCACGCCGTCGGCGTTGGTCGCGCCGGGCAGCACCATCTCGGGCGCGCCGACGACCCACGAGCCCCGGCCGTCGAAGCTGGCCGCGCTCCACTTTCGAGCCGAGGAGAACGGAATGCCGGCCGTCCGCGTCCAGGCCGGTGACGGTGTCGCGAACGCCTCGCCCACGGCGGCGAGGGTCGCGTTGCGGTTCGGGTCGTCGGCGATCGCTCCGAGGGCGTCGGCGGGATCGGTGTCGCCGAGCTGCTCGAGCGTGTCGAAGGCGACGTCGCCCTCGGTGAGCGTGCCGGTCTTGTCGAGGCACACCACGTCGACGCGTGCGAGGCCCTCGACGGCGGGCAGCTCCTGCACGAGGACGTTGCGACGGGCCAGGGTCACCGCCGCGACCGCGAACGCGATGCTGGTCAGCAGCACGAGCCCCTCCGGCACCATGCCGACGACGCCGGCGACGGTCCCGCTCGCGGCCTCCCGCCAGCCGTGGTCGTTGTTGAACTGGCTCAACGCCAGGATGGCGGCAGTCGGGAAGATGGCCCACGTCACCCATTTCAGGATGAGGTTGATCGCGTCCATCAGCTCGGAGCGCACCAGCGAGAACCGGCGCGCCTCGGCCGCGAGCTTGCGTGCGTATGCGTCGGCGCCGACGCGCGTCGCCTGCACCGTGCCCGCGCCGGCGACGACGAAGCTGCCCGACAGCACCTCGTCGTCGGGCTCCTTCGCGACCGGATCGGACTCTCCGGTGAGCAGTGACTCGTCGAGCTCGAGACCGTCGGAGCCGTGCACGGTCCCGTCGGCCGGCACCTGGTCACCGGTGCGCAGCTGGAGCAGGTCGTCGAGCACGACCTCACCGACGGCGATCTCGCTGGTGTCGCCGTCGCGCACCACCCTCGCCTTCGGCGCGCTGAGCACCGCGAGCTGATCGAGGGTCCGCTTGGCGCGGGTCTCCTGCACGATCCCGATGAGTGTGTTGGTGACGAGCACGATGCCGAAGAGCGCGTCGCGCGCGTCGCCGGTGACGAGGATGACGACGCAGAGGAAACCGAGCAGCGCGTTGAATCGGGTGAAGACGTTGGCCCGGACGATCTCGGCGAAGCTGCGACTCGTCCGCTCGCCGGCGTCGTTGACCTGACCCCGCTCGACGCGCGCGGCGATCTCGGACCGGTCGAGGCCCGTAGGCGGGGTGACGAAGGCCGCCGCGCCTCCGGGCCGCGAGTCGACGGGCGTCGGCGGCGCGGTCACGATGGCGAAGCTAGCCGCCCCGAAGCTCGGCGGTGCAGCACGGAAGGCACGCACACCGCGCCGACGGAGAAGGGACACGGTCCATGAAGGCGTTGCAGGTCACGGCGTGGCAGCGGCCGCCGGAGGTCGTCGAGGTCGCGGTACCCGAGCCCGGGCCCGGCGAGGTGGTCGTACGGGTGCGCGCCGCGGGCGCGTGCCACTCGGACCTCCACATCCTCGAGTTCCCCGAGGGCATGTCGTCGTGGAAGCTGCCGTTCACGCTCGGCCACGAGATCGCGGGTTCGGTTGCCGCCCTCGGCGCGGGCGTGAGCGAGTGGCGCGAGGGTGACGACGTCGTCGTGTACGGACCCTGGGGCTGCGGTCGTTGTCGCCAGTGCCGGCTGGGCATGGAGAACTACTGCGAGCGCGCGGCCGACATCGACGGTGCGGGCGCGGGACTCGGCCGCGACGGCGGCATGGCCGACTACGTGCTCGTGCCGTCCGCCCGCCTGCTCGTCGCGCTCCCCGCCGGGCTCGATCCCGTCGCCGCCGCGCCGCTGACCGATGCCGCGCTCACCCCCTACCACGCGGTGAAGCGCGCCCTGCCCTCGCTCGTGCCCGGCTCCACCGCGGTCGTCATCGGCGTGGGTGGGCTCGGTCACATGGCGATCCAGCTGCTGCGGGCGCTCTCGCCGGCGACGATCGTCGCGGTCGACGCGAACGACGAGAAGCTCGGGCTCGCCGCGGAGGTCGGTGCCGACCACCTCGTGCACGCTGGCGACGACGCGGCCGCGCAGGTGCGGACGCACGCCGGCGGGCAGGGCGCCGAGCTCGTGCTCGACCACGTCGGCGCCGACGACACGCTCGCACTGGCCGCGGCCGTCGCCGGTGTCGGCGCGAGGATCACCGTCATCGGGATCGCGTTGGGAACGTTCCCGTTCAGCTTCATCTCGTTGCCGTACGAGTGCACGATCGGCTCGACGTACTGGGGCTCGGCGGTCGAGCTCATGGAGGTCCTCGCCCTGGGCGCGCAAGGACGCATCGCCGCGCACGTCGAGCGCTTCGGTCTCGACGGCGCGCTCGACGCGTACGACCGGATGCGCGCCGGCACGCTGCGTGGCCGGGCCGTGATCGTGCCCTGACCCGGGTACGCTCGCCGGTCGATGACCTCGTCGTACCCGGCGCAGTGGGAGTCCGACGTCGTCCTCGCCGACGGCGGCACCGTCCACATCCGGCCCATCAAGCCCGAGGACGAGGACGCGCTGCTGGCGCTCTACGAGCGGATGTCGTCGGACTCGATCTATCTCCGATTCTTCTCGCCGGTGTCGGCCCCGACCGCGCAGCAGCTCGAACGTCTGACGACGATCGACTACGACGAGCGCATGGCCCTCGTGGCCGAGCTCGGTGACGACATCGTCGCGGTGTCGCGCTACGACCGGTTGAACCAGCCCGACGAGGCCGAGGTCGCGTTCACCGTGCAGGACGACCAGCAGGGTCGCGGGCTCGGGACCCTGATGCTCGAGCACCTGGCGGGCATCGCGCGCAGCGAGGGCATCACGAAGTTCGTCGCGTCGACGCTCCCCCACAACCGCAAGATGCTCGAGGTGTTCCGCAACGCGGGCTTCGACGTCGACCGCCAGTTCGCCGAAGGCGTGGTCGAGATCGCGTTCCCGATCGCGACGACCGACTCGTCACGTGCCGCGCAGGACCAACGCGAGCACCAGGCCGAGGCCCGTTCGATCGCGCGCCTGCTCGCGCCGCGCTCGATCGCGGTCATCGGCGCCAGCCGCGAGCCGGGGACGATCGGTCACGAGCTCCTGCGCAACCTCGTCACGGGCGAGTTCAACGGCCCGGTTTACCCGGTGCACCCGACCGCGACCGCGGTCGCGAGCGTGCGCGCATGGCCCGACGTGCTGAGCATCCCCGACGAGGTCGACGTCGCCGTGGTGGTCGTGCCTGCCGCCCAGGTGCTCGAGGTCGTGCAGCAGTGCGCGCAGAAGCGGGTGCGCGGGCTCGTCGTCATCACGGCCGGCTTTGCCGAGACCGGTGAGGACGGACGGCGGCGCGAGCACGAGCTGGCCGAGATCGCCCGGCGCCACGGCACGCGCCTCGTCGGCCCGAACTGCATGGGCGTGATCAACACGGATCCCGACGTGCGCATGAGCGCGACGTTCGCACCCTTCAGCGCGACCCAGGGGCGCATCGGGTTTTCGTCGCAGTCGGGCGCGCTCGGCATCGAGCTGCTCGCGCAGGCCAGCCGGCTCGGCGTGGGGATCTCGTCGTTCGTGTCGATCGGCAACAAGGCCGACGTGAGCAGCAACGACCTGCTCCAGTACTGGGAGGACGACCCCGACACCGACGTGATCCTGCTCTACCTCGAGTCGTTCGGGAACCCGCGCAAGTTCGCCCGGCTCGCGCGCCGCATCTCGCGCTCCAAGCCCATCGTCGCGGTGAAGAGCGGCCGGTCGCGCGCCGGGACCCGCGCCGCGTCGTCGCACACCGCCGCCCTGGCGACGCCCGACGTCGCGGTGGACGCACTGTTCCGCCAGACCGGCGTCATCCGGGTCGACACGCTGGAGCAGCTGTTCGAGACCGCGCAGGTGCTCGCCAACCAGCCGCTCCCGCCGGGACGGCGGGTGGCCATCGTCAGCAACGGCGGGGGCCCCGGCATCCTTGCGGCCGACGCGTGCGAAGCGGCCGGTCTCGAGGTGCCGGAGCTGTCGGACGCGACCCAGGCACGCATGCGCAGCTTCGTCTCGCCCGACGCGAGCGTCCGCAACCCGGTCGACCTGGTCGCGTCGGCGAGCGCACCGATCTACGAACGTGCGGTGCAGGCGGTGCTCGACGACGCCGGCATCGACGCGCTGCTCGTGATCTTCGTGCCCCCGATCTCGGTGGCGAACGACGACGTCGCGAGCGCGATCTCGGCGGGGACCGCCGCCGCGGGCGACAAGACCGTCGTCGCGTGCTTCCTCGGTCGCCACGGCGTGCCCCAGCAGATGGGCCAGGGTTCGTCCGACGGCGGCGCGAAGCGGTGCATCCCGTCGTTCCTGTTCCCCGAGTCGGCAGCCGCCGCGCTCGCGCGCGCGACCGAGCACGCGGAATGGATCCGTCGGCCGGTTGGGACGGTGCCCGAGCTCGACGGCGTCGACATCGAGCGCGCCCGCGCGCTCGTGGCGGACGCGCTCCGCGGTCACGAGGACGGGCTCTGGCTCGACCCTGACACCGCGTTGGACCTGTGCGCGTGCTTCGGCGTCCCCCACGCGGGAGTACGGCGCGTCGCGACCGCCGACGAGGCCGCGGAGGCCGCGGCCGCGATCGGCGGACCCGTCGCGCTCAAGGCCGGGAGCGGCGCGATCGTGCACAAGAGCGACGTCGGCGCGGTCCGCCTCGGACTCGACTCGCCCGACACGGTGCGCGACGCGTTCACCGCGATGCAGGCCGGGCTGGGCGACGCGATGGGCGGCGCCGTGGTGCAACCCATGGTCGAGCCCGGCGTCGAGACCATCGTGGGCGTGACCCACGATCCGTCGTTCGGTCCGCTCGTCCTCTTCGGGATGGGCGGCGTCGCCGCGGAGCTGCTGCGCGACACGTCGCTGCGGATCGTGCCGATCACCGACGCGGACGCGCACGAGGTGGTGCGGTCGCTGCGTTCCTCACCGCTGCTGTTCGGCTACCGCGGCGCGCCCGAGGTCGACGTCGCCGCGCTGGAGGACGTCGTGATCCGCGTCGGTCAGCTCGCCGACGCGCTGCCCGAGGTCGCCGAGATGGACTGCAACCCGGTCATCGTGTCGCCGCAGGGCGCGACCGCGGTCGACGTGCGGGTCCGCCTGGCCCCGCCACAGCCGAGCGCGCTCCGCGGCCTGCGGCGCATGCGCCCCATCGCCTGACGCGCCTACGAGCCCGCGCCGTTCCCCGTGGCCCGGTCGCCGTTGAACGCCTGGCTCGTGTAGCCCGCGAGCCCCGACAACACGCCGGTCAGCTCGAGCGGCAGCACGAACTTCGTCGACGGCGACGCGCCGAGCGCCTTGAGCGCCTCGAGGTACTGGATGCCCATCGTCTTGGCATCGACGGTGCTCGCGGCCTCGTACACCGCGCGCAGCGCGGACGCGAAGCCCTCGGCCCGCAGGAGCGCGGCCTGCTTCTCGCCCTCGGCCTGGAGGATGTTGGCCTGGCGCTGACCCTCGGCCTCGAGCACCGCCGACTGCTGCGAGCCCTCGGCGCGCAGGATCTGCGCGGCCTTGTCGCCCTCGGCCTCGGTCACGACCGCGCGCCGGGTCCGCTCTGCCGACATCTGCCGCGTCATCGCCTCCTGCACCGCAGGAGGCGGGATGATCTCGCGGATCTCGACGTTCGTGACCTTCACGCCCCAGCGCTCCGTGATCTCGTCGAGCTTGGTGCGGAGGATCTGGTTGATCTCGTCGCGCTTGGCCAGCACGTCGTCGAGACTGATGTCGCCGACGACCGAACGCAGCGTCGTCGCGGCGATGTTCTGCGCGGCGCCGGTGAAGTTCGCGACCTGGACGATGCTCGCCTCGGCGTCGACGACCTTGAAGAACGTGATGAAGTCGATCGAGATCGGCGCGTTGTCCTTCGTGATCGCGGTCTGGTGCGGGATCTCGAGGTAGAACTCGCGCAGGTCGACCCAGCTCGGGCGGTCGATGAATGGGATGATGATCACGATCCCGGGCCCGCGCAGACCGATCATGCGTCCGAGCCGGAAGAGGACGATGCGCTGGTATTCGCGCACGACCTTGACGGACGACCACAAGATGATGAGGAACAGCAGCACGATCACCGCTGCGACGATCAATACGCCTGTCACCGATTCACCTCCGCGTCGGGCGCCGCCCATTGCGATTCGCCCGTTGTCCCGCTCTCGAAATTTGGAACCTCGACCACTTCGAGCGTCAGTCCCCTGCTCCCGACCACCCGGACCGTCGCGCCGACCGGGACCGCCGCCGGGTCGCTGCCCGAGACAACCGCGCTCCACTCCTCGCGGTTCAGTCGCACCACGCCGCCCGGCGCCAGCTCGCGCACCACGACCGCGTCCTCGCCGACGTGCGGACGATGCGAGCGGATCGGCAGGTGATGGGTGCGGACGGCCGCCCGCACGCTGGCGACGAAGAGCGCCGCGAAGAACAGGGCGAGCACGATGATCAGCAAACGGGAGACGCGCACCGAACCGGTGTAGAGGTACAGCCCGCCGAACACGAACGCGACGAGACCGGCTGCGACCGGCGCGCCGTGCGCGTGGAACTTGATCTCGAGCACGAACAGCACGAACGCGGCGACGAGCAGGATGAGTCCCGCGATGTTCACCGGCAGAACCGAGAACACGACGAGCGAGGACACCACGAGGATCAACCCGATCGTGCCGTACACCTGCACGCCGTGGTGGATCAGCGCGAGCACCAGCAGCGCAACGCCGGCGACGAACATCACGAACGCGATGTTGGGGTCGTCGATCGTGTGGAGGATCGACTCGCCCCAGCTGAGGTGGACGGTCCGGATCGACGGCGCGAGCGTCGCGAGCGTGGCGGGGCCGTCCGAAGTCTGGACCCGGCGACCGTCGACGGCGCGCAGCAGCGCGCCGCGGCTGCCGGCGACGAAGTCGGCTACGCGCAGCTGCACGGCCTGGTCGGCCGAGACGCTGACCGAGTCACGCACCGCCTTCTCGGCCCAGTCCGCATTCCGCCCGCGGGCCTCGGCCAGCGAACGGATGTAGGCCGCGGCGTCGTTGGTCACCTTCGTCGACATGACCTGGCCGATGATGCCGACCGGGTGCGCGGCACCGACGTTGGTCCCCGGCGCCATCGCCGCGACCGGGCACCCCATCAGGATGAAGGTGCCCGCCGACGCGGCCCGGGCGCCGGGCGGTCCGACCCAGCACACGACGGGCACGGGTGAGCGCTCGATGCCCTTGACGATCGAGCGCATCGACGAGTCCAGACCGCCGGGCGTGTCGAGGCGTACGACGACGGCCGACGCGTGCGCCTGACGCGCGTCGCGCAGACCCCGCTGCACCATCCGGTCCACGAGCGGGTCGACGGCACCGGTGATCGGGATCTCGTAGACGACCGGCTGGCGCGGACCGGGCGCGGCCGCAGCCGCGAGGCCGGAGGACGCATGGGCGAGCGCGGCGAGGGTACCCAGCACGATCGCCGACACACCCAGTCGCACACCGCGCCTGCTCACACTGCGAGCGTACGTCACCCTGGGCGCGGAACCGGCGTGAATCACGCGCACACCGCGCCACGGGTGGGCTCCCCGTTACAGCCGCGCGGGCGCCCTACGCTGTAGAGGTGCCGGAGCGCCTACCGAGCTTTTCGGCCCGACAGCCGGTCCTGCTCGAGGTCGGTGCGGGCGGCCAGCTCATCGGCTGGCGGGCCGCGATCGAGGCGGTCCAGGGTGAGCGTCTGCTGCTCGCGGCCAGCGAGGGCGATCCGGTACCGGGCCAATTCCGCGAGGGCGCGCACGTCGCCGTCACGTCGGTGACCCGCTCGGGCGTGTACACGATCGACGCGATCGTCGCCCGCCGCTCGCCCACCACACTCGCGGTCACCGTTCGCGAGGACGTCGAGCCGGTCCAGCGGCGCCAGTACGTGCGGGTCGGCGCGGGCCCGGTGCTCAACTGCCTCCTGCTCGACGACACGACGAACACGTTCACGCCGTTCGAGGCGACGGTGCACGACATCGGTGGTGGCGGCATCGCGCTCGACGCGGACGTCATCGCGCCGCGCGACGCGATCGTCGTGTGCTCGCTCGCGCTGCCCGCCGAGCGTCCGTTGGTCGCCGTCGGCACCGTGCTCGAGCCGTCCCACCGACGCAAGGCGGGTCCTCGCGCGCTCCGGTCCGGTGGTGAGGACGACGAGTACCTGCTGCGCGTCCAGTTCACCGCGATCAGCGAGCACGATCGTGAGCGGCTCATCCGCTTCGTCTTCGCGTGCATGCGCGGCGGCGGAGCGGCCACGGGTGACGCGGATGCCGAAGGTGGGGGACCGGAGCCGCAGGCCGACCCGCCGTCGCCGTCGTCCGAACCGACGTGGCCGCCCCGGCGGCGCGGCTGACCGACCCCGATGGCCGCGCCGGAGCTCCTCGTCGGTCAGGTCGCCGTGGTCGCGCTGGTGTCGGGCGACCACGAGCTCGACCGCGTTCGAGGACGGGTCGAGCGCGTGGTCGATCGCAGCCTCACCGTCAGGGTTCCCGAAGGCGAGCACGTCCCCCGGGAGTTCGACACGGGCGTGGCGGTGACGGTCACGTACCAGGAGCGGATCGCGCTCTACACGTTCCCGGGACGGGTGTCGTTGTGGGAGGAGACGTGTCTGCTCGTCGAGCGTACGGGCGACGCCGAGGAGGTGCAGCGGCGGCAGTACGTGCGCCTGTCCGAGCCGGTGCCGGTCGAGTGCCTGACCGTCGACGACGTGACCGGCAAGCTGTTCTCGCTCGACGCCACGACGATGAACGTGAGCGGCGGTGGGCTCGCGATCGAGACGAACCGCCAGTCGGCCCCGAACACGCGCGTCGTGGTGGTGCTGCGACCGGAGGGACAACCGCCGATCCTCGCGATCACGACGGTCGTGGCGAGCGAGCTCGTCGCTCCCGCCGCGAAGAGGGTCACCACGCGCCTCACGTTCGCCGCGATCGCCGAAGCCGACCGCGAACGCCTGATCAGATACGTCTTCGAGAACCTGCGCTAGCTCTATCTTCTTGCGCTGGAGTCGGAGCGGGACAAGCGGACTGGTGGCGAGCGGCGCCCTGCCAACAGGGGCTCACAGTGCGCAAGGCGTCCCGGCCCACCTTCTCACGCGCTAGTGAAAGTCGCGCGATCGCAACGCTTCTGCGAGCGTCAACGGCAGGGGCGTGATCTTGCCGGCCAGGAGATTGGTCACGCCCTGATGGCGTTCGAGCAGGCCGCGCACGCGCAGCGCGGGTGACGTGCGGGCGACGATCCGGAACCGCTTCCACACCCCCGGTGTGCAGATCACGTTGACGAGCCCGGTCTCGTCCTCGAGGTTGAGGAAGATCGTCCCCTTCGCGGTCGACGGTTGCTGGCGGTGGGTGACGACACCCCCGACCTCGACCACCGTGCCGTGGTCGAGCGTGCGCAGGTCGGCCGCGGTGACGACGCCCTCGTCGCGCAACCGGGCCCGCACGAACTCGGTCGGGTGACGACCGGGCGACAACCCGAGCGCCCACAGGTCGGCCGCGGCCTCCTCCACGTCGGTCATCCCCGGCAGCGCGGGCGCGTCCGCGCCGACAACGACCCCGGGCAGTCGGGCGACGACTGCGCCGCCGTGACGTTCGGGCGCGGCGTCGCGCACCGCGCCCGCGGCCCACAACGCGTCGCGCCGGGACTTGGCAAAGCACGCCTCGAACGCGCCCGCGGTCGCGAGGGCCTCGATCGCGTCGACCGGTGCCGCGGTGCGGCGAACGAAGTCCTCCAGGTCGGTGAACGGCGCGCGCTCGCGCTCCTCGTCGATACGGTCCAGCAGCACGTCGCTCAGACCACGCACGTAGCGCAGCCCGACCCGCATCGCGTGCGTCGACGGATCCGCGTGCCAGCCCGGCTGGGGAAACCCGATCGGTCCCACCTCGGACGTGCGCGGCTCGATCGTGCAGTCCTTGCGCGACGCGGCGACGTCGGGACCGAGCACCTGCACCCCGTGACGGATCGCGTCCCGCACGATCGTGTGCGGCGAGTAGAAGCCCATCGGCTGCGCGTTGAGCAGCGCGCACGCGAACTCGGTCGGGTAGTGCAGCTTGATCCACGAGCTCGAGTACACGAGATACGCGAAGCTCACCGAGTGGCTCTCGGGGAAGCCGAAGTCGGCGAACGCCTCGAGCTTCTTGGCGATGTCGGCCGCGGTGTCACCGGTGATGTCGTTGCACGCCAGCCCCTCCAGCAACCGCTCGCGCATGCGGGCCATGCGCGCGTGCGACCGCTTCGAGCCCATCGCCTGGCGCAGCTGGTCGGCCTCGCCGGGTGTGAACCCCGCGGCGTCGATCGCCATCTGCATGAGCTGCTCCTGGAACAGCGGCACGCCGAGCGTCTTCTTCAGGCACGGCTCGAGGATCGGGTGCGGGTACGTCACCGGCTCCTCGCCGCTTCGCCGCCGCAGGTACGGGTGCACCGAGCCGCCCTGGATCGGTCCCGGGCGGATCAGCGCGACCTCCACCACGAGGTCGTAGAAGCCGCGCGGGCGCAACCGGGGCAGCGTGGCCATCTGGGCCCGGCTCTCGACCTGGAACACGCCGATGGTGTCGGCCGCGCTCAACAGGTCGTAGACCTCCGGCTCCTGCGGGATCGTCGCCAGGTCGACGTCGACTCCTTCGTGCGCGCGCACGAGGTCGACCGCGAGGTGCAGCATCGTGAGCATCCCGAGGCCGAGCAGGTCGAACTTCACCAGCCCTGCGGCCGCGCAGTCGTCCTTGTCCCACTGGAGCACCGAGCGGTTCTCCATCCGGGCCCACTCGACCGGGCAGCACTCCACCAGCGGCCGGTCGGCCATCACCATCCCGCCCGAGTGGATGCCGAGGTGACGCGGGAAGTCGAGCACCTGCTTCGCAAGGTCGAGCACGAGCTCCGGCGCGGGCGGCGCGCCGTCGGACTTCACGTAGTCGTCGAACGCGCCCGCGCTCGAGCGCCAGCGGTCGATCCAGCGCGTGAGCGCGTCGGCGTGACCGGGTGACAGACCTGCGACCTTCGCCATCTCGCGCAACGCCGAGCGGGGCCGGTACGTGATGACGTTCGCGACCTGCGCGGCGCGGTCGCGCCCGTAGCGCTCGTACACGTACTGGATCACCTCCTCGCGGCGTTGGTGCTCGATGTCGAGGTCGATGTCGGGCGGACCGTCGCGCTCGGGTGACAGGAATCGCTCGAACAGCAGGCCGAGGCTCACCGCGTCGGCCTTCGTGACGCCGAGCGCGTAGCAGACCGCGCTGTTCGCCGCGCTCCCCCGACCCTGGCAGTAGATGTCGTTGACCCGGCAGAACTCGACGATGTCGTGCACGAGCAGGAAGTAGCCGGGGAAACCCAACGCCTCGATGACGTCGAGCTCGTGCGCGATCTGGCGCATCGCGTCGTCGTGGCGTTCGTAGGTCGACGGGTAGCGACGGGTCGCGCCCCGGTACGTCAGCTCGCGCAGCCACATCATCTCGGTGTGGCCGGGCGGTACCGGATGGTCGGGCAGGTTCGGTGCCGCGTGACGCAGGTCGAACGCGGCGAGCGCCGCGACCTCGGCCGTGCGCTCGACCGCGCCCGGGTAGCGGGCGAAGCGTCGGTGCTGCTCGGCCGGGCCGCGCAGGTGCGCGAGCCCCGACGCGGGCAGCCACCCGTCGAGCTCGTCGAGCGATCGACGGGCCCGGACCGCAGCGAGCGCCTGCGCGAGCGGGCGTTGTCGCGCGGTCGCGTAGTGGACGTTGTTCGTGGCCACGACCTCGACGCCTGCCGCGGCCGCGACCGCGGCGAGCGCGTCGTTGCGGTGACGGTCGAGGGGGTCGCCGTGATCCCACAGCTCGACGAGCACGCGGTCGCGGCCGAACCCGTCGACCAGACGGTCGAGGGCGCGCCGGGCCGCGGCAGGACCCGCATCGGTGAGCGCGGCGGGCACGGTGCCCTTGCGACACCCGGTCAGCACGAACCACGAGTCGTTGGCGCGCGACGTGCGGGACCCGTTGGCGTGCACGCCGGCGCGCGACGCGTCGGCGAGCGTGGCGAGGTCGAAGCGGGGCGCGCCCTTCTCGCCCCGCAGCTGGGCCTCGCTGACGGCGCGGGCGAGGCGCGCGTACCCGATCGGACCGTCGGCGAGGACGACCACGTGCTCGCCGTGCGGATCGGCTTCTCCGTCTCTCCTCGCGCTCGCAAGCTCGCCACTCCCGAGGCCCAAGGTGAGCTCCGCGCCGAAGACGGTCGGCAGCGCGAGCTCGCGCGCGGCCTCGGCGAAGCGCACGATGCCGTAGAACCCGTCGTGGTCGGTGACCGCGAGCGCGGCGAGCCCGAGCCGCGCCGCCTCCTCCACCAGCTCCTCGGCGTGGCTCGCGCCGTCGAGGAAGGAGAAGTTCGTGTGGCAGTGCAGCTCGGCGTAGGCGCCCGGCGACATGTTGCTGCAGGTGTTCATTGGTCGATTCCGCTCCGGCCTCCCGGGCCTGCATCGCTGCGCTCGCTCATTCCACCGGTGAGGTCAGCACGCAGCAGCGATGCCATTCGCTCGTTCCTGCCAGGCCTCCGCTGCATCTCCGACCGCCGCGCTCAGTCGTAGATCGCTTCGAGGAAGGCGCGGCCGCGTTCGAGCACGACGAGACACGCGAGGTCGACCGTGGCCGCGTGCACGACGAGCTGCCACCGGGCCTGGCGGCGGCGCTCGACCGGGTCCCACCAGCGCACGTCGTGCAGCCACGGTCCGGCCCAGCCGACGACCGTGCCACCACCACCGGGCAGCACGTCACCGCGCAGCGCGGACGGCGCGCCCGACGCGTCGCCACGCGCCGACACCTGCACCGGTGCACCCCGGTCGTCGACGATCTCGACCGGCGCGGGCGGACGGAGGATGCGCGCGGGTGCGGGCGGCGGGATCGCGCCGGGCCACGACCCGTGCCCGTCGGGCCGCAACGGTTCACGAGGCTCGCCCCACGGCACCCACCGGACGCGCTCGGCCGGCGTGCGTCCCCCCTGCACGACCGGGGAGACGACCGCGTCCGGACCGAGCAGACCCTGCACGCGCGCGAACGCCCGCGCGGCCCGGTCGGCCGCGGCCGCGTCGCCACCCCAGAAGCCGAGCTGGCGACCGACCGCGGGGACGACCTCGTCGGGGACGAGCCGCAGCTGCGTGAGCCCCGCGGTGACCGCGTCCGCCGCGAGCAGGTCGTCATCGATCGGCCTCTCGCTGGCCGCGAGCCACCCTTCGAGCTGCCAGCGCACGCGTTCCGCGAGCGCGGCGGGCGTGAGGGCGCGGTCGTGACGCCAGCAGCGCGAGGTCTGCTCGCCGTGCTCGGTCTCGGCCTCGACGATCACCTGGGTGCACGCGAGGCCGCGCGCCGCGAGCGCGTCGAGGAGACGGTCGGCCATGGTCTTGGCCGCGAACGTGGCGATGTCGACGCGCTCCGCTGGCGGCTCGAAATCGTGCGTCTCGACCAGCTCGGGCGGCGGTGGCGCGAGCACCGGTGGGTGCAGGTCGAGCCCACGAGCCAGACGGTGCGCGTCGTGTCCGACGGGACCGAAGCGCGCGAGCACCGCCGTCGGCGGGAGCGCGGCGAACGCGCCGAGGGTGCGCAACCCGAGCCGGACGAGGAGATCGGCGAACTCGGGATCGCCCAGCACCCGCACCGGCCAGTCGGCGAGGAACTCGGCGGTCCCACCGGTGGGGACGACCGTGTTCCGGCGCGCCGCGAGACCGGCCGCGAACCGGCTGCCGGCGATGCCGATCCGCACCGGCACGTCACCCAGACCCGCGTCGACGATCGCGTCGTGGAGGCGTGCGACGAGCGCGTCGTCACCGCCGAAGTAGCGCGACGGGCCGCGCGTCGGGAACGTCAGCCGCCCCGGCCGGTCGAGCATGATCCGCGGCGTCATCACCTCGACCGCGCGCGCCAGCACCTCGAACGCGCGCGCTTCGGCCGCGACGTCGGTGACGTGCACCACGAGCCCGGCGCAGCGGGCTTCGGCCTCACGCCGGCGCAATCCCGGCGTGACACCCTCGGCCCGGGCTTCGGGCGACGCGGCGCGCACGAGCCCGACCCGGTTCGAACCCGGCGGTTCGAGCACGACCGTCGGCTGGTCGCGACACGACGGATCGGTGCGGCGCGCGACGACGACCGGCCAGTCGGGACACCCGATGCAACAGGTGCGGATCGCAGCTTCGTCGGCCATCCATAGCCTCGATTCCGAGTGTTCAGCCGGCGCGGGCGAGCGTGCGCGAGCGCGCGCCCGCCCCGCGCTCGACGATCGCGACGTCGTGCGTACGCGCGCGCAGCAACCCGGTGCCCTGCCCGAGGCCGTGCCACGCACCGCCGTCGGCGCGGAGGCGCACCGCGGCCTCTGCCGGCCACGCACCGAGCGCGACGAGCACCGCGTCACGCTCGCGGGCGCGGGCAACGAGCCGGCGCGCGTCGCCGGCCCGGAGCGCGGGCGTCACGGTCACGTGGACGAGCGCGACCCCGTCGAGCAGCGCGGCGACGACCGCGGCCCACTGGTCGTCGGGCACGCCCTGCACGACGACGAAGCGCTCGGGCTCGACACCGAGCTCGGTCGCCGCGAGCCCGCCGAGGGTCGCGTCGGGGTCGACCGCGGCGGCCCACTCCCCCGCCGCGGTCGCGGCCGCGGCGAGCCGGAGCGACACCGTGGTCGCGCCCGCGCCGCGCACCCCGTCGACCGCGACCACCGAGCCCCGCTGGAGCCCGCCCATCGGGAGCAGCTCCCCGAGCTCGCCCGCGATCGGGATGGCCCGCTCGTGCGCGAAGACGACCGGCCGGACCCGCCGGGCCAGGTCGGCGAGGTGCTCGCGGGCGTGGCGGTCACGCCGGGGAAGTGCAGCCAGGGCCACGTCCCCGACCGTATGCGAACATATGTTCGCCCCGCAAGTGCGCGACCGGGCCCGCCCGGTTGGTCAGACGCCGGCCTGGCGGTGGCGGGCGACGAGGATCTTGCGGTCGGTGGTCTCCTCGTCGCCTTCGGGGAGCTCCATCGGCGTGATGCCGAGGGCGTCGTTCGACCAGCCCGCGTCGTCGCCGTAGTAGAGGAAGAGGTTCTCGATCGTACGGGTGACCTCGGGCAGCAGCGCGTCCCACCGCTCGGCCGGCGCCTCGACCGTGACGACGCTCGAGTACACCGACACCTTGGTCGCACCGAGGGCGAACAGCCGCCGGGCGAGCACGTCGGGCGGCCGGTCCCCCGGTGCCTCGTCGGTCGACGCGTAGCGCTCGATCGCCATCCCCGTGAGCGACCGGTTCAGGTCGAAGAACATGATCGACGGGTTCGCCCCACGCCGCGCCGAAACGGCGATCTCCTGGCCCATGGCTGCGCAGCCTAGATGGTTCCGGTTGCGCGGCTTGAACGACTGCGGAACAACCGCCCGAATCGAACTCGTCGCGCCGGCCGGACGTACGGGGTCCCTCGACCTGGCATCGAGGTATTTGCGCCGTGCAAACACTCGGAATCGCAGCCGTCGGTGATCAGGTCCCGATCAGGCGCTCAACCGGTCAACTCGCGGTTGAGCCTCTCCGCGCTGGCGGCACGGCGCTGCTCCCGAGTCAGGCTCACACGCTCAACGAGATACGAACCTGAACGCGCTCAGAACAGGCGGCCGGGCGCGGGTGGGAGCCCGCGCCAGCACAGGTTCTCCATGAAGATCCACGAGCGACGGTGGATCGCGGTGGGCCCGTAGGCGGCGAGGGCCATCTTGTGCACCGGCGCGGGGTAGCCGCGGTTCGAGTCGAAGTCGTAGGCCGGGAAGTGCTCGGCCTCCTCGGCCATCATCCCGTCGCGTGTCACCTTCGCCACGACGGACGCCGCCGCGACCGCGAGACAGCTCGTATCGCCCTTGATCACGGTCGTGACCCGCGCGCCGAGACCCAGGTAGTCGTAGTTGCCGTCGAGTATCACCCGGTCGGGCTCGACGCCCCGGCACGCGAGCTGCGCGAGCGCGCGATGCCCGGCCGCGCGCAGCGCCGCGGTCATGCCGAGCGTGTCGCACTCCTCGTGCGACGCGTGCCCGACGCCGATCGCGAGCGCCCACGAGCGGACCTTTGCAGCCGCCTTCTCGCGCTCCTCGGGCGTCAGCATCTTCGAGTCGCGCACACCCTTCAGGTGATCGGGCGCCGACACGACCGCGGCGACGGTCACCGGCCCGGCCCACGCGCCCCGTCCGACCTCGTCGATGCCGACGACAACACGTTCACCTGCGGACCAGCACTTCCGCTCGAGGCGCAGGGTCGGGTACGGCGCGGCCACGACGGGGACAGGCACCTGCGCAACCTATCCCGAGCCGCCGCGCGCCCGGCGTACTGGTTGCGGCACGCACGGGACGGCGCGCGACACCGCAGGTGAGACGCCATTTCAACCGGGCCCTGCAAGGCCTACCATCGCCGCCGTGACTCCGGGGACCCGCGTCGAGGTCCGAACGCGCTTCAACGAATCGTGGGGGCGCGGCTTCGAGATCGCGGAGGTCGTCGAGGACGGCGCGCCCAAGTACCGCGTGCGCCGCCGCTCCGATGGCTCGGTGCTCCCCGCGCTCTTCACGGACGACGACGTGCGCGAGGAGCGCCGTCGCTCGTCGATGTGGTGGTACTGAGTTTTCGGTCGCGCTCGCAAGCTCGCCGCTCCCCGACCAACGGCACGGCACGGCGACGGAGCAAGCTCCGATCGCCTACCGGATCACGCGACCCACCTGAGTCATCGGTCGCGCTCGCAAGCTCGCCGCTCCCCTCCCAACGGCACGGCACGGCGACGGAGCAAGCTCCGATCGCCTACCGGATCACGCGACCTGCCGCGACCGCGCGCGTCAGCCGGACTTGAGGTTCTCGACGAAGTCGGTGAGCGGGATCGCCTGCATGGTCGTGCTGCGCATGGTCCCGCGCGACGCGAGCATCACCGCGACGCGCGCCATGGTGTGCTCGTCGGGCGCCTCGATGATGTTGACGAAGTCGTACTGACCCATCACCGCGTACTGGCATACGACCGTGCAGCCCATGGCCTCGACCTCGCGCGTCACCCCGGTGATCCGGTCGGGGTTCTGGCTCACGGTCTCCCAGCCGTCGGGACCGATGGTGCTGAGCATCACATACGTCGGCACGACGGCGACACTACCGGTCGGCGGCGGGCTCCACACGGGCGATGTTCGCGGCCTCACCCGGGTCGGGCTCGGTCGTGAACCACGCTTCGAGCATCTCGCGGGCGACCTCGGCGCTCGTCAGCCGGAGACCCATCACGAGCACGTTCGCGTCGTTCCACCTCCGGGCTCCGGCCGCGGTCGCGGCGTCGGTGCACAGTGCGGCCCGCACGCCGCGCACCTTGTTCGCGGCGATCGACGCTCCGGTCCCCGTCCAGCAGAAGAGGACCCCGGTGCCGCACGCACCGTCGGCCACCAGCTCCCCCACACGGCGCCCGACGTCGGCCCACTCCAACACCTCGCCGCCCGGCGGCCCGACGAGCACGACCTCGTCGCCGCGCTGCCGCAGCACGTCGGCGACCGCGTCGGTCAGTGCCGTGCGCTCGTCCGACCCGAGGGCGACCTTCACGTCCCGACCTCCGCGACCGGGACGAGCGCGGCCAGGACATCGGCGAGACGCTCGAAGGGCACGAACGCAACACCCTCGCGCGAGCACCACCGCGCCAGGTCGTCCTTCGCGAACACGACGTCGGCGAGCATCGCGGCCTTCACATCGCTCCTGCCGTCGCCGACGAGGACCGTCGTGCGACCTCGGTACTTCGCGTCCTTGATCGGCGCCTGCTTGCAGGTACCGCACGACGAGCACGCGCAGCACCGGTCCTCGTGTGGGAACTCGAGCCGGCCGGTCGTGAAATCGGGCTCGTTGGTCAGCACCGTGACGCCGAGGTCGCGGCAAGCCTCCTGCACATAGAAGCCGAACCCGTCCGAGACGACGGTCACCTCGGCACCCGCGTCGCGGAGCGCCGCGACGAGCGGACCGAAACCAGGGTCCAACGGCACTTCACCGGCGACCGCGCGCAGCAACGTCTCGTCGCTCGGGAGCATCTCCCACTCGTCGAGGATGCACTCGCGGCTGCTGAGCTCACCCGCGTCGAAGCGCGCCCCGACTTCGCGCCATTCGGGTGGCCCGAGGCGCTTCAACAGGTGGCGCACGACGTCGACCGTGCTGATGGTGCCGTCGAAGTCGACGAACACCGAGGCGTTCCCGAGATCGACGGCGATCGGGCGTGCTGGCATCGGCACAAGCGTACCGATGCCCGCACCGCGTTCAGCTCGACGTGCCGTCCGCGTCGATCGCGGGTGCGGCAGACCCAGCCGCGTCACCGTTCCCGTTGCCGTTCCCGGCGACGGCGCGGACCTGGTACACCGCGGCGAGATCCGACACCGCGATGAAGCCGTCGCCGATCGCTCCCGTCGAGGCGCCGGCCGCGATCGCACGCACGACCGCGTCGACCTCGTGGTCGTCGACGAAGACGGTGATGACGAGCTTGTGCGTCACCATCATCTCGTAGGGCACGCCGCGCCACTCCCCCACCTTGTCCGCGGAGCGGCCGTGACCGCGCGCGTCGGCGATGGTGAAGCCGTGGAACCCGGCCCCGTCGAGCGTCGCGGCGACGTGCTGCAGCCGCTCCGGCCGGAAGATGGCCTCGATCCGCTTCATCGCCCCAACTCCTCACGCAGACCGGCCGCGCTGACCGGCTCCAGATGTCCATTGCCGTCCCCGGGCTCGACCGGCACGAACACCGGACCTTGGGCCTCGAGGAAGTCGGGATAGGCGAGCGCGCCCATCTCGGGCAGGTCGAGACCGGCGATCTCGGCCTCCGCGGTGCTGCGCATACCCATCGTGCGCTTCATGATCGTGAAGAACGCGATCGTCATCAGGCTGCAGAACGCAACCAGCACGACCACGTCCGTGAGCTGGGCCATGAACTGACCGCCGTCACCGTAGAAGAGGCCCTTCACACCCGATGAAACGCCGTTCAGGCCCTGACCGTACGAGCCGTCGGCGAACAGACCCACCGCGAGCACGCCCCACAGGCCGTTCGCGCCGTGCACCGCGACGGCGCCGACGGGGTCGTCGACCTTGAACACGCGCTCGACCACGAGCACCGCGACGACCACGAGCACGCCGGCGACGATGCCGATCACGGCGGCGGCCCACGGCGCGACGAACGCGCACGGCGCGGTGATCGCGACGAGTCCCGCGAGCAACCCGTTCGCGGTCATCGACGGGTCCGGCTTGCCGAACTTCCTCCACATGACGAACATCGCCGCGAGGCAGCCGGTCGCCGACGCGAGGATCGTGTTCGTGATCACCACCGCAAGGCGGAAGTCGGTACCGGCGAACGTCGAGCCACCGTTGAAGCCCATCCACCCGACGAGGAGGATGAACGTGCCGAGGATGGCCATCGGCAGGTGGTGACCCGGGATGGCGCGCGGCTTGCCGTCCTTGTCGAACTTCCCGATGCGGGGCCCGAGGATCTTGGCGCCCCAGAACGCGGCGACACCGCCCATCGCGTGCACCACGCCGCTGCCGGCGAAGTCGACCGCGCCGTGGCCCCACTTCGGTCCGAGCACGCCCAGCTGCGACAGCCAGCCGCCGCCCCACACCCAGTTCCCGAAGATCGGGTACAGCAGCATCGACGCGAAGAGACCCCACACGCAGAACGAGCTGAACTTCCAGCGCTCCGCCATCGCGCCGGTGGGGATGGTCGCGGTGGCGTCCATGAACACGAGCTGGAAGAAGAAGAACGCCATCACCGACACGTCGTACGCGTGACCGGTGAGGAAGAAGCCCGAGTGCGACAGCATGTTCCAGCTGCCGATGTGCCATGGGCGACTGAGTGGCGTCAGCCCGAGTATCTGATGTTGGTCGGCGGCGCCGAACATCAACGCATAGCCGCACACGAACCAGCCGACGACGCCCAATGCGAAGATGACCATGTTCATCATCATCGTGTGGGCCGCGTTCTTCGCCCGCGTGAAGCCGGTCTCGACGAGCGCGAAGCCGGCTTGCATGAACAGCACGAGGATGCCGCCGAGCATCAGCCACGTGATGTTGATCGCGACGCGGTCCTTCTCGGTCTGGTTCGCGACGTCACCCGCGCTCGGAACCGTCTGCGTCCCCTGCTTGTCGGACGGGATCAGATTGGTGACGTCGGTACCGGTGGTCCCACCGCTCTTGTCGCCGTTGGCGGCGAACGCCGCGCCGCCGGCGACACCGAGCAGCACCACCGTCGCCATCGCGATCACGAGGATGCGGCCCGTGCGGTTCCTGAACGACGCCGGCGGAGCACCGGTGCGTCGGCGGTACCGCCGGTACATGACGGGTAACAGCAGCGCGAGGGTGAAGATCGACATCAAGACGGGCCGCGCGGCCATGCATTCCTCCCCGATGGAACCCCCGACACGGCGTCCGCCGCGCCCCTCCCGGAGACCGGGACGGGGTCATCATCGAGTCAGGCGATTGCCCGTCTGCGTCGCAACTGTTACCGAACCACGTCCGTTCTCTGACGGGTATCTGTCGGGCCGGAGCAGGGGTCCCGCTTCTATGGTTGGCCCATGGCCCGCACCGAGGCGCTGACGGTCGCGATCGTCCCCCACACCCACTGGGACCGCGAGTGGTACGAGCCGTTCCAGTCGTTCCGGCTCCGCCTCGTCCGGCTCATGGACACGCTGCTGCCCATGCTCGAGCACGACCTGTCGTACGCCCGGTTCCTGCTCGACGGGCAGACGGCGGTGCTCGACGACTACCTCGAGGTGAGGCCAGAAGCCGCCGCGTCGCTCCGACGGCTCGCGGCGCAGGGCCGCCTCGCGGTCGGGCCGTGGTCCATCCTCATGGACGAGTTCATGGTCTCGGGCGAGACGATCGTCCGCGACCTCCAGCGCGGCATCGCGCGTGCGACCGAGCTCGGCGGGCCGATGGAGGTCGGCTACCTGCCCGACATGTTCGGCCACGTCGCCCAGATGCCCCAGATCCTGCGCGCCGCCGGGCTCGAGCACGCGGTCGTGTGGCGCGGCGTCCCGAGCGAGATCGATCGCACCGCGTTCTGGTGGGAGGCGCCCGACGGCTCGCGCGTGCGCGCCGAGTACCTGTACGGCTCCTACTCGAACGGCCGTGACCTCCCCGACGACGCGAAGCAGCTCGTCGCCCGCGCGCACGGATACGAGCTCGAGCTCGGCAACGCGCGCCTCGCGGGCGGCGCCATGCTGCTGATGAACGGGACCGACCACCAGCTCCCGCAGCCGTGGCTCGGTCGCGTCGTCGCGGAGGCGAACGCGATTCAGGACGACTACCGCTTCGTCGTGACCTCACTGGCGGAGTACCTCACCGCCCAACCGGTCGACGGGCTGCCGTCGTGGCGCGGTGAGCTGCGTTCGAGCGCGCGGGCCAACGTGCTCATGGGCGTCGCGTCGAACAGGGTCGACGTCCACCAGGCGTGTGCGGGCGCGGAACGGTCGATCGAGCGTCGCGCCGAGCCGCTGTGCGCGCTGCTGCTCCCGGCCGAGCGTCATCCCGACGCGCTGCTCGACCTCGCGTGGCAGCGGCTCGTGCTGAACGCCGCGCACGACTCGTCGTGTGCGTGCAGCGCCGACGAGGTGGTCGACGAGGTGCTCGTGCGCTACCGGGAGGCGCGCCAGATTGGCGAAGGGCTGTCGCGCGACGCGGTACACGAGCTCGCGCGCACGGTCGAGGTCCCGGCCGCGTCCACGGTCGTGATGAACGCCGCCGCGCACACGCGTGGCGGGCTCGTGCACGCGCGGGTCCCGGGCGACGCGACGACCACACCCGTCCACTTCGAGTCGTTCGACGGCGTCGCGGTTCCGACCCAGGCCGTCCGTGTGACGAGCGGCGAGGGCTTCTCCGCGACCGTCGTGGGCGAGAAGGTGCGGTGGGTGCTCGAGATGATGCGCGGCGTCGAGTTCGCAGGTGCCGGTGTCGCGAGCTACGAGCTGCGCGAGCGCGACGACGGCTCGGTCGACGTCGTGTTCCAGACCGCGGGCGCGGGCGACACGACGATCGACGACCTCGAGGAGCTGCGCGACCGGGTGCTGGAGCTCGGTGTCGGCGGTGCGACCGTGCGCTTCCGTGCCCTTCGGCCGTCGACGACCGAGGTGGTGTTCGCGGCCGACGACGTGCCCGGGTTCGGCTGGCGCTCCTACCGCGCCGTCGACGGTCCGGGTCCGGCGGGCGCGGCGGGCGCGGTGCGCGCGGCGCCGGGCGGCGACGCCATCGAGAACGACCTCCTGCGCGTCCAGGTGGACGGCGGCGACGGCACGTTCACCGTCGTGACCGCAGACGGCCTCGAGGTCGCCGGCTGCAACCGCTACGTCGACGGCGGCGACGGCGGCGACACGTACAACTACTCGCCGCCCGAGCACGACCGGCTCGTCGACCGGCCCCGCTCGGTCCGGGTCTCGGCCCTGGAGTCCGGCCCCGTGCGAACCCAACTGCTGGTCGAGACGACGTACCGCTGGCCGACCCACGCGATCGGTGACGAGCGCGCGTGCACCACACGCAGCGACGAGACCGCAGACGTCGACGTCCGAACGGTCCTCGAGCTGCGCCACGGCGAGCCGTTCGTGCGGGTGCACACCGAGCTGTTCAACGTGTGTCGCGACCACCGGCTCCGTGCGCACTTCCCGCTCCCCGGTCGCGTGGACGGCTCCGACGCCGAGTGCGCGTTCGCGGTGGTGCACCGTGGGCTCACCGTCGAGGGCAGCGCCTACGAGCACCCGCTGCCCACGTTCGTCTCCCGGCGTTTCGTGGACGCGTCCGACGGCTCGGTCGGCCTCGCGCTGCTCCACGACGGCCTCCTCGAGTACGAGGTGGTCGACGACGGACGCGAGCTCGCGCTCACGCTCGTGCGCGCAACCGGGTATCTGTCGCGCTCGGAGACCGCGTACCGCCCGAACCCCGCCGGGCCGCTCGATCCGCTGCTCGGGCCACAGCTCCTGCAACCGCTCGCGCTCGACTATGCGGTCGTCCCGCACGCCGGCGGCTGGCAGGACGCGCGTCTCCACGAACTGGCCGACGCGTTCCTCGTCCCGCTCGAGCGCGCCCGCGGCGGCGGGGTTGGCGGCGCGTCACGCCCGCACACAGGCCAGCTGCTCGCGGTCGAAGGCGCCGTCGTGTCCGCCGTCGTACGCGAGCCCGGCGGTCTCGTCGTACGCATGTTCAACCCCTCGCGCGAGCCGTCGACGGCGCGCGTCGACCGGCACGGCGCGCCGGCCCACGGCTGGCGCGTCGACCTGCGCGGCCGGCCGCTCGAACGGTTCGAGGGCGAGGTGCCGCTGCGCGCGCAGGAGCTCGCGACGCTCCGCCTGGCCTGAGTTCTGGTCGCGCTCGCAAGCTCGCCGCGCTACTGCGCGGCGTGGCTCAGGTCCATGGCGAAGTAGAAGAGGTTGCTCGTCTGCTGCAGGATCTGGCTGCGGAACTGTGCGTACGGGACGTGTCCCGCACCCGGGAACGTCTCGAGCACCGAGAAGTCTCCCACCGCGACCGCGTTGTTCACCGTCTGCTGACCGAGCGAGTACGGCACCAACGGATCCGCGGTGCCGTGGAAGTCGACCGTGGGCGGCGCGCCGGGCTTGGGCAGGTTGGGCGGCAGCGCGGTGCCGGAGATCGACTGTGCGGCCTCGACCGCCGAGGAGAAACCGGGGTTGCCGCTGGTACCGACGTCGGTCGGGTTGTACGCGACCTGGAGTGCGGTGATCGCCCCGGCCGACGAACCGCCGATCGCGATCCGGTTCGGGTCGACGTGGTACGTCGACGCGTTCGCGCGCAGCCACCGCACCGCGGCCTGCGCGTCGTGCTGAGCGTCGAAGATCGACTGGATGCACGACGCGGTCGGGTTCGCGAACGAGCAGCCCGGGCCGAGGCGGTAGTTGATCGACACGTTCACGTAGCCCTCTTTCGAGAACACGTTCGCCTCGTCGACGAGGTCGACCTCGCTCTTGTCACCGGAGGTGAAGCTGCCGCCGTGCACCCAGACGATCGCCGGACGTGACGTCACCGTGTCGCCGACCGGCTGGTACAGGTCGAGCAGCAGCGCCTGGGTCTGGTTGCTCTGGTTGACGGCGCTGCCGTACTGGATGTTGGTCGTCGTCGACACCGACGAGAAGATCGCGTCGCGGTACCGCAACGGTGCCGGTCCGTTCGGGGAGGGCAGGAGGTCGCACCCGGCACCGATGAGCGCCATCGTGGCCACCACCACCCCGCCGGTCAGAAGTGCGCGCCAGCGCGTCGTCATCGCCTGCCCCCGATCTGCTCTGCCGGACGAACCAGGATGACCGCTCGGAGCCCGTCGGGTCCAGTGTCCGCCCGCGTTCCGCGCTCGGTCGCCGAGCGTAGAGTGCGCCCGACCCGCCCGGAACGGAGCGCCATGGGCCGTGACGAGACGACGAGCGACGACGGCGTGCGTACCGCCGCGATTACGACGTGGTTGCCGGTGCCAGAGGGCACGACCGACGTCCTCGCGATGCTCCCGGCCGGCTACGACGAGCTGCGCACGCTGTACCGGTCGGTGTGGGAGGCCGGCGTCGACGCCGTCACGCTGGAGCTGTGTCGGCTCCGGATCGCGATGTTGCTGCGAAGTCCCGTGGACGCGGCGACGCGTGATCCGCGCGCCATTGCAGCCGGTCTCGACGAGGACGTGGTCGACCAGCTTCCCGCCTGGCCGACGTCCGACCGGTTCACCGACGCGCAACGCGGCGCGCTCGCGCTGGCCGAGCAGTTCGTGATCGACCCGCACGGCTTCACCGACGACGACGCCCTCGCCGCGCACGCGCACTTCACCGAGCCCCAGCTCGCGACGCTGACGATCGCGATCGCGGTGTTCGACGCCCTCACCCGCGTCCGGTGCGTTCTCACGACCGATGACGGCGGCGGTACTGGTACCGCCGTCACGGCGGCCCGGATCGGCGTGGCCTTCACTTGAGAGGAGGACGGGTGCGCATTCACGCTCCCGAAGGCGGACAGAGCTTCCTCGACCACCAACCGGAGCTGTTCGGCGCGTTCAACCGCCTGTACGGGCGGCTCTGGACCGACGGCTCGCTCGATCAGCCGACGAAGGAGACCGCGCGGCTGCGCAACGCACGCGTCGTCGACTGCAAGCTCTGAAGGAACCTCCGCTTCGCAGGTGCGAAGCAGCAGGGCCTCACCGAGGAGCTCGTCGGAAACATCGGTGACGACTACGAGTCGAGCGCGCTTCCGGCCCGGCTCAAGACCGCGATCGCGCTCACGGACGTCGTCGTGCGCGATCCCGCCGCGCTGCCCGACGACCTGCGGGTGCGCCTCGTCGACGAGCTCGCTCCGGGCGAGATCGTCGAGCTGCTGCTCACCGTGTCGCTCGCGTCGGCGTTCTCGCGTGCCGCGATCACCTGGGGTCCGCCCGTCGACATGCCGACGCTCGAGGTACCCACGCCGAAACCGGACACCGCCGATCCCGGCTAGCGCGGCTCAACCCGTCCGCGGCTCGCGCCACATGCCCCAGAGCCGCGGCCCGTCGGGCGCCACGTCGAACGCCCCGGTCACCTCGAAGCCGTGGTGGCGGTAGTAGGGCACGTTCTGCTCCTTCGACGATTCGAGGTACGCGGGGACGCCCTCTTCGTCGCAGCTCGTCAACACCTGCTGCAACAGACGCGCGCCGACACCGCGACGCTGCCAGTCCGGATGGGTGCCGAGCGTCGCCAGATACCAGTGCAGCTCGCCGTCGGGGTGGTTCGCCTCCATCACGCGCGAGAGCTGGACCGAGCGTTCGAGGTTCGTGCCGAGGATGCGCACGCTCGCCTCGGCCAATGGCCGAGCGGCCTGCTGGTCGAGACGCCAGCGTCCCGGCGCGGCCCAGATCGCGGCACCGACGCAGTCGGGTGTGGTGTCGACCCGGCCCACCACGAGCTCCATCGCGAGCAGGTGGTGGAACAGCTCGGTCATGCGCCGGTGCCGGTTGTTCGCCGGGATGATCCACCGCTGTACGGGGTCGGTCGCGAACGCGCGCGCGAGCGACACCGCGAGCGTCGGGATGTCGAGCTCGGTCGCGGCGCGCACGGATCCGGGATCGGTCGGACGGTCCACGGCGATCACGCTAGACGTCGCCGGAGGTCACCTCGCGCGTGTGGCGACGACGTAGAGCCGTTCTTCCTGTTCGTGCGGATACGGCGACCGCGTCTCGGCGCGCTCGATGTCGAGCCCGTGGCGCTCGAGCCGCTCGACGAGGTCGTCGGGATCGCGCCGTACGACCGTCATGTCGACCACGCGTCCGTGCCACTCCTGGAGATGGATCGCGCCCTCGCCCGCATGCACGGCGAGCACGACCCGGCCACCGCCGACGAGCGCACGTCGCCATTCGGCGAAGACCGCGTCGAGCGCTCCGGGCGGGCCGAAGATCAGGCAGTAGAACGCGACGATCGCGCCGACGGCTCCTGGCCTCACCGGGAGCCGAGCGAGATCGCTCACGAGCGCCGGTCGTTCGGGAACGAGCCGGCGCGCCTCGATCGTCTGCGCCGTTGACGCGTCCGACGTGATGACCGGCACCCCGCGCACCTGGAGGTACGCGGAGATCTGGCCGGGCCCCCCGCCGACCTCGAGCACGGGTGCTCCTGGTCCGTCGCGGCGGAGCGCGACCGCGAGCTCGTCGAGCAGCGCACGGTCGTAGGGCTTGCCATCGAGCTCGTCCGCGTACTTCTCGCGGTAGAGGTCGGCGATCGCGTCGAACGAGCGCACCGCACGGTCGGTCTCGACCTCCCAGTCGCGCTCCACCACCGGAGCGTAGGGCTGCTCGCACGCGTCGACGCCAGCGATTACAACTGCGGCCATGGCGCATCACCGACGGTTCCGGTTCGCGGTCGATCTGCAGGCTCCCTTCGAGGGACGGTCGTTCCTCGACTCCGTGCGCGAGGCGGAGGCGCTCGGCTACTCGACGATGTTCGTGCCCGACCACTTCGACGAAGGCCTGGGCCCGATCGCGGCGATGGCGGCCGCGGCCACGGTCACGACGACCATCAACGTGGGCACGCTCGTGCTCGACTGCGACTTCCGCCATCCCGCCGTGCTCGCGCGCGAGCTGGCCACGATCGACCTGCTCTCCGAGGGGCGGCTCGAGCTCGGGCTCGGCGCGGGCTGGAAGACGCTCGACTACGACCGTTCGGGCATCACCATGGACGCGCCGAAAGTACGCGTCGACCGCATGATCGAGCACGTCAAGGTGCTTCAAGGTCTGTTCGCGGGCGGACCGTTCACGTTCCATGGCGAGCACTACCGCGTGACCGACCTCGACGGCACGCCGCCACCCCACCGGCCGGGCGGCCCCCCGATCCTGATCGGTGGTGGCGCGCGACGCATGCTGCGCTTCGCCGGGGCGGCCGCCGACATCGTCGGCGTGAACGCGTCGATCCACTCGGGCGAGATCGATGCCGCCGCCGCGCACGACGGCCTGCCGGAGCGCATCGACGAGAAGGTGCAATGGTTGCGCGGGGGCGCGGGCGACCGCTTCGACGATCTCGAGCTGAACGCGTGGCTCGCGGTCGCCGACGTGACCGACGACAGCGCGGCGATGGCCGACACGCTCGCCGCGATCTTCCAGGCCGACGCCAAGGACGTGCTCGCGTCACCGCTGTGCCTCGTCGGGTCGCCGTCGGAGATCAAGGAGCGCCTGCACGAGCGCCGGGAACGCTGGTGCTACTCGTACCACGTGATCCCGAGCGACAAGGCCCACGCGTTCGCCCCCATCGTCGCCGAGCTCACCGGCAGCTGAGCACGGCTCACCAGATCGCCGGCCGGTGACGCGGCCGACGGTGGTCAGGCCTGCGATGCCGCGTGGGCGGCCAGGTGCTCGACGACCGCCGTTGCGATCGCGTCGGGTTGCTCCTGCACGAGCCAGTGACCGGCGTCCAGCTCGATGACGCGGTACTCACCCTTCATCCAATCCGCCGCGAGGTCGAGGCTCATCGGCCGGACGTACGGGTCGTCTCGGCCCCAGACCAGCGTCGTCGGCGTCTCCACGGGCGCGAACGCGAACGAGGGATCGTCCAACGCGCGACGGTGCGCGCGACACGCGCGGTACCAGTTGATCGCGCCGGTCAGGGTGCCGGGCTGTCGGAACACCGTGAGATAGTCGTCGACCTCGTCCTTCGGATGAGGCGACCAGACGGCCCGCAGCGTTGCGAAGTCGTCGGCGGAGAGCGCGGCCTCGGCCGCGTGGTCCTCGGCGGTCAAGAGTGTCAGCACGTCGCGGTAGTTCTGCTCCTCGGGATCCTCCCAGACCGCGTGCGCGAAGGCCCCGTAGTGCGGCGTCGACATCGCGACGTAGCTCAGGACGGGCCCCGGGTCGACCGAGAGCGCGGCCCACGCTGCCACCGCGCCCCAGTCGTGCGCGACGACGTGGTACCGCTCGAAGCCGGCGGCCCGCGCGATCGCGAGGATGTCACCCGCGAGGTCCTCGTAGCGGTACTCGTCCACCGCGACCGGACAGGCACCGGGGCTGTACCCGCGTTGGTCGGGAGCGATGCAGTGGTACCCCGCGTCGGCCAGCGTTCGCATGAGCCCGACCCACATGCGTGACGTCTCCGGGAAGCCGTGCAGCACCAGGACGGGCTCCCCGCCCTGGCCGCTCTCGCGGCAGGAGAACCGCCAACCGTTTGCCGCGATCTCGCGCATCGACGTCTCCACCCTCTGCCTTCGTCTCGTGATCGGAGGCCAGTCTGTCCGCTCACACGGCGACGCGCTCGGCCGCCTGCTCGACGGTTCCTATGGAGGCTCGTGTTCAGAGCAGCGCGGCGGCGAAGTCGTCGTGGTGGTCGGTCCACCAGCGGCGTCGACGGTCGTAGCGCGCGCCGCCGCCGGTCCGGTCCCACATCGCGACGGAGTTCGGATCACCCGCGTCGACGCTTCGCCGCACTGCTGCTTCGACGCGCGCGATGGCGTCGTTCATGGCGGTGAGCAGCTCGGCCCGACCGTCCCGGTCCAGCCCGTAGGCGTCGGCGACGACTCGCAGGCGTGCCGGCCGGTCGGCGGCCCGCCAACCGAGACGGGCCTGGTCGTACTCGTCGTCGACCGGTACGCAGAGGCGCGCGAGATGGGCCACGTCGTAGACGGCGCGGCCCGGGGCGGCGAACTCGAAGTCGAGGAGCGCGACCGCGATGCCGTCACGGAAGACGACGTTCTCGGGGCACACGTCGTTGTGGCACACGAGCGTCCCACCCGCAGGGTCGGCCAGACTGTCGTTCCAGGTGCGACCCCGAGCGTCGAAGCTGCGGGCCGCGTCGTGCAGGCCGCGCAGCAGCCTGGCGATCGACGCCAGCGCGGTGTCGGACTGACTCCAGTCCGGATACGGCGGCACCGGGACGTCGCCGTCGACGAACACGAGGCGCTCGCGACCGTCGTCGTCGATGCCGACGGGCGACGAGGCACCGTCGAATCCCGCGCGTCTCACCGCGCGCAGGAAGGCGTGGACCGAATCCGAGTGCGGGCTCGACGGGCGAAGAACATGCGCACCGACGCGGACGACACGGCCTGCGTTCGCGATCCCGCCCGGGAGCTGCTGCTCCCCCACGGTCGGGACCACCAGCTCGTCGTCTCGGTCGGCATTCACCGCCCCAGAATGGCGCGACGCCGCGAACCCGTCATGGACCGGGGAAGGCGCGCGGGAACATCTCGGCGAGTGGAGCGTCGCCACTGAGACCGATCGGCCCCCGGCAGCGACGACCGAGCACCAGCGCGAGCAGGTCGCGGCCGGAGCCGTCGATGACGACGTCTGCGGGTTCGTCGCGCTCGGCTGGTCGTGACTCGACCGCTTCGCCCGTGACGCTGATCCGGAACGCCGGCCCGTCGCTCGCGACGAACAGCCACGTCGCTCGCGCCGGAAGCGCGCCCGCTCGCGGGTCCGGGCGCCGGCCACGCAACCGTGCGAACCGGAACGGGAGCGCGAGCTCGACGAACAGCCCGCTCCAGTCGGGCAGGCCGAGGTCGAGGTCCTCGCCGTGCACCTCGACCTCGGTGAGCCGCAACAGCGCGAGCACGACGAGCGGCTCCGATCCGATGTCCGGATTGTCGGACGGCTCGTGCGCGACCACCGTCCACTGGTGCTCGTCGAGCTTTGCCCATGCCGCGTGCAGCGCGTCGCCCGCCCGCGCGAGCGACGCGACGACGTCACGTGCCGTCTCGCCGTCGCGCTGCCGCAGCGTGCCGTCCCGCTCTCGCGCACGACCCTCGGGGTAGTACGACGCGGTCCGGCCCGCGATCACGTCGCTCGTCATCCGCGTCAGCGTCTCGGCGCCATACCGCAGATGGCACGCGATCGTCAGCCGGTTCCAGTCGGGCAGTCGACTCGGTGCGCCGAGCCCGTCGTCGTCGAGCGGGCTCAGTGCCTCGACGATCGCGCTCGTGCGCGCGACGACCGCTTCGCCGATCTCCGGACCACGCTCGCCGAGGGAAGACACCAAGGGAACATCGCGCAACCGGCCGCGCCGCCACCAACGAGTTTCGACGCGTTCACGCCCGCGACGTCACCGCGTGGAGCCACCGGTCGGGGATGAAGCGGCTCCGAATGTCGGGGTCGAGGGGCGGGCCGGTGGTCTCGAGGAGCCGGCCGTCGGGTCTTCGAAAGCGCAGGCCGTCGGGACGGGTCGGATCGCCGTCGGCTCCCCATCCATCCTCGTGAACGAGGTGGTGATGCCACGAGCACAGGCACGCGCGGTTCGCGGGCTCGGTCGGGCCGCCGTCGGCCGCGTGCACGAGATGATGCGCCGCAGGGTGCGGGTTCGTTCGCAGCCCGATGACGCAACGCACGCATGAGCGGGGGGACACGCTGCGACGCCTCGGGCTGAGCCCGATCGGGTTGCCGAGTGCGTCCTTCACCTGTGCCTGGAGAACGGAATCGCACACGAGCCGGCGCGCGGTCTCGTTGGCGACCGGGATATCGGAGTCACCGCGCGTCGGCGAACCCGTCTCCGGAACGTGGAGCACCACGCACGCCCGGTCACCGTCGGCCTCATCCGCGATGTGCGTCGACGCGAGCTCCGTGAGCGCGTCGGCGAGATGAGCGGTGAGAGGCTCCTTCTCGCCACCGGGACCGCGTGCGAGCCGTCCCGCGATCTGTTCCAGGGCCCGGGTCACGACCTCGCCGTCGACGTCGGGCAGCCGCCCGGAGAGACGAATATGCCGTGGCTCGGGTCGTTCCACCATCGCAGCGAGCGACGGCGCTGCCGATCAGGCGCCTCTTCGGTGCTCACCCTCCGCCGCGCTTGCGCGATCGCGTCGAGCGCGGCGCCCGACATGACCGGAGCCTGCGCAGCCCAGCTCTCGTCGCCGTCGGCGCCGGCAACCTTCGACGCGGGAACGAGCTGGTCGAACGACAGCCGGCCATCCGCCGCCACGGCCTCCATCGCCGGGAGATCCCGCAGCCGGCGCGCCACACCGACCATCTCCCGGGCGTTCGAAACCCGCACCCGTGACGTCAGTGCCACCCAGTCGGCGGTGTTCGCGGCGCCGTCGTGACACCACACCTTCCGTTCGTCGAGCACGCCCAAGACCGCGAGACGCTCGGCGCGGATCGCGTTCTCCAGCGCGTCGAGCTGCGCGTACGCGTCGATCAGCTCCTCGAGCGGCCGGGCCCGCAGCGCGTCGACGTGCTCGCGACGATCCGTCATCACCGTCATCGTACGCCGGAGGTGTGACAGCTATCGCTGACGCGCGACGCCCAACAACGTCTCCCCCGCCGCGTCGCGCGTCGACCAATCCGCGTCCAACACCGGCGCGCGCAGCGCGAACGGATCCTTCGCGTCGACGACCTCCCACAGGAGCGCGGGATGCTCGCCGTGCCACCGCACCGAATACGATACGACCCCGCGACGCGTCGGCGCGCCGCGCACGTCGAGGTTCGCGCCACGCCACTCGGGCGCGAACCCGCGCAACAGCTCCACCGCACCGTCCTCGCGCTCGAGCACGAGCCTCTCGCGCACCTCGTGCAACAGCTTCCACGGCTCTGACGCGACCCGTCGACGGGCCTCGCGCCGCGCCCGCGAGCCCAACCGTTGCCAGCCGGCCGCGGCCTCGGCGTCGAAGCCCCAATCCTCCAACGCGACGACGAGGCCCGCGTCGCCGCGCCCCACACCGGCTGCGGCAGCCAGCAGCGCGTCGGCACGGGCCGCATCGATCTGTTCCTGCAGTCCCTCGTCGGGGAGGACCACCTCCATGCCGCGGCGCAGCTGCGCCGACCATCCGGCCGCCACCTCGCCGATGCCGGGCAGCGCCGCGAGCGGGACACCACCCGACGGGACGTCGCCACCAAGGGCCAGGGCGACGCGCGTACGCGTCCGGTGCGTCACCGGCCACAGCAACACGGCTTCGTCCGCGGTGACCCGGGTCAACGGCGCGTCGGTCGCGTCGCCGTGGACCGCGACCTCGACCGCCGCACCGGCGCGGCCCGCGGCCCACCGACTCGGCGCACGCGGGACCACGAGCAGGGTCCGTCCATCGATGCGGACGACGCCCTCGTCCTCGTCGAGGACCAGCTCCCGCCCGCCACGCACCACGAGACCGAGGACGAACGGCGCCGGCGACGCGTTCTCGACCTCGACGACCACCACGTCGCCCGGACCGCCGACGCCATAGATGCGTTGGAGCGCGTCGCCACTCGGTACCCGCATCGCGGTCTCGAGCGCCGGCCCGGGACCGACGCGACGCTGGCGCACGGCGACGTCGCTCACCGCGTGATGCCAGCGGTCGTCGGCGCCGACGATCCAGTCGACGTGCAACCCGCGCCCGAACGTGACCGCGCCGCGCCCGTCGACCTCGGCCCGCCGCGGCGAGCCGAGCACGCCGACGCGCGTCATCGGCGGCGGGACCGTTCCCGCCGAGCCGACGAAGCCGTCACGGGCGCATCCCGCGCAGCTCGGGCTTGGCCTCGCGCAGCATCAGCGCCGGGACGATCTCCGCCGGCTTACGCCCTTCGTAGAGCACCGCGCCGACCTGCTCCGCGATCGGCATCTCGACGCCCTTGCGGCCCGCGAGCTCCAACACGGCCGCGGTGCTCTTCACGCCCTCGGCGACCATGCGCATCTCGGCCACGATCTCGTCGAGGGCGCGGCCCTGTCCGAGCGCGACGCCCACGGTGCGGTTGCGACTCTTGTCGCTCGTGCACGTCGCGACCAGGTCGCCCATGCCCGCGAGACCCGAGAACGTGAACGGCTCGCCGCCCAGCGCCACGCCCAGGCGCGCGAGCTCCGCGAGACCGCGGGTGATGAGCGCGGCCTTGGTGTTGTCCCCATAGCCGATCCCGTGGGCGATGCCGGCCGCGACCGCGATCACGTTCTTCAACGCGCCCGCGATCTCGCACCCGACGACGTCGGGGTTGGTGTAGACGCGGAAGGTCCGGGTCATGAACAACCGTTGCAGGGTCGCGGCGATCTCCTCGTCACCGATCGCGACGACCGATGCCGTGGGCTGACCCGCGGCGACCTCGCGAGCGAGGTTCGGACCGGTCAGCACGCCGATGCGGTCGCGGCGGTGCTCGGGCAGCACCTCGGCGACCACTTCGGTCATGCGAGCAAGCGTTCCCTGCTCGACGCCCTTCGAGAGGCTGATGACCGGTACGTCGGGCGCGATGCACTCGCGCGCCTGCTCGAGCACGGCACGGAACCCGTGGGACGGGACCGCGAGGACAACCACGTCGACGCCGTGACAGGCCTCGTCCATCTGCGCGGTCGCCTGCAGCTCGGGCGGCAGCTCGATGCCCGCGAGGTAGTCGCCGTTCTCGTGATGTTCGGTGACCATCCTCGCGAGCGCGGGGTTGCGCGCCCACAACACCGTCGGCGCGTTGGTGGCGACGATCGCCGCGAACGCGGTGCCCCACGAGCCCGCGCCGACGACCGCGGCCTTCACGTCACGCTCCCGAACCGGCGCCGACGTGCCGGAACGCGCTCGCCGGCGTGCGCGTCCACCAGGGGTCGTCGTCGGTCGCCGGGCGCTGCGGATAGATCGCGCGCGCCCGCGCGACCGCGCACGCGACCTCTTCCATCAGGCGGGTCGTCGCCGCGCCGACGTTCTCATCGGCGCGCACCCGGAACGGCGTGCCCACGACCACCGACTCCGCGACGCCCGTCTGCCACGCGGGCTTGCGCCCCTTGAACAGGATCCGCTGCGCGCCCCACAGACCCACCGGTGTGATCTTCACGCCCGTCGCCGCCGCGAGCCGTGCCGCACCGGACTTGCCGGGCATCGGGTCGAGATCGAGCGAGATCGTGCCCTCGGGGAAGATGACGACGCACTCGCCCTGTCCGATCGCGTCCTCTGCCGCCGTCAACGACGAGGCGGCGTCGACCGACGCGCGCTGGACGGGAATCTGGCGCCATTGGCGCAACAACGGGCCCAGCACCTTGTGCTGGAACAGCTCGGCCTTCGCGAGGAAGCGGACCTTCCGGCCCCTCGACTGGGCGACGTACGCCAGCACGATCGGGTCGAGGTACGACACGTGGTTGCTCGCGAGGATGACGGGGCCGCGCACCGGGATGAGGTGCGCACCCTCGATCGTCCACCGAAGCCCGAAGCGCATCGGTGGTGTCAGCACCGCGCTCGCCAATCCGTAGGCCGGCTCCACGCTCGGTAGCATATGCAGGCCCATGCGCCGTGATCGGTTCCCCGTCGCCACTCAGCACGCGGTCGTGGTGCCCGTGCGGGCGTTCGCACTGGGCAAGGCCCGTCTCGCCAGTCGCCTCGACGACGACGCCCGGACCGCGCTGGCACGCCGCATGGCCGACCGCGTGCTCGACGCCGTGGGTGACCACCCCGTGGCGGTGGTGTCGGACGCGCCCGAGGTTCGCGAATGGGCACAGGCGCGTGGAGCGTCGGTGCTCGGTGATCCCGGGAGTCTCGACGGGGCTGCGCGCGCCGCTGTGGCGTGGGCCGACGCGCAGGGTCTGCGCCGGGTCGTGATCGTGCACGCCGATCTGCCCCGGGCCCAGACGCTCGCACCTCTCACCCGCGACGGGAGCCTCCCGATCATGGCCGTGGTGCCGTGCCATCGCGACGACGGGACACCGGCGATGTCGTTGCCCTTACCGCTCCCGTCGGGGTTCTCGTTCGCCTACGGACCCGGTTCCTTCCGCGCCCACGTCGCGAGCGCGCGGCGCGCCGGGCTCGCGGTGCGTGTCGTGCGCGACGCGGACCTCGGGTTCGACGTCGACGTTCCCGACGACCTCGACGTCCTGAGCCGGGCATGACCCGGGATCTCCCGGCGCCCGACCGGGTGCTCGCGATCGGTGCCCACCCCGACGACATCGAGTTCGGCTGCGGTGCGACGTTGGCGAAGTGGGCCGACTCGGGCAGCCGCGTCCACCTGTTGGTGCTCACCGACGGGTCGAAGGGCTCGTGGGAGGCGGGCGCGGACCTCGCCGCCCTCGTCGCGTCGAGGGAGGAGGAGCAGCGCAACGCGGCCCGCGTCCTCGGCGCGGTCGACGTCACGTTCCTCGGCGCGCCGGACGGGGAGCTCGACGAGCGGCTCGCCTACCGGGGCGCCGTCTGCGAGGTGATCCGCCGGACCCGGCCCGACGTCGTGGCCGCGCACGACCCGTGGAAGCGCTACCGCATCCACCCCGACCATCGTCACGCCGGGTTCCTCGCCCTCGACGGCCTCGTCGCCGCCCGTGACCCGCACTTCTTCCCGGAGCAGGGACTGAGCCCGCACCGGCCCGCGCACCTGCTGCTCTTCGAGGCCGACGCGCCCGATCACGCCGAGATCGTCACCGACCATCTCGAGCGCAAGATCGACGCGCTGCTCCGTCACGTGAGTCAGTGGCGATCGACGATGGCGATCGACGTGGAGGGCCCGAACGCCCAGAAGCAACGCGAGCTGTTCGCCGACCGAATCCGCACCGAGGCCGACGAGGCGTCACACGTGCTCGACGCGGGTGCACCCGCCGAGATCTTCAAGCGGATCGACGAGCTGTAATCCGGTGGAGCTGCGCTCCCGCTCCTGAAGCAGCGAGTGGGGAGGCGCCGCGCGGACGCCTCCCCACCGTGCGCTGTTCGACGCTCAGGACCCGTTCGTTGACTTGCGGGCCCGCTTGGTGGTCCGCCGACGGGTTGCCGGGGCCTTGCGGGCCGTCGACCGGCGCGCGGTGGTCTTCCGGGCGCCCTTGCGGGCCGTGGTCTTGCGTGCGCCGGCCTTGCGGGTGGTCTTCCGCGCGGTGGTCTTGCGTGCACCCTTGCGCGCGGTGGTCTTGCGTGCGCCGGCCTTACGGGTGGTCTTCCGCGCGCCGGTCGCCTTGCGGCGGGTCGTCTTGCGCGCCGTCGTCTTCCGTGCGCCGGTCGACTTGCGACGGGTGGTCTTCCGCGCCGCCGTCTTCCGTGCACCCTTGCGCGCGGTCGACTTCCGTGCCGTTGACTTCCGCGTGCCCTTGCGGGCGGTCTTGCGCGCGGTGGTCTTCCGGGCGCCGGCCTTGCGGGTGGTCTTCCGAGCCGTCGTCTTGCGTGCGCCCTTCCGGGCGGTCGTCTTACGTGCGCCGGTCTTCCGCGCCGTCGTCTTCCGAGCGGTCGACTTCCGCGCGGTGCTCTTACGACCGGTTGACTTCCTGGCGGTTCTCTTGCCCGTTGCTCTCTTTGCCGGAGGCACGGTCACCACCTTTCCTTCGTTGGACGGTTGGCCTCGACCCGCGGTGTTCCGGGGGCCTAATTCACGGCGGACTTGAAGCCGGCTCCCGCCGTGAACTTCACGCCCTTTGATGCCGCGATGTTGACCGGCTCGCCGGTGCGCGGGTTGCGCCCCGTGCGCTCCTTGCGTTCCGTTCTCGAGAAGCTGCCGAAACCGGGGAGCACCACCTTCTCTCCCCGTGCGACCGCGGCCTTGATGTGTTCGATCGTGTGGTTGAGCGCAGCCTCTGCGTCCTTCTTCGTCAGGCTTGCGCCGTCGGCGATCTTGTCGACGAGCTCGGCCTTGTTCACGCGCTTACCTCCGCCGTGTGGGCACTTACCGAGAAATGAGAACGTATTCGCGCGTCGAGGTCAAGCATTTCCTCGCGCGGCTCGATGTATGCACCCACGCGACGCGCGCATTTCTGCGTTGCGCACACGTCGACGAACTGCGCGCGTGACGCGCGCACGGTGTGCACGCCGAAAACACGCGACGGCGACGATGGCGTGCATGGTCGGTGGCGTTTCGAGCGCTCGTGCGAGCGCTGCCGACGACCGATCGCGAACGCCGGTACGGCGTCGTGGAGATCGTGCTGCGGTGCCGACGTGCGCGAGGTGGCGTGTGCATGCGCGTCGGCATGTGTCGCCCGTGATCTCGCTCGCGCGACCGGCTGCGTGCAGCGCGTCTCGCACGCGCGCGACGACGGACGCGACGTACGGCCGTGACGGTGCGAGCCGCGCGTCGATTCGCTCCCGCACGCGACGAGGCCCGGGCGTTGCACCCGGGCCTCTGGGCTGGCAGCCCCGAGCAGATTCGAACTGCCGCTTCCGCCTTGAGAGGGCGGCGTCCTGGGCCGCTAGACGACGGGGCCAGCATGCACGCCGTGTCGGCGTTTCAGGTCGCTGACCAGGACTTTTCCCGACCGGCGACCAGCTCGGGGGGGAGGACTCGAACCCCCAATGACAGGGCCAGAACCTGTTGTGTTGCCGATTACACCACCCCCGAACGGTGGTGGCGCCGGCGCATCAGCACCGACGACCGAAGGACGAGGATAGCCGCTCGTCGCGCCGGAGCCTCCGGCCCGCGACCGGGCTCAGTCCGGCGTGCCCGAACCCGCCTGGTCGAGGCCGTCGTCGAGACGCCGGCGCGCCGCTCGCAGCCGCGCCAGCGTCCGCTCGCGACCGAGCACGTACATCGCCTCGAAGGCCGGCAATCCCCTCGACCGACCCTCGATCGCGACGTAGATCGCGGGCATCGCCTTGGCCGGCTTGAGACCGGCGTCCTTCAGCTCGGTGACGAAGTTCAGAGCCTCGACGGTCCACTCGCAACGCTCGACATGAGCGATGGCGATGTCAAGCACCTCTTGCGCGCGCTGCGTGGCGACAGCGCGCGCCCATTCCGCGTCCGAAATTTCGAAATTTTTCTCGTCGACGAGGAACGAAAGTTGGTCCGCGAGGTCGTTCACGGTCGTCACGCGTGGCTTCGCGGCAGCCGTCAACGCGGCGATCGCGTCGTCAGGAAGGGTCACATCGACACGTTCGAGCGCTGGACGGAGCACGCTTGCCGCGAACTGATCGTCGGACATCGCACGCAGGTACTCGCCGTTCATCCAGTCGAGCTTCTGATAGTCGAAGAACGCCGGTGAGCGGTTCACGCGGTCGAGATCGAACGCGGCGACGAGCTCGTCCTGTGTGAGGATCTCACGACCGTCGTCCGGCGCCCATCCGAGCAGCGCGAGGTAGTTGACCAACGCCTCGGGGAGATAACCCCGGTCGCGGAAGTCCTCGAGCGCGATCGCACCGTGACGTTTCGACAGCTTCGCCCGGTCGGCACCGACGATGAGCGGTAGGTGCGCGTACACCGGCGGGTCGGGATGACCGAACGCGGCGCGCAGCGCGAGCACGCGATGGGTCGAGTCGAGCAGGTCTTCGCCCCGGATGACGTGCGTGATCTCCATGTCGACGTCGTCCACCGCGTTTGCGAGGAAGAAGAGCGGCGTGCCGTCGGAACGGATGATCACGAAGTCGTGGATCGTGGACCATTCGACCGCGACCTCGCCGCGCACCACGTCGTCGAAGCAGCTCACGCCCTCGTCGGGAGTGCGGAACCGGATGCTGCGCGGCCGGCCCTCGCCGGCGAACGCGGCCCGCTGCTCCGGGGTGAGATCGCGACAGCGGCCGTCGTAGCCCGGCGTGCGCCCCTCGCGGCGCGCGGCCTCGTTGCGCTCGCGCACCTCGTCCTCGGTGCAGAAGCACTCGTACGCCTTGCCCTCCGTGAGCAGACGCTCGGCGGCCGCCAGGTACCGGTCGAAGCGACCGCTCTGCAACACCGGACCCTCGTCCCAGCGCAGACCGAGCCACAGCAGGGTCTGCTGAATCCCGGTGATCCACTCCTCGCGTGACCGGGCGACATCCGTGTCCTCGATGCGGAGAATGAACGTGCCGCCGTGATGACGGGCGAAGAGCCAGTTGAACAGTGCGGTGCGCGCGCCGCCGACGTGGAGGAACCCGGTGGGCGCGGGAGAGAACCGGACTCGTACGGATTCGGTCGTGCGCGCGGGCTCGGTCATCGCGACCGAGTCTACGGGGACGTCGTCTCCGGCCCCTCACGACCTTTCACGACCTGCACGTGCACACCGGCACCGCGAAGGACCGACTCGACGAGCTCGCGACTCACCCTCCAACCGTCGTCGCCGCGGCGTACGCGACCTTCGATCGCGGGACCGACACCGCCGCCGACGGAGACCGTGATCCGGACCTCGGCCACGTCCGCCGAGTCGAAGCGGATGCGGTCGAGACGACCCGCGGCGTCGGGGTACCGCTCCTTCAAGCGCGTCAGCGCCCATGCGAGGGGCGCACCGCCCTCGATGGCGTCGACGCGTCGCTCGTCGTCGGCGTCGGGGTCGAAGGCGGCGAACACCGCGTACGTGACGGCCGCGACGGCGTCCTCGTCGGGAACCTCGCCGAACACGCGAGGCGGCAACGGAACCGCGCGGGGTCCCGCGGGAGCCTGGTCGAGCGCCTCGCGCGCGCCGGCGAGACACGTGTCGCAGATCGCGGCGTGGGAACCGGTCACGTAGCGCTCGACCTCCCACAGGTCACGCCCGCAGAACGAGCAGACGCCGGCACCGCCCGGCAGCGGTGTCCCCGCCGCCGTCATGCCGCGGCTCGGACCGAAGGGCACGACCCGCGTCCCTGATACCGATCCCGTGCCGAGACGGACCTCGACGACGCGCTCACGGACCTTGTCGAGATCGACGCCGAGCTCCTCGAGGGTGCGGGCCGCGGTGCTGTCGCCTTCGCGGATGAGGCCGAGCAGGAGGTGCTCGGTCCCGATCTCGTGGTCGCCGAGCTGCAGGGCTTCGCGGAGCGCGCCTTCGAGCGCGCGCTTCGCCTGGGGCGTGAACGGGATGTGACCCGCGGAGGCCCGGTCGCCTCTCCCCACGAGCGCGATGACCTTCGCCCGTGCGGTGTCGATCGTCACGTCGAGCGACATGAGCGCCTGCGCACCCACGCCGTGGCTCTCGGCCAGGACACCGAGCAGCACGTGCTCGCTCCCGATGTAGCCGTGGTTCAGCAAGCGCGCTTCTTCCTGGGCCAGGACGACGACACGTCGTGCTTGGTCGGTGAAGCGCTCGAACACGGGGGAAGTATCTCCTCCCCAGGCGACCCGCGCTAGCGCCCCCGCTCCCGCAGGATCAGATGAGAGTCGCCGAACTCGTGCCAGAGGTAGGCGCTGCGGAGTGCGGCCCGGTACGCGAGCTCGAGCGCCTCGCGACCGGCGACCGCCTCGAGCATCAGCAGATGAGACGCACGCGGCTCGTGCCAACCGGTGAGCAGGCCGTCGACCGCGTGCGCACCCCGCTCCGGCGTGACGACGACCTCGGTCCACCCGTCGCCGGCGTGGACGACGCCGTCCGCCTCTGCGACGGTCTCGAGCGCTCGGACCACGGTGGTACCTGCCGCGATCACGCGACCGCCTGCGGCGCGCGTGGCGTTGACCCGGGCCGCGGTCGCGCGCGGGACGCGGTATCGCTCCGGGTACGGGGCCTCGTCACCCTCGAGCGAGGACACACCGGTGTGCAGCAGGAGCGGTGTCACCGCGATGCCGCGCACGGCGAGCGCGGTGACCAGCTCGGCGGTGAACGGCCGCGATGCCGACGGCATCTCCGCACTGCCCGGCTCGGTCCCGAACACGGTCTGGTACGCGGACAGCGGCCAGTCGCGCGGGACGTGCGCGTAGCGGATGGCGCGCCCGAACCGGTACAGGTAGGGCACGACCGCATCGACACCCGTGAACGTCGCGAGCCACAGCCGGGTCGAGTCCGGCGCGCGGGCGAGCAGCTCGACGCCCGCGCCGCCAGGCAGCTCGACGTGCCGGCCCCGCACGTCGTCGGTGAACGGGACCGTCGCGTCACCCGCCGGCTCGCGCAGCTCGACGAGCCAAAGACCACCGGGAAGCTCCGTCGACACGTGGACGTGCACGAGCGCACCGGCGAGCCGTCCGACCAGCGCGGCCGGGACCGTCGCCGAGACGTTCACGACGAGGAGGTCGCCCGGGTCGAGGAACGCGGGCAGGTCGGCGAACGTCGCGTGCACGGGAGGCTCGATGCCGCGGGAGACGAGAAGGCGCACGTCGCCGCGCGTGAGGCCGCGAGCCTCCGGTGGTTCGTGCGCTTCGAGCGTGGGCGGCAGCTCGAAGTCGAGCCGGCCGGAGGAGAACGTGGTGCGGGACTGGGCTGGGGGTTCGGTCGACGTCGAGCGTCGTGTTGTCGGCAATGTCGAGACGGTCATGGCTGCACGACCTTTCGTGCTTCGTAGCGACCGCTGGGAAGCTCGCCCTCGATCAGCGCGAGCAGACCGGGCACGCTGATCTCGGGGAGCGGTCGGTCGGAGATGTCCTCGTTCGGAAACGCAGCCTGGTGCATGTCGGTGCGCATGTCGCCCGGGTCGACCCAGTAGACGCGCAGGTCGGGATGCTCCGCCGCGAGGATGTTGGAGAGCTGCTCGAGCGCCGCCTTCGACGCGCCGTAGCCGCCCCACGTCTCGTACGGCTCGACCGCTGCATCCGATGTGATGTTCACGACGCGACCGCGACGACGCGCGATCGACGGAAGCGAGTGCTGGATCAGCGCGAGCGGCGCGACGACGTTCACGTCGAGGATGCGGGTGAGCGTGTCGGGTGCGAGGGTCGCGAGCGCCGGCAGCGGACTCGGCCCGAGCTCGCTCGCGTTGTTCACGAGCACGTCGATCCCGCCGAGCTCCTCCGCCGCGGCGACGAGCGCACGCCGGTGCTCGTCGTCGGTCACGTCGCCGGCGACCGTCACGATCGTCGGCGCCGCGTCGCCGTGCGCGCGGCGCAGCTCTTCGGCCGTCGTCGCGAGGCGTGGCCCGTCGCGCCCGTCGAGCACGAGCGACCATCCACGGGCTGCCAGCGCGCCGGCGAGCGCACGGCCGAGACCCCGGGACCCTCCGGTGATGACCGCAACCGCCATCGTCATCCTCCTTCGTCACCCGGCCGGCTCGGCCGGCTGGACCCGTTGAACAAGAAGATACTTGTTTTTCTTCCATGGTGCCAGCGGGGCGGCACGGGCATCGTCGGGGGAGACTGGGGACATGACCCACAACGAGGGCAAGCCGCTCGAGGAGATCGGGCGGGAGGAGTGCCTCCGGTTGCTGCGCGAGGAGGCCTACGTGGGCCGGCTCGCGTTCGTGCTCGACGGCCGGCCGATGGTGCTGCCCGTCAATTACCTGGCCGACGCAGAGTCGGTCGTGTTCTCCACGGTCGCGGGCACCAAGCTCGCCGCGGTCCGCGACGCGCCGGTCGCGTTCGAGATCGACGAGAACCGGGCGCTGTACCACGCCGGATGGAGCGTCGTCGTGCAGGGCGTCGCGCACGAGATCACCGACCCCGACGAGCTCGAGCGGCTGCGCAACGGTCCGCTGCGGTCGTGGGCGCGCGGCACCCGTGACCACTGGGTGCGCATCACGATCGAGGAGATCAGCGGCCGCCGCATCCCCGGCACGTGAGCCCGCCGCGCGCCTAGCGTCTTCGCGTGAGCGATGGCGCGCGCGATGGCCGGAGCCACGGAGGAGCGCAGGTCACTCGCCGGCGAACGAACGACGCGGTGGTGACGCTGCAACACCGGAGCCCTGCAGCGAGGGAGTGAGCGAGAAGACATTGCGAGGTGCAGTGCTGCGGGCGGCCCACGCGCCGCTCACGATCGAGGACGTCGAGCTGTACGCGCCCGGGCCGGGACGCGTGCGGGTGCGCATCGCGGCGAGCGGCGTCTGCCATTCCGACCTGTCGCTCATCGACGGGTCGATGCCCCAGCCGATGCCTGCGGTGCTCGGCCACGAGGGCGCGGGTGTCGTGACCGAGCTGGGCCCCGGGGTGACGTCACCGGTGGTCGGTGAGCACGTCATCCTCTCGTGGATCGCGCCGTGCCGCGCGTGCGCGGCGTGCCTGCGCGGTCAGCCGACGCTCTGCGAGCGTGGCATGGATCACGCGTTCGCGGGCCCGTACGCGACCGCAAACGGCGATCCGGTGATGGCCGCGCTCGGAACGGCCACGTTCGCGGAGGAGACCGTCGTGCCCGCGACCGCGGCGATCCCGATCCCGCACGACTTCCCGCTCGCGCTCGCGTCGCTCGTGGGCTGCGGGGTCGTCACCGGAGTCGGCGCGGTGGTGAACACCGCGGCGGTACGCCCGGGCGAGACGGTCGCGATCGTCGGGTGCGGCGGCGTGGGACTCGCCGCGGTGCAGGGCGCGCGACTATCGGGCGCGTCGCGGGTGATCGCGGTCGACCGGGTGGCCGCGAAGCTGGGCATGGCGAAGGCGAACGGTGCGACGGACACCGTCGACGCATCCGAGGTCGACGCGGTCGCGGCCGTGCGCGACCTCGTGCCCGGTGGTACCGACCACGCGCTCGAGGTCGTCGGCTCGTCCGCGACCATCCTCGCCGCGTACGGCATGGCCCGGCGCGGTGGCGCGGTGACGATCGTCGGGGCAGGCCGTTTCGACGACCAGGTCACGTTCCCGGTGCTGGGACTCATGGTCGACTCGAAGCGCGTCCAGGGGTCGGTGTACGGCGCGGCGGATCCTGCGCGCGACTTCCCGCGCATGCTGGCGTTGCACCGGAGCGGCCGTCTCGACCTCGAGCGTCTGGTGACCCGTCGCATCGCGCTCGACGATGTGAACGACGCGTTCCGGGCCATGACCGCGGGCGAGGTGGCCCGCAGCGTCATCGTCTTCGACTGACCGCGCTACGGCTGCTGCAGGTCGGTGGGGACGGGGTGGCGGAACAGCTCGGACGCGTTCTGCCACGTGACCTTGCGGATCTCGTCCTCGCTCAACCCGCGCAGGCCCGCGTCGGCGAGCGTCTGGGTCTCGGGCCACGTCGAGTCGGCGTGCGGGTAGTCGCTCTCGAGGCAGATGTGGTCGATGCCGATGTGCTCGCGCAGCGCGAACGTCGAGCCGAGGTCGATCGTGCAGAACCAGAAGTTGCGCCGCAACGCGTCGGTCGGCGAGAGGTCGGGCGAGTCCCAGCCGTGCGAGCCGGCCGACGAGTGGTCGCGCACGTAGTCGATGCGGTCGATCAGCATCGGGACCCAGCTGATCCCACCCTCGGAGAACGCGACCTTGATGTTCGGGAACCGCAACGGGATGCGCGCCCACAGCCAGTCGGCCGCGGTCACGAGCGCGTTCACCGGGAACAGGGACGTGTACAGCTCGAGCGGCGCGCCCGGTGAGCGGGCCGCGGTCCACGACGACGAGCCGTTGTGGAGGCAGACGACCGTGTCCGTCTCCTCGCACGCGCGGAGCAGCGGGTCCCAGTGGTCGGTGTGCACCGAGGGCAGCCGGAGGTCGACGGGATTCTCCGGGAAGCTCAACGCCTTGAAGCCCCGTTCCGCGTTTCGGCGCACGTCCTCCGCCGCGATCTCCGGATCACCGAGCCACGCGAGCTGCAAGGGGATGAACCGGTCGGGATGCGAGCCCGCCCATTCCTCGAGGTGCCAGTCGTTCCACGCGCGTAGGCACGCGAGACCGAGCTCGGGATCCTTGCTGTTGGCGAAGATCGTGCCCGCGAAGCCCGCGATGAGCGACGGGAAGCACAGCGACGCGTACACACCGTCGAGGTCCATGTCGTGGACGCGCGCGTCGGGATCGAAGCAGCCGCGGCGCATCTCGTCGAAGCGCGCCGGTTCCATGCTCCACTCGTTCTTCGGCCGACCCGCGACCGCGTTGAGCCCGACCTGCGGATAGAAGCTGTCCTCGTACACCCACATCTCGCGTCCGTCGTCGAGCGTGACGACGTGTGGCGCGCGCTCGGCCAGCGCCGCGGGCACGCGACCGTCGAAGACGTGTGCGGGCTCGATCAGGTGGTCGTCGACGGAGATGATCGTGTAGTGACGGGCTCGGGGTTCGGGCTCGGGGAGGAACGTCGCCTCCCGCGGGCCTCCGCCGGCGCGCTCGGCGTCGTGCAGGTGCTGCATCATCCGCTCGCTGACCGCCACGCGCGTCCCCCTCGACCGGCCGGCGACCACCCGTTCCCGTGGTCGCGCCGCGAGTGTGACGCCCACGTCAGGCAGCCGCAAGCGACCAGGCCGCAGCGGGACCCGCTCGGTGCCTTCGGGGACCTCGGCCTCTGGGCGGCCCCGGCTCCGGGGCGCACAGTCGGGTGGAGACGCGACGAGAGCGCCACGTCGATCACGAGAGGAGCCGAGCCATGGCGGGCGATCGCACCTTCGTCGTTCCCCTCGACGGGTCGGAGCTCGCCGAGCGCGCCGTACCCGTCGCGGCCGCGCTGGCCCGGCACGTCGGCGGCGGGCTCATCCTGCTCACCGCGGTTCGGGGCGGCCCCGACCAGCCCCAGCCGTACCTCGACAAGCTCGCGGGAACGGTGCACGGCGTACCGGTCGAGCCGATGGTCGTCTACGACCGCGACGCGGTCGGCGCGATCCGCCTGACTGCGGCCGAGGACGACAGACGGGTCGTGTGCATGACGAGCCACGGTCGGGGCGGCCTGCGGTGGGCCGTGCTCGGCAGCGTGGCGGAGGAGATCGTCCGGGCCACCCCCGGACCGGTGCTCGTCGTCGGCCGCCACTGCGCCCGCGATTGGCGACCGACGGGCGAGCACCTGCTCCTCTGCGTCGACGGCAGCGAACGGTCCGCCGGCATCGCAGCCGACGTGTGGCCGTGGGCCGACCTGCTCGGCCTCGACCTCGACGCCGCCATCGTGATCCACCCGCTCGACGTCGAGAGCGCCGAACGCCCCGATGCGCTCGTCGCACCGATCACGACGCGCCTGCGTCGCGGGGACCGGACTCCCCACGTCGCCGTGCTCCGTGGCTCGTTCACGGCGGGCGCGCTCGCCGACCACGCCGACGCGTTGCCGGCCACGCTCGTCGCCATGGCGAGCCACGGCCGAACCGGCTTCGCGCGTCTGGCCCTGGGAAGCGTGACGACCGGTGTCGTGAACCTCGCCCGCTGTCCGGTGCTCGTCGAGGGCGTGCGGTAGCGCGGGCCGCCGGAGCCGGCCCGGGTAGCGTCCCCGCAGCCGCGCCGTCGGGCGCGGTCCGCGTGCCGCACGCGCACCGACGACGGAGGAAGACGTGACGACCTTCAGCATCGGCGTGCCCAACTACGGGGCCACGTTCGCAACACGCGGCTGGAGCGGTCTCGTCACCCTCGCGCAGCAGATCGAGGCGGCAGGCTTCGACCGCCTGATCGTCGTCGACCACGTCGTGATGGGACCCAACACCGACGAGTACCAGTGGGGCACCTTCCCGGTGCCACCCGAGGCCCCGTGGTGCGAACCGCTCACGGTGCTCGCCGCGATCGCCCCCGCGACCACGCGACTGCGTCTGTCGACCGGGATCCTCATCGCCCCGTTGCGCCCGGCGGCGCTCCTCGCGAAGACGGTCGCGACGCTCGACGTGCTGTCGGGAGGCCGGCTCGATCTCGGCGTCGGGACGGGATGGCAACGCGAGGAGTACGACGCGATGGGACTGCCGTTCGAAGCCCGCGGTCGGCTGCTGACCGAGACCGTCGCCGCGTGTCGCGCGCTGTGGGAGCAGTCGCCGGCGTCGTTCTCGTCGGAGTCGGTGAGCTTCGACGGCATCTGGTGCGCACCCGTCCCGGCCCAGGAACGACTCCCCGTCTGGTTCTCGGGCACGCTGAACGAGCGCGTGCTCCGCCGGATCATCGACCTCGGCGACGGGTGGATCCCGATCATGGGCGCGACGATCGACCAGATCGCGGACGGCGCGAACCGCTTGCGTTCGGCCTGGCGCGACGCCGGACGTTCGGGTGAGCCGCAGGTGCAGATCCCGTTGCCCATCGCGCGCGGCGACGACCGCCGCGTCGACCTCGACGCCACGATGGCGCGGGTACCTCAGCTCGTCGAGGCGGGAGCAACCGACGTGCAGGCGATGATGCAGGTGTTCGTGCGCGGCGACGAGCTCGACCGGGCACCCGAGATCCTGGGCGAGATCGCGGACGCGTTCGCGCGCGCCGACCCGCGCCGCTGATCGGCGGGACCCGCTCGGCGACGCGCGTCAGCGGTGCGCGCGCAGATCGATCTGCGTGACGTGATCGTGATCGTCATGCGTCGGCCGACGGTGGTGCCGGTCGCCGTCCGGCTTCGTGCACGGCTTCGAGTGCTGGCCCACCGGCTTCGAGCGCACGCCGATCGGCTTCGAGTGGCTGCCGACGTGGTGGTCGTCGTCGGCCGGCCTGGTGCAGGGCTTCGAGTGCTCGCCCACCGGCTTCGAGTGCTCCCCGACCGGCTTCGAGTGCATCCCGACCGGCTTGGAGTGCTCGCCCACCGGCTTCGAGCGCATCCCGACCGGGCACGGAACCGAGTGCCGTCCGACCGGCTTCGAGTGCACACCGACGGGTTTCGAGTGTTCTCCCACCGGCTTGGAGCGGTCGCCGACGCGGCACCGGCGCGACGACGATCCCGCGCCGGAGCCGCCGAACCAATGTCCGGTCACGCTCGCGCCGACGTGGGCGAGATGCGGCACGAACACGGCGGCCGAGATCCCGGCCAGCACGGCCAGCACGATACGTGCGACGCCGAAGATCATGCGGTGCATGCGACGTTCCTCCCCTGGCGCGAGGCGCGCGCCGATCGTGAACCCTTCCGCCCGAGCGCGAGGCCCGCGAGCACGGCGCCGGTCAACGGGACGACCGGGACGTGCCACACGAAGTCGAGCGAGCCGTGCACGGCGATCGCGACGAGGCCCGCCGCGGTGCCGGCCCACATGAACCGGTCCACGCGTGTGCGTGCGCGCCAGACCGCGAGCGCGGTGCCCACCAGCCCCAGCGCGAGCACGGCCGCGCCGACCGCGCCGCTCTCGCCGAAGATCTGCAGGTACTCGTCGTGTGCATAGTCGACCGTGTCGACGAGGTCGCCGGCCGGCCACGTCAGGACGTAGTTCCCCGGCCCGACGCCGGTGGCGAGATGCGACCGCGCGAGTCGCAGCGCCGCGTTCGTCTCGTCAGTCCGGTCGGGCGAGTCGAGGGTCAGCCGCGAGCCGCGCACCGTCGTGAAGTCCCGACCGACGGGTCCGCCGACCACCATCGCCAGCCCAGCGAGGACGACGACGACGACCGCGACGGCCACGAGGCTCCACCTCGGCCGCGCCGCGCACGCGGCGACCGAAGCGCCGGCCAGGGCGCCGGCGAGCGCGAGCCCGGGACGGCCGACGCTGCCCGCCGGCATCGACGGCACCAGCGCGGCGAACGCGACGGCCGCGCCCCCGAGCGCGGGTGCGGCCGCCACCACGACCGGCGGGCCGAGCGCGACGACGAGCACGACGGCACCGGCCGCGAAGGCGAGCAGCCCGCCTCGGCTCGCCGTGGCTGCGAGCCCCGCGACGAGGACGAACGCGAGCAGCGAGCGTGGCCACGACCGCGGCGCGGACGCGAGTGAGGCGAGGCTCACCAAGGCGAGCGGCGCGAGCAGCGCGGCGGTCGCGTTCGCGTACGTGATCGTCGACGCGGCCCGCCAGATCCCGCCGTCGACGAGCGCCTGCGGCGCGTGGTGCACGGCGACCGCCCACATCCCGTTCGCCGCGACGGCCGCGCCGACCAGCCCGGCCCCGATGGCGAGGAGCCGTCGCTCGACGTCGTCGAGACGGCGAACCACCACGACCACTGCGGCGAGGGACAGCAGCAGGCCGACAGCGGGCCACGCGGCCCACGCCGCGCCGTGCAGGAACGCGTCCGCGAGGTACCACACCGCGAGCGCGGCGGCGCCCAGCACGGGTGCGACCGCGTCGGCCCGGTCCGGTCGCCGCACCACCAGCGCCGAAGCCAGGAGCAGCGGCACCAGCAGCACCTTCTGCTCCCGGCCGTAGTACGCACCCTGCGAGACCGCCGCGTACGCGAGCGCGCCGACGATGAGCGAGCCGGCGGCCGCGCCGCGCAGGCGCGCGGCCCGGCGAATGGCGCGCGCCGACTGCACGCGAGATCGCGGGCGCGGCAGAACGTCGTCCCTGTACGGCGTCAAAGGCGCCCACGCGGTCGCGGTCACGTCGACCGACACCGGCTGCGACAGGACGCACGTGCCGCGCGCGTCGCGCTCACGGAACTCCGCCTCCCCTGCGCCCTGCCCGGACAGTACGTGTGCGCGTCGACAGTGTCAACGCCGACTCCGCGCGGCTCGTACCGCGCGCCAACCGGGCCCGATGCGAGTGGCGCGAGGCTGAACGGAGGGGGACGAATCAGGGTGTGACGGGGGTGCTGAGGACACCGTTGGCCATCGCGAACGCGCCGTCGGCCGGGCAGCGTTGCCGGTCGGACGCGTCGCCACCGGCGGCTGCGGGCGGTGCGCTCGGCGACGGCGCGCGCGTCCCGGGTCGCGTGCGCGTCAGGCGCGTCGTCGCATGCACGGGAAGGTGGTTCGACGCGTCACCGACGAAGATCTCGTAGTCGCCCGCGCTCGCGGTCGATCGCCGGCGACGCGAGTCCCAGTGCGAGAGCGCGGACGCGTCGAGTTGGAGGTTCACACGCGCGCGGTGACCGGGCGCGAGCCGGATCCGCCGGAACGCTCGCAGCTGGCGCGGCGGTTCCCCCGCCGACGACGGATATCCGACGTAGAGCTGGACGACGTCGGCACCGGCCCGACCGCCGGTGTTCGTCACGTCGACGCCGACCTTGACCCGTCCCGTGCTCGTGCTGCGCGTCACCTGGAGCCGCCGGAACGCGAACGTCGTGTACGACAGACCTGATCCGAACGCGAACTGCGGCGTGACATCCCGCGCGTCGTAGCCGCGGTAGCCGACCTGCAGCCCCTCTGAGTACGCGACCCCGTTGCCCGTCGTCCCCGGCCATTGGGCCGCCGTCGCCGCGGGTACGTCGGCGAGCGACGCCGGGAACGTGACCGGGAGCTTGCCCGAGGGGTTCACGTCGCCGAACAGGACCGCGGCCAGCGCGTGGCCGTCCTCCTGGCCCGGGTACCACGCCTCGAGCACGGCACCGACCCGGTCGAGCCACGGCGTCACGACCGCGCTGCCGGTGTCGAGCACGACGACGGTGTTTGGGTTCGCGGCCGCCACCGCGTCGACGAGGCGGTTCGCGGCCCGGTCCAGGTCGAGCGCGGTGTGGTCGTGCGACTCGGCGTCGGCGCGACCGACCATCACGACCGCGACGTCGGCAGACGCGGCCAGCGCGGCGGCGCGCCCCGGATCGGTGCCGAGCGACGACGTGACGCGCACCGATGCGCCCGCCCGCTCCTGGATCCCCTGCAGCGGGCTGACGACCTCGTTCGACAGCACGGTGGCGCTCCCGCCACCGACGTGGAAGGAGTCCGCACCGGCCGCGCCGACCACCGCGATCGAGCGGACCCTCGTCGGATCGAAGGGGAGCAACGCGTGCTCGTTGCGCAGCAGGACGGTGCCCTCCGCCGCGACCTCGCGCGCGAGCGTGCGGTGCGCGGCGGTCCGGACGTCGTCGCCGATCGTGCCGCGGCTCGGGTGGTCCACGATGCCGGTCGCGAACATGACGGTCAGGATGCGGCGGACCATGTCGTCGAGACGTGCCCCGCTCACTCGTCCGGCCGTGATCGCGGCGTCGAGCGCGGGACCGAACATGCAGTTGTCGGGCATCTGCATGTCGAGGCCCGCAGCCGCCGCACTGGTTCCCGGCAGGTCGGCATACCAGTCGGACGTGACGAACCCGGGGAACCGCCACTCGCGCTTCAGCACGTCGGTCAGCAGCACCTGGTTGGCGCATGCAGGAACGCCGTTCACCGTGCTGTAGGCACACATCACGGAGCCGACGTGGGCGCGGTGCACCGCGGCGTCGAATGCGGGCAGGTAGATCTCCCGCAACGCGCGCTCGTCGACGATCGCATCGTCGGCCGCCGTGTCGCGGTTCGTCTCCTGGTTGTACGCCGCGAGGTGCTTGACCTGCGCGATGACGCGTTGCGACTGGATGCCCTCGATGACGGGTGTCGCAATCGTCGAGGTGAGGTACGGGTCCTCGCCCAGCGACTCGAACGCGCGTCCCCACCGAGGGTCGCGCACGATGTTCACGGTCGGCGCCAGTGCCACGCCGATCCCCTTGCCGCGCGCCTCGGCGCCGACGACCGCGCCGTAGCGGCGCGCGAGCCCCGGGTCCCAGGTCGCCGCGAGCGCGACCGGTGCCGGAAGCTGGGTCACGCCGCTGATCAGGTCCCCGACCCCGCCGGGACCGTCGGCGAGGTGCAACGGCGGGATGCACAGGCGAGGCACGCCCGCGACCGAGCCCGCGTACCCGGGCTCGGTGACGATGCCGGTCACCGTCCCGTGGACCATCGTGAGCCGCTCGGCCCGGGTCATGCGCTTCATCACGTCGCGTACGCGTCGCGACACGGCTGCCGACGACCCGACCCACGGACAGCGGGCCGAGCTCGGCGCGGTCACGTCGGTGCCGCACGCAGCGAAGGAGAGGACCAGCGCAGCGACGACGACCGGGATGCCACGTCGGTGCCTGCGCCCGCGGTGGTCGGTCACGGATGGCTGGCTAGTCCCGGCGGCGCGAGAGGGTCAAGCGACGCACGCGGCGCAACCGGCGCGACGACGCCGACGCCACCGCGGGCCCGTTAGCCTGAGCGCCTGATGCAGATCGGTGACGTGACGATCACACCGGTGCTCGACGGCTCGTTCCAGGCCCCGCCGTCGTACATGTTCAACAAGTCCGAGACCGACTGGATCCCGCACCGTGAGTTCCTCGACGAGGACGGGATGCTGCGCGTCGAGCTCGGCGGCTTCCTGCTCCACACCGGCGAGCGACTCGTGCTCGTCGACGCGGGCGCCGGCCCCGAGGGCCACTCCGGCGGCCGGCTGCTCGAGAGCCTGGCCGCCCTCGGCGTGTCCCCCGGCGACGTGACCGACGTGGTGCTCACGCACCTGCACTTCGACCACATCGGCTGGGTGTCCGACTGCGAACGACCCCGCTTCCCGAACGCGACGTACCGGTGCCACACCGACGACTGGGACTTCTTCGTGGGCGACGACCCGCACGACGAAGGGATCGCGCTCCGCTACTCGGGCGGTCGCCCGGCGACCGAGCGTCTCGCGCCCGTCGCGCCGCTGCTCGAGACGTGGAGCACCGACACGACGGTCGCACCCGGCGTCGACGTCCGGCCCATGCCCGGGCACACCCCGGGCAGCTCGATCGTGGTCGTGTCGTCGGGCCCCGCGCGTGCGCTGCTGCTCGGCGATCTGGTGCACTGCCCGGCCGAGCTGCTCGACGACGACTGGGAGATGGTCGCCGACGTCGACAAGGAGATGGCGCGCGCCGCACGGGAGTCACTCGCGCGCGAGCTCGAGGGCACCGACGTCCCCGCGGCGGCGGCCCACTTCCCCGGGCTGCGCTTCGGGCGTCTCCTCGCCGGTGCCGGTCGCCGGCAATGGTCGTTCGACCACGCCTGACGGCGTGTGATCGCCGCTAGCCCGAGTACGGTGGCGCGCCCTCGGCACCGAGTCGCGACTCCACGGAAGCGGGAATGGCGACGCGCCAGCCCGCGCGCGCCAGCTCGTCCCGCGTCAGCGTGAGCTCGCCACCCTCGTGGGGACCACTCGTGAAGTGGAACGTCCAACGGCTCCCGACGTCGACGACGTCGTGGACGTCGAACCGCTCGCCGGGACGCACGGCCGCGAGACCGAGCCAACCGTCGTGCGCGGCGCCGGTGACCTCGACGTCGACCAGGTACGGGCCGCGGTTCTCGATGCCGACGCTCGACACCCGGTCGGGCCCACGGAGCAGCGTTGCGAGGAGCACGAGCATCACGGCGATCGCGAGCGCGACCAGCGCGGCGGCGAGCAGACGCCGCGGGTCGCGGCGCATGACGGACGGACGGTCGGGGCGGACGAGGACAGGGCTCATCGGCGGGCTCCCTCGACGGATCGGCGGTCTCCACGACGAACGGGCGCGTCCGCCGACGACGGGGCGCGCGTTCGCGACGACGCTCAGGCCGAGGCGAGCGGTGGTGCGCGCCGACCCGGGAGCCGGCCGAAGACGTCGCGCACCATCCGGGTGCGCGAGCACATGAGGAGGAGCCCGGCCACCAGCAGCAGCGCCGGAGCCCACGCCGGTGGCGTGGCGAGGCGGACGTCGAGCGGTGTCGTGATCCGCGCCACCGACGTCTCGGCGCGCCAGGCCGCGGCGCGCACCAGCGCCGCGGGATCGTCGGGACGCGGCGCGTGCGATGCCGTGGCTGCGCCGACGATCGTCGGGGGACGCGGCGCGGCATCCGCCAGCGCGGCCGTGACCGGGATCGTCGCGGCGGCGATCGCGAGGGCGGCAACCATGCCGAACACGCCGGCGGCGTGACGGCAGCGGAGGCGGTGGGCGCGCGGCATCGGAGACCCCGAGGCTAGCGGATGACCGTCGCGATCCCTTCGGCTCCGCCCAGCAGTGCGCCTCGTGTCGGCGGTCTCCTCTTACAGCCGGGGACGCTCGAAGCGGTAGCCGACGCCCCTGACCGTGACGATCCACCGGGGGTGCGCAGCGTCCAGCTCGACCTTGCTGCGAAGTCGTGCGACGTGGACGTCGAGTGTCTTCGTGTCCCCGTAGTAGTCCGGACCCCACACCTGGTCCATCAGCAACGAGCGCGTCACGACGCGTCCCGCGTTCGCGAGCAGCAGCTCGAGGATCTCGTACTCCTTCAGCGGGCACGAGATGTTCTCGCCCCGCACGAACACCTCGTGCCGGCGCGTGTCGACGCGCACGTCACCGACGGCGAGGATCTCCGGCTGCAATGGCTGGTCCTCGACCTGGTCGATACGACGCAGGTGCGCCCGGACCCGCGCCACCATCTCGCGCAACCGCAACGGCTTGGTGACGTAGTCGTCCGCACCGATCTCGAGCCCGACGACGGCATCGAGCTCGGTGTCGCGCGCGCTCAACATGATGATCGGGACGCGCGTGCCGAGCTCCCGGAGCGTGCGGCACACGTCGAGGCCCGAGATGTCGGGCAGCAGCGCGTCCACGAGCAGCAGCGCGGGGCTGATCGTCTGGAAGCGCTCCAGCGCCTCGCACCCCGCAGCGCTCGTCTCCACGTGGAAGCCCTCGTCGCGCAGGGCGGCGGACAGCGTCTCGCGTATCGCCATCTCGCTGTCGACCAGCAGCACCCGGGTCCCCGCGAGCCCGTCGCCCGGGATCACCTCCGTGCTCCCGGTCCCGGCGCCGGGCCCGCCGTCGGCCCCTGCCCCGTCGGCCCGGGTGAGGGCGGGTCGTCCCCCGCGCCGGCCCCTGCGCATGTCCCCGATTTCTGCTTCATAACCAGGTAAGGCTAACCTAATCATCGCGCTTCCACCTGCTGAACGCGCAGTTCGCGAGCCGTCTGGCGCCGAGAACGCCGAAACGACCGGCCATGGCGGCGAAGGGCAGCGGGTCGCGGAGGGAGAAGAAGCCGAGCTCGAGCGGGCCCTCGGTCCGCCTTCCCCGCTCCGGTGGGCGCCACGGCGGGCGGGCGACGAGGCGCGCGCACGCGTCCAGGTGCTCGAGCACGAAGCGGCGGCCCTCGACCGGCGCGCCCGCCGGGACCCGGCGACCGGTGAGATCCAGGTGCAGCGCGCGAACGACGTCGATCCCCGCGTCGTCCTCGAAGAGACGGAACTGCGCGCCGACGCGCGGGTTGAAGTCGAGCAGCTTGTAGTGACCGTCGCGACCGTCGTAGCGCCAGTCCAGATCGGCGACACCCCGGTAGCCCACCCGCTGCCCGAGGTACTCGCTGAGCTCCAGGAGGTCGTCGTTGCGCACGACCTCCGCGAAGGTCGTCACCCCCGATCCCGGCGGCCACGACCGGAACTTGCGGCCGGTGAAGCCCACGAGGAGGTCACCGTCGCGCCCGAAGTAACCGTGGAAGATCCAGTCGTCGCACTGCTCTTCGGGCAGGTACTCCTGGACCAGCAAGCCGGGATCCTCGGGCCACGCGTCGGCGCGGCGGAGGAGCTCGTCGCGCGTCGTGACGACCGTCGAGCACCCGACGGCGGGTGCGCGCAGGCGGGTGAAGGGCGCCGCGTTCTTCAACACGAGCGGGAACGTCCACGACCGCGCGAGCTCGTCGACCTCCGCGCGCGACCTGAGCACGGTCGATGCCGGCGACGACACGTCGACGGCGCAGCACAGCTCGTGCAGCCGGCCCTTGTCGGCGAGGATCCCGGGCAGCTGCGGTTCGACCGGTGGCAGCGCGAAGTGCCGGCCGAGCAGCTCGGCGTGGCGAGCGACGAGCACCGCGGCCTCGTCGTCGGTCGCGACGAGCACCGGCCGGCGGGCGAAGCTCCGGCCGATGACCTCGAGTCCGGCAAGGAGCTCGTCGTCGTCCTCCGTCCCGGTGGTGGGCCAGATCACACGACGCTCCAAGCACCGTGACACCGCCAGTGGCGTGAACCGGTCCTCGGTGACCGCGACGACGGGGATGCCGACGCGGGCGAGCGTGCGGATCACACCCAGTCCGCCCGCGTGCAGCGGGTAACGCCCCAACTTCAGCACGAGCGCGGGAACGGACGTGTCGTACTCCGCGGCGGGACGCGGCGCGAGCGGCGGTCGCGTGGCGACGACGCGCGGACGGTGGATCGCGGTCATCAGCGGCTGGCTCCGACCGAGGTCAAGGTTGCACGCGCGCGCCGAACCCAGCGCCAGCCGAGCGTCTCGATCCCCTCACGGAAAGGCGCGGGCGGGTCGACGTCGCGCGCCAGCCAGCCCCGGATCGTGTCCAGGCCCATGTCGGCCATCACCATGAGGCGTGCGAGCGCGAACGGATGGTCGGTCGCCGAGCTGAACGCGTTCCGCACTGCGCACGCGGAGTCGAAGCCGGCCGCGCGCACGACGCGCCGGACGAGTGGTGAGGAGTACCCGTGCGCGTACGCGAAGCTCGGCACGCGATGGCCGAGCTCCTCCTCGAGGAGGTCACGCGAGCGCTCGACGTCCTCGACGACGCGCGCCTCCGTGACGGTGTCGAGCTGCACGTGGGTGTGGCCGTGGCAGCCGATCTCGACGCCCGCGAGCTCCAGCTCGCGCAGCCGGGAGAACGCGAGCATCTCCGCGTCCTCGAGGCGACTGCCCGGTGCGGGCGAGCCGCGCAACGCGCCCGTGGTGACGTACAGCGTCGACGGGATCCCGTGTGCGGCGAGCGCCGGCAGGGCGGCGGTGGCGAAGTCGGCGAAGCCGTCGTCGAACGTCATCACCACGGGCGCGGGGTCGTCGGGAGCGGCGCGGTGGCTCCACGCGACGAACTGCGAGACGTTCATGACCGACCGTCCGCTGTCGACCACGAGGTCGAGGTGCCGGGCGAAGGTGTCGGGCGTGACCGTGAACGGTGCGATCCACGCGGGTGGGTGGTCGGAGACCGCGTGGTACAGGAGGATCGGCGCCGCGTTCATGGCTTCGCCATCCGCACTCTCGGACGCGCGCGCTTCCACGCGCGCGGGACCCCGCGTCTGATCTCGTCGCGCGACCCGGCGACGAGCGCCGTGGTGAGTGCCGCGAGGAGCAGGAGCACGAGGCGCGGCGAGCCGGCACCGGCCAGGTAGACCGCCTCGCCGACCAGCGCCCCGCACGCCGTGCTCGACGCGAGGACGAGCATCAGCTCCTCGACGGGGTCACGCTCGCGCAGGTACCCCGTGATCGCGGCGCCCGGACCGATCAGCACGAACGTCACGACGATGAAGGTCCGGAACGCGGTGGGAGCCAGGTACGTGAGCGCGAGCGCGACCCAGCCGAGCAGTGCCAACGTCACCGCGACGGCCGCAGACCGGCTGCGTCGCGATGGTCGAGACGTGTCCAGCAGGATGAGCGGCGGTTTCATCACGAGCCTCCGGTCGATGTTCGAGCAGTCGAGGCAACGACCTCGTAGACCGTCGCGTCCCGATTGCTGTACAGGATGCGGAACGTCGGCGAGCCGGCGACCGCGCGCTCGATGCGCTCGAGCTCCCCCGGGTTCAGCACCCCGCGCATGTGGACGTCGACGTCGATCGAGCGTGCGAACACGAGATATCCACGTCCGGACGCCGACGACGCGAGCAACCGTCCGAGCTCGCCGGCAGGATCACGTCGCACCCGGGCCAGCTCGGGCGGATCCTCGTCGAGGAACTCGAACGCGAAGCGGTCGCCGTTGCGGTAGCCCCACGGCAGATCTCCGGTGATGCCCGCGATCAGCGAACCGTCGGGCGCGTGGTCGTAGAGCCAGTTGGTCGCACGGACCTGCGTCGGCGTGAAGTAATTCGCCTGCTCCTTGCCGTAGTACGCGAACACGAACGCGCCGAGGAGAACGGTGCACGTCAGTCCGAGGGCGGTCGCGGTTCGCAGCGCCCGGACCGGGGAGACCGACCGCGAGCGCGCGGCGCTCGGGAAGAAGGCCGCCGCGGCGAAGAACGCGACGAACGGCAGCCCGAACATGTACACCCGGAAGAGGATCTCGCCCCCGTAGTTGTTCGCGACGACGATCGGCAGGGGCGCGAACGCGAGCAGCATGAGCGGGAGCTCCGGCCGCACCGACCCCCGGCGCCGCCACAACCCGACGAGCCCCAGCATCCACAACGCCGCGCTCAGGAACCGGTCGGCCTGGGCGACGAGCGCCTGGGTCCGGCTGGCCGCGCTCGCGTTCACCAACCCGGCCTCGGAGTTGCCGAACGGCTGCCCGAACGAGGCGAGGATCGAGTGCATGTTCTGGTCCAGGAAGGACCGTCCGAACAGCGCGGCCCAGCCGACCGTGCACACGATGGCGAGGACGAGCACCGCACCACACCGGCGCGCCCGGAACACCCACAGCAGCGCGAGCGCGCTGATCAGGGCGACCGGGGTGAGCTGGTGGGTGGACGCGATCGCGAGCACGAGCAGCGCCATGATCAGCAGCACCTGGCGCCGCGGCGGCCGGTCGAGCTGGACGCCGCCCGACGGGATACCGGCGACGTCGACGCGGGAGCGGGACTCGACCGCCGGCAGCCATCGCAGGCACAGCGCGATCACGGTCAGGTACAGGACGAAGTCGTACGCCTGCGGCGAGAAGTAGTCCTGCCCGACCCAGCTGCCGAGGTAGAAGAGCCAGACCGCGGTCCACACCCGCCGCCGGTCGGCGCTGAACGTCTGGAAGATGACGAGCAGCGGCGGGAGGAGGAGCAGGTTGAAGATCGGCGGGCCCCACGCGGCATAGCTCGCGGCCGAGCCGGCACCGGTCCCACCGGTCAGCACCGCGTTGAGCGCGAAGAACCCCGGCCATCCCTTGTAGATCGCGAGCTCGTTCGTGCCCGTCGCGACGTGCCCGCTGCGCAGCAGCGAGTCGACCACGCCGACGTGCTTCCACGTCCACGCGTAGCGCAGCGTCGGGTAGAGCACGGCAGGGGTCGCGTGCAGCATCGCGATGAGCGCGACGACGTGCGCGACGAGCAGCCAGCGCGGCGTGCGACGCTCGCACACGAGCGCGGCGAAGCTGACCGTCAACAGGACGAGCCCGAGCCAGTACGTCGTGGGGAGCGCGGAGACGAGCCCGAGGTTCATGTGCGCGAGGTTCACCGCGCGCAGGCTCGAGGCCCAGCAGAGGAGGGCGGCAAGGAGCGCGACCGGGTGCACCCACGCGCGCCACGGCCGCGGCGTCGGCGCGGGCGCAGCCGCGAGGTCACCGGGCTGCGGGCCGGGCCGCGCCTCCGCGGCGGTCGCCGGCGCGGTCAGATAGCCCGCCGTGGTGGCACCGAGCCCGGCTGCGATGGCGACCGCGGCACCGGAACGGCCGGGACGCCGGATCGCGTCGCGCAACGCGTCCACGACACCGCGCGGCAGCGTGCGCAGCACGTACCCACGCTCGTCCGACAACGCGCGGTCGCTTCCGCGCAGGCTCGCGACGACGGCCTTCGACCGCCCCTCGGAGAAGCACCGGCGCCGGAAGTACGACCAGCTCGCCCGCTCGGGCGGGACGGTGTGACGCACCCGCGCGCCGGGGTCGTAGACGAGACGACCGCCGTTGCGCTCCACGGCCCGGATGCAGAGCTCTGTCTCCTCGCACCCGACGGGGACGGTGCCGACGCGGCCCAGCTCCGAACGGAAGCCGCCGAGGTCGTCGAGCACGTCCCGTCGGAACGACATGTTGGCACCGACGAAGTTGCGCACCGGTGCGGGCGCGCCGGGCAGACCCGAGTGGCTGCACCCGACGACCCAGTCGAACTCGGGAGGGAACCACGGGGGTCGCCCGGCCTCGAAGTCGGGGTCGACCTGGCCGCCGACGCCGAGCACGTCCTCACCCGTGTAGCCCGCGCACAGCGCCGCGATCCATCCGGGCGCGGCGACGGCGTCGTCGTCGAGGAACGCGACGACGTCACCGCCCGCGTGCGCCAGCCCCGTGTTGCGGGCCTCGGACAGGCCGCGTCCGCCCGTGTTGGACACGACGGTCACGTCCGGGAAGCGCTCGCGTGCACGCCGCTCGAGTGGCGCGCAGTGGTCGGTCACGAGGACGACGCGCTCGGGCGCAACCGTCTGGTCCTCGAGCGACGTGATCGCGCGTTCGAGCAGCGACCAGCGCCGCAGCGTGTACGAGCACACGATCACGGTCACGGCCACGGAAGTGTCCGTGCGCTCCATGACGACGGTCACGCCGTCGCTCACGACAGCACGCCCCTGAGGACGGGGTCGACGTTCGCCGCGAGCCAGACCCGGCTGCGACGACAGCGCGAGGACGTCTGGAGGTTGCGCACGATGTGTGCGAGCCACGCGAGGAGCACCGCGTCGTCGGGATCGATCTGCTGTGCGTCCATGACCCGGTCGACGTCGGGGCCCAGCTCCGACGGCCACGGGCGGGCACAGGGACGCCGGGATCGCAGCGCGTCCGCGACGACGTGGCCCAGCTCGCGACCGCGGGCCGTCGCGCTGGCGGTCACGAGCAGGGTGGCCGCATCGAGGCCCTGCAACCCGAACGGCGCGGCCGCGCTCCAATCGGTGAAGCCGACGACGTCGTACTCGTCGTCGTAGAGCAGGTTGACGAGCGTGTAGTCGCCGTGCGACCAGCTGACCGCGACGTCGGACGCGGTCAGGGACGCCCGGAGCCGGTGCCGGAGCTCCACCAGGGCATGGGACCGCCACGAGTTGGCGCTCAGGTGACGGCAGCGGTGCTCGAGCACGGAGACCGGCATGTCGACGTGTCGCCGCAACCACTTCTCGTCGAGGCCGAGCCGGCGCGTCGTCGCCTCCTGGAGCGTGAGCGAGCGGTCGACGGCCGACGCGACCAGATCGACGAGGCGATCCGGACGCCGGCGCAGCTCACGCGTGCCGACGGTGCCGGGACGCCATCGTTCGACCACGAAGGGGCGGGCAACGTTCGTGTAATGGACCGCGTCGGGAGCCTGCTCGCGCCACTCCCCCGCGCGCTTCGACCGCGACAGCCGGCGCAACGCGTCACGTTGCGCGACGATTCGCGCCGCGGCCAAACCATCGCGCGCGATCGCGACGAGCGCGGCCGGGTGGTCGTCGGTGCCGAGCACCACGCGGTCCACCTCCGGCGACGACACCAGCTCACGTAGTCGCAGCTCGCGGGGCACGGGCTCGCCGGGCAGCCGGGTCAGGGCGACGCGCACGTCCGGCAGCACCTCGCGCCAAGCGCGCTCCGCACGGCTCGTGGACCACGTGCCTCGTTCCGGCCGGGGCGCGACGCGCGCCGCGACCCGCCACCACGACGCGACGTCCACACGCGGGACCGGCGGCCGCTCCGACCCGAGCGTGTCGGCCTGCGGAGCGGGCAGCCACACGCGCCGGGCGAGGAGCAGCACCGCCGCGATCAACGTCTGGCTCCCGAGCCACGCGACGCCGACGCCGACGATCCCCCAGCGCAGGAGCAGGACGGTCCCCACGCCGAGGGTCAGGCAGCACGTCGCAGCGAGGATCACGAGCCCGATGACGGGTCGGCGCTGCGCCCGCGCCGCGCTGACCGCGGTCGCGGTCACGCACGTCGGCAGGGCCGCGATCGCGAGGATGCGCAGCAGTGTCGTGCCTTCGTGGCTGTACGCGTTCCCGAAGACGCGCAGGATCACCGGCGCGGCGACGACGACGAACGCGACGGCGGCCAGCAGCAGCTTCACCGTGTGGCTCACCACCCGGTGCCAGCGGTCGCCGAGGTTGTCCTGGCTGGTCGCGGTCTCGACGATGAGCGACTGGCCCATGTTCTCGCTCAGCAGATACAGCGTGTTCGCGATCACCCACGGCAGCGCGAAGTACGCGTTCGCCTTCGCTCCCGACAGCGCGACGATCAGCACGGGCACGCCGGACACGACACACTGCCAGCACAGCTCGCCCACGTAGTCGACCGCGACGAAGCGACGGATGTCACCGGCCGAGATCGGAACGGCGGATGGTGCCGTGCGTTCGTGGAAGGGAATGGCGCGACGGAACAGGTAGGTGTTGGTGAGGACCAGCGACACGACGATCGCCGCGCACCACGCCACAAGGATTCCGGCGCCTGGCAACGACGCCGCGAGCACGACGACGAACCCGACCTTGGCGATCGCGAACATCCCGTTGTCGGCGACGACCCACGGCGCGCGCCGGAGGCCCGTGAGGACCGCGTCCTGGAGCTCGAACACCGTCCAGGCCATCGTCGCGGCGACGAACACCAGCGCCAACCACGGCGACATGACGAGGAAGTCGAGCCCGAACGAGAACCTGGCCACGACGGCGAGGAAGGCGACGGCCATGACGCCGGCGCACGCGACGCTGACGAGGTAGGACGCGCGAACGAGTCGCCGGACGCCGCGACCTGCGGCCGGGACGAACCGGATCAGCGCGCTGATGAGGTTGATCTCGCCCAGCCGTCCGAGCAGCGTCAACGCGGAGATCGCTGCCTGGTTCCGCCCGACCGCAGCGGTGCCGTACCGGTGCGTGGCGACGAGCCAGAACGCGACACCCGTGAGCGCGGTGATCGCGGAGCCGAGCGTCAGTGTGTGCGCGTTGCGGATCAGCGGATCGCGCAGCGGTGCGACCACCCGGGACACGGCACGGCGCCGGCGGGTGACGGCCGGCGCCGCGGGCGCGACGTCGGCGTCGCTGCCCTCCTCGAGGGGCTCGACCGGCGCGACGACGCTCACGACGTTCCACCTCGGGCGCGCCGCTGGTCGAGGCGGCTGAGGCCGTACGCGATCGGACCGGTCATGATGCCGACGCGCTCGGCGCGCGCGAGCGACGCGGGCCAGCCCGAGTACCGGCGGCGGTTGCGCTCGTTCCCACCGGCGAACGCGTGGTGCACGGCGCCGCCCGCGTTGCGGAGCGCGTGGGGCACGAGATCGGGACGATGCAACAACGCGCTCGTGAGGTAGGCGCCGAGGCCGGTTCCGTAGCCGCGCGCCTGACGGCGGAGCGCATCGTCGCTGCGCGCGTGGGCGTGCCACACGAGGGCGGCGGGCTCGTACACGATGCGATGTCCCGCGGCGAGCACCGTGAAGAGCCCGCTCAGGTCGTCGCCTCCCCGGGCCCTCGTACCCGCGCCGAGCGCCGGGTCGAAGCCGCCGACGTCGCGCAGGACCGCGGTCGAGAAGGCCATGTTGGCACCGGAGCCGACCTGGCCGACCGTGAACGGGAACAGCGGATCGCTCGGGCGCGCGGCGCCGAGGTCGAATGTCCTGCGCTCGAATCCCTTCGTGTACCCGCCGTGGCGCTCGAGCAGCAGCTGGGCCGTCGTCTCGAGCTCGGCAGGCATGATGAGACCCGTGACCGCGTCGACGCCCGGCTCGGTCAGGAACGCATCCGCGACGGCCGCGAGCCATCCGCGATCCGCCACGACGTCGTCGTCGGTGAACGCGACGACCTCGCCCGACGCGCTGCGCAACCCGCGGTTGTGCGCGTTGGCCAGGCCGGGGACGGGCTCGAGCTCGTAGCGGACCCGGCCGCGGTAACGGGTCGAGACGAGCTCCGCGCTGCGCGAGTCGGACGGCGCGTTGTCGACGACGACGATCTCCGTGTCGGGATGGTCGCCGCCGAGCACGGAGTCCAGGCAACGGGCGAGCGTGTCCGTTCGGTCGCGGGTCGCGACGACGACGCTGATCGGAACGACTCGCTGCGACCGGCGACGCACCGCGACGTGACACGGCGTCCGTCCCCCGTCGGCGCAGCCGCGCGCGGGAAGCGCGTCGACCGGTGCCCAGCCGTCACGCAGGAGGTGGCGGTTCACCACCGCGCCCAGCACCCGCCAGAGCTCGGTCCGGCACGCGGCCGTGTCCGCCGTGCGCGCCATCTCCACCATGCCGACGGGCTCACCGTGCACCCGGCCGAGCACGCGCACGCGCGCGGCGTCGTGGCCCGAGAACAGGTCGGTGACCGGCTCGGTCAGCTCGACGTCGCAGACACGGACGGGCACCTCGGGCGGCGGCTCGCCGCTTGGCATCCCGCCGGCTCGTTCGCGGATCATCCGACCGAGCGCACCTCGGCCTCCGCCGACCCCGACACGTCCACGAGTCCGAACCGTTCGTTCATCACCGTGCGCAGCACGCGCGCGCCGTCATGGAACGTGCGCAGGCGCGACTGGCCGCTTCGCCGCGGCAGCTCGATACTCGGCACCTCGGCGATGCGCAAGCCGGCTCGCAGCGCGTGCAGCACCATCTCGGTCTCGATCTCGAAGCCGTCCGACCGCAGCCGGAGGTACGGCAGGTACCGCCGCCGGAACGCGACGAACCCGTAGCACAGGTCGGTCAGCGTCGTGTCGTAGAGGACGTTGACGAGCGCCATGAGGCCGCGGTTGCCGACGCGACGGAGCCGGGTGATGTCGAACGACCCGCCACCGGCGACGAAGCGCGATCCCTTCACGAAGTCGTAGCCGTGGTCCAGGAAGTGCAGGAAGCGCGGGATCTCGGTCGCGGACATCGACCCGTCGGCATCGAGCATGACGATCGCGTCACCGGTCGACGCCTCGAACCCGGCCCGCAACGCGCTGCCCTTGCCGTTCGCGCCCTCGCTGATGATGCGCACGGCGGGCCAGTGGTGGCGCGCCATCTCGCACGACGCGTCCGTCGAACAGCCATCGACCAGGATCAGCTCGGTCACGCACCGAGGAACCTGCTCGAGCACCCAACCCAGATTGCGAGCTTCGTTGCGCGCGGGGATGACGAGGCTCACCGTCGAGACCGGTCGCGGCCCGCCCCCCGAGACGGCGTCGTCGTGCTCCTGCCCGTCCGCGAACGAGCCGGCGGTCAGATCGATCGCACCGAGTGCACTCCCGTTCGTCGCTGCTGCCATCACGTTCCCTCTCGACCCCATGTCGTGTACGGATCACCGCTGATCGTCCACGTCCCGGTCGTGCCCCACGTGTCCCGCGCCGGGAATCGAGCTCCTCAGGGCGGACGGTCCTCGTCCGGCCCGCGGACCGACTGGTCATCACCGGTTTCGCTCGAATCCGCCAGGGTCACGAGCTGGGCGAACAGGCCGTGCAGATCTCGCACGACCGCGCGCCGACCGCTCTCGACGTGTTCGATCTCTCCGCGCAGCACACCGTCCGCCAGCGACTCCGACGACAGACGGAGCACGTATGACACGAGCACCCGGGCACCGTACGATCTGGCCGTTTCGGACCTGCATCGTGCGCGCCCCATGCGCGTCCCGACATCTCCCAGGACGCGTCCCACGCGCGTGTCAGCTGCGTTCGCCCACCAGCCCGAGTCGCTCGCCGAGCGCGGTCGCGTCGGGCGAATCCATGAGACCGAGCTCGCGGACGACCGCGCGCGCGTGGCGTAGGGCGTCGCGGGCGGCACCGACACGCCCGGCATCGGCGAGGACCTCGGCCAGTCGGACCAGCCGGCTGTCCTCGAGCGGCTCGACCGCGATGGCGCGTTGCCAGTACGCGATGGCCGCGTCGAGGTGTCCGGCCGCGAGCGCCTGCTCGGCGACCAGGTCGAGCAGCGCGAGGTGGTAGCGCCGCAATCGCTCGCGGGGCGCGGTGGCCCAGGGCTCGTAGCGGGCGTCGGGGAGCAGATCGCCCTCGAACCGGTCGAGCGCGGCGCTCGCCGCGGTCGCGGCGGCGTCGGAATCGGTCGACGTGCGCGCGAGCGCGTCCTCGGCCTCCCGTTCGAACCGCTCGGCGTCGACGAGCACGCTCGCGCTCAGCATGAGCAGGTCACCGTTGCGCTCCACGATCGGGCCCGACGCCTGACGCAGGCGTCCGAGGACGTTGCGTAGACGCGACCGACCCCGGTCGACGGGCGTGCCGGGCCAGAGGGTCTCGACGATCTCCTCGACGTGGGCACGCCCGCTGCGCAACGCCAGGAACTTGAGCAGCGTGGCCCCGTTGCCCGGCGGAGGTGTCCGCTCGGTCTCCCCTTCGAGGACCGCGAAGTGCCCGAGCAGCCTGATGGTGACCACGTCGTCGCGATCGGCGTCGTCGCCGACCTGCTCGACCGGGCGATCCTCGTCGTGCCCATCGTCCCCGTCGTCGAGGACGTCGACGACCTCGATCTCGTCGGGCGGGCCGAGCGCGCCGAGCTCCACTCCCCACGCGGTCGTCACCGGCGCACCCTCCGCAACCGCGGTCGCGATCGCGATCGCGGGAACGGCCTCCGCTCCGGCGTGCACGCCCGGCCGCCCGGCCTGCTCGAGCGCGCGCACGAGGCGGCGCGCGGCTCGCCGACCCACCGGCAGCGGCGCGGCGGACGAGTGGAACGCGAGCCGGCGCGCAAGCACGGCCGCGCTCTCGTCGTCGCCCTCGGCAGCGCTGCACCGGGCCCACGTGAGCAGGGTGCGCGCGGTGCCGACCGTGTCCTCGTCGGGCGCGGCGGCGAGGGCCGCGTCGAACAAGTGCCGACGTTCGTCACGGTTCTCGCAGACGAGCGCGCGACACCGCAACGACCACGCGCGTAGCGACGGGGCGGCATCGGTCACCCGGGCCGCGTCGACGCGCGTGAGCGTGCGACGGGCCTCGTCGGGGCGGCCCGCTGCCACCAGCGCCTCGATCGACTCGAGCTCACAGCGGGTGCGCAGGACCTCCGCGAGTCCCGTGCCGGTCGCCAAGCGTGCGGCCGCGGTGAAGCACTCCGCCGGCGTCGCGCGGGCTTCGTCGAACGTGTCGACGAGGCCGAGCGTGAGCACGGCGCGGATCCAGGTCAGTGGATCGTACGACGCCGGCAGCGTGAACACCTCGAGCAGGTTGCGCCGCGCGGCCTCCAGCTCGCCTGCCGCGGCGTCGACGAACGCGATACCCAGGTACGCCCGTCGTTGCGCGTCCACCAGGTCTTCGCGCGCCGCGAGCGCGGACGCGAGCCCGACGTGGCGCCGCGCGTTCTCGAGATCCCCGTCGCGAACCTCGACGTCCGCCAGTGCCACGAGCGCCTGCGCAACGACTTCGACCGCGCCCTCGTCGCCCGCGCGTTGGGCGAGACGCTCGAGGACCCTGCGCCATGGAGCCATCGCCGGATCCCGCGGGTGGAGCGCGGCGGCGACCCGCGCGGCGGCGAGCAACACCGGCGCAAGGGTCCCGGACCGGCCCGGACCGTCGACGAGCGCGAGCGCGGCGTCGGCGAGCGCTGTCGTGTCGCCGGGCTGCAACGCACCGGACACCGTGCTGGTCAATCCCTCGGCGACCGCACGTGCCGGGTCGCCGTCCGCCGCGCGCGAGATCTCGGCCGGGTGGGGCGGGGACAGTGCCACATGGCCGCGCAGGAGCTGAGCCGCCGTCGCCGCGGCGTCGACGTGGATCCAGGCGTCGGCAGGGGACGCGGCCATGGTCGCGGCGGCGCGGTACTCGTCGAGCACGGCGTACGCCTCCGGGAGTCGCCCGTCGGCGCTGGCGAGGCGGGCTCGAACGCGCGCGGCGCGCCCGCGGCGATCGATATCGAGCGGCGGGCCGACACGCGCGCGCTCGACGAGCATCGCGGCACGTTCGCGCCGGCCCACGTCGAGGGCGCGATCGGCAGCGGCGAGCAGCCGGTCGGCCCGGCACTGGGAGTCGGGCGTGAGCTCGGCGGCCCGCTCGAACAGCTCGGACGCGGTCGCGCACGCGTACCACGGTCGCGTCGTCTCGGCGGTGGCCACCAGCTCCGCGGCGACGCCCTCGTCCGGGACGAGCGTCGCCGCGGCTGCATGCAAGGACGCGGGTGCGCGCAAGCCGAGCTCGCTGAAGGCCCGCGCGATCGCGGCGTGCGCGGCACGGCGTTCGTCGGGCGGCGCGCGGTGATAGGCGGCCGACCGCGTGAGCTCCTCCGGGAAGCGCACCTCGCCGTCGTCGAGCATCACGATGCCGGCACGCTCGGCAGCGGTCAGCTCGTCGACACTGAGGTCGAAGTCCTGCAGCGCGCGCATCACCACGTCCATGCGCGCCGGCGCGGCGGCGCTCGCGACGACGAGCGCGGCCGCGGCCCGGGTCCCGAGCGCGTGGATCGAGCGTGAGAACGACGCGGTGAGTCTCGGGCCGACAGGAAGGGGGTCGGGCAGCGGCTCGGCTCCGGCGCGCTGCGCGGACGTGAGCACGCGCGGGAGGAGCGTCAACGCGAGCGCCGATCCACCCGCGATGTCGAGCAGACGACGCGCGACCTCGGGCCGGAGTGGTCCCGGCGCCGATCGATGCAGGAGCGCGGCCGCGTCCTCTGCCGACAGCGGGGGCAGTAGGACGCGCGGCAGGCCCTCGAGGTCACCCTGACGGCTGTCGCGCCGTACCGTCATGAGCAGCGCGACCCGTTCACGGTGCAGCCGGCGGGCCGAGAACGCGAGCACCCGCGCGCTGAATGCGTCGGCAAGGTCGACATCGTCCACCGCGACGAGGTGCGGCTCGCGCCGGCCCGCGGCGGCGAAGAGCTCGACCAGCGCCGCGCCGACCGTACGTGCGTCGTGGCGGTCCGCGCCCAACACCGCGACGTCCTCGAGCACCTGACGCAGCGGGTCGCGCAGCTCGTCGACGGCGTCGCGTAGGGGACGCACGACGTCGCAGATCACCGCGCCGTCCACGCCGCGATCTGCGAACACGCCCTCACCGTGGACGACCTGGAAGCCCTGCTCGCGCGCGGCGCCGCACGCGACCTCCAGGACAGCGGTCCGACCGCTGCCTCCGTCACCGGTGATCACGAGGTGACGGCTCGTCCCTGCGGCAACGTCACGCAGGCAGCGTTCCACTGCCGCGATGGGACCGCTCCTGCCGAGCAGGTCGTCGCGCGTCGTGGGCTCGTCCATGGGCCTCATCGCGTCGATTCGGGGGGACGTCGAACGCGATCAGGTGCGGTCGCTGGTTCGCCGGACGATCGCCCGGCTCACGCGGCGGGCCGCGAACCGGGTCCCGGCCACGAACCGCAGCACCGGCCCGAAGGTCGGCGCCGCGCTGAGGCCGGTGAAGTAGAGCCCCGGAACCGACGACTCGAAGCCCGCGTCCAGGCGCGGGGCCGTGCCGATCCGACCGACGCCCCGGCGGACGTCGTCGGCGAGCAAGCCCAGACGATCGACGTCCACCCGGTACCCTGTCGCGGCGATGACGTGGTCGACCTCGACCTCGACGCCGCGGTCGGACTCGAGCGTGACCCTGGCACCGTCGTAGCGCGCCTTGCGGATCGGAACGCCCGTGAGCACGGGGACCACACCGTCGACGCGTTCGCGCAGCCACCATGCGCCCGACGGTCCGAGCACCGACCCGACGAACCGCAACCGGGTGCCGTCCGGCAGGCGCCGGAACAGATGCGGCGCGTTCGCGAACGAGTACAGCGACCACCCGGGACCGAGGTTCGAGCTCGGCTTCAAGGCACGACGGAGTCCGGTGGGCGGCACCACGTCGGGTGGTTCGCCCCACAGCACCCGCGAGCCGCGCACCACCACGCGGACGGTAGCGCCCGCCTCCTGCAGGAGCGCCGCGCTCTCGAGCGCCGACTGGCCCGCCCCGACCACCGCGACCTCCTTGCCGGCCAAGGCGGTGGGATCGCGGTGCTGGGACGCGTGCGAGACGGGTGCGCTCGGATCCGGAACGCCCTCGACCACGTCGGCGAGCTCCGGCGGCACGTACGCCGACGTGACGTGGCCGATCGCCGCGACGACCGAGCGTGCACGCAGCTCCTCGCCCGATTCCAGCCCGATCCGGAAGGCGTCGCCGTCGCGCTCGATGCGGTCGACCCGCTCGCGCTCGACGTGCGGGATGAAACGCTCCTGGAACCACCTGCCATACCGGATGAACTCGTCGATCGGGATCGCGTACGAGTCGGAATCCTTGGCCGGATCGCCGTTGAAGTATGACAACGTCGAGTCGGGACACGGCGACGACAAGCTCGACGCCCGCGGCGTCGACTTGAGGTACATCCCGACCGGCATGTGATCACGCCACGCGCTCATCGGATCGCCGAACACGCGAGCGTCGACCGATGCAGCCTGCAGGTGCGCTGCCGTCGACAAGCCGTACGGTCCTGCACCGATGACCGCGACGGGCACCGTCGAAGTCATGGGCTCCCCTTCCCACTCCTGCCCGGAGCTGTCTTCGGATCTTCGAGTACTCGATGCCGACGCGCAACCGGTTTTCGGACCGTTGCGAAGATTCTCAGTTTCGCGGTGATCCCGTCGGTAACAACAATGTGGACCGCATGAATGCAATGCAACGCGTCCGCAACCAGCGAGCGAACTCGTTGGCTCATCGTTCGAGCGACACCCCGGAACGCAGGTACGCCGGCGACATGAGCGCGTACCCGGCGCGAATCGACTTCACACGTCGCGCGCGCGAACGTGAGACGGAACTCGTCGGGCATGCAGGAATGGAGGCCTCGTGCCGATCAAGACGGGCATCCGACGTCCGCGACGCGGGGCCGAGCGCGTTCGTTCGTCCGCGCTCCGCGCGCGAATGCGCGACGAGCACACCACCGCGGCCACGCGCGACAGCCGGCGCGCGCGCCGACGGCGACGCGGCCGGCGAGTCGTTCTCATCGTCGTGTCATTGGTGCTGGTCGCGGCGGGTGCGATCGCGTGGTTCGCCACGCGATCCGGGTCGCGAGCCTCGAGCGTCGCGGGCGGGCCGGAGCTGAGCCCCCGCGCAGGGTCGATCACCTCGGCACGGTGGCGCACGCTCTTCGACGACGAATTCGCAGGCACGCAGCTCGGCACGGGGCACTGGACCACCTGCTACTGGTGGGAGACCACTGGGTGCACCAACGAGGGCAACCACGAGCTCGAGTGGTATCAACCGGCGAACGTGCAGGTCCGGGACGGTGCGCTGAACCTCCAGGCGCGGCGCCAGCCGATCGTCGGCGACGGGAAGCACTACGACTACACGTCGGGCATGGCGGCGACGGTCGGTCGCAGCGAGAACCGGTTCGCGTTCCGCTACGGCTTCGTCGAGACGCGCGTCCTCGTGCCGCAGGGGACCGGCTTCTGGCCCGCGTTCTGGATGCTGCCCACCTCACGGAGCTCGACGCCCGAGGTCGACATCTTCGAGATGCTCGGCGACCAGCCGCGGACCGTGTCGATGCACGTGCACTGGCGCGGGCCCGGCGACAACGAGCTCGCCGACGGCGTGGACTGGAGCGGCCCCGACTTCACGGCAGGGTGGCACACGTTCGGTCTCGACTGGGAGCCCGACCACCTCACGTGGTACATCGACGGTGTGGCGCGGTGGCAGGTCACCGACCCGAGTCGCATCCCGCACGAGCCCATGTACCTGATCGCGAACCTGGCGGTCGGCGGTGACAACACGGTGCCGCCGACGCCACGGACGCCGTTCCCGTCGACGTTCGCGCTCGACTACGTGCGCGTGTGGCAACGCGGGTGAGAGGCGCTACGACCCGTCGAGCTCGTCGAGCAGGCGGCGGGCGATGACGACCCGCTGGATCTGGTTCGTCCCCTCGTAGATCTGGGTCAGCTTCGCGTCACGCATCATCCGCTCGACCGGGAACTCGCGGGTGTAGCCCGCGCCCCCGAGCACCTGCACTGCATCGGTCGTCACCCGCATCGCGGTGTCGGTCGCGAACAGCTTCGCCATCGCGGACGCCCGGGAGGTCCCCTGCGCGCCCGCGTCGATGCGCGAGCACGCCTGGTACACGAGCAGCCGGGCCGCCTCGATCTGGGTCGCCATGTCGGCGAGCATGAACTGGATGGCCTGGAAGTCGGCGATGCGCTGCTCGAACTGACGTCGCTCGACCGCGTACCGCGACGCCACGTCGAGCGCACCCTGCGCGATGCCGAGCGCCTGCGCGCCGACGATCGGGCGCGACTTGTCGAGCGCGCCCAGCGCGTACCCGAACGCGCGTCCTTCGTCGCCGATGAGGTTCTCGGCCGGCACGGGCACGTCATCGAGCAGGATCTCGCCCGTCGGCGAGCCGCGCATGCCCATCTTGTGCTCCACCTTGCCGACGGAGAAGCCGTCGAACCCGCGCTCCACGACGAACGCGCTCATGCCGCGCCCTGCGGGATCGGGATCGGTCTTCGCGAAGACCGTGTACAGGTCGGAAACACCGGCGTTCGTGATCCAGATCTTGCGACCGCGCATCACGTAGTGGTCGCCGTCCCTGACGGCGCGCGTGCTCATCGACGCGACGTCGCTTCCCGCGTGCGGCTCGGACAGGCAGTAGCTGGCCTGCACCTCGCCCGACGCGACTCGGGGCAGGTATTTCCGCTTGAGCGTCTCGCTCCCATGGTCCATGACGACGGTCATGCCGAGACGCGAGATCAGTGCGAACAGCGCGCTCGACGCGCAGACGCGCGCCAGCTCCTCGACGAGCAGTGCGTAGACGAGGCTCCCGCCGCCGTCGCCGCCGTACGCCTCGGGATAGATCGAGCGCACGAGCCCCGAGTCGCGGTACGCGTGGAACGAGGGCCACGGGAATTCCGCCTTCTCGTCGGCCTCGGCCGCGTGCGGCGCGACCTCCTTCTCCGCGAAGCGGCGGACGGCGGCGCGGAACTCCTGGTGCTCGTCGGTGAGCGAGAACTGGTGGACCATTCCCTGACATGGTAGTCAGGGAACGATGACGAGCCTTCTCGTCGTGATGGGCGTCAGCGGCACGGGCAAGACCACCGTCGGTCGCCTCCTCGCCGAGCGGCTCGGGTTGCCCTTCGTCGAGGGCGACGACTTCCACGATCCCGAGAACGTCGCCCGTATGCGCGCCGGTCAGCCGCTCGACGACGCGGCGCGAGGACCGTGGCTCGACCGGCTCAACGGCGTGTTGCGGTACGCGGGCGCGCACGGCGGTGTCGTCGTCGCATGCTCCGCGTTGACGGCCGCGTACCGCCGACGGCTGACCGTCGGCGCGAAGGGCGTGCGCTTCGTGTTCCTCCACGCGGACGAGCAGGTGCTACGCCGGCGTATCGAGGCGCGCCGCGGCCACTACGCGGGCGTCGCGCTCCTGCCGTCACAGCTCGCGACGCTCGAGCCTCCGTCGCGCGACGAGGCGGTCGCCGTCGACGTGTCGGGTCGCGTCGACGAGGTGGTCGACCACGCGGTGCGTGCGGTGCGCGACACAGGAGCGGCTCCGGCGTAACGTGGGCGCGGTGGGAAGCACGAGCCCGCCCGCGTGGTCCGACGTGCCTCATGGTCGCCGGGTCGAGCTTCCGGGACGCGGCACCACCTTCGTGCGTGAGGTCGCCGGTCCGCCCGGCGCGCCGACCGTCGTCCTGCTCCACGGTCTCCTGGCCACGGCCGCGCTCAACTGGTCGGGCTGCTACGCGCCGCTCGGCGCGCACTTCCGCGTCCTCGCACCCGATCACCGCGGTCACGGCCGCGGGCTCCGCACGCGTGCCCGCTTCCGCCTCGCGGACTGCGCGGACGACGTCGTCGCGCTGGCCGACGCGCTGGGCGTCTCCACGTTCGTGGCCGTCGGCTACTCGATGGGCGGCCCGATCGCCCAGCTGCTGTGGCATCGCCACCCGGACCGCATCCAGGGCCTCGTCCTGTGCGCGACCGGACGCGACTTCCGCGGCCATCCGCGCCAGCGCGTCGCCTTCGACGCGCTCGGTGTCGCGGGTGTCGCGGCCCGTCTGACCCCACCCCTCGTGTGGCGGGTGGGCGAGCGGTTCGCCGCGCCGCGGGCCGGCGGCTCCGAGCGAGCCCGGTGGCAATGGTCCGAGTTCCGGCGCAACGATCCGGTGAAGATGATCGAAGCGGCCCAGACGCTCGGCCGTTTCACGTCGCGCGACTGGATCGGCCGGGTGGACGTGCCGGCGACCGTCGTCGTGACCGGACACGACCGACTCGTGCCTCCCGAGCGCCAGCGCAAGCTGGCGGCCGCGATTCCCGGCGCGACCGTGCGGGAGATCGACGGCGATCACGCCGTGGTCGTGTGGGAACCCCACCGCTTCGCGCCCGTCCTGCTCGACGCGTGCCTCGACGTCACGCGTCGGGTACCGACGACGGTGTCGACGTGCTGACTACGCGCCGAGAAGCTCGCGACGGAACTCGGCGACGCGCGACGACAGGTACGACGGCGCGAGGCGCAGCACGTCGTCGGGCACGCGATCGACCAGCTCGCGACGCGCCGGATAGTCGTGACCCGCGTCGTGGACGGCGCGCATGCGCGCCTCGGCGGTCGCGGCAGGCAGCTCGCTCGTGTAGCCGAGCAGCTCCATCGCGAGCTCGACGTCGGTCGCGACCGGCGCGCGGCCGAACAGCGCGGCCCGCTTCATCGCGATCTCGGCCACGACGGCTGCGGCGTCGTCGTAGTGCTCGCCCGGCGCGAGCTTGAAGCGATCCTTCCAGCGGTTGACGAGCGTCAGCGCGTAACCGATGTTCGGACCGGGGCGCCCGAGCAGCGTTCCCTTGGGTTGTCCCGCGACGAGATCGCCGGGGCGGTCCGCATGCCAGCTTCCGGCCGGCGGCACGACGACACCGGGCGCGAGATTCGGGAGCTGGCGGGGCTCGTCCTCGAGCCGCTCGGGGACGTAGGGGTCAGTCGGCATGGACGGATTCTTGCTCGCGCTGCTCGGCCCGCAGCAACCCGTAGACCAGCGAGTCGAACAGCGCCTGCCACGCCGCCTCGATGATGTTCTCGCTCACACCGATGGTGGTCCAGGTGCGCTCGCCGTCGGTACTGTCCACGAGCACGCGGGTGACCGCGGCCGTGCCCTTCGCGGTGTCGAGGACGCGCACCTTGAAGTCGGTGAGATGGACGTTCGCGAGCGCGGGGAAGCGGGAACCGACCGCCTGGCGCAGCGCACCGTCGAGCGCGTTCACCGGGCCGTTCCCCTCCGCGGTGGCGATGAGACGCTCACCGCCCACGAAGAGCTTGATGGTCGCCTCCGTCGTCACGCCCCCGGGCGTGTCACCGGCCGCGAGGTCGTCGGTGATGACGCGGAACGACTCCACCTCGAACCACTCGGGACGCCACCCGGCCGCGTGGCGCATGAGCAGCTCCAGCGACGCGTCGGCCACCTCGAAGTGGTAGCCCGCGTGCTCGAGCTCCTTCAGCTTGTCGACAACCGCGCCCAACGTCGGGCCGTCGAGGTCGATGCCGAGCTCCTTCGCCTTGAGGCCGATCGTGGAGCGACCGGCCAGCTCCGACACGACGAAGCGCGTGCCGTTTCCCACCGACTCCGGCGGGACGTGCTCGTACGCGTCGGGCCGGCGCGCGATCGCACTCGTGTGCAGGCCGGCCTTGTGCGCGAACGCCGACTCGCCCACGTACGGCGCCTGCGGGTTGAGCGGCATGTTGACGAGCTCGGCGACGTGGTGCGCGACGGGCGTGAGCCGCTCCATGCGGTCGGACGGGATGGTCTCGACACCCAACTTCAACGTCAGGTTCGGGATGATCGAGACGAGGTTGCAGTTCCCCGTGCGCTCGCCGTATCCGTTGATCGTCCCCTGCACCTGCGTCGCGCCGCCGCGTACACCGGCCAGCGCGTTCGCGGTGCCGCACTCGGCGTCGTTGTGGAGATGTACACCGACGGGCGTGTCGAGGTAGGAGACGACGGCGCGCACGGCGTGCTCGACGTCGAAGGGCAGCGACCCGCCGTTCGTGTCGCAGAGGACGAGCCAGTCGGCGCCGGCCTGCGCCGCGGCCTCGAGCACGCGCAGGCTGTACTCGGGGTTGTGCTTGTATCCGTCGAAGAAGTGCTCGGCGTCGAAGAGGACCTCGAGCCCCCGACCCTTCAGGTACGCGACGGAGTCGGCGACCATCGCGACGCCTTCGTCGAGCGTCGTCTGCAACGCCTCGGTGACCTGGTAGTCCCAGCACTTGCCGACGATGCACGCGCTGGAGGTGCCCGCCTCGACCAGATGACGCAACGAGTCGTCGGAGTCCACCTTGCCGCGGGGGCGACGGGTCGAGCCGAACGCGACGAGCCTGCTCGTGCTCAGCGCGAGCTCGTTGGGCGCGCGGGCGAACAGCTCGTCGTCCTTCGGGTTCGCACCCGGGTACCCGGCCTCGATGTAGCCGACGCCGAGCCAGTCGAGCTGCTCGGCGATGCGCAGCTTGTCGTCGACGGTGAGCGAGATGCCTTCGAGCTGGCTCCCGTCGCGCAGCGTCGTGTCGTAGATCGCGACGCGGGCCGGGAGGGTCACCTCACCCATTCCAACCAGTCCTTGTACCGGTCCTCCTCGCCGCGCACGGTCGCCTTGTAGATCTCCTGGATCCGGCGCGTGATCTCACCGGGCTCGCCGAGGTCGCGGTCGTCGACCGAGCGGATCGGGACCACCTCGGCCGCGGTGCCGGTCAGGAACGCCTCGTCCGCCGTGTAGAGATCGCTGCGCAGCATGTGGTCGACGCGCACGGGCAGGCCGAGGTCGCGCGCGATCGTCATCACGGTGTCCTGCGTGATGCCCTCCAGCGCGCCGGCCGACACCGGCGGCGTCACGAGCTCGCCGTTGCGCACGAGGAAGAGGTTTTCGCCGGTGCACTCGCTCACGTACCCCTGCGGCGAGAGCAGGATCGCCTCGTCGTAGCCGGCCTTGAGCGCCTCGACCTTCGCCATCGACGAGTTGACGTACATGCCCGTCGCCTTCGCGGCCGGCGGCATCGCGTTCGGGTCGTGACGACGCCACGAGCTGATCTTCATCCGGACGCCGTGCTTGATGCCCTCGTCGCCGAGGTACGCACCCCAGGGCCACACCGCGATCGACACGTTCACCGCGCACGGCAACGTGTTGAGCCCCATCTCGCCGTAGCCGTAGTACACGATCGGGCGGATGTAGCAGGACGGGAGGTCGTTGACGCGCACCGTCTCCTTGGTCGCGTCGACGAGCTGCTGGAGCGTGAAGGGGATGTCGATCAGGTAGATCTTCGCCGACTTGAACATCCGCACCATGTGGTCGGTGAGCCGGAACACCGCGGGGCCGTCCACCGTCTCGTACGCGCGAATCCCTTCGAACACGCCGCAGCCGTAGTGCAACGAGTGCGTGAGGACATGGATCCTCGCGTCGTCCCAGTCGATGAGCTTCCCGTCCATCCAGATCTTCTTCGCGGCCTCGATGGGCATCGCCTACAACCTTTCTGCGATCGCGTCGCCGATCTGCGACGTCGTGCCGGTCACGTCGTCGGACGCGGCAACGGCTTTGCGGACCCGGGCGGCCGCGTCGGCCTCGCCCAGGAATTCCAGCATCATGGCCGCGCTCACGACCGCGGCCCGGGGATCGGCTTTCCCGGTCCCCACGATGTCGGGGGCCGAGCCGTGGACGGGCTCGAACAGCGACGGCCCGGTACGGGCCGGGTTGAGGTTCGCCGAGGCAGCCCGGCCGATCCCCCCGGATACCGCGCCGCCGAGGTCGGTGAGGATGTCGCCGAAGAGGTTGTCGGTGACGATCACGTCGTAGCGGCCGGGGTCCTGCACGAAGTAGATGCACGCGGCGTCGACGTGGTTGTACGCGGTCGCGATGCCGGCGTGATCCGCGGCGACGGCCTCGAACGTGCGCTGCCACAGGTCACCCGCGAACGTCAACACGTTGGTCTTGTGCACGAGCGTGAGGTGCTTACGGTCGCGGCTCTCGGCCAGGTCGAACGCGTACCGCACGCACCGCTCGACGCCGAGGCGCGTGTTCACCGAACCCTGCGTCGCGATTTCGTTCGGCGTGCCCTTGCGCAGGAACCCGCCTTCGCCCGCGTACGTCCCTTCGGTGTTCTCGCGCACCACGACCATGTCGACGCCGTCGTTGTGCGGCGACGCCGGCGCGCTGAACGGACGGAGGTTGACGTAGAGGTCGAGCTCGAACCGCAGGCGGAGCAGCAGGCCCCGCTCGAGCACGCCGGGGGGCACCTCGGGCGTGCCCACCGCGCCGAGGAGGATCGCGTCGAACACGTGCAGCTCGTCGAGCGTCTCGTCGGGCAGGACCTCGCCGCTGCGCAAATAGCGGGCCCCGCCGAGGTCGAAGGGCACCGCCTCGTGGTCGACGCCCGCGGCCGCGACGACCTTGAGGGCCTCGGCCGTGACCTCGGGGCCGATCCCGTCCCCGCCGATGACTGCGATCTTGTGGGTCAACGTGCTGGTCCTGTCGATTGGTCGACTCCGCTTCGGGCTCCCGGGCTTCGCCCAGGCCTCGGCTGCGTCTCCTTTGGAAAAAGCGGTTCGGGCAAGAAAAAACCGCCCACCGAAGTGGACGGTCGGGGGCGAACGCCGGCGGCCGGCGCTCGCTACGAAATGACGATGACGGTGCTGCGACGCATGGACCTGCCAGGGTGACAGCTCCCCGGGCCCTTGTCAATCGCTCCCAAGCCTGCTGAGAAGGGACTGAGACCGTCCGGAGGCTGCCATCCGTCGGGGCCTCCGATCGGTAAGGCTCTCCTGATGCGGCGCTTCCTCAAGATCTTCCTCCCGATCCTGCTGGTCGTGATCGTCGGCGGCGGGTTCGCCTTCTACTGGTTCGTCGTGCGCAGCGACGCCAAGCCCAAGGCCACGATCACCGCGACCAAGGTGACCCCGGGAGGGAGCCCCGACGGCACCTGGACGCTGGCGACCGGCGACGGCCGGTCGTTCGTCGGGTACCGGGTCCAGGAGCAGTTCGCGGTCGCGACGGTCGAGTCGACCGCGACCGGTCGGACGAGCGACGTGACCGGCACGATCCGCATCGCCGGCACGACCGTCGACGGCGTGTCGGTCAAGGCGAACCTGACGACGTTGACGTCGGATCGGCCCCAGCGCGACCGCCAGATCAAGTCCCGCGGCCTGCAGACCAACACCTTCCCCGAGGCGACGTTCACCCAGACCGCGCCGGCCACGCTCCCGCACGTGCCCGGCGCGGGCGAGACCATCGACGTCCCGGTCACCGGCGATCTCACCTTGCACGGTGTGACGAAGCGCGTCACCGTTGCCGCTCAGGGTCGCTTCGACGGGCGATCGGTCCAGGTGGTGGCGCACGTGCCGATCGTGTTCTCCGACTACCGGATCGAAGCGCCCAGCATCGGGGGGTTCGTCTCGGTTCGGGACCGGGGTGAGCTGGAGCTCCAGCTCTTCTTCGCCCGGGGGCCGGCCCCGTCGACGCCGTCGTCGTGACGTCACCAGCCGAGATGCCCGGTTTCAGGGGCGTCGCGGTTGGCTAGCCTCGTCGGAATGCAAGAGGCTGCACACCTTTCCCCGCAGGCCCACAAGCGCCTGCAAGAGGAGCTCGACGAGCGCACCGGTCCGCGCCGGCGCGAGATCTCCGAGAAGATCGAGCGCGCGCGCGAGCTCGGCGACATCAGCGAGAACGGCGACTACGACGCGGCCAAGAACGAGCAGGGGCTGAACGAGGCCCGCGTGCGTCAGATCGAGGCGCTCTTGAAGACCGCGGTCGTGGTCGAGTCGACCGACGCCGACGTGGTGGCCGCGGGCAACGTGGTCGAGATCCGCATGGACGAGGACGAGACGACGACCGCGTACCTCGTCGGGTCGATCGAAGAGCGTCACGACACCTACGACGTGCTGTCCACCAACTCGCCGTTGGGCCAGGCCCTGCTCGGAAAGAAGCCGGGCGAGACCGTCACCTACGAGGCGCCCAAGCGCTCGTTCCAGGTCGAGATCGTCAGCGTCCGCCCGCTCGACTGAGTTCCTGGTCGCGCTCGCAAGCTCGCCGCTCCCCCGCCAACAGCACGACTCGGCGACGGAGCAAGCTCCGATCGCCTGCCTGACGACGCCACCACCCCACATCGTTCCTGGTCGCGCTCGCAAGCTCGCCGCTCCCCCGCCAACAGCACGACTCGGCGACGGGTCACGGCGCGCCGTAGCCGCCTCCGCCCGGGGTGAGGACGCGCACGACGTCGCCCGCGCGCACGCGCACCGTGCACTTGTCGGGGAGGCGTCGCGCGGCGCGGTCGTCGCCGCCCGGGAGCAGCCAGTTCTCACCGGTCGCGCCGGGCTCGCCGCCGGCGAGACCCCACGGTCGCGACGTCCGCCGCTCGGTCACCAGTGAGATCGTCGCGTCCGTGAGCAGCTCGAGCTCGCGCACGATGCCCTCACCGCCGGAGAACGCGCCGGCGCCACCGCTCCCCCGCCGCAACCCGTACTCGCGCACGCGGACGGGGTACGCGCGCTCGAGCGCCTCGACCGGCGTGTCGCGCGTGTTGGTCATGTTCGTGTGCACGCCGCTCATGCCCGCGCGGCCGGGGCGTCCACCCTGCCCGCCGCCGATCGTCTCGTAATACACCCACGCGGGATCGTCGCCGCCGACGAGCAGGTTGTTCATCGTCCCTTGACTCGCGGCGCCGAGCCGCGCAGGCGCGGCGAGCGCGAGCGCACCGAGGCACACGTCGGCGACGCGCTGGCTGACCTCGACGTTGCCCGCGCCGACCGCGACCGGCGGCACCGCGGCGACGACGGTCCCGGGCTCGGTGATCACGCGCACCGGGCGCATCGTCCCCCCGTTCGCGGGGATCGTCGGGTCGGTCGCGCATCGCAACGCGAACGCGACCGCGCTGACGGTCACGGCCTCGACCGCGTTGACGTTGCCCGCGCGCTGCGCGTCGGTGCCCGCGAAGTCGAACACGACGGTGTCGCCCGCGACCGTCACGCGCACCGCGATCCGGGTCGGCGTCTGCTGCTCGGGACCGGGCCCGGCCGAGTCGAGGACGTCGGCGAACCGGTACTCGCCGTCGGGGAGGTCGTCGAGCGCCGCGCGCATGCGTCGCTCGCCGTAGTCGAGCACCTCGTCGAACGGCGCGTCGGCCAGCGCAGCGAGCCGCTCCACGCCGAGCACGTTCGCGCCCCGCTGCGCGGCGAGATCGCCGCGCCGTTCGTGCGGCGTGCGCGAGCTCGCGACGATCATCGCCTCGACGTCGTCACCGAGCACGACCGGAGGGACCCGCAGCCCCTCCTGCGCGATCTCGCGTGCCTCGGGTGGCATCGAGCCGGGTGCCATTCCCCCGAGGTCGGCGTGATGGGCGCGGTTGGCGGCCCAACCGACGAGGCGCGGCCCAGCACAGCACGGCGCCACGAACGTCACGTCGTTGAGGTGCGTACCGCCAGCGAACGGATCGTTCAACACGATCTGGTCACCGGGCCCGACCCGGTCGCCGCACCGGTCGATCGCGGCGCGTACGGCCGCCGGCATCGACCCGAGATGCACGGGGATGTGCTCGGCCTGCACGAGCAGATCGCCGCCCGCCGTGAACAACGCGGCCGAGCAGTCGGCCCGCTCCTTGATGTTGGGGCTGAACGCACCGCGCTGCAGGACCGCGCCCATCTCCTCGGCGACGCCCGCGAGCCGCGAGATCAGGACCTGGAGCGCGGCCGGATCGAGCGGCGCGGTCACGAGCCGCACCGCCGCAGCACCCACGCGCCGAGCTCGCGCACCTCCGCGGCCCAGCCGTCGGCGACCCACACCGTGACGTCGGGCTCGGCGACGACCGCGGGGCCGCGCACGCGCGCGCGGTCGACATCGGGCAGCGCAGTGACGTCGAGCGGCGCGTCGAGCTGGGCCCGGGCGCGCAACGCGATCACCTCGACGGGATCGTCGGGGCGGGTGTAGCCGTTGCGCCGGCCGTGCTCGGCGTGGAACGCGTCGGGCTCCCCGACCGTGAGCTCGTGGCTCTGACCGGCGTAGCGGCAGTCGACGAACGTCTCGACCCGGGCGCCCGTGCCGACGAGCGCAACGGCCTCGGCTGCGAGCGCGGCGAGCGCCGCGTCGAGCCCGTCGCGCGACGCGCGATCGGGCCACGAGCGGACGATCTCGCGCCGGCGGGGCGCGGTGAGGAGCCCGACGGCAGAGAGCACGCCGGCGCGAGGCGGCACCACGACGGCCGGCATGCCGAGCGCGTCCGCGAGCGCGCACGCGTGCAACGGCCCGGCACCCCCGAACGCGACGAGCGCGACGTCGCGGGGATCGACCCCGCGCTCCACGGTGACGCGCCGCACCGCGCGCTCCATCGACGCGTCGACGACGGCAACCACGCCCTCGGCGCTCACGCCGGCGCGTTCGAGCGCGCCACGTGCCGCGGCAACGTCGAGCCGGCCCAGATCGGGAAACGTCGCGTCGCCGGCGATGCGGCCGAGCACGAGATCGGCATCGGTGACGGTCGGGTGCTCCCCGCCGCGGCCGTAGCACGCGGGACCCGGCACCGCGCCCGCGCTCTGAGGACCCACGACGAGCGCGCCGCCCGGATCCAGTCGCGCGATCGAGCCGCCGCCCGCGCCGATCGTGTGCACGTCGATCGCGGGCAGGCGCACCGGGAACCCGGCCACCGACCGCTCGGGCGCCGGCTCGGGCGCGCCGCCGCGCACGAGGCAGACGTCCGTGCTCGTCCCGCCCATGTCGAACGACACCGCGTCGGCGAAGCCGCACGCGGTTGCAACGGCCGCCGCCGCGCGCACGCCACCCGCCGGACCCGACAGCAGCAACGCGGCGGGGAGCTCGGCCGCTTCCGCCGCGGGAACCAGACCGCCGCCCGATGTCATCACGAGCACGTCGTCGGCGAGATCGGTGATGCCGAGGAGATACGAGCGGCAGCGCGGCCGCAGGTACGCGTTCAGCACGGTCGTGATCGTCCGCTCGTACTCGCGGAACTCGGGCGACACCTGGTGCGAGCACGTCACGTCGACACCGCGGGCGCGCAGCGCGCGGGCAACGATGCGTTCGTGCTCGGCCGAGAGGTCCGCATGCAACAGCGACACCGCGACCGCGTCCACGTCCTTCGGTAGCGACGGAACGTCGTCGGCGCTCAGCGGCTCGAGCTCGCGCCCGGTCGCGTCGAGCCGCCCTCCCACCGCGACGCGGCACGCGCGCTCGACCAACGGTTCGGGCCGGTCCGCGAACGTGTCGTAGAGCGACGGACGCGTCTGGCGCGCGATCTCGACGACGTCGGTGAAGCCACGCGTCGCAAGCAGCGCGACCTTCGCGCCGCCGCGCTCGAGCAGCGCGTTGGTCGCGACCGTGGTTCCGTACGCGAGACGTGCCGGGCGACCCGGGCCGGCGAGGCCGCGCAGTCCCGACCGCAAGGCCTCGCCCGGGTCGTCGGGCGTGGACGACACCTTGCGGACCGCGCCCGCGTCGTCGACGAGGTCCGTGAACGTGCCGCCGGTGTCCGCGCCGACCTGCATGATGTTCATTCTCGCCGCCGACCGATTCTCGACGCGGCGAGCACCGCGGGCGTCAGGGCGGCGCCGACCAACGGCGACGATCGCCGGAGGAGGCGTCCCGGCCGTGCAGGCTACGAGACGCCGTCGACGCGCACGTCCTGGAGCAGGTACCCGCGGGAGCGCACGGTGCGCACCTCCAGCCCGAGCGGCTCGATGCGACGCCGGAGCCGCAGCATGTGCACGTCGAGCGCGTTGCGGGTCGGAGCGCCGGCCGGCCACGCGCGGCGGGCCAGCCCGTCACGGCTCACGACCGCGCCGAAGCGCTCGACCAACGCGGATGCGAGCAGGCGCTCGACCGGGCTCAGCGCGGTCCAATTGGTCCGGTACCGCAGCAGGCCGTCCTCGTCGAGCTCGGGTTGGGTCTGGTCGGCCTCGGCCCGGGCCGTGAGGGTCGCGACCCGGGCGCGGAGGTCACGGTCGTCGGCCGGGAGCCGCACCCAGTCCTCGAGCGGGTCGATCGGCACCGGCGGCGGCGCATCGGGGGCGACGAGCAACAACCTCGGCGTTCCCGCCGAGCGGAGGCGTTCGAGCCTCGGCTGCTCGTCGGGCCATCTGACGACCACGACGTCCACGCAGGTCAGGGTAAGGAAGCGATGTTTCGGCTTTGTTTCGCGGGAGTGAACGTCGGCAGTCTGGGTTCATCGCGCGAGGCCGGCGCGGCGCTCGAGGTCGCGGGCCGCGCCGACGACCGCCTCGGCGAAGCGGGGGCCCGGACGGCGGCCGAGACGCTCGATCGGTCCGCTCACGCCGATCGCCGCGACCGCGCGCCCGGCGCCGTCACGCACCGGCGCGGAGACGCTCGCGACACCGGGCTCACGCTCGGCCACCGACGAGGCCCACCCGCGCCGGCGCACCGCGGCCAGCTCGGCCCGGTCGACGCCGTCGGGCACGACCTCGTCGGGTCCGGCCCACGCGAGCAGCACCTTGGCCCCCGACCCCGCGGTGAGCGAGAGCGCGGCGCCGACCGGCACCGTGTCGCGCAACCCGCTCCGACGCTCGGCCGCGGCCACACACACGCGCCGCCCGTCGTCGCGCACGTAGAGCTGCGCGCTCTCGTCGGTCACGTCGCGGAGGTGCGCGAGCACCGGCCCGGCCGCCTCCACCACCGCCAGCCCCGACGCGAGCCCGACCGCGGCGTGGGTGCCCCATGCGACGAGTCGCGCCCCGAGCCGGAACCGTCCCGCGTCGTCGCGGCCGACCAGACCATGGCGTTCGAGCGCGACGGCGAGGCGGTGCACCGTGGGTCGAGCCAGTCCCGTCGCGGTCACCAGCTCCGACAGGCTCGCGGTGCCACGCTCGGCGAGCGCGGCGAGGATGGTGACCGACTTGTCGAGCACGCCGACACCGCTGCCCGATACACTGACGTCCATAGAGCAATACTGCCGTCTCGAATGTTGAGACGCAACCAGGGAGTCACACGATGGGTCGGACACTCGCCGAGAAGGTGTGGGAGCAGCACGTGGTGCACCGGGCCGAGGGAGAGCCCGACCTGCTCTACGTCGACCTGCACCTCGTCCACGAGGTCACCTCGCCGCAGGCGTTCGACGGGCTGCGGCTCGCAGGTCGACGCGTGCGCCGACCGGATCTCACCGTCGCGACGATGGACCACAACGTCCCCACCACGGGCGGCGCGCGCTTCGATCTGTCGGGCATCGCGGTCGGCGTCGACGACCCCGTCTCGCGCAAGCAGATGGAGGTGCTCGGCGCGAACTGTCGCGAGTTCGGCATCCGTCTCTACCCCATGGGCGCGGCGGGTCAGGGCATCGTGCACGTCATCGGTCCGGAGCTCGGGCTCACCCAACCGGGCATGACGATCGTGTGCGGCGACAGCCACACGTCCACCCACGGCGCGTTCGGCGCGCTCGCGTTCGGCATCGGCACAAGCGAGGTCGAACACGTGCTCGCGACACAGACACTCCCGCAGGCGAAGCCGACGACCATGGCCGTCACGGTCGAGGGCGAGCTGCCGCCAGGCGTGACCGCGAAGGACGTCGTGCTGTCGATCATCGGGCGCATCGGGACCGGTGGCGGTGTCGGTTCGGTGATCGAGTACCGCGGCTCCGCGATCCGCGCCCTCTCGATGGAGGGCCGCATGACCGTATGCAACATGTCGATCGAAGCCGGGGCGCGCGCCGGCATGGTCGCGCCCGACGACACGACGTTCGCGTACCTCGAGGGTCGTCGCTTCGCGCCGAAGGGCGCGGACTGGGAGCGCGCGCTCGAGCAGTGGCACACGCTGCCGACCGACGCCGACGCCACGTTCGACAAGGAGGTCGTGATCGACGCGGCGGAGCTTCGCCCGTCGGTCACCTGGGGCACGAACCCCGGCCAGACGATCACGATCGACGACGCCGTTCCCGACCCCGACGCGTTCGCAGAACCCGCGGCGCGCGAGGCAGCGGTGCGCGCGCTGCGCTACATGGGCCTGAAGGCGGGCACACCGATCCGCGACGTCACCGTCGACACGGTGTTCATCGGGTCGTGCACGAACTCACGCATCGAGGACCTGCGCGCCGCGGCCGACGTGGCGCGGGGGCGGCACGTGAGGCCGGAGGTGCGCGCGCTCGTCGTACCGGGGTCCATGCAGGTGAAGGAAGAAGCGGAGGCCGAGGGTCTCGACCGGGTCTTCACCGACGCCGGCTTCGAGTGGCGCGAGGCCGGCTGCTCGTTGTGCCTGGCCATGAACCCCGACAAGCTCGCGCCGGGCGAGCGCGCCGCGTCGACGTCGAACCGCAACTTCGAGGGCCGTCAGGGTCCCGGCGGGCGTACGCACCTCGTGTCGCCCGCGGTCGCGGCCGCCACCGCCGTCGCCGGCCACTTCACGACCCCGAACGATCTGGACTGACCAACGGCACGCTGAAGTCGATTTCCTTGCCCTGTGCGGGTCGATCGACTCCAGAGTTGAGGGGAGAACGCATGGAAGCCGTGTCACAGGTGATCGGACGGGGGGTTCCGCTCGACCGGGCGGACGTCGACACCGACCAGATCATCCCCGCGGAGTGGTTGAAGCGCGTCGAGCGCACCGGCTTCGGCCAAGGCCTGTTCTCCGCGTGGCGCGAGAGCTCCGACTTCGTGCTCAACCAGGCGCGCTACGACGGCGCCACGATCCTCGTCGCGGGACCGAACTTCGGTTGCGGCTCGTCACGCGAGCACGCGCCGTGGGCGCTCGAGGACTACGGCTTCGAAGCAATCATCGCCCCGAGCTTCGCCGACATCTTCCGCGGGAACTGCCTCAAGATCGGGCTCCTTCCCGTCGCGTTGCCGAAGGACGTCGTCGACCGGTTGCTGCGCGCGCTCGAGGACGACCCGTCGATCGAGATCGTCGTCGACGTGGAGCGCCGGCGGGTCGAGGTGCCGGCCGTCGGTGTCGACGAGGAGTTCCCGCTCGACGACTTCACCCAGCACCGGCTCCTCAACGGGCTCGATGACATCGGCCTGACGTTGCGCCACCAAGACGAGATCACCGCGTTCGAGCAGCGCCGGCCGTCGTTCGCCGCGAGGGTCCAAGAAACCGACTGAGGCAAGCGCTCACCGCCGTCCGCGTGGGCCGAAATTGTGCTTGACCAGGCCTGACAGCTTCCTGTCGAACCGTTCACGAGGGCTCAAGCGCGCCGGTTACAGGCCGACAGGACTTCCCAGTGCGTGACCTTCGTCATGCGCGGCGGTTCATCCCGGAGGAGACCGGTCAATGGTCGAGCGCGTGTTCGGGCCCGCACGGGCCCTGATGGGGCGCCTGCGCTTCGCATGGAAGTTCGTGGTGGTGGGTCTCGTCTTGTTGCTGCCGTTGGGGTTCGTCACCCGCGCGTACCTGGGGACGCAGTCGTCCCAGGTGTCGTTCAGCGCGAAGGAGCGCCTCGGCGTCACCTACATCACGCCGGTGATGGTGCTGCTCGACAAGGTGGTCGCGGCCCGGTCGAGCTCCGTGCTCGCCGCGCGCGCGGGGAAGCCCGCCGTCGCGAACGCCGGCATCGCCGACGCGGTCTCCGCGGTCGACAAGGTCGACAAGAGCCTCGGGGCGAAGCTCGAGACGACGAAGCTCTGGACCACCGCGAAGGCCGAGCTCGGCAAGGTGACGGGCACGACGTACTCGGATCCCGGCGTCGCGTTCGACGACTACAGCACGGCGTCGTCCGACGTCCTCGCGGTGCTCACGCAGGCGACCAACCAGTCGAACCTGATCCTCGACCCGGACCTCGACTCGTTCTACGTCATGGACGCGTTCACCGTGCAGCTGCCGAAGCTGCTCGACAACGCGGGCCAGCTCGCCGACGTGACCGCGCTGCCGTCGGCCGAGGCGTGCGGCTCCCCGCGCTCGAACACGCAGGCCGCGGCACTCGCCGTTTGTGTCGGTGTCGCGCAGAACACGCTCGCCAACATCCAGAGCGACCTCGACACGTCGTTCCACAACACGAAGGACGCAAAGCTCAAGGCGACGCTGGCCGGACCGCTCGACGCCCTGCAGACGTCGACTGGCGCGCTCGTCAAGCAGGCGAACGCGGTCATCGACGGGCACACCACGCCGACGACGCCGACCGAGGTGGGCGCGCAGCGCGCCACCGCGGCGGGCGACCTCCTCACCCTCTCGCAGGCGAGCGGTCCGCGTCTCGATGCGCTGCTGAAGGCGCGCATCGGGCGCTTCAACGGCAAGCAGCGCAACGTCGAGTGGCTCGCCGCGATCGCGCTCGTCGTCGCCCTCTACCTCTTCGGCGGGTTCTACCTCGCCGTCAGCCGGGCGATCCGCAAGATGGTCGGCTCGCTCCACGCTGCGGCCGAGGGTGACCTCACCGAGGCGCCGGACGTCAAGGACCGCGACGAGCTCGGTGCGATGAGCGAAGCGCTCGAGCACACGCTCGGGCGTGTGCGCGACGCGGTGAGCGCGATCGCACGGCACGCACGGGACGTGACGGCGCAGTCGTCGGGCCTGCGGGACCTGAGCGCCCGGATCGCGTCCGACGCGGAGCACACCTCGGTCGAGGCGAGCGACGCGTCGGAGGTCGTCACGGGACTGAGCGAGAACGTGCACACGGTCTCGCAGGGCACCGACGAGCTCGGCATCGGCATCGCGGAGATCTCGCGCAGCGCGTCGGATGCGACCGGCGTCGCCCAGGAGGCGGTCAACGCAGTGGACGACACCGCCGCAGCCGTCGAGCGGCTTCGTTCGCACAGCGCAGAGATCCTGCAGGTCGCGGACCTCATCTCGGGCATCGCGTCGCAGACCAACCTGCTCGCGCTCAACGCGACGATCGAGGCCGCGCGCGCCGGCGAGGCCGGGAAGGGGTTCGGCGTCGTCGCCAACGAGGTCAAGGAGCTCGCGAGCGAGACGGCCCGGGCAACCGGTTCGATCGGTCAGCTCATCGAGACCGTGCAGAACGACACGACGGGCGCGGTCGACGCGATGCAGCGCATCCGCGAGATCATCACCCAGGTCGGCGACTCGCAGACCGTGATCAGCGCCGCGGTCGAGGAGCAGACCGCGACGACCGTGGAGATCGGCCGTGCGCTGGGCGAGGCCGCGAACCGCAGCTCCGAGATCGTCGAACGCATCGGCGGGTTCGCCGAGACGGTGGGACACTCGACCGAAGGGTCGGCCGAGCTGCACGACGTCGCCGGGCACCTGGCCGCGACCGCGACCGAGCTGGACGACCTCGTGACCCAGTTCAAGATCGACTGACCCACCCCGCAGTGCGCAGTTGGGACAGGATCCGGTGCTCTGGCGCCGGATCGTGTCCCAACTGGCGGGGGGAGCTGGGCCCTCAAGCCGGCTTGGTGCCCGCGAGCAGCGCGAGCTCCCGCCACTTCCAGAAGCAGTCAACGTCGTCGAAGCCGGCGTCGCGCAACCAACCGAGCTGCACGTCGACCGGCGCGAGCTTGTTCGACGGGTCCTCGCCCGCCTCGATCATCGAGTAGAAGACCTCATGGAGCGCCTGCGTCGGAGACGCGACGTGCTCGAGATTCGCGAAGAGCCCGCCCGGCCGGAGCCGCGCGAAGACCTCGCGGTACAGCGACCGCTTCCGTTCATCGTCCAGATGATGGATCGCGAACGAGCTGACGACGACGTCGAAGAGACCGAGATCCGGCAGCGGCCGGTCGAGGTCGTGTTCGACCACATGCACCGCGGCATCGCCGTCGAATCGAGCCCGCGCCGCGCGCAGCATGGTCGCCGAGAAGTCGAGCGCAATGCCATCGTCGAAGGGGCACCGCTCGCGGAGCCGGGCCAGAAGCCTGCCGTCACCCGTCCCGAGGTCGAGCACACGTGCGGCCCGCGCGGGAACCAGCTCCCACAGGGTCGCCTCGCCTTCCTCGCGCCGGAACTGATCGGGTCGCGAGAGGTATGCGGACGCGTGCGCGTCGGTGTTCCACTCGTTGACCGACGGCGTCGAGGTCATGTGAGGCACCTCCGACGTGAGGGGTGCGCTGTCGCCCGGAGCGGCGAGCCTGCGAGCGCGACCAGGATCATGGTCCGACTTCGACGTCGCGGACGACCGGGTTCTCGCGCAGGCGCAGCACACGGTTCACCGCGTTGAGGTAGGCGCGCGCCGCAGCCTCGACGACGTCGGTCGACACGCCACGTCCCGAGACCTTCGAGCCGTCGGCGCCGAGCACGACGACGACGTCGCCCAGCGCGTCGCCGCCGCTCGTCACCGAGGAGACGTTGAAGTCGAGCACCGTGCCGTGCACGTCGGTCGCCGACGCGATCGCGGCGAACGCGGCGTCGATCATCCCGTTGCCCTCGCCGCTCGCCTCGACCTTGCCGGTTCCGTCGCTCAGCACGACGCGGGCGCGCGGCGTCGACGACGTGCCGCCGTTCAGGTCCAGGCTGACGATGTCGTAGCGGTGCACCATCCCGGTCCCGAGCTCCTCCGCGACGATCGCCTCGAGGTCGGCCTCGGTGATCTGGACCTTGCGGTCGGCGAGCTCCTTGAAGCGCGTGAACGCCTGGTTCAGCGCGTCGCCCTGGATGCGGATGCCCATCTTGGCGAGCGAGTCGGCGAACGCGTGACGGCCCGAGTGCTTGCCCAGGACGATCTGGGCCGCCTCCTGCCCGACGATGTTCGCGTCCATGATCTCGTACGTCTCGCGGTCGGCGAGCACACCGTGCTGGTGGATGCCCGACTCGTGCGCGAACGCGTTCCGTCCGACGACGGCCTTGTTGTACTGGACCGGGTAGCCGGTGAGCCGCGACACGATGCGCGACGTGCGCGCGAGCTCCTCGGTACGGACACCCGTCTCGAGCCGTACACCTGCACGCTCCGCGAAGAAGTCGCCGCGCGTGTGGATCGCCATGACGATCTCCTCGAGCGCGGCGTTGCCCGCCCGCTCGCCGAGACCGTTGATCGCGCACTCGACCTGGCGCGCGCCGGCGGCCACCGCGGCGAGCGAGTTCGCGACCGCGAGACCGAGGTCGTCGTGACAGTGGGTGGAGACCACGTAGTCGCCGCGCACTGTGTCGAGGATGTGGCGGATCAGGCGCGCGTACTCCTCGGGGATGCCGTAGCCGACGGTGTCGGGGATGTTGAGCGTCGTCGCGCCGTTGTCGACCGCGGTCTGGAGGACCTCGCACATGAAGTCGACGTCGGAGCGGCTCCCGTCCTCGGGCGAGAACTCGACGTCGGGCGTGTAGCCCCTGGCGCGGGAGACGCCCGACGCGGCCTCCGTCTTGACCTGGTCCTCCGTCATGCGGAGCTTCTTCTTCATGTGGATCGGTGACGTCGCGATGAAGACGTGGATCCGCGGGTGCTCGGCGTGGCGCACGGCCTCCCACGCGCGGTCGACGTCCTGCAGACCCGTGCGCGAGAGCGCGGTGATGACCGGGCCCCGCACCGAGGCGGCGATGGCCTCGACCGCGTCGAAGTCGCCCTGGCTCGCGATGGGGAACCCGGCTTCGATGATGTCGACACCGAGGCGCGCGAGCTGCTCCGCGATCTCGAGCTTCTCGGCGACGTCCAGCGAGATGCCGGGCGACTGCTCGCCGTCGCGAAGCGTCGTGTCGAAGATGCGTACCCGTTCCATCGCGTCACCTCGGTCGTGCGGTCTCGGTCTGGGGTTGCTGTCGTGGAGTTGCGGTCGTGTGTTTCGGCAAACAAAAACCTCCCCGGCCGACAGGCACGAGGAGGCGTCCGCGAGCACCGGTGGGGGTGCTCGCCGCTAGAGCAGCAGCAGGCTGGTGGTCGTGGGGCGAGAATCCAGAGTCATAGAGACTCCACAGTTTGCCAGATCCGGCGGATATCCGTCAATCACGAGCTCCGACGCGCCACAATTCAATGCTTGTGAAGACGTTCATCCGGTTCACGTTGCGCCTGCTCGTCCTCGGCGGTCTGCTGGCCGCGCTGCGGCGGGCGTTCGACTCCGGCCGCCTCGGCGATCGGTTCCGTCACGGGAGCGACGACGGCCCGGGCGCACCGGCCCGGCTCGCGCTGGTCGGCGAGGGCCCCTCGCCGTTCCACACGGTGCCGGCTTCGCCCCCGAGGCCGGCTGGCCTCGGCGCGGTCGATCCCGTCGAAGGCGACTGCCCGCCGGGCTTCCCGGTCAAGGGCAAGCGCAGCAGCGGCATCTTCCACGTCCCCGGCGGGCTGAGCTACGACCGCACGGTCCCGGACCGCTGCTACGCGACGGCCGAGGACGCCGCGGCCGACGGCCTGCGCGCCGCACGGCGGTAGCGACTCGCGCACGAGCTCGGCGCACGACGTCGGGGGGTGTCGGTACCGTCGCGGGGGTGGGCGGTCAGTTCCACTTCGACCCGACGACGTATCTCGAGCTCGTCACCGACGAGGTGCCCGCCTACCGCCGGCTCCAGGAGACGGTCGAGGACGCGACGGTCGGCCTCGACGTGGACCGCGTGCTCGACCTCGGGACCCGCACCGGCGAGACCGCGCGCGCGGTGCTCGCGCGTCACCCTCGCGCGGGGCTGGTCGGGCTCGACGAGAGCGACGACATGCTTGCCGTCGCGCGCGACACGTCTCCGCGCTCGCGGTCCACCATCTCGACACAACGGGCAAGACCGATCTGTTCCGGCGCGTCTCGCGCGCGCTGCGGGTGGGTTGACGCTTCGTGCTCGGCGACGTCGTGGTGCCCGTCGACCCCCGCCGACGCGATCACGCCTCTCGACCCCGAATACGACCGGCCCAGGCCGTTGCGAGCGCAGCTGGACTGGCTGCGCGACGCGGGGTTCACGGTCGAAGTGATCTGGACCGAACGGGATCTCGCCGTCGTCGCGGCCGATCGTCCGTCGTGAAGCTCGGGCTGCTCTCGGACGTCCACGGGAACCGCACCGCGCTCGAGGCAGTCGTCGCCGACGGGGTCGCCGCGGGTGTCGAGGCATGGTGGGTCCTCGGTGACGTCGTCGCGATCGGTCCCGAACCGGTGGCGGTGTTGGAGCTGGTGAACGACCTGCCCAACGTCGTGGTCACGAGCGGTAACACCGAACGCTACGTGCTGACGGGTGAGCGGCCACCGCCGACGCGGACCGATGTCGACGCGCGGCCCGAGCTGCTGGACCTGCTGCTCGCGGTCGAAGGCTCGTTCTCGTGGACGCGCGGCGCGCTCGCTGCGCCCGGCTGGCTCGACTGGCTCTCGACACTCCCGCTCGATGTGCGTACCGAGCTGCCGGACGGGACACGGTTGTTGGGCGTGCACGCGTCGCCGGGTCGTGACGACGGTGACGGCATCACCCCCCATCGCCCCGAGGACGAGCTGCGCGAGGCGTTGCGCGACGCGGATGCCGACATCGTGTGTGCGGGTCACACCCACCAGCCGACCGATCGCCACGTCGACGAGGTGCGCGCGGTGAACCTCGGCAGCGTCGGCAACCCCGTCACCGACGACCTACGGGCGAGCTACGTGATCGTCCATGCCGACCGGCACGGCCACGACCTCGAGCACCGTCGCGTCGCGTACGACGTGGACGCGTTCCTCGATGCCCTCACGCGCTCGGGCCATCCCGAGGTCGGTCACATCTCGTCGTTCGTCCGCGGCGAGCAGATCCGATATCCGGCGCTCCGACCGGGCGCGCCCGTGGTCGCGTAGCGACCCGTCGGTCGTCGCTCACTCGTCGTCGGCGTCGCCACTGCGGCCCGCCTTCCAGTAGCCGCGGATCGAGGTTCGCGAGCGCGAGATGCCACGCTCCTCGAAGAGGTGCCGGCGGACGCGCTGCACCGCGGCCGCCTCACCCGCGACCCAGATGCGCGTGTCGTCGGCCACGTCGAGCGCGGCGAGCGCATCGACGAGCGCGTCGCCCGGCGGCGCGCCGGGCGGAAGGTCCAGCCACTCGAACGTCAGGTCGGGACGGGACGGCAGCGCGAGGCGGGCGTCGGCACGCGCGACCTCGATGCGCACCCGCACCGGTGCGGTCGTGGGCAGCACCTCGAGCAACTGGCTGATCGCGGGGATGGCGGTCTCGTCACCGCCGAGCAGGAACGCGGGCGCATCGGTGTCGATGGTGTACCCCCGCCCGGGGCCCGAGACGGCCGCCGTGTCGCCCGGCGCCGCGCCGCGCACCCAGGCCGACGCGACGCCTTCGTCGTGGATCACGACGTCGAGATCGAGCTCGTGCGCGGCCGCGTCGAAGCGCCGAGGCGTGAACGTACGGATCACGGCTCGGCGCCCGTCGGGCAGCAGGAACTCGTTACCGTTCCATGCGGGCATGACGAGCTGGCGCGAACCGGGTGGTGGAAGGAGGAGGCGAACGCTCGCGGCCGGCTCCGGCACCGCGAAGTCGGCCAGCTCGTCACCCGCCAACGTGACCCGGGTCAGGCACGGGCTGAGCGGCTCGATGCCGCGAACCTCGACCCGCCGGAACCGTGGCGGCTCGCGCCGCACCCGTGGAGTCCTCGCCTGCGCCATACGACGACAGCGTCGCGCCCGCCGCGTGACACTCGCGAATCGCTCTGTGTGGACGTCAGTACCGAAGACCGGGACTCATATCCGCATGGAGAGGTCAGCTCCCGCCGCGGCGGGCGATCCAGAGCCACGTCTCGTAACGCACGTCCATGAAGCCGTCGCCGAAGCGGGCACGGAGGATGCGCTTGAGCTGCCCCACGAGACGATCGCGCTTCGCAGACGGGAGCGACTCGATGTAGCTGTGGCTGCGTTGATCGGTGAGCCAGTGGTCGACCGAGAGACGGCGTACCCACGGCACCGTGATCCGCGGACCGACGTCGAACGGGCCGCTGTGGGCGAGACCGGAGCCCCAGTCGACGTCGCGTTGGGCTCGCTCGACGCCGGGACAGGTCGTCTCCACGAGGCTCCAGCTCTCGTCGAACCACTCCTCGCCGTCCGCTCGCGCATGCGACCACCAGCCGGCCCACCGTCCGCCCGGCGCGAGCACGCGCGCCGCTTCCGCGGCACGCCGGCTCTCGTCGAGCCAGTGCCACGACTGCGCGAAGCAGACCAGGTCCGCGCAGCCGTCACGAAACGGCAGCCGGGCGCCGTCGGCCAGCACCGCGGGAAGTCCGGTCGTCGCGGCGCGGGCGCGGGCGAGGAGACGCGGCGCGACGTCGAAGGGGGTCACCGCCGCACCTCGCTCGAGCAGTGCACGCGTCGCGATGCCCGTTCCCGCGCCGCCTTCCAGGATGCAGAGTCCGGTCAGCGGCCCCAACGCGTCGTAGACCGCCTCGGGATAGTCGGGCCGGCCCGACTCGTACTCGTCGACGACCCGCTCGTAGAGGCGTAACGGCACCTCGCCATCGTGGCACCACACCGGACCCGACGACAGAGCGTCGCGCAATGAGGAACATCGTCGTACGATCGGCTTGTGCCGACGATCGGCGGCGTCGACATCGCCGTGACCGAGACGGGAACGGGTCCGGCCTTCCTCTGGGGCCACGGGTTCACCGGGAGCGTCGCGCAGGAGGACGTGGGCCGGCTCCTCGACTGGAAGCGTCTCGGGACGCACGCGCACCTGGTGCGCTGGGACGCTCCCGGGCACGGACGCTCGACGGGCACCCGCGACCCCGACGACTACCGGTGGGACCGGATCGGCGATGCGCTCCTCGACCTGGCCGACGCGCTCGGAGTCGAGCGATTCGTGGCCGGCGGCGTGTCGATGGGCGCCGCCACCGCGTTGCACGCAGCCGTGCGCGCGCCGGCGCGCGTCATCGGGCTCGTGCTCGTGCTGCCTCCGACCGCGTACGAGACGCGCGCCGCGCAGGTCGACGATTACACGACCGGCGCCGAGCGGGTCGAGCGCGAGGGTGTGGAGGCGTACGTGCGCGTCGTCGACGCGAAGCCGCAACCAGGGATCCTCACCGGTGCAGCCGTCGCCGTGCCCTACGAGACCGCGGTGCCCGCCGAGCTTCTGCCGGCTGCACTCCGCGGCGCGGCGCGAAGCGATCTCCCGGCACCCGAGCAGGTGCGTGCCGTCACCGCACCGGTCTTGATCCTGGCGTGGGATACCGACCCCGGACATCCGCTCTCGACCGCGGAACGGCTCGCCGAGCTCCTGCCCGATGCCGAGCTCGTGATCGCGCGGCGCCTGCGCGACGTGGTCCCGTGGACCGATCGCGTCGCGGCCTTCCTGGACGAGCACGCGCGCGGCTGACGCGCGGGTTCAGTCGAGCTCGATCGCCTTGGCGTCGACCACACCGGGCTGCGAGCGAACGGCGTCCGCGACCTCGGCGGGCACCGGCACCGCAGTCGTGAGCGCCATCATCGCCGCCTCACCCGTCGGGCTGCGGCCGACGCGCATGTCGTCGATGTTGATCCCCGCGTCGCCGAGCATCGTCGTGACCCGCCCGATCATGCCCGGCTTGTCGGCGTTGCGGACCACGAGCATGTGACGAGCCGGCGGTATGTCGACGACATGGTCGTCGATCCCGACGATGCGCGGCTCCTCCTGCTGGCCGGTCAGCGTTCCGGCCACGTGAACCGGTCGGTCGCCGATCCGCCCGCGCAGCGTCACGAGGTTGACGAAGTCGCGTGCCGAGGACGACGTCGTCTCGCGGATCGCGAGGCCGCGTTGCTCGGCGATCTGCGGCGCGTTGACGAAGGTCACCGGCTCGTCGACGACCGGGCCCAACACGCCCTTCAGCACCGCGAGGGTGAGGACGCGACAGTCGTAGTCGGCGATCTCACCCTCGTAGGACACGTCGAGCGTGTCGACCGTGCCGCCGGCGAGGGCGGTGAAGAGACGGCCGAGACGCTCGGCGAGCGGCAGGAACGGGCGCACCGTCGACGACGCCTCGGCGGCGGCGACGTTGACCGCGAACGGAACGAAGTCGCCGTTCAACGCGAGCACCACCTGCTCCGCGATCGTGATCCCCGCCTTGTCCTGGGCCTCGGCGGTCGACGCGCCGAGGTGCGGCGTGACGACGACGGCATCCAGCTCGAACAGCGGCGACTCCGTGGTCGGCTCGGTCGCGAACACGTCGAGCGCGGCGCCCGCGATCCGTTCCTCGCGCACGGCGTCGGCCAGAGCTTCCTCGTCGACGATCGCGCCACGTGCCGTGTTCACGAGGCGCAACGTCGGCTTCGCGCGGGCGAGCATCTCCGCGTCGATGAGCCCGATGGTCTCGCGCGTCTTCGGCAGATGGATCGTGACGAAGTCGGCTTCCGCGAGGAGGTCGCCGAGATCGGGCACGAGCTGGACGCCGAGCTGGCGGGCACGATCCGTGGACACGTAGGGGTCGTACGCGAGGAGCCGCATCCCGAAGGAGAGCGCGCGCTGGGCGACGAGGACCCCGACCCGCCCCAGCCCCACGATCCCGAGGGTCTTGCCGTGCAGCTCGACGCCCTCCCAGCGCGAGCGGTTCCACTCCCCCGCCTTGAGGTCGGCGTGGGCCTGGGGGATGTTGCGCGCCTGCGCGAGGAGCAGCGCGACGGTGTGCTCGGCCGCTGAGAGCACGTTCGACTGCGGCGCGTTCACGACCATCACACCGCGGCGCGTCGCCGCCTCGACGTCGACGTTGTCGAGACCGATCCCCGCGCGGCCGACGACGACGAGGTCGGAACCGGCATCGAGCACGTCGGCCGTCACCCGCGTCGCGCTGCGGATGATCAGCGCGGAAGCGCCGTGCACGGCGTCGATCAGCTCGTCGGGCGAGAGGCCCAGGCGTTCGTCGACCTCGTAGCCGGCATCGCGCAACGCGTCGATGCCGCGGGCTGCGATCCGCTCGCTGACGAGTACCCGAGGTGCCATCCGGCCGACGCTAACCGAGAAGCTCGGCGATCCGGGACACGCCCTCTTCGAGGTCGTCGTCACCGAGCGCGAAGGACATGCGGGCGTACCCGGGCGCCCCGAACGCCTCACCCGGCACGATGGCGACCTTCACCTCCTCGAGCAGCAGCTCGCACAGCTCGAGCGTGTCCGACGGCTCGCGTCCCGCGATCTCACGCCCCAGCACGCCCAAGAAGCTCGGGAAGCAGTAGAACGCGCCTTCCGGCTCCAGGCAGTTGACACCGTTGATCTTCGAGAGCAGCTCGTGCATGCGTCGACCTCGGCGCTCGAACGCGGTGCGCATGTCGGCGACCGCGCTGAGGTCGCCGGTGAGCGCGGCCACCGCGGCGCGTTGTGCGACGTTCGACACGTTGGAGGTCGCGTGCGATTGCAGATTCGCTGCCGCGCCGATCACGTCGTTCGGCCCGATCATCCAACCGACGCGCCATCCCGTCATCGCATACGTCTTCGCGACCCCGTTCACGACGACGCACCGGTCGGCGATCTCCGGGACGGCGGCGGGCATGGACGTGAACTCGTGCTCGCCGTAGGTCAGGTGCTCATAGATCTCGTCGGTGACGATCCAGATCCCGCGCGACGCGGCCCAGCGTCCGATCGACTCGACCTCGTCGCGCGGGTACACCGCACCGGTCGGATTGCTCGGCGAGACGAACAGCAAAACCTTCGTGCGGTCGGTGCACGCGGCGTCGAGCGTGTCGACGTCGACCCGAAAGCCGCTCGCGTCGGTCGTGGGGATCTCGACCGCGACACCGTCGGCCAGCGCGATCGCTTCCGGATACGTCGTCCAGTAGGGCGCCGGCAGCAGCACCTCGTCGCCAGGGTCGAGGAGGGCCTGGAAGGTGTTGTAGACGGCCTGCTTGCCGCCGTTCGTCACCAGCACCTCACCCGCGCCGCACTCGTACCCGGAGTCGCGCAGGGTCTTGGCCGCGATCGCCTCGCGCAGCTCGGGCAGACCGGGTGTCGGAGAGTAGCGATGGTTGCGCGGATCGCGGCACGCGGCCACGGCGGCCTCGACGACGTGCGCCGGCGTCGGAAAGTCGGGCTCGCCCGCGCCGAAGCCGATGACGTCCTCGCCCTCGGCCTTGAGCGCCTTCGCCTTCGCGTCGACGGCGAGGGTCGCGGACTCGCTGATGGCGCTGATCTTCCGGGAGATGCGGCTCACCCGGCCATGTTCGCACGTCGGATGGCGTGGTCCGGACCCGATTCCCTCCGCCGCCGGTCAGGCTCGGTCGGCGGCCCGACCGGGGGCCCGTGCGGTCGGCGGTCGCCGGTGCCGCGCCCATGTCGCACTCGCGGATGGCACCCGCCTACCCTTGCGCTCCGGATGCCGCGGCGCTCGTACGTGCTCATCCTCCTCGTCCTCGCCGGTCTCACCGGCGCGCTCGTCGCGCCCTGCACCGCCGCCGGCGCCGAGACCGCGGGAACCTCGCACTCGTCCTCGTCGTCCTCGTCGCGGCGGACCACCTCCACGACGGTCTGGACCCCACCCCCGCCGCGTGCCGACGTGGTCTTCGACGCGAAGACCGGGGTGATCCTCGCCTCGAGCGACGAGCACGAGCCCTTCCTGCCCGCGAGCACGCAGAAGCTGATGACCGCGGTCACGGCCCTCACCCGGCTGCCGCTCTCGACCACGGTGCCGATCAGCGCGCGGGCGGCGAGCGTGCCGAACATGAACATCGGGGCGAAGCCCGGGCAGGTGTGGCGGCTCGACGACCTGCTGCACGCGCTGCTGATCATCTCCGGCAACGACGCGGCGTACGCGATCGCCGAGCGCACATCCGGGACCGTCGAGCAGTTCGCGACACTGATGAGCGCGACCGGTCGGCAGCTCGGGCTGCGTGACAGCACGTTCAACGACCCGGCCGGTCTCGACGGTCGCGAAGGCGTCGCCGGTGGAAGTCACATCAGCGCGTATGACCTCGCGATCGTGGCGCGCAACGCGCTCGCGATCCCCGAGCTCGCCGGGATCGTACGGTTGCAGCACTACGACTTCACCGGACCCGACCGCGTCCACCACCTCGACAACCACAACATCAAGTTCCTGGACGAGTACGCGGGCGCCGACGGCATGAAGACGGGGTTCACGGACAAGGCCCAGAACTCGCTGGTCGCGTCCGCGACCCGCAACGGCCGCACCCTCGTCGCGGTGCTGCTCGACTCGAACGGCGGTGAGGTCGGCACCCGCCACTGGGCCGAGACCCTGCTCGACAACGGCTTCCGGACACCGGTCGGCGCCAAGGGGACGGGCGAGGTCCTGCCGCCGGTCCGGGTGTTCACCGCCGACGCACGGGCGAAGTTGCTCGCGACGTTGGCCCGCCCGCTGGGGAGCTCCGCGGTCGGCGCCACCGGTGCCGCGCGCGCGACCGGGAGCGCGGCCGCCCCGTCGACGGCCCGTCCCGCGAGCGCCCCGCGCTCGGCATCCCCCGCGGAGGTGGCGGGCAAGAACGCCGCGGCGACGACGCAATCGAGTGGTGGCATCCCCCTGCGCTACGTCTTCGTGCTGGTGTTGGTCGTGCTCACGGCCGCGTTCGTCGTGCGCCGGCGCGCAGTCGTGCGTCGCCGGCAACGTCGCCGCGCGCGCATGCGTCCGTCGCCCGACTTCGACGTGCCGTAGCCGCGCCTCACCGCCACGTCGATCAGTCGAGGAAGCGTCTGGTGTGGGCGACCATGTCGTCGATGCCGCCGGTGTCGTGCTCGCGAACCACGTGGCCGACACCGCAGATGCACTCGGCAGAGACCCACGCGCGCACCCGCTCGTCGAAGTCGTCGCTCGGCGGGCCGTAGCCGGCTCGCACCGCGTCGGCACCTCCGCCCATCGCGGGGCCGTAGAGCTGCCACCACGCGACGTCGCGCGCCGGGTCGTCCAGCGCGGCGTTCTCCCAGTCGATGATGGCCGTGATCCGGCCGTCGGCGACGAAGACATGGTCCGAGCCGTAGTCGTCGTGTGCGAGCACGAGTGCTGCGGGGGGTTCGCGCAGCGCGTCGAGACGGGCCGCGCAGGCCCTCATCACCTCGTGCTGCGACGGGGGTAACGCCGGCTCCAGTGCGCCGACGAGTGCCAGGATCGCCTCGACCGGCTCGGGCGTGCGGAGCCGCAATCCGCCCGGGTCGACCGCATGGACGCGGGCCAGCCACCGGCCCGCGTCGACGCACAACTCGTGCAGCTGCGGGTCGGCGTCACCGCGTGACTCGAGAAGGCTCTGCAACGAGACGCCCTCGACACGTTCGAGCACGCTGACCGCGCGTCCGTCGACCCGAGCCACGCCGACGACTCCCGGCGCCGGGATGCCGGCGGCGCCCACGCGTTCGATGACCGCGGCCTCGGCCATGTAGTCGCGCTCCCCGACCGCCACGCGCGCGACGAGCTCCGCTCCGTCCGCGGCCGTCACCCGGAACGGGACCGCACCCCAGCCGCCGTCGAACTGTGTGACGGTGCGCGGGGGCGAACCGGTGCACTGCTCGACCGCGGCAGCGGCGTGCTCGGCCGTGATCCCCGACGCCGCCGCCCGGGCCCGGAGGAACTCTCGTTCGGAGCTCACGTCGGCCCACTGTGCTCGATCCGCTCCCGGATGGGGCGGTCATTTTCGCTGCCGGTAAACATCGTGAGTGCGCGCGGCGAGTGTGGACCAGGGGATCCGATGCCATGCTGCCCGCGATGACGTCCGCCGAGGCGGAGCCACCGACCACAACCGAGCCCGCGCCCGAGCCGTTCGAGGACTTCTACGTACGCGAATACGGCGCCGTCGTGGCGCTCGGGCTCGCGCTCACCGGGGATCGCGGACTGGCGGAGGAACTGGCTCAGGACGCGTTCCTCGCTGCGCACCGACGGTGGGAGCGGATCGCGCGGTACGACGCGCCAGGCGCGTGGGTCCGACGCGCGGTCGTGAACCGGTCGCGCTCGGCATGGCGGCGGCGGTCCCGGGAGGCGCGGGCGCTCGAACGTCTGGTCCGTGCCGAGCCTCCGGTCGTCGACGGCGAGGGCCTGGACCCGGAACGATTCTGGGCGCTCGTACGCATGCTCCCGGCGCGCCAGGCCCAGTGCGTCGCCTTGCACTACCTCGACGATCTGTCGACGGCGGAGATCGCGTCGGTGCTCGGCTGCAGCGAGGCGACGGTGCGCGTGCACCTCCACCGCGGACGGGCCGCGCTCGCTCAGGTTCTGTCGCTCGACCTCGACGGAGAGCAGGCGTCATGACCTTCGATGACGAGGCCCGACGCGTCGCAGGCGCCACGCGCGCCCAGACCGGTTCGTTGCCGATCCCCGAGGTCGACGAGCTCCGCCCGATGCCGCGCTCTCGGGTGCGACCGGCGTTGATCGCAACCGCGTGCGCGGTCGTGGTCGCATTGATCGCAGGGGCGTTCGCGCTGACCCGCTCCGACCACTCCAAGCCCGTCAAGACGATCGAGCACCCGGGGACGTGGGAGAAGGTTCCGTTCGGCGCGACCGGTTTCGAGACAGGCAGCTTCGTCGGCGCGATCGTGCAACACGGCGACGAGCTCGTCGCGGTCGGCGGCGTCGCGGATCAGGTCGTGTCGGTCCACGGCGCGGCCGCCGCGTGGGTGTCGCCCAACGGGCGAACGTGGCAACGGGTGCCAGTCCCCTCGGGCGTGTCCGCGCTCGAATCGGTTGTGGCTACACCACGAGGCCTCTACGCAATCGCGAGCGCGGTCCCGTCCAGTACTACCGAGGTCGTGGTCCACTCCGACGACGGGCGAGCCTGGGAGATCGTCTCGCGAGCCGCTCCGGCCTCCATCACTGGGCTGACCGCAGGCGGTCCCGGCCTCGTCGCGGTCGGATACGTGAGCAACGGGGGTGGTCTGGCGCGTAGCGCAATCTGGGCTTCGGCCGACGGGCGCACGTGGACCCGAGCGCCCGGTGACACGACCGTGTTCCCATTCGGGACCGTGTCCGGTATCGCGGCTCGTGGGAACGAGCTCGTCGCCGTCGGCGCGTCCGATGACGCCACCCGGTCGACGTCGCTGGTGTGGACGTCGGAGGACGGGCTGCACTGGCAGCTGCAGCTCGACCCGCTCCACGGTGCCCTCCCGGAATCGGTCGCGGCGTCGGCCGACGGGTTCCTCATCGGCGGGATCGGCTACTCGCCCACGCCGCTCCCGACCACGACGACAACGACCACGACGACGCCCCCACCTGACGCGACAGCGCCTCGGGGCACGCGATGCGGCTCCGTCACTACGAAGGAGTTCTCGAGTCGCACCGCCTATGTCGCCACGTGGCCGTCACCCGACGGACGGACATGGAAGCCGGGCGCGCTGCCCTCGAGCCCGCTCGAAGGTACGCGCCCCCTGTTCGAGGCGCGCGGGTGGTGGATCGCGGGTGGGACGACGGGCGTGTCGGCAACCGGCTGGGGCGCAGGGACGTGGCTCAGCCCCGACGGCGTCACGTGGGTGCCCGGGTTCAGCGAGCCACAACCGCCGCCCGGTCCGTGCGGGCCGGTGAGTCTCTCCGTGGGCGCGGCCGCGCCGACCACGACGGGAGCCGTGGTCGTCCTCGAACCGTTCGGGTCCGAATCACTGATCGGCACCGGTCCCGACATCTGGCTGTGGACGGCGCCGAAGTGACGTGCGCTACGCGACGGCGCTGGGCTCGGGCTCGATGGAGGCGAGGTCGGCGAGGCGCGGGTCGTTCGAGAACAGCTCGACGATCGGCTGCTTGAGGCCGAGACGGCGCTGCACGACGCGCACCTCGTTCTCCTGGTTCCAGAGCGACAACGTGACCACCTGACCGGTGTCGCCCGCACGTGCGGTGCGGCCGGATCGGTGCAGGTACGTCTTGTGGTCCTCGGCCGGGTCGTAGTGCACGACGACGTCGATCTCGTCGACGTGGATCCCGCGCGCGGCGACGTCAGTCGCGACGAGCACGCCGAGCTTGCCGTCGGCGAAGTCGGCCAGCGCCTTCTCGCGCGCGCCCTGCCGCAGATCGCCGTGGATCGCGCCCGCGCGCACACCCTCGCGCCGGAGGTCGCTCACGAGCCGGTCGGCACCACGCTTCGTGCGCACGAACATCAACGTGCGCCCCGCGCCACGCGCGATCGACGCCGCGACCTTCACTTTGTCCATCTGGTGCACGAGGAAGAAGTGGTGACGCATCTCCTCGACGGTCGCCTCCTTCGACGCGACCTCGTGGAAGACGGGATCGTGCATGTATCGCCGCACGAGCTGGTTGACCGCGCCGTCGAGCGTCGCGGAGAACAGCAGCGTCTGGTGCTCGCGCTCGATGCGGTAGAGGATCTTCTGCACCTGCGGCATGAAGCCCATGTCGGCCATGCGGTCGGCTTCGTCGAGCACGAGCATCTCGACCGCGCCGACCGACAGCTCGTTGCGCTCCATCAGGTCGATGAGGCGCCCGGGCGTGCCGATCACGATGTCGACGCCCTTGTGCAGCGCCTTGATCTGGCGATCCATCGGCACGCCGCCGTAGACCGCGTGCACGCGGCCGCCCGTCGCGTGGCCGAGCTTCACGAGCACCTCGGACACCTGGTTGGCGAGCTCGCGCGTCGGCACGAGCACGAGGCCGGTCGGTTGGCGGGGCTCGGCCTTGGAGACGCGCTCGAGGAGCGGGAGCCCGAAGGCGAGGGTCTTGCCCGAGCCGGTCTTCGCCTTGCCGCAGAGGTCGCGGCCGGCGAGCGCATCGGGGATGGTGAGCTGCTGGATCGGGAAGGGGGAGGTGATTCCCTCGTCGTGCAGCGCGGCGACGAGGTCGGCGGAGACGCCCAGCGTCTCGAACGTGGTCAAACTCTTGGACTCCGGTGTCGTCGTTGCGTGGTCCGGGCGTCAGGCGACGGCGCCGACGGCTCGGCGACTTCTTCGCCGGGGTTCGGCGTCGCATCCCGGGTCGCATGTCGCCCCGAGATGGTGCACGGACCGGCGGCCGAGCCGGGATGCCCGGCCACGCTTTGTCATCATACCTCCCGGCCAGCGCGTATCTGCGCTCCGCACCGGCGCCGGAGCGCCGATCTGCATACGCTTCGGGCCGTGCCGGTGATGGATCACGTGAACCTCGGTGTCCCCTCCGACGGCCTCGAGCCGGAGGCGGCGTTCCTCGTCGAGCTGCTCGGCTACCGCCGCGCCGAGCCGGGCCCCGAGGTGAGCCGCTTCGGGACGTTGTGGTGGTTCGAGGGCGACGACGGGGCCCAGATCCACCTGAGCGAGGACCCGGAGCACCGTCCCGCGGCCCGAGCCCACACCGCGGTGCGCCTCGGCGACGCGCTCGACGACACCGTCGCGCGTCTCGACGCGGCGGGGCACCGCTGCGACGAGCTCGCGTTCGACGGCGCGCGCCACGTGTTCACGCGCGATCCCGCGGGCAACACGTGGGAGCTCATCGGGCCCCTCGCGGGCTGAGCGAGGGGCCCGAAAGCACCGACCCCGTTCTACGCAGGCCGGACCGCGTCGGCGGGGGCGAGACGGGCGGCGCGGCCCGCGGGGTAGAGGCCGGCGAGCGCGCCGATCACGAGCGCAGCCGCGACACCACCAACGAGACCGGTGACCGGCAGCGCGAGTGTCCATCCCCGTGCGCGCGCGTAGCCCGCGGTGACCATCGCGCCGAGCACGACGCCGAACACGCCACCAGTGGTCGCGAGCAGCGCGGCCTCGACGACGAACTGACCGGCGATGTGACGGCGAGTCGCGCCGAGCGCACGGCGCACACCGATCTCGGTCCGTCGTTCGAGCACGGAGATCACCATGACGTTCGCGATGCCGACACCGCCGACGAGCAGTGCGACACCACCGAGGCCGAGCAGCAGCGCGGTGAACGCGGAGTCGGTCGCGGCCCGTGCGGCGAGCGCGTCGGACGGACGGTCGACCTGGACCTCGTTCGACGCTTCCGGGTTCGCGGTCGCGGGGAGGACGGCGCGCACGGCGTCGACCGCATCCGGCGTCGTGCGCACGTAGACCGCCGACGCCGAGCCGTCGATGTGGAAGTCCTGCTCCGCGACGGGGAAGCCGATGATCGCCGACGTGTCGACGTCGGGGACGAGCGCGACCGGCTCGAGGATGCCGATCACCGTGTACCAGCGGTTGCCGAGCCACACCTGCGGGTTGCCCGCGACGCTCGTGATCCCGAGCCGTGTGGCCGCGGTCGCTCCGAGCACGACGGTCGGGTACTTCGCGGTCGCGCGGTCGAGGAAGACGCCGTCGCGGACCGTCGCCTTGAGCGCGCGTGGCAGCGACGGCTCCGCCGCGATCACCGACAGACCGCCGGTCTCCTCCTCGGGGATCTTGTCGGTCCTGCGCACGGTCGCGTCGACCGTGGCCGTCGCGGCCGCGTCCGTGACGGGGCCGATGCGGCGGATCATGGACGGTGCGTCCGTCGGCAGCTTCGCGTTGTCGCCGAGGAACGACTGGCCCGGCGTGACCGTCAGCAGGTTCGTCCCCAGCTTGTCGAGCCGGGAGATGAGGTCGGCCCGGCTCGACGCGGAGATGCCGAGCACACCGAACATCGCCGCGATCCCGATCGCGATGCCGAGGGCGGTCAGCGCGGTACGACCGCGCCGCGTGCGCAGGCCGACCGCGCCGACCCCGAGGAGATCACGCGCATGGAGCCTCCTGCGCGTCACGCCCGCACCTGACTCGTGTGTTCGACGCCGCTCCAAGGTCCGTCGTGGACGACGCGGCCGTCGCGGATCTCCACCTGGCGCGGGAACGACGACGCGAGCGCCTGGTCGTGCGTGATCACCACGATGCTGCGGCCGGCGTCGTTCAGCGCGCGCAGCAAGTCGACCACGCCGGCGCCCGTGCGCGTGTCGAGGTTGCCCGTCGGCTCGTCGGCCAGGACGATCGCGGGGTCCCCGACGATCGCCCGTGCGATCGCGACCCGTTGGCACTCGCCGCCCGAGAGCTCGCTCGGCCGGTGCGTCGCACGGCGATCGAGCCCGACACGCTCGAGCGCGGCAGCCGCCGCCACCCGGCGCTCGCGCTTGGACACCCCTCGGTAGAGCAGCGCGGTGGCGACGTTGTCGAGCGCGCTCAACCCGTCGATCAGGTTGAACTGCTGGAACACGAACCCGATCCGCTCGCCGCGCAAGGCGGAGAGCGCACGGTCGTCGAGCCCCGCGAGGTCGTGCCCCGCGATCGACACCGACCCGCGCGTCGGCCGATCCAGCGCGCCCATCAAGTTGAGCAGCGTGGACTTCCCGGAGCCGGACGGGCCGACCACGGCGACCAGCTCCCCCGCGTCGACGCGCAGGTTCACCCCGTCGAGCGCGCGCACGGGCGTCGCCCTTCCGTACTCCTTGACGACGTCACGCAGCTCCAGCACCGTGTCGAGCGCCGTCCCGCTCGACACGCCGGAGAGTTGCGCGGTCACGACGACGCCACCACGACGCGCTGCCCGGGTTGAAGATCGCCCGTCACGGCGACGTCGCCGTCGGCGAACGCGCCGAGCTGCACGCTCACGAGGTGATGGCTCGCGGGGTCGACCACCTCGACCGCGTAGCCGCCCTCGGCCAGCGCCAACAGCGAACGTACGGGCACGACGAGCGCCTGCTTCGCGGTGCTCTGCGTGATCTTCACCGTGACGGGAGCACCGTCGAGGTTGCCGCCGGCCTTTGCGTCGTCGAGTGTCACCGTGAGATCGACCTCGGGCGTGCTCGAGCCCGAGTTGTTGTTCGACGAGTCCGTCGTCGCGACGGTGCCGACGCTCGTGATCGTCCCCGGTGTGTCGGTGCCCGAGGGGAGCGTCACGAGCACCTTGTCACCCACCTTGACGAGCGACTGCTGCGCGGCGTCGAGGCGCACCGCGACCTGACGGGTGGTCCCGGTCACCGAGAGCAACGGCCCGCCCGGGCCGGCCTGGCTTCCGACGTGGCCCTTCTGCTCGGCGACGCGGACGGGACCGGGCTCGAACACGAGGTCCTGCGGCGTGACCACGCCGGTCTCGGTCACGCCGAGCGCCTTCTGCCAGCGCTTCACCGCGGCCGTCGTCGCGCTGTCGAAGTGGTCGTCGACGTGCACCGTGTTCGCGTTCGCGTACCCGAGCCACACCAGGTCCGCTTCGAGCTGGGCGACGTCGGGTCCGTCGTCGACACCGGCCTGGAGCGTCCGCCACATCGGACGCGCGCCGTAGAACAGCGGCACGCCACGCCCGTCGATCTCGAACAGCGACTGGCCGAGCGAGATCACGGTCCCGAGCGCAGGCAGCGCGGTGACGGTGCCGGCGCGCGGGCTACCGACGTCGGATGCATCGCCGTACCCGAGCGTGCCGTCGACCGACTCGCGCTCGACGAGATCACGACGCTCGACCGTCGCGGTCGAGGTCGCGGTCGCGGTCGACGCACCCGTGCGTGCGGCCGCGGCGGAACCGCCGTCGGGACCGAGCCACACCGTTGCGACCATGACCGCGGCGACGAGCCCGACCGTCACCACGCCGCTCGCGATCCACCGGGTCCGATGGGCCCGCATCACGCGCCACCTCCCGTGACACTCAAGCCCCCGGAGCCGCCCAGGTTGCTGTTGGTCGAGCCGCCTGGTCCCTTCCCGCCGATCGGCGACGGGGCCAGCTTCTGGCACTCCTTCCGCGCGGCCTGGAACTTCGGGTCGTTGGGGTTGGCCTCGAGCTTCTGGCTCACCCGGCCACCGGACTGGAACTGCGGGTCCGGCATGTTGATGCCGCGATCGCGCATGCACTTGGCGAACTTCAGCGCCTGATCGCGCAGCTTCTTCTCCTGCGCGGGGTCGAGGTCGCGCGCGCCGCCTTGCACGACATCGATGAAGTGCTGACAGGCCTTCTGCGCGGCGTCGAGCTGCGGCTGGTCCTGCGGCTTGCCCTGGCCGCCGATCGTGATCATCCCCTTGCCCCCGCTGACCTTCGGGTCCGGCATGTCGACCCCGTGCTCACGCATGCACTGCGCGAACTGTTGGAAGGCGGCTTGGATCTCGGCCTCCGTCGGCTTCTTCTTCTTGGCGCTCGCCTGCGTGTCGGAGCTCGACTTCCCCGACAACGACGCGACGCCGGCCTTGTCGCTGCCGCCGCCGCAGGCGCCGAGGGCGGTCACGCCCAACACGGCCACCACGGCCAGGGCCGACACCCGGGTGCGCCCGACCCGTCCGATTCCGATCATCCGTCGCTCCTCTCCACAACTGCGGCGTGAGTGTCGGACCGGAGGGCTGGGCCGGAGCTGAGAGACGCTGAGAGAACTCTCAGGTTGGAGTGTTGGGCGACGGCGCGACGGGCGCCACAATTCGCGCATGCGCGTGCTGGTCGTCGACGACGAGGAACCGCTGGCAGCCACGATCGCGAACGGTCTCAGCGCGGAGGGCTTCGAGGTCGACGTGTCGCACGACGGGCTCGACGCGCTGTGGCGCGCTCGTGAGGCCCGCTACGCCGCGATCGTGCTCGACATCCTCCTGCCGGGGATGAACGGCTACAAGGTGTGCCAGACGCTTCGCGACGAGGAGAACTGGACGCCGATCCTGATGCTCACCGCCAAGGATGGCGAGTACGACGAGGCGGAGGCGCTCGACACGGGGGCCGACGACTTCCTGTCGAAGCCGTTCTCGTTCGTCGTGCTCGTCGCCCGCTTGCGCGCCCTCATCCGGCGCGGGTCGGCACCGCGGCCTGCCGTGCTCGAAGCCGGGAGCCTCGTGCTCGATCCGGCGACGCGCACGTGTGCGCGCGGTGACGTCGAGATCCGGTTGACCGCGCGCGAGTTCTCGTTGCTCGAAGACCTGCTGCGACGCAACGGGCTCGTCGCGCCGAAGCAGGAGCTGCTCGACGCGGTGTGGGGCTTCGACTTCCCCGGCGATCCGAACATCGTCGAGGTGTACGTGCGATACCTACGGAGGAAGATCGACGAGCCCTTCGGGCTCAACACCCTGCAGACCGTGCGCGGGGTGGGCTACCGGGTGGTGAACGATGCGCAGTGACCATCGACGGTTCGGATCGGTACGGATCCGTCTGACCCTCATCACGACGCTCGCGTTCGCGCTCGCGCTCGGCGTCGCGGCGGCGGTGCTCGTACGGACGGTGCGCAACTCGACCAAGGCCAGCATCCGTTCCGCCAACGTCACGTTCCTCGCGCAGCTCGGCACCAGCGTGGGCAGCGGCGCGCTGCCCCAGGAGCTGCCGAAGCCGCCGCCGGGGACCCGCTACGAGGTGTACAGCATCGGGACGGGGAAGCTGGTCGCGAGCTCGGGTGGCCCCACTCCCTCGGGCGCGCCGTTCGCAACGAACGGCGTGGGTGGAAACGTCGCCGACGGCAACGTCACCGGTGGGAACATCGCCGGTGGGAACGCCACGCACAGCGGGAGTCCCGGCGTCAAGGTGACCGCTCCCGACGAGGGCAAGGACTCGGTCGTGGTCACCGGCACCGCGTCATCGCCCAATGGCCCCGTGAGGCTGGTCGCGACGAGCCCGCTGACGGAAGTACGTCACAGCATCGACGCGCTCGCGCGTGCGCTCTACGTCGCGATCCCGCTGTTGATCCTTCTCGTCGGTGCGGTCGCGTGGTTCCTCGTCGGGCGCGCGTTGAAGCCGGTCGACGCGATCCGCAGCCAGGTCGAGGACATCAGCCACACGACGCTCGACCGTCGCGTCCCGGTCCCCGCGGGGCGCGACGAGGTGGCGGCGCTGGCGCGCACGATGAACGACATGCTCGATCGGCTCGAGGAGTCGTCGCTACGTCAGCGTGAGTTCGTGTCGGACGCGTCACACGAGCTGCGCAGCCCCATCGCGTCGATCCGGGCCGCGGTCGAGGTCGCGCTCGCGCATCCCGGTCGTACCGACTGGCCGTCGGTGGGGACACAGGTCCTGTCCGAGGGCGGCCGGCTCGAGCACATCGTCACCGAGCTGCTCGAGCTCGCCCGCACGGAGGAGCAGCTCGACGGGCCGGCACCGTCGGTCGTCGAGCTGGACGAGATCGCCGTCGAGGAGATCGACCGCGTTCGCGCGACCACCGCGGTCGTGGTGGACGGCCGTGAGGTGTCGGGCGCGCAGGTGAACGGCTCCCGGCCACAGCTCGGACGGGTGGTTCGGAACCTGCTCGACAACGCGAGCGCCTATGCGCAGAGCCGGGTCGAGATCCGGTTGCACGACGACGGCGAGCATGTCGTGCTCACCGTCGACGACGACGGCCCGGGCATCCCCGACCGTGATCGCGCGCGCGTCTTCGAGCGCTTCGTGCGGCTCGACGACGCGCGTCACCGCGGCGGCATCGGACTCGGGCTCGCGATGGTGCACGCGATCGTGACCCGCCACGGTGGCACGGTCGATGCCGGCGCTTCACCCCTCGGCGGCGCGCGTCTCACGGTCCGACTCCCGACGGCCGTGGTGATGGCCGACGCGCTCCGCTGAGCGCATCGCGTCCGGAGGGGCGCGCGGCGTCTGCTAGGCATGCCGCCGTGCCCGAGCTGACGGTCGCGAACTTCAACATGCACTGGGGCGTCGACGCGAAGGGGCGTCCGTTCGACGTGCTCGACGCGTGCCGCCGCCTCGACGCCGACGTGCTCGGGCTCGAAGAGGTGTGGCGACCCCACGGCGGTCGTTCGGTCGTCGACGACGTCGTGGACGCGCTCGGTGGCACGCTGCTCGAGCTGGTCCTCGCGCCGGATTCGATGAAGGCGCGGCCGAAGCGGATCCCGGTCCCGCCGGGCGCGCCGGGGACCTGGGGCCTCGGTCTGCTCACCCGCCTGCCCGTGCGCGAGCGTTTCGAGGTCGACCTCGGGCACGCGCCCGGCGACGGAGTGGAGCGTCGGATCGCGCTGTGCGCGGAGCTCGACGCGTGCGGAAAGCATTTCGTCGTCGCGGTCGTGCACGCGTCGCACCGGATCTACGGTTCGCCGCCCCAGCTCCACCGGCTCGCCCGCGCGCTCGACGAGCGCGGGCTGCCGAGCGTGATCGCGGGCGACTGCAACATGTGGGGCGCGGTGCTCGCGCCCGTGCTCCGAACCCGGCGTCGCGCGGTGCGGGGCGCGACATGGCCCGCCGCGTACCCGCACAGCCAGATCGACCACCTCTGGGTGTCGGAAGGCGTCGAGGTCGTCGGCGGTGAGGTGATGCCGCGCACCGGTTCCGATCACCGCCCGATCCGCGCCCGCATCCGCATCGGCCCCTGACCGCGCGCACTCGCGCTCGGTACGATCGCTCCACTGCTGCGTTGGGACGCAAACGGTCGCCAGAGCGCCGGTCTGTGTCCCCACGGTCGTGGGCGAAATGGCGCGAGGAGCGAGCGAGATGACAAGAGGCGTCATTGCACGGGCGAAGGGTGACCCGGTCACGATCGAGACGATCGTCGTGCCCGATCCCGGTCCCGGCGAGGTGACGGTGCAGGTGCAGGCGTGCGGTGTGTGCCACACCGACCTGCACTACCGCGAGGGTGCGATCAACGACGACTTCCCGTTCCTGCTCGGCCACGAGGCCGCGGGCGTCGTCGACGCGGTCGGCGAGGGCGTGACCGACGTCGCGCCGGGCGACTTCGTCATCCTCAACTGGCGGGCGGTGTGCGGCCAGTGCCGGGCGTGCCGGCGCGGGCGCCCGTGGTACTGCTTCGCGACGCACAACGCGTCGCAGAAGATGACGCTGACCGACGGCACACCGCTCACCCCGGCGCTCGGCATCGGGGCGTTCGCCGACAAGACGCTCGTCGCCGCGGGCCAGGCCACCAAGGTCGACGCCCGGGCCAAGCCCGAGACGGCGGGGCTGCTCGGTTGCGGCGTCATGGCCGGTCTCGGAGCGGCGATGTTCACCGGGAACGTGCAGCGCGGGGACTCCGTCGCGGTGTTCGGGTGCGGCGGGGTGGGCGACGCCGCGATCGCGGGCGCGCGCCTCGCCGGCGCGACGAAGGTCATCGCGGTCGACGTCGACGTGCGCAAGCTCGCGACCGCGCGCGAGTTCGGCGCGACGCACACCGTCAACTCGCGGGAGACCGATCCGGTCGAGGCGATCAAGGCGCTCACCGACGGGAACGGCGCCGACGTGTGCGTCGAGGCGGTCGGCCGGCCCGAGGTCATGGAGCAGGCGTTCTACGCCCGTGACCTCGCGGGCACGCTCGTGCAGGTCGGAGTCCCCGACCCGTCGATGCGCATCGAGCTGCCGATGATCGAGTTCTTCGGGCGTGGCGGCGCGTTGAAGCCGAGCTGGTACGGCGACTGCCTGCCGAGCCGCGACTTCCCCATGCTCATCGATCTGTACCTGGAGGGTCGGCTCGACCTGGACCGCTTCGTCAGCGAGACCATCGGCCTCGACCAGGTCGAGGACGCGTTCCACAAGATGGAGCGCGGCGAGGTGCTGCGCTCCGTCGTCGTGCTGTAGCGCGTCGCGCCGAGCTCGCGGTCGTCATCGTCGATCGGTGACGGCCTCCGTGACCACCTTGCTCGCCTCGGCCGGCCCGAACGTCGGCGGCTTGGGCTGAGGCTCGCCCGTGCCGAGGCGCACGACCACCGTCCCGGTGCCCGGGTCGACCTGGATCAGCTGGTTCCCGAGCCCGAGGGCCCAGTACAGGTCGTCGGGCGCGCCGGGCACGATGCGGCCGTGGCTCGTCGTCGGGTTCTTGGCCGCGGCGAGGTTCGTCGCGACGAGCGGCGATGCGAGCACGCCTTCGTGGTTCAGCCACCACAGGTAGCCGTAGCCCGCGTTCAGCGGTGTCGACGACTTCCCCGTCGCGGCGTCGACCCACGCGCTCGACACGATCTGCTTGTCACCCCAGCGCCCGCGGTTGAGCATCAAGACGCCGAAGCGGGCCATGTCGCGACACGTCGACCGCAGCCCCTCGAACATCTGCGCGTTCCCGGCGCGGTCCTTGGTCATCGTGGTGTGCGTCATCCCGAGTGGTGCGAAGATGCGTTGCTGCGCGAACGCGACGGGGTCCTGACCGGTGGCGCCCTGCACGACGCGTTGCAACGTCTGGATCGCCGAGTTGTTGTAGGCCCAGACGGTGCCCGGCGGCGAGGCCTGGTTCAGGCCGACCGCGAACGCCGTGCGGTCCGCGGCCCGCAGCAGCTGGACGTAGTCGATCACCGGGCTCCACTCGCGTCCGGAGTCGTTGCTGAGCAGGTCGCGCACCGTGACGACGTCGGAGGGCGTGTTGCGCCACTGGGTGATCCACTTCGACGCCTTGTCGTCGATCTTGAGATCACCGTCGTCCTGGGCGATGCCGACGAGCGTGCTCGTGTACGACTTGGTCGCCGAGAAGACGTCCTGGACCGAGTCCTTGTTCGTACCGCGGAAGTACCACTCCCCGGCGATCTTGCCGTCGCGCACCACGAGCAGGCAGTTGGACTTGCCCTGCTGCGCGGTCGCGGCGATCTGGTTCAGCTTGGCGGGATCGAGGCCGACGGACGCGGGCGCGACGGTCTCCCACTCCGCACCCGGGACGGCGTTCCCGGACCCGGCCTTCGCGGCGGTCGTCGACGTCGTGGCCGCGCGCCGCCCGCCGCTCGAGCACGACGCGGCCAGCGCGCTGATCACGATCACGGCGGCGGTCACCGTCGCGCCTCGACGGGTGCGCCAAGCCTTCATTGCGCTGCGTGCGCGAGGTCCATCTCGTTGTAGAAGAAGTTGCGGGTGTCGGTCAGGATCGTGGTGCGGTTCTTGGCGTAGGGCACGTGGCCGTCGCCGGTGAACGAGACCAAGACCGCGACGAGACCGGCTGCCTGCGCCTTCGAGACGGTGTCCTGAGCGAGCGAGTACGCCACGATCGGGTCGGCAGTGCCGTGGAGCAGCAACGCCGGCGCGTCACCAGCGCCGATCGCCGAGCTCGGGATCGCGGCACCCGACAGCGACTGCGCGGCGCGCACCGCGGACGAGAAGCCCTGGTGGTCGCCCGGCCCCGGGTTCTGCGAGCCGTAGGCGACGTTGAGCGCGGTGATCGCGCCGGCGGAGGAGCCACCGATCGCGATCCGGTTCGGGTCGATGCCGTAGGTCGCGGCCTGCTCGCGCAGGAAGCGGACAGCCGTCTGCGCGTCCTGCAGCGCCTGCACGATGCCGATGATGCACTGAGCGGTGACCGTGCCGACGCAGCTGGTCGGCGACAGCCGGTAGTTGATCGACACGTTCACATAGCCTTCGAGCGCGAACTGCGTCGCCTCGTCGACCAGCTCGGGCGACGTCTTGTCGCCGGCCGAGAACCCGCCGCCGTGCACCCACACGATCGCGGGCCGGCTCGTCACCGTGTCGCCGGTCGGCTGGTACATGTCGAGCTTGAGCGTCACCGTCTGGTTGTTCTGGTCGACCGCGCTGCCGTACGTGATGTCGCTCGTCGTCGTGACCGTCGTGAACACCGCGTCGCGGTAACGCAGCGGTGCGGTACCGGTGGGTGTGTCGAGCGGCCCGCACGCCGCCGCGAGCACGGCGACGAGCGAGGCGATGACGACGGAGACGGACACACGGCGCATGCGGAATCCCCCGGTTGAGCGACGCAGGTTCGGTGTCGAGGCGACGGCGGATGGCCGAAAGCGCGGCCGACGACGCTTCTCGGGCGAGACCCTACCGAACGCGGACATCGATTTCCAGTGAAGTTATGATCAGGGGTGCATGAGCACGGCACGCGGGACCCGGGTGACGATCGTCGACGTGGCCAACGCCGCCGGGGTGATGCCCTCGACCGTGTCGAAGGCGCTCAACGGCGGACGGGGCAGCGCCGAGGTGCGCCGCCGGGTCGAGGAGGCCGCGGCCCGCCTCGGGTACCGACCGAACCAGCGGGCGCGGGGGTTGCGCCGCTCGGAGTCGCGTTCGATCGGCGTGTTGATCCCCGACCTCGCCAACGCCATGTTCCTGCAGTGGCTGCGCGGCGTCGAGCAGGCGGCGCAGGAGCGCGCGTACGTCGTGCTCATCGCCGACGGGCAACGCTCCGACGACGCCGAGACCGCCGCGCTCGAGCGCTTCTTCGACCAGGGCGTCGACGGGTTGCTGCTCGGTGGGCCGGTCACGACCGACGCGCTGCGCCTCTACGTCGACCACGGGGTGCCGATGGCGCCGGTCGTCGACGCCTCGGGCCGCGGTCCGTTGCGCGTCTGGGAGCAGGGGGAGACCGCGGCGACGCGCGAGATGGCGAGCCGGTTGCTCGAGCTCGGTCACCGGCGCTTCGCGTTCGTCAGCACACCCGCGCCGAAGGGAAGACAGGGCGCGAGCTACCGCCGGGGGCGCTTCGGCGCGTTGGCCGCGCTGCTCTCCAGGGCCCGCGCCGAGCTCACCGGGGCGATCGTCGACCCTTCGGGCGGCTACGACGGTTGTCGCGAGGACCTGATCCGAGCGATCCAGGCCGGCGAGGCGACCGCGATGGTGTGCGCGAACCATCTCCTTGCGCCGTGGACCCTCATGGCGCTCGACGAGTCCGGGTTACGTGTGCCCGACGACGTGTCGCTCGTCGTGCACGGCGACTCCGACTGGGCGCGCGCGTACCACCCACCGCTCAGCGTGATCCGCCGCGACCACGAGGCGGAGGGCTACGAGCTCGCGTGCTCGTTGCTCGACGCGATCGCCGGCACCGGCGACGCGCACCCACCCGAGGCGAGGCCCGCGGAGTATGTCGAGCGCGGCTCGTGCGCACCCCCGCCGTCGGGCCGTCGCCCACGCACCGCCAAGCCCCGCAGCCCCGCCCGCTGAGCTTTCATCGAAGTGCACGCCCGGGCGGGCGTTCACCCGCTCCTTGCGCGGCGATGGAAGACTCACGGGTACAGACGGGCGAGCACCGGACGGTGAGCGTGTCGGACGACAACCTCCAGAAGGTCGTCACCCACGGGATCTTCTCCATCGACGGCGAGGACTTCGCGGTCGACAACAACATCTGGATCGTCGGAGACGACCGCGAGGTCGTCGTGATCGACGCCGCGCACGAGGCCGCGCCGATCGTTGCCGCAGTCGGTGCGCGCCGTGTCGCCGGAATCCTGTGCACCCACGGGCACAACGACCACATCAACGTCGCGGTCGAGCTCGCGGAGGCGCTCGACGCGCCGGTCGCGCTCCATCCCGACGACCGCATGCTCTGGGACACGGTGCATCCCGACCACGAGCCGCACGTCGCCCTCGCGGAGGGGCAACGCATCAAGGCGGGCGGTGTGACGCTCGTCGCGATGCACACGCCCGGCCACTCACCCGGTGGTGTGAGCTTCTACGACTCGACCCGCAGCCGGGTGTTCGCGGGCGACACGCTCTTCAGGGGCGGGCCGGGCGCCACCGGGCGGTCGTTCTCGAGCTTCCCCACGATCATCGAGTCGATCCGGACGCGTCTGCTCACGCTGCCGTCCGGGACGGTCGTGCACACCGGCCACGGCGACGACACGACCATCGCGGACGAGGCGCCGCACCTCGACGAGTGGATCGCACGCGGGCACTGACGCGCGCGACGGCTTCGCGACGTTCAGAGCGTCGCGAAGCCGTCGTTGCGCAGCGCTTCGTAGACGGTGCCGACGAGCGTCACGCCACGGAAGCGGTCGGCCCGGGCCGCACCGCTGAACGTCTTGCCGGGCAGGTTCCCGGTGCCGTGGATGACGCCCCACCCGTCGAGCACGCCATAGCCACCGCCCCGCGGCCGCACCACCAGGCCGCGCGCGATGTCCCAGCCGGGCCAGTACGCCGCAGCCCGGAGCCGGGGCGCGGGACCCGACTGGTGCACGCTGCCCCATCCGTCGAGCACGTAGATGCTGTCGGTGTGGACACCGTCGGCCGCCGACAGCTGGATGCGGCGGGCGATGTCCCAACCGCGCCAGTACGTGCTCGGCAACGGCAGGTGCGCGGCGGAGCCGGAGGTGTGCACACCACCCCAGCCGTCGACAACGGCGAGACCGTGACCGTCGGCAGTGATCGCGACGCCGCGCGCGATGTCCCAGCCGTGCCAGTACGTGTTCGGCACCGGCAGGCTCGCGGCCGTGCCGAACTTGTGGACGCCACCCCATCCGTCGAGGACGACGTAGCCGCGACCGTCGGGCATGACCGCGATGTCACGGGCGATCTCGAACGGGAACAGGGACGACCCGTAGTAGGGCGCGCCGCCGAACGCGTACACCTGCCCGTCGCCGTTGAGCACGTAGTAACCGCCGTTCGGGTTCCCGGCGATCGCGCGGCCGGGTGACCGCAGCGCGTTCGGACAGCCGTACGCGAAGTTGGGTTGACCCAGACCGAGCGCGTCGGGCGGGCACTGCCCCGGTAGACCGGCCGAGATGAGCATGCGGTTGTAGATGCCGAGCACCTTCACCGCGTAGTTCGGGTCGGTTGCCCAGTTGCCGTTGCCCATCTGGCTCCACGTGGGAGCGTGGCCCTTGAGGCGGAACGTGTCGTACGCGTTCGCGTTTCCGAAGGAGTCGACCAGCGGGAAGTGCAGGTTCCGCGCCCGCGACGTCGGGTCGGCGTAGCTGCGCAGGTGTTGGATCTGCGCGCGCACACCAAGCTGCGCGGTCGGCTCGGTCACCACCGTGCAGCCACCGCACGCACCCATCCCCGCGAAGTTGTTGAACTCGGGGCGCACGAACCCGCCGTCCGGGAACGAGAACCAGCCGGTCTCGAGGATCGACTGCGCGAACGCGACGTCGCCGCGCACGTTCTCCGCGTTCCCCTCGTCGACGAAGAGCTGCGCGAGCACGTCGATGGGCACCGACGCGCGGTACGGCGAGCGGGTGTTGCGCTTGAAGAACGCGGCGAGCTGGGGACCGCTGAGCCGCGACGGGCCCATGACGGGCTGCCCGCTGAGGTCGACCGCGCCGGCGCGTGCCGAACGCGTGGCTGCGGGCACCGCGACGACGGCCGCGAGGATCAGCACCGCAGCGAGAAGAGCGCGGGACGCGCGTCGGGGAAGTGTCATGACTCGGGGGGATATCGACCCGTTCGACGACAGGCTTGAGCGGGGCGGCGGCGACGGTAGCGCCGGCCGACAGGTTGGAGCAATCGCGCCACGCAGCGCGCGAATGCGCGCTCTCGTGCGTCATCCGCCGTGGTCCTCGGGTGCGAACACCGGTCATGAAGGGGGGCCGACGCATCGCCGTCGTGCTCGGTCTGGCGATCGGCGCGGTCGTGCTCACGCCTGCAATCGCGTCGGCACACCCGCTCGGCAATTTCACCGTGAACCGCTACGAGGGGATCCGCGTCGGCAGCGACCACGTCGACGAGGACTACGTCGTCGACATGGCCGAGATCCCGACGTTCCAGACCAAGCCGCGCATCGATCGCAACGGCGACGGCACCGTGAGCGCAAGCGAGGCGGCCGCGTACGTGAAGTCGACGTGCGCGCAACTCGCGCGCGGCGTCCACGTCGAGGTCGACGGGCACGCCGTCGCCCTGCACGCCCGCGACGGCGGCCTCACGTTCCCACCGGGTCAGGCGGGCCTGTCGACGCTCCGGCTCGAGTGCCGCCTCCACGCCACGCTCGACGCGGGGCGGGTCGCGAGCGAGCACCGCCTGACCGTGGTCGACACGAACCTGACCGATCGCATCGGCTGGCGCGAAATGACCGCGGTCGGCGACGGCGCGACCTTGCAGCACAGCCCGCTCCCGACCCGTTCCGTCAGCAACCGGCTCACCGCGTACCCGCAGAACCGTCTGCAGTCGGCACCCGACGAGCGCCGGGCCGACATCCGCTTCCGGCCCGGCGGCGGCGCCGCACCCGCGCTCGACGTGCCGATCAAGAGCCCGACCGCGTCGGTCGCACGCGGCTTCGACCAGTGGACCCGCTCGTTCACCGCGTCGGTCGCCGCCCGCCGCCTCACGCTGGGCCTCGCGCTCGTCGCCCTCGCGTTCGGCATCGGCCTCGGCGCACTCCACGCGTTCGCGCCCGGCCACGGCAAGACGGTGATGGCCGCGTATCTCGTGGGCGAGCGCGGGACCGTCCGGGACGGGCTGCTCATCGGCGTCACCGTGGCCACCACCCACACGGTCGGCGTCCTCGTGCTCGGGTTGGTGCTCACCGCAAGCCAGACCTTCGCGCCCGAGAGCGTGTACCCGTGGTTGGGCCTCGCGAGCGGAGCGACCTTCGTCGCGCTCGGCGTGGCGCTGCTCGTGGGCGCGATGCGCCGCCGCCGGGGCGTGGGCGGCCTGCTCCACGGTCATCACCACCTGCACCCGCACGATCACGCACACGCACACGCGCACGACGCAGCGGCGCACCACGACCACGCGCACGACGGACCCGCGCACCACGACCACGCGGGCGACGGGCACACGCACGCAGCCCCTCACCACCACGACCACGACGGCGACGCGGCCACCGGCGACGCGACCATGCTGTCGCGACGGCGCCTGCTCACGTTGGGCTTCGCGGGCGGCCTCGTGCCGACGCCGACCGCGATCGTCGTCCTGCTCGGCGCGACCGCGATCGGGCGCGCGTGGTTCGGCGTCGTGCTCGTCCTCGCGTACGGGATGGGGATGGCGGCCACGCTCGTGGGCGCGGGCCTCCTGCTCGCGCGTGCCCGCCGGCGCTTCGAGCTCCGCGCGCGCGGTGAGCGGTTCCTGCGCTACGCCACCGTCCTCCCCATCGCCACGGCGATCGTCGTGACCGGTTCCGGTCTGTGGCTCGTGGCCCGGGCCGCGGCGTCGGTGTGACCCCGAGAGGTGACCACGATCCGCGGTCGGAGCCGACACACCGTGCACGCTCCGTGTCGTTGCTCCGCGCCGTGGCCGAGAATCGACGGGCCGTGCCGATCGCGCGGCTAACGTGTCCGTGATCACGCAGGAGGAGGGGCACAGATGACGCGTGTTCGTTGGATCGTGGTCTTCGCAGTCGCGCTGTTCGCGCTCGCACTGCCGGCGACCGCCTGGGCCGCGCGCGCGGCCGACACGTGCCCGTACCCCGGCACGACCTGTCCGTCGACGAGCGTCGCACCGGAGAACGCGGCGACGACCGCGCCGAGCAACGTGCTCGGCGAGAACGCGTCGACCGGGAGCAACAGCTCGCTGCCCTTCACCGGTGGCGACATCGCGGGGCTGACCGCGATCGGCGGCGGCGCGATCGTCGTCGGCGTCCTGCTCGCGCGGGCCCGCAAGGCCGACTCCCGCTCGTAGCGGCACCGCCCGGCCTCGACCGGGAAGCCGATACGACTCGACCTTCACCACGGGTGGCTCCTCGGCCCTCCGCGGCGCGCTCGGATCGCGCCCGGCTCGGCCGGCTTGGGGCACGGCCTTGGTCGTGCCCTCGTCGCGGCCTGACACGGTCCTCACACAGGGTGCGTTGACTGGAACCGTCAACCCCCACTGGAGGACACGATGAAGAAGATCCTCGCCGCAAGCGTCGTCGGCGGGCTCCTGCTCGGCGGCACCGGGATGGCCTGGGCGGCGACCGGCGGCGGCTCCGACCCGACCCCGTCCACCTCGGCCGCACCCGGCACCACGCAGACGCCGGGCGCGGGCCGGCTCGCGCTTGCCCGCGGCGCCCTCAAGGTCGCGGCCGACACCATCCACATCGATCAGAAGGCCCTGGCCGCCGAGCTGCGCGACGGCAAGACCATCGCCGACGTGGCCAACGAGCACCAGGTCGCACCCCAGACCGTGATCGACGCGCTCGTGAACGCGGCCAAGGACCGGATCGCGACCGCGGTGAAGAACGGCAAGCTCAGCCAGGACCGCGCCGACAAGCTCGAGGCCCGTCTGCCCCAGCTCGCTGACAAGCTGGTCAACGGTCACGTGCACCCGCGCCGGCTGGTCCGGCGTCAGGCGGCCCGCGGTGCGCTCAAGGTCGCGGCGGACACGATCCACGTCGACCAGAAGGCCCTGGTCTCCGAGCTTCGTTCCGGGAAGTCGGTCGCGGACGTCGCGAACGAGCACCACGTCGCACCTCAGACCGTGATCGACGCGATCGTGAACGCGGGCAAGGACCGCATCGCGACCGCGGTCAAGAACGGCAAGCTCAGCCAGGACCGCGCCGACAAGCTCGAGGCTCGTCTGCCCCAGCTCGCCGAGAAGCTCGTGAACCGCACGTTCGGTTCCAAGGGCGCGCAGGCCGGGAGTGGGTCGAGCGGCCCGAACGCGGCACCGGCCGTGCTCGCCGCCTGACCGTCGGCAAGCCCACTGAAGATGCGGCACTCAGTACCGCGAGAGCGGTACTGAGTGCCGCATCTCGCGTCCGCTAGTCGCGGTGGCCGTTGCAGAGCGAGCCGTGGGGTACGTCGTCGCAGACGTCACGCATCGTGCGCTCGCGCGGCAGCGGCATGAGCACGACGACGGTCCGGCGCGGATAGTGCATCCCCGGCGCGTCCGCGCACGGTCCGAACACCTCGGTGTCGCAGATCACCTGGGCCGAGAGCGGGCTCAGGATGTCGGCACCCTGATTGGGGACGCCGCACACGCCGTGGGTGACCTGGAGCTGCTCCGGGGTGCTCGTCACCACGCCCGACCGGTCGACGTTGTCGTGGTAGCAGTTGCCCGGATCGTGCAGGCTGCTGATGTCACCCAGGTCGCCGTTCGTCGGGTTGCCGAACGTACCGTTCGCCGCGAACCGGTTGTGGGCGACCTCGTTGCCCCAGTCGTCGAAGAGGCACAGTCCGGGCGACTGGACGCCGCCAGCGCAGTTCGCGACCGGCGGCGGCGTGCCACTGTCGGGGTACGGCACGAGCAGCACGCCCCACGCGCCGTTGCGCTCGATGCGGTTGCCGCTGATCGTGTCGTGGCGTCCGCCTGCGACGACGATCCCCGTGCCGACGGGCCCGAGCTCCGCGGTGCCGGAACCCGGCACGTTGGGGTTGTCGTTGTCGTGGATCCAGTTGTCGCGGAAGAAGGTGCACGACGTGAACGGCGTGCCCTCCGCGGTCGGCTTCGGTGGGCACGCGCCGTCCTGCGGTGACGGCGCGTCGTCGTTGTTCTGGCTGTTCGTCGAGATGCCGGTCTTGTTGTGGTCCCACTCGGAGCGCTCGATGACGAGGTGACCGCCGGAGTTGGTGCCGGAGTAGCCGAGTGCGGAGTTCTGCGCGTGCGCGTCGGTGAGCACGGTGTTGCAGTCGGGACACGCGCCGACGTAGTAGCTCGAGTCGGCCATGTTGCTCGCGTAGGTGTGGGCGATGATCCCCGGTCCGCGCGCGTTGCTGGCGAAGATGCCGTACTCGCCCGAGCCCACCGACCCCGAGTACGTCGACGTGGCCGACAGGTACGCGCCGCGGAACGACCCCATGTGGACCTGGCCGGTCCCGTCGCCGCCGTTGAACCAGATCTCGTTGCCACCGCCGTGCGCGCCGTCGAGGAAGTTGCAGACGGTGAGGTTCTCGACGCTCACACCGTCGGCCTCGAACACCTCGATGCCGTTGCGTCCGCTCGGGTGGTTCTGCGCGTCGGGCGGGCCGCCGTCCTGAGCCGACTCCGACGGGTCGCAGGCCTTCGACCCCGGCTTCGTTCCGTCGACGATCACCGTGTTGCGTTCGAGCCCGCGCAGATGGATGTGCGGTGTCCGCACGAGGACGCCCGCGTTCGCGTCGTCCGCCGACACCTGATGCCCCGTGTAGTCGGCCCGCTCGTGGTAGTCACCGGGCGCGATCAGGATCCAGTCGCCGGGACGCGCCGCGTCGACCGCGTCCTGGATGCTCGTGAACCGACCGCGGCGCCCGTGCCACGTCCCCACCTGCAGGACCCGTGGACCGCGGTCGTGGCGGCTCTCCGCGCCGGCCGGCACCGCCGTCACGACCGTGATCCCCACCATCGCAACCACCGCGACCAAGGTCGCGACCCGGAACGCTCCGCGCCTCATGCTCGCCCTCCCCCGAACGCGTGGGGTCGATGCTACGCCGAGTGCGTGGCGAGGATCAGCGGACGGCGGCGCCGGGGCTGACCGGGGACGAGTGCGGGATCGCGCTGCCCGCGACCCACTGGGCCCACGACATGTTCCAGTCCTGCATGGCGAGGTCGCTCGTCTCAGCGGCCCGGCTCGTGCCCACGACGTTGACGATGTCGCCCCGCTGGGAGAACCCGAAGAACCACGTCGCGGCGTCGGGGCTCAGGTTCACGCACCCGTGCGACACGTTCGTGTGACCCTGCTGGCTGACCGACCACGGCGCCGCGTGCACGTACTCCCCGTGCTCGCTGATCGCCACGTCCCAGAAGACGGTCTCGAAATACCCGTCCGGCGAATTACGCGGGATGCCGTTGGTGGCCGAGTCCATCACGACGTTCTGCTGCTTGCCCAGCACGAGGTGGGCACCGTTCATGGTCGGGTACTTCTCCCGGCCGAGGCTGGCAGGGAACACGTTCACGACCCGGCCGTTGCTCATGACGGTGAGCGTGTGCGAATTCGCGTCCGCGGTGCTGATGTGAGCGTCGCCGATGCGGAAGCGGATGCTGTGCAGCTCCGTGCCCCACACCCCGTTGCCCGCATCGACGCCGTTCAGGTCGGCGACGACGGTGACGTTCGTGTTCGCAGGCCAGTAGTACACCGGACGGAAGTGCACTTCCTGGTCGGAGAACCAGTGCCACGCCCCGATGACCGGCTTGGAGGTCTGCACCACGAGATGCTGCTCGACCGCGGCCTTGTCGCTGACGGGTTGACGGAACTTCACGATGACGGGCATGCCGACGCCCACGACGTCGCCGTCGCCGGGCGTCATGCTCCACGAGAGCTTGGTCGTCGGATCGAGCGTGGCGAACGAGGCGTGCACGTCCTGGGCGTGCCCGCGCTGGTCGACGACGCGCGCCGTCACGTCGTACTGCGTTCCCGGCGCGAGCGTGCGCGTGCTCGCGTACCACAGCGAGCCGTCGGCGACGATGCTGCCGGGCACGGGATTGCCGGCGCGGTCGCGCATGTCGGCGGTCAGGATGCGGCCCGAGTCCACCGCGACGTGCACGGTCTGGTCGAGCGGCACGTTCGTCGCGCCGTCGCCTGGGAGGAACGTCACCTTCATCGCGGCCGGGCGCGTCGTCGCCTGCGCGGGCGCGTGCTCCGCGGCCCGGGTCTTCGGCGCGAGCTGCCAACCGGCCGCGCCGACGCCGCCGGCGACCGCGAGCGTAAGGACGGCGATGCCGCCACGGCGGACCTGTCGCTTGGTCATCTGCACCCGGGGGGAGGTGTGGGACCGCTCTCGAGGGAACTCGCAATGATCCGCCGCCGGGCGCTTCGGCGGCAAGCCGCCCCCCGAACCCGCAGGTGAGACGGGGCGACCGCCGTCAGCGTCCGGCAGCGCGCGGAAATCTACCCGCGGACGCGACCGGTACGAACGTCACCCCGGCCCACGATCGACGCGACCCGGACGACGTCACCCGTATGGGGCGCGTGCACCATGAGGTGCTGCCCGAGGTACAGGCCCACGTGACCGAGGTCGGAGCCGAAGAACACGAGGTCACCCGGTGCGAGATCCTTCATGGCGACCCGAGTCGTCTCTCGGTACTGGGTCGCGGCGAAGTGGGTGAGGTGGACGCCGACGCTGCCCCACGCGGCCATCGTGAGCCCGGAGCAGTCGTACGCCGCGGGACCCGAGGCCGCGAAGACGTAGGGCTTCCCGGCCTGGGCCAGCGCGAACACCATCGCGTCGACCGCACGCCCCGGTGCCCGGTCCCATTCGGCGCGGAGCCGCTGCTCGTCGGCGTGACCGCGACGGGCCACCTCGTGGGCAACGAGCGCTTCGATCGCGTCCGCGCGCTGGACCGCCCCGTACAGCGCGACCTCGCGATCGTGTGCGAGCGCCGCGGCACGGTCGCGCGCCGCTCCGGCGAGATCGACCGCGACGGTGAGCACGTCGGTGTCGCCCAGGTCGGACGTGGGATCCGCGTGGCGCGCGAGGCGAACGCCGTCCTGCTGGTGGGTGAGGTCCGCGAGGGTCGCGTCCGCGCGCGCCAGCGCGCCGCGCGCGTCGACGAGTCCGAGCTGCGCCAGCGCGACGCCGACACGCGCGCGCTGCCAGGCGAGTGCGACCGTCGCGAGGACGTCCTGTCGGCGCGTCGGTGCCGCGGCGGTGCCGGGTCCCGCGGTCGCGGCGACGGCGAGGCCGGCGACGACGACCGTCGCGATCGCCGCCCTGATCGCTCTGATCGCCCTGATCGCCCTGAAACGACGGCTCGTGGTGACGATCCGGGCGCGGGCGCGCCCGCGCCTCGCGGGAGTAACGGACATACACGCCAACATAGGGAAAGGTCGCGAACGCGCCTATGGGCCGCGAGACCCAAATCGGACCGGTCTCAGCCCACCAGGCCGACTTTCGGCAGGCTGCGCCCGTCGTGGTTCATGCTCTCGACGAGCATCTCCTCGAGCTCCTTGCGCACGTCCGCGTAGCCGGCGTCGTCGAAGCGGTTCACGAGCTCGTCCGGATCCTCGTGGAGGTCGTAGAGCTCGCCCGACTCCGGAACGTCGAGGTTGCGCGTCAACTTGTAGCGCCGCGTGGTGAGCGTTCGCAGCGACACGCGCAACACGATGTCGAAGTCGTCCTCGGTGATCACGTGCTCGCGCGCCGCGGTGTCGTGCAACGGCGCGCCCTCCATCGTGTCGGGGATCGGCACACCCGCCGCGGCGAGCACGGTCGGTGCGAGGTCGATGCTCCCGACCGGGTCGTCACGCACGTCACCGGCTCCGAAGCCGCGACCGCGCACGATGAGCGGGACGCGCAAGAGGTCGTCGTAGTGCACGGGTCCCTTGAAGATCATCTGATGGTGCCCCAGGAGCTCGCCGTGATCGGTGGTCACGACGACGAGCGTGTCGTCGGCCAGGCCGCGCTCGTCGAGCACCGCGAGGATGCGGCCGATCTGGTGATCGAGCTGGCTCACCATGCCGTAGTAGCCCGCGGTCATTCGCGCGAGCTCCTCACGCGTGTAGTGGGCACCGCCGGGATTCGCGAAGTCGAACAACCCGCCCGTGGGGTTGCCCTGCGTCCAGAACCGGTGCAACGGCGGCTTGGTGTCGAACTCCTCCGGATGGGCCTCCGGAAGCACCTCGAGCACGTCTTCCGGCGCGTACTTCGAGCACCACGGCTCGGGCGCATCCATCGGGTGGTGCGGATCCGTGAAGCTGACCCACGCTGCGAACGGCCCGTCGACCGTGCGCAACCACTCGATCGCGCGCTCCGCGATCCACGTCGTCGGATGGTCGTGCTCCTCGATGCGGTTCGCCCACGTCTGCGTGCGGTCCCACGTACGACCGGCGGCCTCGGGTTGCATCGCCGCGAGCCGCGCCCGGCCGCGCTCCGGTCCGTCGCGAAAGAGCCATCGCCCGTAGTGCAGGCCCATCGGCGCCGGCCCGAAGCACCAGTTCCAGTTCCCTTGCAGCGGCGCCATGCGCATGTTGTGACCGAACAGCACGAGCTGCACGTGGCCGAAGCCGAAGTACGGACCGGTCCACCCGTCGGGCATCGACGCGGACCCCTCGACCGACTCGAGACGGCCCGTCGGGACGAGCGGGAACACCGACGCGAAGTGCGCCTTGCCGAACAGCGCGGTGCGGTACCCCGCGCCGGCAAGATGCGACGCGAACGAGTCGGCCGCCGCCGCGTCGGGGAGGTCGATGCCGTTGCACGTGACGCCGTGCGTCGACGGGTAGGTACCGGTGAGGATGCTGGCGCGCACCGGCTGACACAACGGGTTCTGCGTGCGCGCCGCGGTGAAGCGCGTGCCCGCAGCCGCGAGCGCGTCGAAGCTCGGCGTCTCGCACACCGGGTTCCCGTACGCGCCGATGCTGTCGGCCCGTTGCTGGTCCGTCGTGATCAGCAGCACGTTCACGCGGGACCTCCTCGCGGTGGTCGAGGGACGTCCGGGAGACTATTGCAGAGTGTCTGAAAAATCCATAGGGTGGGCAGCGTGGGTGCTGGGGCGCAACCGGCGGCGCGGACGACCGAGCGCGTCGACGGGCGCGTCGCCCGGTCAGTGCGCACGCGGGCGGCCGTGGTCGACGCCCTGCTCGCGCTCCTCGAGCGCGGTGAGCTCCGGCCGACGGTCGGGCGCATCGCGGAGGAGGCGGGAATCTCGCCGCGTTCCGTCTACGTGCACTTCGAGGACCTCGACGACCTGTTCGCCGCCGCCGCGCAACGCCAGACCGAGCGCTTCCTTCCGCTCGTGGAGGCGCTCGTCGTGGACGCGCCGCTCGCAGTCCGGGTCGAGAGCTTCACGCGGTCCCGCGCGCGGCTCCTCGACGCGATTCATCCCGTCCGACGCGCCGCCGTGCTGAACGAGCCGTTCCTCCCGGCACTCGCCCGATTGCTCGCCGGCGCGCGGGCTCGCGAGCGGGCCGAGCTCGCGCGCGCGTTCGGCCGCGAGCTCGACGCGCACGCCGGCGCGCGGCGACGCCGGTTGCTCGCCGCGCTCGACGCGGTGACCGGATGGCCGGCGTGGGACACGTGGCGCACGCAGCACGGGCTCTCGGCGCGCGCCGCCCGTCAGACGATGGCCGAGAGCCTGACCGACCTGCTCGCCACCCGCGACCCGGCCTGATCCGAACCTTCTGAGAGGAGTCACGATGGAGAAGCTGCGCACACCGGACGAGCGATTCGCGAACCTGCCGGGCTACCCGTTCGCACCGCGCTACGTCGACGTCCCGAGCGGCGACGGCGACACGTTGCGCATGCACTACGTGGACGAGGGCGCCGCCGAAGCACCGCCCGTGCTGCTGCTGCACGGCGAGCCGTCGTGGAGCTACCTGTACCGACGGATGATCCCGATCATCGTCGACGCCGGCCTGCGCGCCATCGCGATCGACCTGGTCGGCTTCGGCCGTTCCGACAAGCCGGCGCGGCGCTCCGACTACACCTACCAGCGCCACGTCGACTGGATGCACGCGGCCGTCGACGCGATCGACGTGCGCGGCGCGACGTTCTTCGGCCAGGACTGGGGTGGATTGATCGGGCTGCGCATCGTCGCCGAGGATCCCGACCGCTTCGACCGCGTCGTCGCGGGCAACACGATGCTGCCCACCGGCGACCGCCACCCCGGCGACGCGTTCCTCGCGTGGCAGCGCTACTCGCAGGAGACGCCGGAGTTCCACGTCGGCGGGATCGTGAAGGGCGGCTGCGCGACCGATATCAGCGCCGAGGTGATCGCCGCGTACGACGCGCCTTTCCCGGACGACTCCTACAAGGAGGGCGCGCGGCAGTTCCCGATGCTGGTGCCCACCTCACCCGACGACCCCGCGTCCGAGCCGAACCGCCAGGCGTGGAAGGTCTTCGAGCAGTGGGACAAGCCGTTCCTCACCGCGTTCAGCGACGCCGACGCGATCACCCGCGGCGGCGAGAAGGTGTTCCAGTCGGTCGTGCCCGGCGCACGGGGGCGCGAGCACCCCACGATCACCGGCGGCGGTCACTTCCTCCAGGAGGACAAGGGCGAGGAGCTCGCCAAGGTCATCGTCGACTTCGTCCGCTCGACGTAGCACGCGCGCGACAAGCCCTGCGTTGGGACACGATCCGGTGCTATGACGCCGGATCGTGTCCCAACTGGGCGTGGCGCGGCAGGCGCGGGCGCTCGATGGCGGGGCAGCGGTCCATCACGACGTGGAGTCCGGCGGCCTCGGCCCTCGCGGCGGCGGCCTCGTCGATCACGCCGAGCTGCAGCCACACCGCCTTCGCACCGATCGCGATCGCCTCATCGACGTGCGCACCCGCGAGGCGTGATTGCCGGAAGACGTCGACGACCTCGACCCCCACGTCGGGTGGGACCTCCGCGAGGCTCGGGTAGCACCGCTCGCCCAGAACCTCGTCGACGCCCGGATTGACGGGAACGACGCGGTAGCCCCAGCGCTGCAGCTTCGCCGCGACCTCGTGGCTCGCGCGCCACGGGTCGGGCGAGCAGCCGACGACCGCCCACGTGTGGAAGCCGAGCACGTCGCGGATCTCGGACGGGCGGTTCACGCCCGAAGGTCTACCCCGCGTGCTCGAGCTGCATCCGCTCGTACTCGGCGCCGGTGTCCTCCCAGTCCTCGAACTGCAGGACGCCCAGCTCCCCGAAGCGCTGGCGCAGCCAGCCGTCGCCCGCGTCGAGCAATCCGAGCTTCTTCAGGTTCGGGACGATCTTCGAGAACAGCACCTTGCGGAACTCGCGCTGCACCGGCGACGTCAGCATGACCTCGCAGCACTCGCGGACCGGCAGCCCGGCGCGCTCCCACACCTCCTGGCCGAGGAAGCGATCGCGCATCTTCACCGCGGCCTCGTAGCAGAACTCCTGCCGCTCACGGATCTCGGCCCCGGTGAGGTCCTTGTACGCCTCCTGGAGTGACAGCACACCGAACGCGACGTGGCGCGCCTCGTCGGCCATCACATACCGGGTGATCTGCTTGAGCAACGGGTCGGGCGACGTCTGATACTGGAACCCGAACGCCGCGAGCGCAAGACCTTCGACCATGATCTGCATGCCGAGGTAGGTCATGTCCCAGCGCGGGTCGGACACGACGTCGTCGAGCAGCGCGCGCAGGTGCAGGTTGATCGGGTACTCGCCGGAGAGCTTCGTCTTGAGGTAGCGCGAATAGACCTCGACGTGACGGGCCTCGTCCATCACCTGCGTCGCCGCGTAGTACTTCGCGTCGATCCAGGGCACCTGCTCGACGATCTTCGCGGTACAGATCAACGCACCCTGCTCGCCGTGCATGAACTGCGACAGCGTCCACGCCTGCTGCGACGCGCCGAGGTCGTACCACTCGTCGTCGCTCAGCTTCTCGAACGGCGTGCCCGCGCGGTCGAGGGCCATCGTCGTGTTGAGCGGGTTGTTCGGGTCGCGCGCGATCTTCCACGGGTCGACGTCGATGTCCCAGTCGATGTCGGTGCTGGCGTTCCACATCGACGTCTTGGCCTTCTCGTAGAGCTTGACGAGCGCGGCGCGGCTCTGCTCGTAGTCCCACGTGAAGAGCGTGTCGCCCGCGGAACCGACCGCGTGGATGGCCTCGCGCTTGTCGACGTCGGAGACCGTGGCTGCGAGCTCCTCGAGCGTCCCGGACCGAAGGTCGTCGTCACGTCCGTCCATCACGTCCCCCTCGCCTCGCCCTCTGCTCCTGATGGTACGACGGCGGGGAGGCCCATGACGGGGTCACCGCTGATCGCCGTGCCCGGTGTCACCATGGCGTGTGCGCCGGAGCCGGATCATCGCCACGCTCGGGCCTGCGAGCCGCGACGCCGAGACGTTGGCCGCGCTGCTCGAGGCGGGTGTCGACGCGGTACGGCTCAACGCCGCCCACGACGTCGCGGCCACGCACGCGGCCACCGCAGCTGCGGCCCGCGAGCACGCCGCCCGGCTCGGGCGCGCCGTCGGCGTGCTGGTCGACCTTCCCGGGCCGAAGATGCGCACCGGTCCGGTGGTCGACGACGAGGTGGAGCTCGAGCCGGGACGACGCCTGGTGCTCGGCCCGGTCGAGGGTCCGGGAACCGCCGGGCGGGTGGCCACCACGGTTGCCGATCTCGCGGCGATGGCCACGGTCGGCGACGAGATCTTCCTGGCCGACGGCGCGATCGTGCTCTCGGTGACCGACGTCGAGGGCGACGACGTCGGCACCGAGGTGTTGCGCGGTGGCGCGCTCCGGTCGCGCAAGGGGATGTTCCTCCCCGGCGCCGAGCACCGCGTGCCGCCGTTCACCGCGGCCGATGCCGCCGCGCTCGAGCTCGCGCTCGACATCGGGGCCGACTTCATCGGATTGTCGTTCGTGCGCTCCGCCGCCGACATCCGCGAGGTACGGGCGCGGTTGCCGCGCGAAGGGCCGCGTCCGCAGCTCGTCGCCAAGATCGAGACGCGCGCCGCGCTCGGTGATCTCATGGCGATCGTCGAGGCCGCGGACGCGATCATGGTCGCCCGCGGCGACCTCGGCATCCAGGTCGACCTCGCACGTGTGGCGTTGTTGCAGAAGGAGATCGTGCAGGTCTGCAACAACGCGGGGAAGCCGGTCATCACCGCGACGCAGCTGCTCGAGTCGATGACGCGCGCGCCGTTGCCGACCCGGGCCGAGGTGACCGACGTCGCGAACGCGGTGCTCGACGGCACGGATGCGCTCATGCTCTCCGAGGAGACGGCGGTCGGCGCGTACCCGCTCCAGGCGGTGCGCACGATGGACGACGTCGTGGTCGCCGCCGAGGGTTGGCCCCGCAACCGGCTCACGCCCGCGGCGGCCATCTCGGGGACCGACGCGGTCGCCTGGGCGGTCGCACACGCGGCCGTCGCCGCCGCCGAGGACGTCGGTGTGGCCGCGATCCTCTGCCCGACCCGCACCGGCGCGACGCCGCGCCGGGTGAGCGCGTTCCGCCCGCGCTTTCCGGTCGTCGCGGTCGCGCACGACCCGGCCGTGCGCGCGGGACTCGCGCTCACGTGGGGCGTCGGCTGCTGCACCGCGGTGGAGCGGGACCTCGAGAACGATCCCATCGACGCCGCGACGACGGCGGCGCGCGCCGCGGGCCTGGTCGAACCGGGCCGGCTCGTCGCGGTCGTCGCCGGCGCGCCGGGAACCGGTCTGGGCGCGACCGACACCGTGCGGGTCCTGCGGGCGTGACGCCGTTCGAGCTGATCTGTGAGGTCGAGCCGCCGACCCGGCCCGACCTCATGCACGTCCGTCACCAGATCGGCGTGATGAGTCGGGTTGCGTCCGCGTTCCTCATCCCCGACAACCACCTCGGTCGTGCGACCGTGTCGAGCATCGCCGTCGCGCACGAGGTGGAGGCCATGGGCGGGCGCTCGATCGCGTGCCTCAACGGCCGCGACCGCAACGTGCTCGGCCTCCGACGAGACCTCCTGACCGCGGTCGCGTACGGCGTCGACCAATTCCTGCTCGTGGCCGGGGACCGCGGTCCCGACGACAGGGGTGGCATCCCCGTCCGGCGCATGCTCGACGAGGTGCGCGCGTTCGCGGCCGGCGACGTGTTCGAGAGCACGCCGCCGTTTCGGCTCGGCGTCGTGTCCCAGCTCGGCTCCCTGCCATCGTGGAAGCGCGACGCAGACTTCGTGTTCGTGCAGGTGTCGTTCGATGTGGCGCGCCTGGTCGAGTGGCGCGAGAACGTCGACTTCGACGGGCCGGTGTACGCGGGTGTCATGGTGCTCGCCAGCGCGGCGCACGCGGCGCGCATCGAGACCGCGATCCCGCAGATCCGCATCCCCGCACCGCTACACGAGCGGCTCGCAACCGATCCGTCGGCGGGCGTCGACGCCGCGTGCGAGCTCGTCGCCGCGATCCGGAGTCTCGACGGCTTCGGCGGCGTGCACCTCGTGCCGGTCGGTCGCTACCGCGAGGTCGCGGCCCGGCTCGAGCTCGACGCACCCCACGCCTGACCCGCACTCTGGAGTCGACTTCCTTCGCCGGGTCGGGTGAATCGACTCCAGAGCTCACGGACCCGTGGGGAAGGAGGTCAGCGTCTCGCGGCCGTCGGGCGTCACGTGGAGCACCTCCTCGCCGTGCACGCCGCCGCGCCGGAGGCCGAGCGCGAGCACGACGCCGGGCTCCAATCGGTACCCGTCGTCGAGCAGCTCGTCGCCCGCGCCGACGCCCGTGACCTCCGCACCCAAGGCGCGCAGCTCCCCCACCGGCGTGCCGGGCCGGACCCGGTCCGCCAGCGTCTGCCACTCCTCGCTCCAGACCTTCCATGCGTCGACGTGGTCCGGCGTCGCGGGTCCGCACACCCGCGTTCGCGCGAGGCGCCCCTCCCAGCCGCGCGCCAGCACGCCGACCGACGCGTCGACGAGGTCGCCGGCCTCGATCGCGCGCGCGGTCGAGAACGAGCGCGGGTCGCGCTCCCCCGACGCGAACACGGCTTCGAACGCGGGCGTCGTGACGCCTTGCGCCGCCATCGCTTCGGCGAACGCGCCGAGCAGGTCGCGTTCGCGCACGCCCGGACGCAGCTGTCCGAGCGCGATCTCCAGCGCCCGCTCGGCCACCGCGATCGCGGCACGGATCGCGTCGACGTCGGCCGCCGACTTCGTGCGGCGCACCGCGGCGAGCAGCGCCTCGCCGTCGGCCAGCTCGACGTTGCCCAGGGTCGATGTCAACAGGTGCTCGAAGAGCGGCGTCATGCCGTCGACGCCGACGCGTCGCGCGCCCGCGACACCGGGCACGTCGGCGACACCGCCGATGATCCGGGCCGGGTTCCAGCTCATCGGATAGAGCTGGGCGCGAGGAAGCGGCACCAGGTCGTCGGTTCCGCTCAGGAGGTGCACCGCGCCGGTCCGGCGCACGACGATGCATCCAGGGTTGAACGGGCGGGTACCCGCCAGCCAGAGGCGCGTGGCGCCGGTGAGATAGCGCGCGTTGCTCTCGCGCCCGAGGACGAGGACGTCCACGTCGCCACGCGCCATCGCGTCGAGCGTGCGACGCAGGTGGTCGGCGGTGACGGGCGGGCGCGCCGCGGTCGCTTCGCTCATGATTCGAACGGCCGGTAGTGGTAGTCGGTCAGTCGCTCGCACCCGTCGTCGGTGACGGCGACGATCTCCTCGGCGCGGTAGCCGCCGTACCCGTCCTCCCACGCGATCGGTTCGAGCACGACGATCATGCCGGCCGCGAGCACGAAGCTCTCGTCGAACTCGATGCCGAGATCGGTGCCGACGAGCGGCATTTCGGCGCTGTCGGTGCCGATCCCGTGCCCGAGGTAGAGGTGCTCGGGCCACGGTCGGCGGCCGTAGACGGTGCCGGCGGCGCGCACGAGGTCGGCCGCCGACGCGCCGGGACGGATGGTGTCGAGCACCCGCGTGATCACGTCGCGCCAGCCTTCGAACTGGGCCCGTTGCCGCGCGTCCGGCTCGGCGCCGACGATCCACGTCCGTCCGAAGTCGGACGCGTACCCGTGGAAGTTGATGCCGGTGTCGACCCAGATCACGTCGCCGGCCTCGAGCACCTGCTCGCGCGTCACCGTCGGGAACACGAGATCACCGGTCGCGCTGTAAGGCCCGTCATCGATCGAGTCGGGCATGATCTGGAAGATCGGGTCGACGGTGTTGGCGGTCGCGCCGAGCTCGAAGATGCGGCGCAGGAACCGTCCGCTCAGCTCGGTGGTTCGTGCACCGGGTCGGACCAGAGGCTCGACGTCGGCCATGGCGGCCTCGTTGATGCGTTGCGCAGCCCGGATCAGCGCGATCTCGTCGGACGTCTTCACGACCTTCGCCGCGCTCAACGACGCGCTGGCGTCGGCAACCTGGCGATCGCGCAGCGCGCGGTGCAGCGGGACCGTGAACTCGTCGAGCGCAACCCCGCCATGTGGCCAGCTGTGCGCGAGCTCGCCCGCGCCCGCTTCGGTCTCCACCGCGATCGGCCCGTGCACGTGGTCCGCCGGAAGCTCCTCGGGCACGCCGTCGGCGAACGCGGTGTACAGATGGGGCCACTCATCGTCGACCGTGACGACCGCGACCATCCGGCGGTGCGCGGCGAGCGACGCGTCCGCCGCCGGGGCGCGCGCACCGGACGCGTACGCGACGTTGTTCTGACCGAGCAGCACGAGCGCGTCGAGCCCGTTCGCGCCGAGCGCCGCCCGCAGCTTCTCGAGCCGCTCGCGACGCAGACGCCCGAAGTCGACCGCGGGCGCGTCCAAGGTGGGAGACGCGGTCACGATGCGACGTCCAGGTTGTACGCCGTGACCGCGTTCCCGCCCAGGATGCGCTCCCGATCCGGTGCCGGCAGCGCGGCGACGGCCTCCGTCACCTCGTCGAGCACGCCGGGGTGGTACTCGGGGTGCGGGTAGTCCGACGCCCACAGCACGCGGTCGGTGCCGAGCCAGCGCGCGCAGTCGGCCAGGTTCCACTCCTCGGCTTCGAAGCCGGCGTAGCACTGGCGCCGGAAGTACTCGCTCGGCAGCAGGCTCAGCCACCGCTTCTCCAGCGGGAACGCCTTCACCTGCTCGTCCATCCGCTCGAGCAACGTCGGGATCCAACCGCCGCCCGCTTCGAGGAACAGGAACCGCAGCCGCGGGTACCGCTCGCAGACACCGCCCATGAGCAGGCGTCCCATGCTGACCACCATGTCGACCATGTTGCCGACGGCCTGTCCCAGGCCCGAACCGCCGTGCAGCTCGTCGACCGCGGAGTTCGTGACCATCATGTTCTCGCTCTCCAGCACGAGCCCGAACTTCCGGCAGGCACCGGGCGTGTCGACGTGCACGCCGGGATGCAACGCGATCGGCACGTCGAGCTCCTGCGCGGCGGTCCAGAACGGCGCGTACACGGGATGGCTCAGCGGCAGCTCGTCGACGTACGCCGACGGTCGGATGAACGCGCCCCGCAGACCGAGCTGCTCAACCGCGCGGTGCAGCTCGCGGACCGCGCGGTCGACGTCCTGCAGCGGCACCGCGGCCATCGCGAACAGCCGGGCCGGCGACGCGGAGCAGTACTCGGCGACCCAGTCGTTGTACGCGCGGATGCAGTCGGTCACGAAGTCGATGTCGTGCAGCGCAGGGATCGGGTCGAGCGGTCCGAAGAACATCGCCTGGCTCGGATACAGCACCGCCGCGTCGATGCCGTCGCGGTCCATGTCGACGAGGCGCGCGTCGGGGTCGTATCCGCCGGGCGTGCGCAAGCTCTCCAGCAGCCCGTGGAACTCGCCCGCGCTGAGGCCGGCCGCGCTCGCGAGCTGGTCCTGCAGCTCACGGCCGCCACCGCGCACCACGCCGCCCGTGTAGCTGATCTCGTACACGTCGTCCTCGACGACGCGGCGCGGGATCCAGTCGCCCCATCGCGACGCGTCCATCCGCGCCGTCCACAGGTCGTCGGGCTCCATCGTGTGCCCGTCGGCGTCGACCACCACACACGTCATCGCAGGTCCGCTCCCCCTCGTACCGCACGACCACCGCAGCAACCGCCTGACACACCCGTCAGGGATCTTGCCATCGCGTGGACCCGCGGCCAAGGCCGCCACCCGCAACGGGCGCCGCGACAGGCGGGGGCGGTAGCGTCCCGGGCGGCGGGTATGGGGCTCGAGGTTCAGGGGCATCGAGAAGGGGAGGGAACCCATGAGGGCAGGCAGGCTTCGTGGCGCGCTCGTCGCGCTGGCAGGGGCGGCGGCGTTGGTCGGCGCCGGGGTGGTCGCGGCACCGGCGGCGTCGGCCGACGGATCGGGCCATCACCAGTCGGCGCATCTGTACGTGTCGACGAAGGGGACCGACGGCCCGAACTGCGGGCGCCCGTCGTCGCCGTGTCGCACCATCGGCGCCGCCGTGGCGAACGCGTCGGCCGGCGGTGAGATCTCCGTCGCGCGCGGCGTCTACGACGAATCGGTGACGATCACGAAGACGCTGGAGCTCGAAGGTCACCACGCGACCATCGACGCGACGGGCCAGATCAACGGGATCAAGATCTCGGGACACGGCGCCGACCACTCGCGCGTGCACGGGTTCACCGTGCAGCACGCGATCGGCGAAGGCGTTGCGGTGACGCTGGCCGACTGGGTCACGATCGACCACAACAAGGTGATCATGAACGACCAGGGTGGCCAGGGAACGCCGAACACGTACCCGCCGTGCCAGCCTCAGGGTGAGGTCCCCGGCGACTGCAACGAGGCGCTCCACCTCGACGCGACCGCGCACGCACGCGTCGACGACAACCTGGTGCAGCACAACGTCGGCGGCATCCTGATCGACGACGACAGCGGTCCGTCGCACGACAACTGGATCACCGACAACGTGTCGCGCGACAACATGGACGACTGCGGGATCACGATGCCATCGCACAATCCGATGGGCACCGTGTTCAACAACGTCATCCGGGACAACGTCTCGGCCAACAACGGCGCGGCCGGCATCCTGATCGCGGCGGCCGGACCGGGCATGAAGGCCCACGACAACGTCGTCGACGACAACAAGGTCTGGGGCAACGGCGAGGGCGGCGTCCAGCTGCACGCGCACGCTCCCGGGCAGAGCATCGACAACAACCGGATCACCGACAACTGGATCGGGACCAACACCACGGCTGGTGACCCCGACGCCGGCATCACCCAGACGACCGGCGTGATCGTGTTCTCGGCCGTCGTTCCGGTGAACGGCACCGTGATCCGCGGCAACGTCATCGCCCACAACCACTTCGGCATCTGGCTCTCGCCGAACGTGGCCAACGGCGGGATCACGCACAACCGCTTCCGCGACGTGGTGGTGCCCGTCCAGCAGTAGCAACCGCAACACCCGCGAAGATGCGGCACTGAGCGTCGGATACCGACGCTCAGTGCCGCATCTCGCGTTTCGGAACGGAGTCAGTCGGCTTCGGGGCGCAGCGTCGGGAAGAGGATGACCTCGCGGATGGACGACACGCCGGCCAGGAGCATCACGAGCCGGTCGATGCCGAGCCCCATGCCGCCGGTGGGCGGCATGCCGTACTCGAGCGCGCGCAGGTAGTCCTCGTCGACCGCGCCCGCTTCCTCGTCACCCGCGTCCCGCAGCCGGGCCTGGGCCTCGAAGCGGCTGCGCTGGTCGGACGGGTCGTTGAGCTCGCTGAAGGCGTTGGCCAGCTCCCGACCACCGACGACGGCCTCGAAGCGCTCCACCAGCGTGGGATCGTCGCGGTGCGTGCGCGCGAGTGGGGACACCTCACGCGGGTAGTCGAGCACGAAGACGGGCTCGACCAGCTGCGGCTCGACCAGATCGTCGTAGATCTCCATGATCAGACGACCGGCTCCCCACGCCGCGTCGACCGTGAGGCCGAGCCGTGTGGCCACGGCGCGCAGCTCGTCGACCGACTGGGTCGGATGCACGCGGACGCCGGTGTGCTGCTCGACGAGGTCGAGCATCGGCACACGCGGCCAGGGCGGCGAGAGGTCGACCTTCCGGTCGCCGACCTGGACCACCGTGCTGCCGAGCGCGACGCGCGCGGCCGACGCGACGAGCTCCTCGGTCAGCGTCATCATCTCGTGGTAGTCGACGAACGCCTCGTAGAGCTCGAGCATCGTGAACTCGGGGTTGTGGCGCGTGTCGAGCCCCTCGTTGCGGAACACGCGACCGATCTCGAACACCTTCTCCATGCCGCCGACGATCAGACGCTTCAGGTGGAGCTCCAGCGCGATGCGCAGGTACATGTCGACGGCGAGCGCGTTGTGATGGGTCGCGAACGGTCTCGCCGCCGCGCCACCGGCCTCCAGCTGCAGCACAGGACCCTCGACCTCGACGAAGCCACGGTCGACCAGGAAACGTCGGATCTCCGTGATCGCGGCGGACCGGATCGAGAAGACCCGGCGCGCGTCCTCGTTCACGATCAGGTCGACGTAGCGTTGGCGGAAGCGGGTGTCGACGTCGGTCAGGCCGTGCCACTTGTCGGGCAGCGGACGCAGCGCCTTGGACAACAGCTCGAAGCGCGCGACCTTGACCGACAGCTCACCCTTCTTCGTCGTCATCACGGTGCCGTGCACACCGACCCAGTCGCCCAAGTCGAGGCGGTTGAAGGCCTCGTGCGCCTCGTCACCGACGACGCCGCGTGACACGAACAGCTGCACCGCCGCGTCGCGATCGCGGATCGTCGCGAAGGTCAGCTTCCCCTGACGGCGCAAGAGCATGATCCGGCCCGCGACGCCCACCTCGACGTCGGTCTCCTCGCCCGGTTGCAGCTCCGCGAATTGGTCGCGCAGCTCGGCCAGGGTTCGGTCACGGTCGAAGCGCACCGGGTACGGGTCGACCCCGTGCGCTCGCAGCTCGTCGACGTCGGCCTGACGGCGCGCACGCTCGTCCTCCGACCCGGCGCCGCCGGATGCGCGGTCGGTCTCGTCGCGGGGCTCGGGCATGGTGCGATCACCCTAACCGCCGGTCCCACCGCCGAGACGCGGGTTACTCGTGCGCGCAGTGCTCCTGCGGCGCGACGTCGAGACTCGGGTTGCGGTCGAAGAAGCCGAAGGGGACGAGCGTGAACCCCGCGTACTCGACCGGCATGACCGGCCAGTCCTCGGGCCGCGGGATGTGCGTGACGCCGAACGTGTACCAGACGACGACGTCGGTGTCGTCGATCGGACGATCGGCCGCGGTCCACTTCGGCAGCCCGTCGCCACCGGGATGCTGGTTCGGGTACTCCCCCGCGGCCCGCATCTCGTCGGGCGCGTACGGCGTGACCCAGAGGTTCTTGGTCGCGAACGTGGCCCGACGGCCGATGCTGGAGTCGGGCGACGCGAGCAACGTCGGCGTCGAGCCGGGGATGAGCTTGTAGCCGACGGGTTGGCCGAGGCGGTTCGTGCGCCGCGGGTTCACGATCTTCCACGTGCGGCTGCGCGCGGGGTCGACGACGCGCTGGGCCTGCGATTCGCTCGCGAGCAGTGTCGGTCGCGTGACGAACGCGTTCGCGAACGGGTTGTCGGAACCCGTCGGCGTCGCCTCGACGTCGACCTCGTACACCGAGTTCGTCGTGCCGTCGACGTCGAAGTCGAGACGGAAGTTGAACAGGTGCTGGTGGTTCGGCGCCGCGAGCTGCGGCGCGACGAGCTCACCGTGTCGCGGCTGCTCACCGTCGGCGACCGCCATCGTCTGCATGATCCCGGTGAGCTTCACCTCGTGCTGGATCATGCCGTCCTCGTACAGGTACCAGAAGAAGCCGTACTCGTAGTTGCCGACCGTGTGGATCGAGCTCACGACGAGTCGTCGACGGCGCCGGACCTCGGTCGTGCCCGAGTGCAGGTCGATGTGCTTCCAGAGGATCCCGTAGTCCTCCTCGTGCAGGCAGATGGCCTTCTCGACGACGTACGGGTCGCCCCGCTCGGTCGCCATCGCGGCGTCGAAGTAGCGGATGGCGCCGAGGCAGTCACAGCCGAGCGTGAGCGAGTTCACCATCCGGCCGAGACCCCACTCGCCCGCGTCGAACGCGTTCTTCCACGAATGCATCGGGCTGGTGTCGCCGTAGGGCACGACCATCTCGCTCAGCGCGGCGCGGTGCAGGACCGGTCGCACGCGTTCGTCGTCCTCGTAGCCGATCGTGTGCAGCACGAGCCCGTGGATCGGGTGCATCGCGACACGGAAGCGCCATCGCTGCCACCGGACCTCGTGGCCCTCGACCGTGAAGCTCGGACCCTCGGCCTGGACGACCTCGAGGGGCTTGCGATCGTCGCGCAGCGGCGCGCCGAGGTGCTCGGGGTCGTAATTGCTGCACTCCGCGGGGACGGGCAGCACGCCGAAGTCGTCGACCTGGCACACGGTTCCGGCGTGGAAGTCGTAGTAGACGAGCACACCCTCGATCGGGTGCGCGTAGCCGTTGTCGGCCTCGTGATGACGTACGTACGAAAGCACGCGCGTGAGGCGACGGCCCTCCTCGACGTCGAGACCGAAGCGCCCCGCGGGCCACGGGTCGAGCTGCACCGTGTCGAAGTCGGTGATGCCGCGCCGGCGCATCGCCGCCTGCCAGCGCGGGTCCTCCTTCACCGCGATGATCGCGTCGAGGCAGTCCTCGAACAGCAGCGCCGGCTGCACGTCGCTCCGGTCGCGCCACGACCGCACCGCGCCGTCGGTGATCGAGACGACCGCCTCCGACACCGTGCCCGTCGCGCGGTCGATCAGGACCGTGGCCGCCCGCCGCTCGACCGCCGAGCCCGGCACGTACGCATCGAGCTCGTCCTTGGCCGGCTCGTCGAGCGCGACGTAGGAGAAGCGGATGCTCTCGGGCAGGTCGCGCTCGTCGCGGAGGATCGCGACGGCTGTCGCGATCTCGTCAGCGCTCAACGGCTCGAGGGGATGCGCGACCACACCGGCCGGAGCCGGGATCTCGACGGAGCTGCTCACGGTTCCCTCCGGGGTCAGGGCTCGAGCGAGGCGTCGGTCTGCTCGGCCTCCTCACGCGCGCGTCGGGACGCGCTGAACGCCTCGAAGATCAACATCGCGCCGTAGACGAACGCGACGGTCCCCAGCACGTGCAGGATGAACGACGTCTGCCGGTGCAGGTCGGACATGCCGAGCTCGTCGATGATCCACGTGACGATCTTGTTGCCGAAGAACGCGAGCAGGCAGAGTCCCGCGGCCGCGTAGACGCGCGGCTCGCGGTACCACGCGCCGGGTTCGGTCCTCCCGATCACGGGGTCGACGCTCCGGCCTCGATCGCGAGGTGGTCCGCGTCCGTCGTGATCGTCGGGGACGGCTCGATCTTGTAGACCGCGATGTTGTCGACGCTCCGCACCCATCGGTAGTGGTCGGCGACGAAGCCGGCCAGGCTCGGGTAGTTCGTCATCGGGTAGTACTGCGAGCCTCGCACCCGTGCGGGCGACGTGTCGAGGATGTACTCGGGCGGGTGCGCGGCGAAGTCCTGGTAGAACTCCGGCCACGCGTTCGGGGTCGCGAGGTCGGGCGAGACCTCCTGGGGCGGCCGGCCGCCCCAGTGCCCGGTGAGGAAGCCGGTCGTGATGAACCGGGTCGCCGGCTCGCGTCCCGAGGCCCAGTAGATCTCGGGCAGGTGCCCCCACACCAGGACCCGGTCCTGCGGGTGGGTGTGGTGCTCCAGGAACGACGCCACCTGCGCGTACGCGGGCTCGTTGTCGATCTGGTCGGCCCAGAACGCGGCGATCGAGAAGCCGATCGCGACCAGCGCGGCCATGACGATCGTGACGGCGGGGAACCAGATGCGCTTGCGGGCCAGGTACCCGGTTGCGAGCAGCGCGAGCGGCGGCAGCAGCTGCAGGTAGTAGTGACCGAAGAAGCGGAACCCGATCGCCACCGAGATCACGCCCGAGAGCAGCCACAACCAGAGGTCGGCGTTCTCACGGCGCGAGCGCCAGGTGAACGGGACGGCCCACAACAGCACGACGTTGGCCCCGATGTAGGAACCCGTCTTCTGGAGGAACCGGAGCGCGACGAACATCGAGGCGTTCTTCACCTCGAGGTAGCTGCCGTTTCCCGAGACGGCCCAGAACAGCAGCTCACCCGGCCCCACCGCCAGCGCCACGACCGCGATCGGCACGGTGAACCCGATCAGCACGTCGCGCACCCCGCGTTTCCCGCGCTGCTTGGCCGCGAGGTACCCGACGGGAAGCAGCGTCGCCGCGGCCGTCTGCTTCGCGAGTGTCGCGACTGCGAGCGCGACACCGGCGGGGAGCGCGTGTTTACGACGTGCGAGCACGAAGCCCGCGGTCATCGCGGGCAACATGAAGATCTCGAAGTTCGCGGCCTGACCGTCCTGAGGCACGAACAGCAACGAACCGAACGCGCACAACAGCCCCGCGATCCACGCGGCACGATCTCCGTAGCGTCGACGCGCTTCGATCGCGACGAGCCACGCGGTGAGCGCGGCAGCGAAGATCGCGAGCAAGCGCACGCTCCACAGCCCGTTGCTGTGGAACACCTTGAACGTGGCCGCGTAGAGGTACGGCACGAGCGGCGGCTTGCGGTCGACCGCGTCGTGGTAGAGGCGACCACCGTGGTTGAGGACCTGGGCCTGCGTCGCGAGATAGGTCTCGTCCGAGTTGAACACGTCGACGAAGAACCCCGACGCGTGCAACGCGGTCAGCAGGAGCACGAGCACCGCGAGGAGGCGCCACGGGTGCCACCGCCGCGGCCCACCCCCGCGCTCGATCGAGTGCTCTCGCTCCCTGCCCTCGACGCTGGCGGTCGACTCGACGCCGACCACGGTCCCGGTCTCCACCGGCTCCCTCACCCGAACGGCTGTGTGCTCAGTCTGACCCTCTGCCGCCACGCCCAACCGGATCGGGGCGTCGCGCGCGGACGAGACGTCGCTGGTCACCGGAATACTGGCCGATCCCACCACCCGCCGTCACGGCGCGCCCGGTGGCCGCACGTCATCCGGCCGAGCCGGGAGATCTCTCGACGCGCTCCGTGCATCACTCGCGACGCCGGGCGACCGGAGCTGACCGGCGACCGGCGACGGGCGACGGGCGCGCGTCAGCGCATGGGCATCGAGGAGCGGTGGACGGTGCGCGGACGGCGCACGATCGCCTCCCGTCGCTCGCGGGTGCTCGCGAGGAGCACGAGCGTCGCCGCGTTGACGACGACGAAGGCCACGACCGCCCCGATCACGATCACTGCGACCGGCATCGCCCCGGGATACCACACGCGCTTGGGCGTGGGATCACGTGTTCACGATCGGCGTCGGGCAACCGCTCAGGGTGATCACGAGGACTCCCGGAACGGCCACGCGAGCTGGTGCAGATACGCGCCCGGGGCGCGCTCCTCGATGCCGTAGCGCTCGGGCCAGTGCCCGGGCATGCGCAACGTGCCGAACACCGCGTCCAGCACGGGCAGCTCGCCGGCGAAGTTGCTGTCGTACGCGTCCGGCTCCGCTGCGTGGTGCCAGTGGTGGAATTGCGGCGTCGCCACGAGGTAGCGCAACGGGCCGAAGGGCACGCGCACGTTGGCGTGGACGAACAGCGCCTGGAAACCCGCGAACACGAGGAACGCTCCGAACGTCGCGCGCGAGAACCCCAGCGCGAACAGCGGCACGACGAAGCACGAACGGGTGAAGACCTGGTCGACGGGGTGCAGGCGCGCTGCCGCGAGCCAGTCCATCTCCTCGATCGAGTGGTGCAGGCGGTGGAACCGCCAGAGCCACGGGACCCGATGGCTGGCGCGGTGCCCCCAATAACCGCCGATCTCGGCGATCACGAGACCGAGCGCGAACTGCGCCGCCGCGGGCTGCTCCCCGATCGCGTGACGGAGCGAGTCGGGCACGAGCGCGCGCAAGAGCCCACCCACCACGACGACGACGAGCACGAGACCGATCGTCGTGAGCGCGCCGTCGACGACGAAGTGCACGAGGTCGGTCTTCCAACCGGCGCGCAGCACACGTTGCGGACGCAACGCGAACAGTCGCTCCATCGGCACGAAGACGGCCGCGACGACGAGGAGCCCGATGACGACACGACCGCGCACCACGAGCGCGCCCACGAGCATCGCTCCCGTGGCGAGGAGCGCCGCGATCCGCGCCCGGTCGACGCGGGACGCCGTCGTCGTCATGGTCGGAGCATGGCGGACCCGGGTCACGAGGGGAACCTTCGCGGTCCCCTCTTCGCGAACTCCTCACACTCGCCGACCGATCCTTCACCGCGGCCGAACCCGAGTCGAACACGACGGGCGCATCGTCCGGGTCCCCGAGACGAAGGAGAGGCCCCTGAGGATCACGGACGCGGGCGGCCGACGGCCGCGAGCTCACCGGCGACCGGGTACCCGCGGCTTCCTCGACCGGCACCCGGCGACGGTGCCGTTCGTCGTCAGCCGCGTGTCGTAGCGAAGCGCGCTCGATCGCCGCACGCGCTCCCGCGGTCCCTGCCCTGCGCAGGGACCGCGGCGCGCGTCACCGTGTGGCAGCGAGCAGTCGGACGGCCCCGCCTTCGACCACGTCGAGCAACTCGAGGCGACGGCGGGGGTCACCCTCGTCGCGCAGTGCCGAGGCGGCCTGGCGGATCGCGTTCGAGATCCGGCGAATCTCCTCCGTGCGCGGGTCGCCGGTCGAGTCGAGCAGCAGCACCGCGGCCTCGAAACGTCGGGCCCGCGCGATCGCAGCCGCGGCGCGTGGCGCGAAGCGCCGAACGATCTCCAGCTCGGTGTCACCGAAGCGGACGTTCGGCGGCGCGCCCAGCGTCACCACACCGAGCAGCACCCCCTCGTGCTCGAGCGGCGCGCACAGCGCGGAGCTCAGCCGGGCACGGCCGTACACCGAGCCGTCGAGCTCCAAGGGCACCGGACCCGACACCAGCATCGGCTCGCGGGCGAGCGCGACCTGCATCACGATCGCGTCCGCGACACGCGGCGCGTGCCCGACCGCAGAACCGTCCGAGCCCGCGACCTCGCGCAGCTCGCCGTCCTCCATGAGCAGGCTCACCGATCCGTTCGCCGCGACCACGAGGCTCAACGCCTGCTCCAGCACCGCGTCCAGCACGTCGCCGAGCTCGAGGGAGCCGTCGATCACGCGCTCCGCCTCGGCGAGCGCGGCCGTCTCCAGGATCCGGTCGGCGAGCACCAGGTTCAACGCCTGCGCCTCGTGACCGAGCGTGCTGAGGCGCCGCAGGTGCAGCTCCTTCTCGAGCGCGTACGCGATGAACGCGATCGTGAAGACCAGCATCCCGAAGCGTGCCGTCTGCGGATCGACGATCGACGAGTTGCGCTTCAGGTCGACCCACACGTCGTTCGCGACCGTGGTGACGACGAGCCCGAGGAACACCACTGCCGCCACCAGGGCGATCTGGCGGCGTCTCCGCCGGATCGCGGCATCGCTGACGTAGCCGTCGCCACGCAGCCCCGCGACCCTCTCCTCCCGACGGATCTGCTCGCGGAGATCCTCGAGCGTCGTCGTCTCCATGGTCACTCTCCCCCCGGGTCACTCACTATCCGCGGTATCGGAGGATCGGCCCCCCGATCTTGAACGCGCACCGTGGGAATTGTCGGGGACACGGGCCTGCCGAACGCCCGCGAGGGCGTCGGGCACGGCGCCGCCCCGTGCCGAACGTGTCGCCCCAGGCCGGACGTCCAGGGGGCGGCGCACCGCGCCGCTTGCCACCAGCCCAGCCCGCCCCACGGAGAGTCCGGGGCGGCGCTAGCGATATTGCGTCAACCAGTCGAGGATCGAGTAGTAGATCGCCAGGATCCGGTCGCCGTACGCGTCGGCGGTGGCCCACGTGTGGGTGAGCCCGTTCCACGTGGGGGCCTGACCCTTGCGGAAGTTGCGATCCATGTTCGGGTCGACGGGCGGGTGCGCGAACCGGGCCGCGGTCATCGTCGGGTCCGCGTACACGTGCAGATATTGCATCTGCACCCGCACACCGGTCTGCGCGTCGGGATAGATGTGCCCGTGTGCGCAGCTGTCGCACGCGCCGATCCCGGCGAAGTTGTTGTCGGTCCAGCTCACGAGCCCACCGTCGGGGAAGCTCAGCGAACCGGTCTCGAGGATCGACTGCGCGAACGCGATGTCACCGCGCACACCCTCGGCCTGTCCCTCCGAGATGAACAGCGCGGTCAGCTGCTGGATCGGCACCGTGATGCGCGCCGGTCGACGCGTCGCCGCGAACCATGCCGCGAGCTCGTCGCCGGTCACGGCCGGCGCACCGAGAATCGGGGTCGCGGTGCCGAGCGCGACCGACTGCCACCGGGCGAGATGCACGTGAGCGAGGTTCGCCGTGTTCTGCGCGTCGACGAGCGCCTGCTGCGCGGGCTGGAGCTCGGCTTCCACGTCACGCAACTTGTCGCGCTTGTGACGGCGGTCGGCTTCCGCCTCCGCCGCGGCGCGCTCGGCGGCGACGCGGTCGGCGCGCGCCTGGTCGACGACCTGCTGGCGCGCCTCTCCCGCGTCGTCGAGAAGCTGCTGGCGCCGGCCGGCCTCGAGCAGGTCGCCGGAGTTGATCCACGCGTCGATCGTCGAACCCGCGTTCCCCGCCTGCATGTAGGTCGCGACCGCGACTCGACGCAGCTCCGCGCGGCTCGCGTCGTAGCGGGCCGCGGCGCGACTCGCGGCGACGTTGAGCGCCGAGCTCGCGGCGTCGGCCTGCGCGACCGCGGCCTCCGCCGCCGTGATGTCGCTCTGCACCTGGTCGCGCCGCGCCGTGGCGTCGGCCACCGCGCCGTCGGCCACCCGGGCGTCGGTCGTCAGGGCGGCGATCCGGGCCGTGGGCGGTGGGGTGACGGGCAGCGGAGGTGGAACCGGCGCCGGTGCGGTCGTCGCCGGCGTGACCGGCACGGTCGTGTCGGGCGGCGGTGCGGCCGCGGCCGGCAGCGCCACCCCCACGAGGGCGGCGAGCAGGACCAGCACGAGCGCGGCCGGGCGGCCGTTCCGGATCACCTCCTGCTCATCGGCACGGTACGTGGCTTGGTTGACGCTCTCGGTCGCCGAACGAGGTCGAGAAACCGGGACAGCGGGCCGACCCTCAGGCCACCGAGGCCCGGGCGGCCTCCCCTCCCGGGACCCGCAGCGGCGTCACGTCACCCCGGCCGGGGCCGCCCCGCGAGGCATCCACCATCACGAGCGCGAGCACGAGGGCCCGGGCCAGCACGAGCACCGCCAGCAGCCACGCCCAGGCCGTCGTGACCCGGAAGTGGTGCCCGAGGGCGGTGAACACGAACGCGAACACCGCGGCGTCGAGCGCGACCCAGCCGAGGTAGTCCCGCCGTGGGAGGGTCAGCATCACGAAGAACGGCACCAGCCACAGGTCGTACTGGGGCGACCAGACCTTGTTGGCCAGCAGGAAGACCGCGGTGGCGGCGGCCGCGCCCCCGATGGCGTCGAGACGGCCGCGCCACACCAGCCACCCGACGGCGACGAGGCCGACCGCCACGACCGCGACCGCGCCTGCGTTCTCGACGGACCGCGCCGTCCCGGCATCGAGCCACGGGTGCAGCGTCGGTGTGCGCACGACGTAGTGCCACAGGCTCCCCCACGTCGCGGTACGGCGCGACTGGAACCACAACGGGTAGACCCAGCCGCGAAGCGACAGCGCCAGCACCGGCAGGTCGAGCGCGGCGATCGCACCGAACGCGCCGCCGATGAGCCGCAACGCGGCGCACCGGTCGCGGGCGCGCAGTCGCGCGGCGACGAGCGGCACGAGGAACAGGCCGGGATAGAGCTTGGCCGCGGCGCCCACGCCGATCAGCACGCCCGCGGTGACGTCGAGTCCCATCTCGGACGCGACGAGTCCCCCGACCGCAGGTGCCACCGCGAAGAGATCCCAGTTCGCCGACGTGTAGAGCGCGAGTGGTGGCGCGAGCGCGAAGTACCACGCGCGGCGGCCGTATCGCACCGCCAGCAGACCGGCGGTCAGCATCGCGAGAACCGTGCTCGCCAGCGCGGTGACGAGGAAGAAGCTCCGCGGCGAGCGGGCGACGAACGTCGCGACCCAGAACGCGTCGCCGATGAGGACGGGATACTCGAGGTTCCGGTCGACGTACGGTGCGGCGCCGGGACGGATGCCGCGGTGCGCGTAGAGCGTCGGCAGATCGCTCGTGCACGGCCTGCTGCAGACGGCCATGCGCAGGCCGATCCCGATCCCGCACGTCAGGGCGGTCGCGGCCACGACCGCCGCGACCAGCCGCCACGGTCGAGAGACCGCGGCCGGCGCCAGGGAGCTCAACCGGGATCCGCCCACCGTGCCAACGCGCCCGGTGGGCCATGAGAATCACGTGAGAGCGGGGACGACCTTCTCAGCGAAGAGACGCAGCGTCGCCGGATCGGCCCGGTCGTGGGTGAAGAAGACGAAGAACGTGATCCCCCGGGCGATCTGCGCCCGGATCCGCTCCACCACCATCGCCGGCGTCCCGATGTAGCCACCTTCGTGGAGACCCCAGCCCGGTCCGCCGAACCGGCGCTCCGCGAGCCGCATCGCGTCCTCGAGCCGGTCCTCGTGCTCCACCAGCACCAGCACCGCCTCGTGCGACACGCGCAGGGCGGCCGGGTCACGACCGACCGCTCGGCACTCGTCGGCGAGCGCGGCCCGCTTCGCATCGAAGTCGGCGAGCGCGTAGGTGGGGCAGTTCCACACGTCGGCATAGCGCGCCACCAACGGAAGCGTGTGACGCTCCCCCGCGCCGCCGACGTGGATGGGTGGACGCGGTCGTTGCACGGGCGCGGGCAGGTTGGGCATGTCGCGGAGTTGGTAGTGCTTCCCCTCGAACGTCGTCGTCGGCGCGGCGAACATCGATGTGACGATCTCGAGCGCTTCACCCAGCTCGGACGAACGTTGCGCGAGCGTCCCCCACGGGATGCCGGCCCGCTCGTGCTCGGCGGGGTACGACCCGCTCCCGAGGCCGAGCTCGAGCCGCCCGCCCGAGATCACGTCGAGCGACGTCGCCATCTTGGCGAGCAACGCGGGATGACGGAACGTGTTGGACAGCACGAGGTGGCCGACGCGCAGCCGCGTGGTGTGCGCCAGCACCGCGGTCGCCAACGTCCACGCCTCGAACGACGGCTGGTGCGGGAGCTCGGGCCCGTACAGGTGGTCGAAGAACCACAGCGAATGGAACCCGAGCGTCTCGCACAGCTCGGCACGCGCGCGGATCTCGTCGAACCCGAACCCGATCTGCGGCAGATAGATGCCGAACTCGACGCCGCGTTCGTCCACGTGTCCCCCCGCCTGACGGCCGTGTCAGCCCGGGCAGAGTACAGGGAACGTAGTGGAGCTCCGCCGGGCGGAGCCCTCTGGACCGGGAGCGGAGTGACCCGTGAATGCGTATCGTCCTGTCATGCCCGGCGTCGCGTTCAACCACGTGGGCCACTGTGTCGGCGACCTGGCCCGCGCCCGCCGCTTCTACGAGGAGCTGCTCGACTTCGAGTTCGAGCGCGAGATCAGCCCACCGGACGATCCGTCGGCGACGTTGCTGCGGATGAAGCCCCCGATCGGCATGACCGCGTGCTACCTGCGTCGCGACGGCCTCGTGCTGGAGCTGTTGCACTTCGAGGACGCGGGGACGGTCCCGCACGCGGAGCGGGTGATGAACGAGCCCGGCCTGACCCACCTGTCGTTGAGCGTCGACGACGTCGACGACGTGTGCCGGCGCGTGCCCGACCACGGCGGCGAGGTGCTCGAGGACTCGAACATCGGGGTCGGCATCTTCGTGCGCGACCCCGACGGTCAGCTCATCGAGCTGCTCCCGATGAGCTATCGCACGAGGCTCGACGCGAGCGCCTGACGCGCGCGACCGGCGCGTCAGCGCGACGGTGCCGCGGGCGCGGCACCGACGAACGTCGTGTCGAGATCGGCGACGCTCGGCGCGCCCACGAGCGCGAGGGCGCGGTCGACCTCCGCGCGCAACAGCTCGAGCACCTCGGTCACACCACCCTCGCCACGTGCGGCGAGCCCGTAGCAGTAGGGCCGTCCCACGAGGACGGCACGGGCACCGAGCGCGACGGCTTTGACGACGTCGGTCCCGCGCCGTACGCCGCCGTCGAGGAGCACCGGCACGCGCCCGTCGACCGCGTCGACGACGTCGGTCAGGCAGTCGAGTGTGCCGATGCCGTCGTCGAGCTGCCGGCCGCCGTGGTTCGACACGATGATCCCGTCTGCGCCGGCCAGGAGCGCGCGCCGCGCGTCGTCGCCGCGCGTGACGCCCTTGACGACGAGCTTTCCCTTCCACTGGCCGCGGAGCCACGCGACCTTGCGCCAGCTGACCGACGGGTTGAGCGACGAGCGCCGCTCACGCAGATGGGCCATGTTCGGGAACGCCACCGGCTCGGCCCGGAGGTAGCGCCAGCTCCAGACCGGGCGCGAGAGGAACGCGCGCCACGTCGTCGGCCCGAGCCGCGGCGGGAACGTGAGGAAGTTGCGCACGTCGCGGCGCCGGAAGCCCTGTACCGGCGTGTCGAGCGTGAGGCACACGACGTCGACGCCGGCCGCTTCCACCCGGCGCAGCGTCTCCGAGGTCGCGTCGCGGTTCGCCATGTAGAGCTGGAACCACACCGGCATGGTCGACGCGCGTGCGATGTCCTCGACCGCGACGCTGGCCGACGTGCTGACCGCGAACAGGGTGCCGAACGCCGACGCGGCACGGGCCACCGCGAGCTCACCGTCGGGATGCAGGAGCCGGTTCAGCGCGGTCGGCGCGAGGAGGACGGGACTGTTGACACACGTGCCCAGCACATCCGTCGACTGCTCCCGGCGCGAGACGTCGACACCGACGCGGGGCCGGAGCACGACGCGCGCGAATGCGTCACGGTTGGCCTGGACCGTTCGCTCGTCGTCCGCGCCACCGTCGACGTAGTCGAAGACCGGACGCGGCAGCCGCCGGCGCGCCAGATCGCGGAGGTCGTCGAGCGAGGTGACCGGCCGTCGCACGGTCACGCAGGCTACGCCCGCCGGCGCGCGCGTCCGGCGATACGTCGCGCTGCGCGCGCACGGGGCGTATGTTGGACGGCGAAGGAGTCGGGCTAAGGAGTTGCCATGGACGACGCGATCGGCCTCCTGTACCTCGAGCGCCTCGGCGCGCACGACCTCGGCCTCCTCGCGGACGCGGCGCGACGCGGCGGGCGCAGTGACCTCGACGCCGATGCCCTGCGCGCCCAGCCGCAGCGACTCGTCCCGTTGCTCGCGGAGACGGAGACGCGCGACGCGGTGTTCGGCGCTGCCGATGACCCGGCCGTGCTGCTCGCGGTGACGACGCCCGCGTCGGCGTTCCTCACGTTCGCGGTGGCGGTGCACCGGGCCGCGGTCGAGCTCGACGAGGTCCGGTTCACGACCGAGTGGCTCGGCCCGCGTCGGCGGCTGCCGGTGTTCGACGTCTCCGTGCTGCGCGACTTCGTCGCCGACCCGTTGCGACGGCTGTTCCTCATCGAGCTGCTCGCCTCGTACACCCATGTCACGAGCGGGAGCACGTGGGAGAAGACCTCGCGGGGATGGCGACGCCGCCGCTACAGCGAGCTCGAGCCGACCCAGCTCGCGTCCCTGCTCGACGTCGTCGACGAGCGGGAGCGACCGGGCGTGTACCGCCGGCTCGGTGATCTCGCGCTCTTCCTGACCGGGGTGTTCCCCGACCACACCGCCACCCGAGGGTTCGGGCCGGCACAGGAAAGCCGGCTGCTCCGCGTGAGCGGGCTCGGCGCGCGCAGCGGTGCACCGCTGCCGTCCGACGTCGAGTCGCTCGGGACGGTCGGGCTGCTCGAGCACCTGGGCGAGCGGTGGTACCGCCTCGCGGTCGTGGGCGCGCCACCGCCGCTCACCGAGACGATGCAGATCGCGGGCAGCGTCGCGGAACGGTTCCGTCAGGCCCGGCGCGTGCTCAACTACGTGACCGACCAGTTCCTGTTTCCGTGGCGCGGCCAGTTCTTCGGGATGAGCTGACGCGATCCGGCGGCCTAACCCTCACCGGACTCGGGCAGGGTGACGCTCACGACGTACGCGCCGCCGGCCTGGTTCGCGGCGACGTTCCCGCCGAGCTCGCGCGCGGCGGCCGAGACCGCGTCGACCGCGGACAGGTCGTCGCCGTCGGGCATCCACCCCGCGCACGAGACGGTGATCCCGAGGCCCTCGGGGAGGCTGCGCACCTCGACCGTCACCTCCTCGGAACGCTTCGCGACCGCGGCGAGCAGCTCCTGCACCATGCGCAACGCCGCGAGCGCGCGCGACCCGTCGAGCTTCTCGTCGAGCGCGCAGACCCCGAGGTCCGCGAACGTGCCGACGTCCTCGCGCACGAGGTCCATCTCCGCCGCGAGCGCGCCCGCGAGACGGTCGGCGGAACGGCCGAGCGTCTCACCGCCGCCGGGCGCGGGCCCGCGCCCCCACCCGAGACGGTGTTGACGGACGAGCTCCAGACGCCACAGCGCGTCCGGGAGACCGTGTTGCGCAGCCTCGCGTCCGAGCTGACGCTCGAGGTCGTCGATGTGGGTGTCGAGCTCCGCGGCGAGCGCTTCGAGCTCGCCGACCCGCGTCCCGAAGCGGACCGCACGGCGGTCGGACTCGTCGGCGCGCGCGGTCAGCTCCGTCGCGCGCCGCTCCGCGTCCGCGCGGCGGCGCTCGCTCTCGTCGACGCGGCGCGTGCTCTCGGCGCGGGTTGCCCGCACGGCGCGGGCCGCGACGAGAGCAACGATGATCGCGACCACCGCGAGAGCGGCCGCCACTGCGTACGCGACTTCGTGCACCTCGGTCCGCAGGCTACGTGACCGTGGCGCGCGCGGCTATCCGGCCAGGAGCTCCCGCGCCCCGGTGTCGGCGGACGGGTGGCGGAGGCGCGCGAGCGCCTTCGACTCGATCTGGCGGATCCGCTCGCGGGTCAGGCTGAAGAGCGCGCCGACCTCTTCGGGCGTACGCGGCTCGCCCCGGTCGAGGCCGAACCGCAGCCGCAGGATCTCCCGCTCACGCTCGTCGAGGACCGAGAGCAGCTTCTCGATCTCGGCCGGCAGCAGGGCGTTCGCGGCCGCGTCGAACGGGGCCTCGGCGGAACGGTCCTCGACCAGGTCGCCCAGCTCGGTCTCGCCGTCCTCGCCGACGAGCTCGGAGAGCGACACGGGCTCGGCCGCGTGACGCAGCAGCTCCGTGACCTTCGCCGGCGGGGTGTCGAGGGCCTCCGACAGCTCGTCGAGCGTCGGGCCGCGACCGAGCTCCGCCTCGAGCTTGGCGCGCGTCTTCTGCAGCCGGGCCAGCTCGTCGCCCGCGTGCACGGGCAGACGGATCGTGCGGGCGGTGTTCGCGATGCCGCGCTGGATGGCCTGGCGGATCCACCACGTCGCGTAGGTCGAGAACTTGAAGCCCTTGCGCCAGTCGAACTTCTCGACGGCGTGCATCAGGCCGAGGTTCCCCTCCTGGACCAGGTCGAGGAGCGGGAGGCCCGACGCCTGGTAGCGCTTCGCGATCGACACGACGAGGCGCAGGTTCGCGTTGACGAACGCCTGGCGCGCCGCGTCGCCGCGGCGGCGGATGCGTTCGAGCTCGATGCGGTCCGAGCGGCTCAGGGCGCCGTCGGCGCGCTCGAGCGCCTCACGCGCCTCTCGACCCGCCTCGATCTCCTGGGCGAGACGGGCCTCGTCGGCCTTCGTGAGCAGCTCGTGGCGGCCGATGTCGTCGAGGTACAGACGGACGAGGTCCTCGTCCTGGGCGTCCGTGCGCCGATCGGCTCGCTTGGTGATCCGGGGCAATGACACCTCCAATGCTTGCCCCGCCGCGACGGGGGGTTCGCGGCGGGGATGAGACCCGGCACTCGGGGGGTGTGCTCGAGGGATCTCGGTGACAGGAACGCCGTCCCGGCCCGCTTTGTTCCTGCTCGGCGCACCTGCCGGCGGCCGAACGGTCCGGTCACCGGGGGGTCCGCCGAGCGGGACGATCGGCGCGGGGGGAAGGTTTCGGGTGGAGGTCAGCCGGTGGTCGGGCGCCGCTCCCCGAACGGCACATTCTCGCGAATCGGGCGACCCCGGTCGCAACCGGGGCATCGGTTCTCCTCCCCCGTCGGAGGCGTCCGCGAAACCGCAGTCCGGCGCCCCGATACGCTCCCCGGCCCGTGGACGACCTCCTGGAACGATTCCGTCTGACGGGCAGGGTGGCGGTGGTCACGGGCGCAGGCCGGGGGATCGGCGCCGGCGTCGCCCGGGCGCTCGCCGCCGCGGGCGCCGACGTGGCGTTGACGGCGCGCACGCCCGAGCAGCTCGAGGTGGTCGCCGGCGACATCCGCGCCGCGGGCCGCAGGGCCGTGGTCGTCCCCGGCGACGTCAACGACACCGACGTGCTCGCGCGCCTCGTCGACACGACGGTGGCCGAGCTGGGCCGGGTCGACGTCGTGGTCAACAACGCGGGCGGGACCGCACCCCGCCCGTTCCTCGACACCAGCGAGGGCTTCCTCGAGCGGTCGTTCCACTTCAACGTCACGACCGCGTTCGCGCTCACGAAGCACGCGGTGCCGCACATGCTCGCGGGCGACGGCGGCGCGGTGGTGAACATCTCCTCCGCGATGGGACGCCTGCGCGACCGCGGCTTCGTCGCCTACGGCACGGCGAAGGCCGCGCTCGCGCACATGACGCGGCTGATGGCCGCCGACCTCGCACCGCGCATCCGGGTCAACGCGATCGCGGTCGGCTCGGTCGCCACGTCGGCGCTCGAGACGGTGCTCACCGACGACGCCATCCGCAACGAGATGGTGCGCCGGACCCCGTTGCGCCGTCTCGGCGAGCCGGAGGACATCGCGCTGTGCGCCGTGTACCTGGCCTCGCCGGCGGCGAGCTTCGTGACCGGCAAGATCGTCGAGGTCGACGGCGGGTTGGAAGAGGCGAACCTCGAGCTCGGGCTCCCCGACCTCTAGCTCACCTACCCTCTCGCCATGGTCTCACGGACACTCCCGATCACCGGCAACCCGGATGCCGACCGGCTGCTCGTCGACGATCCGTTCGCGTTGCTCGTCGGGATGCTCCTCGACCAGCAGGTGCCCATGGAGGTCGCGTTCCGCGGGCCGTTCGTGCTCAAGGAGCGCCTGGGCGGCACGCTCGACGCGGCGACGCTCGCCGCGCTCGAACCGGACGCGGTCGACGCGCTGTTCCGTCAGAAGCCGGCCATCCACCGCTTTCCCGGTTCGATGGGCACGCGCGCCCACGCGCTCGCGGTCCACATCGTGGCCGAGTACGACGGCGACGCGGCGAGGATCTGGCGCGACGAGCGCGACCCGGAGGTGGTGCTCGCGCGGCTGCGCGCGCTGCCCGGCTACGGCGACGAGAAGGCGAAGATTTTCCTCGCCATCCTGGGCAAGCGGCTCGGCGAGGCGCCGGAGGGTTGGGAGAAGGTCGCGTCGCCGTTCGGTGACGACACCCCGCGTTCGGCCGCCGACGTCGACTCCGACGCGTCGCTCGTGCGCGTGCGGGAGTGGAAGAAGGCCCAGAAGGCCGCAGGGAAGGGCAAGGCCGAGTAACCGTGCCCGCGAAAGTGGACTTCGCGTACTTCTCGTTCACCGAGATCACGGATCCGGCGGAGCACGCGTCGTACAACGAGTGGCACCTGCTCGACCACATGCCGGAGAACCTCGCGCTCCCGGGCATCGCGTGGGGCCAGCGCTGGGTCGCAGCGCCCGAGCTCGAGGCCCTCGACGCGCAGGACCCGCTCGGGGGCGTGCACTACGTCACCGCGTACCTCATGACCGAGCCCGCGGAGCACACGTTGGGCGAGTTCATGGGGCTGGGCCAACGTCTGCGCTCGCTCGGACGGTTCCACCGTCACCGCCGTGCGGTGCTCGGCGGCCCGTTCCGGCTCGTCAAGTGCTACGCCGCGCCGCGCGCGCTCGTCGCTCCCGACGCCGTGCCCTACCGCCCGCACCGCGGCGTGCTGGTGACGGTCGCCGACGTCGTCGAGCCCGGCCGTAGCGACGAGGTCGGTCGGTGGCTCGACGATGTCCACCTGCCCGACCTCGTGTCGGTGCCCGGCGTCGCGGGCGCGTGGTGGTTCCAGGCCATGCCCGATGCCGCGAGCACGTTGCCCACCAACCCGCCCAGTCGCTCGGTGCAGGTCTGCTGGCTCGACGGTGATCCGGCCGACGTCGCGCGCGACATGCAGGAGCGCCTCGATACGTGGCGTGCGCAAGGCCGCGCGCCGTTCGGTCCGTCGACGTGGCGCGTGCTGCTGCGCCGACCCCTGGCGACGATCGACCCGCAGGGTCGGTTCGACTGGTTCACCCGCTGAGCCGCGCGCGTCGCACGCGCGACGCGTGGTGGTGCTCGGTCAGGGCGTCGGCGCCGCGGGCGCGGAGGCCGCGGGGCACCGCCACACCACGGGCGACGGACGGCACGCGAGCAGCGCCTGCACGAGCTTCTCGCCCGCCCAGTTCGGGCCGTCGCCCTCGTAGTGCTCACCGTCGTTGGGGCGCGGCTGGATGCCGTCGACGGTCGTCGGGCACGGCGCGCCACCGGGGCACACCATCGTGGAGAAGTCGACGACCGACACGTGCGTCGGATCGGCCGCGGCGACCTGGCGGAACAGGTCGTCGAGGTGCACGGGGCGGGTCACGTCGCTCACCGTCAGCTGTTCCCGCGGGTTCTTCGCGCGCGGCGGCAGCGTGAGGATCACGACGCCTGCGCCGGTGGAGCTCAGTTGACGGATGGTGTCCTGGATGAGCCCGACCAGCGTGTGGTCCAACTGGGGAGTGCCGAACCGCAGCCACTGCCCATCGACGATGCGGTCGCTGATCTCCCAGGTGCTCAGCCAGACGACGAGGTCGGGATGGTCCTGGCGGACCTCCTCGACCGCGCGCGACGGCACCACCTTGTCGCAGATCTTCGCGCCCACCCACGGCGTGCCCTTGTCGTCGGTCGGCGTGCCGGTCACGAGCCCGCACCCGGGAATCGCGGCCGCGTGGAACGGCAGGCCCTTGAGGGCCGCGGCGCGCTGGAACCCGGCCTGCAGGCTCGCGGCGACCGAGTCACCGACGAGCACGATGCTCGGGTGACCGGGCTGGAGACCCTTGACCCCACCCGTCGGCGGGACGTGCACGATCGGCGTCGTCGACGGCGTGACGACGACGTCCCCGTTGGCCTGCAGGAAGGGAGGCGGTGCGGTCGCCGCCGTCGTCGCGAGGATCGTCACCATTGCTGTGGCGACGAAGCTCGCCGGCGCGACGACCCAACCCTGCGGGCCGCGGAGGAAGTGACCGCGGCGGATGGGTCGTTCGACCGCGTAGAACGACGCCGTCGCGAACCCGAACGTCGCCGCGATGCGCACGAAGTCGAGCGGGAGACCACCGAAGCCGACCCTCGCCGGGGTGAGCACGACCTGCACCGGCCAGTGCCACAGATACAGGCCGTAGGAGATGCGTCCGATCCAACGCAGCGGTGCGGGCGAGAGCAGCGTCCGGAGGGGTGACGCGGCCCGGGTCGCGGAGAAGATGACCGCGGCCACACCGACCGCGAACAGGAGCGAACCACCGTGGTAGTAGGAGCGACTGCGGTCGGTCACGTCGAGGAACGCGAACGCGACCGCAAACGCGCCGAGCACACCGACGACGTTCGTACCGAGCAACGCGCGACGGCTTCGCGGCTCGCGCCAGCTGAGCAGGATCGCGAGCAGGCAGCCGACCAGCAGCGTCTGCGCGCGCGTGTCGGTGCCGTAGTAGGCGCGCGACGGGTCGGCGACCTCGTAGAGCAAGCTCATCCCGACCGCGGAGAACGCGATGCCCGCGACGCAGAACGCGCCGAGCAGGCGACGCGCGGCACCGCTCGAGCCGCGTGCGAGCGCGAAGCACGCGTACGTGATCAAGGGCCAGACGAGGTAGAACTGCTCCTCGATCGCGAGCGACCAGACGTGACGCAACGGCGAGGGCGTGCTGAAGAGCGCGAAGTAGGACTGGCCCGACTGGATGAAGCGCCAGTTCGCGACGTACAGCAGGCTCGCGATCCCGTCGCCGCGGATGGTGTGCAGCTCGTCGTGCGGGACCGCGATCGCGGCGTAGATCGCAACCGCGACGAGCACCAGGAACAGTGCGGGGAGCAGCCGGCGTGCGCGACGGCCCCAGAAGCCGGCGAGGTGCACGCGTCCCGTCCGCTGCAGCTCGACGAGGAGCAGCGACGTGATCAGGAAGCCCGAGAGGACGAAGAACGTGTCGACGCCGAGGAACCCGCCGGGCGCCCAGTCCCAGCCGAGGTGGTAGGCGATGACGAACAGCACCGCGACCGCGCGCAACCCGTCGAGGGCCGGCTGGTAGGCGAGCCGCGCGTGCGTACGCGTCGCCGGTTGCGTCGCCGTGGGCAACGTTCGCTCACCTCGCTGGTCGCTTCACTGGTCGGTCGACGTACGGGGCGCGTGCGAGGTCGCGGAGCGTAGCGCGGGCCCACCCGGCACCACCCCGCGTGGCGCGACCTTCCCGCGAGCATTCCCGCCCGCCGTGGAATGCTCACCTGCGGCGTTGGGATGGGAACGCGGGATCCGGGAGGGGCCGTGGGTGACGCAGTGCTCTACGGGCGCGACGGGCACGTCGCGACGATCACGTACAACCGGCCCGAGGTGCACAACGCCGTCAACGGCGCCCTCAGGCGGGACCTCAACGCGGCGTGGGACCGCTTCCTCGCCGACGACGACGCGTGGGTCGCGATCGTCACCGGTGCCGGCGGTTCGTTCTGCGCCGGCGCCGACCTGCACGACGGCGCCGGCTCGGTCGGCACGTTCCCGGGCTCGTTCTGGGAGATGCCGACGGTCAACTCGTTCGAGAGCGGGCTGGAGGTGTGGAAACCCACCATCGCCGCGGTCGACGGGTACTGCCTCGGGTATGGATTCACCCTCGTGACCGGCTGCGACTTCGTGCTGGCGAGCGACCGCGCCGAGTTCGGCTTTCCGGAGGTGCGTCTGGGCGTCCCGACGATCGTGGGCGCGATCCGCCTCCCGGGCCGGATCGCGATGCAGCACGCGCTCGAGCTGCTGCTCACCGGTGATCGCATCGGCGCGGCGAGAGCGAAGGAGATCGGCCTCGTGCTCGACGTCGTGGCACCCGACGACCTCCTGCCCGCGGCCCGCCGGCTCGCCGATCGCCTGGTGCAGGCCGCGCCGCTCGCAGCCCGGGCCACGAAGGAGATGGCGTACCGGGGCCGGACGCTGCCGTGGGTCGACGCGGTGCGCATGGGCGAGACGATGCGCCGCGTCGCCGGCGCGACCGAGGACGCCAGGGAGGGGATGGCTGCGGCACGGGAGGGTCGCCCGCCCGTGTGGCGCGCCCGCTGAGACGGGCCCGGGCCCGCCTCCGGCCCAGCCCGGACGAAATACGCCTTTCGCGGCAATTGCCCAGGCCCAACCGCAGGTCAGGGGCGACGGAATTGTCGACGAGCGCTCAGCTCGGGGCGAAAGTCCGCCGATGGACACCACGGGATCACTCGGTTGCAAGGGGCAACGAGGGCGGAGTGCGCATGGCAGGCGGAGACGCGGATGTGAAGCACTCCCCCACGGGCGATACGCGTCTCGTGCGGTGGGTCCTGGTCCTCGGCGTCGCGTGGATCGCCGTCTACGCCAGCGGGCTGCTCGGGCCGCTCAGCGAGCTGACGTTCCCCCTCTTCGCCCTCGGCGCGCTCGCCGCGAGCTGGTACGGGGTCTGGCGGCGGCGGCCCGCACGCCGGCTGCCGTGGCTGCTCATCGGCGCCGCCATGATGCTGTTCCTCGTCGGCGGCGCGACCCGCGTCGCCTTCGGCACGCTCGGCAACCTGAGCTCGCACCGCTCGCTCGTCCCCGACGCGATCACGATCCCGGGCTACCTGTTCATCGGCTTCGGGCTCGGTGGGCTCGCTCGCGCCCGGCTCGTCTCGCGCGAAGCGCGCGTCGACGCCATGCTCGACGCGACGATCTCGGCGCTGGCCGTGCTGGCGCTGGCGTGGATCTACCTCGTGGCGCCCGCGTTGAACGACAGCCACGCGCCGGAGCTCGTGCGCCTGACGCTCTCCTGCTACCCGCCGCTGTCGGTGTTCCTCGTCGCCACCACCGCCGAGCTCGCGTTCAGCGCGGGTGTGCGGCGGATCAAGGCGTACTCGTTCCTGTTCGCGGCGGCGGGATTCATGCTCGCCGGCGACGTCGTGTACATGCTCGTCGACACCCATCTCGTGCACATCGCGCAGACGTTCACCGACGTCCCGTACGCGCTCGCCTACCTGTGCTTCATCGCCACGATCCTGCACCCGTCGATGCTCCAGCTGACCGAGCCCACGCAGACCGACGAGCGAACGCCGACCCGTGGCCGGCTTGCGATCGTCGCCGCTGCGCTCGGCATCCCCGCGCTCATGACGATCGTGCGCTCGGACTCGGTAACGAAGGACCGCTGGGTGCTCGCGGCGATCATCGCGTCACTCACGACGCTTGCCATCTGGCGCATGTTCCGTGCGCTCCGCGCCCACACCCGGTCGGAGGCCCGACTCGCGTTCCAGGCCACCCACGACACGCTCACCGGCCTCCCGAACCGAATGTACGTGCACGGCTACCTCGACCGTCTGCGCCAGACCGACCATGAGCGCACACTGGTTGCGGTCCTGTTCCTCGACATCGACCGCTTCAAGCTCGTCAACGACAGCCACGGCCACGGCCTGGGCGACGAGCTGCTCATCGCCGTCGCGCACCGGCTCCAGGCGGTCACCCGTCCCGAGGACCTCGTCGCGCGGATCGGCGGTGACGAGTTCATCGTCGTCGCGGGCGAACTGACCTCCAACACCGACGCGCTCGAGATCGCCGAGCGGCTGCGTCTGTCGTTCGCGGTTCCGCTGTCGGCGCGCGGGATGGAGCTGGTGTCCTCGGTGAGCATCGGGGTCGCCACGGCGGACGTGCGCGACCCGGCCATGTCGGCGGAGTCGCTGATCCGCGACGCCGACACCGCGATGTACCAGGCGAAGGAGGCGGGTCGCGACGCCGTCGCGGTCTTCGACGCGACCATGCGCGACCGCGCCGCCCGCCGCCTCGCGCTCGAGCACGACCTGCGCTTCGCGCTCGAACGCGAGCAGCTCGTGCTCCACTACCAACCGATCATCGGCGTCCGGGACGGGAGGGTCGTCGGCTTCGAGGCGCTGTTGCGGTGGAAACACCCGTCGCTCGGGGAGATCCCGCCCTCTGCGTTCATCCCCGTCGCGGAGGACACCGGGCTCATCGTGCCGATCGGCTTGTGGGTGATGCGCCGGGCGGCGAGCCAGCTCGCGGCGTGGCGCAACGAGCTCGCCGGCATCGGCGACGTGTACATGGCGGTCAACCTCTCGGCCCGCCAGCTGCGCGAGGCCCGGCTCTCGTCCGGGGTGCACGACATCATCGACGAGACCGGCCTGCCGCCCGATGCCCTGCAGCTCGAGCTCACCGAGAGCCTGCTCATGGAGAACCCCGACATGGCGTCGGAGGTGCTCGGCGGGCTGCGGCGCATCGGCGTCAAGCTCGCGATCGACGACTTCGGCACCGGCTACTCGTCGCTCGCGTACCTGCGCCGGTTCCCGGTCGACATCGTGAAGATCGACCGCTCGTTCGTCGACGGCCTCGACCGCGACGACACGTCGGAGGAGAGCCTCGTCGCCGCGATCGTGGCCATGGCCACCGCGCTGCGCATCGGCACCACGGCCGAGGGCGTGGAGACCGAGCGGCAGGCCGTGCGCGTCGGTCAGCTCGGCTGCCAGACCGTGCAGGGCTACCTGTACTCGCGGCCGGTCCCCGCGGAAGCGGTCCCCGCGACCGTCGCGCGGCTCGTCGAGACCCGGCGACCCTTGCTGCGCGCGGTGCCGAACCCGATGACCGCGTAGACGCGTCAGTGGCTCAGCAGACGGGCGGGCGCGAACGCCTCGTCGAGCCCTTCCGGGGTGGGCTGGTGGAGGACCTCCTCCATCCCGTGGCCCTCCGCGAACAGTGCGAAGGCGGTGGCGTCCTCGCTCCTGAGCCGGGGCCAGTACCGGTGCAGGTCGCTGTAGACCGGCAGGCTCGCCGGTGAGTCGAGGTAGCGTGCGGGCTCCGTACCGGGGAACCGGTCGAACACGTCGTGGGTGACCTGCTGCACCAGGTCGAGCGCGATGAGATCCATGACCGCGACCAGCCCACGGGTGTCGAAGCGGCGCGTCGCCAGTCCGAGACACTGGTAGAGGGCGATGCTGACGAGCCCGCCGCTCGTACGCCGGTACTCGTCGTCGACCGCGATCGTGGTGACGTCCCACGTGTCGCCGAGGTCGATCCCGCTCTCGGCGATCGCGACGTCGACCGGAGTCGTCGCGAAGTGCGGAAGATCCTGCAGCGTCTTCAAGCCCTGCGCCGAGGGCAGGATCAGGCGCATCATGCCGGCCGGGACGCTGCGCCGCCGGTCGATGACGCAGAGGAACACCGTCGCGTCGTTGAAGGGGCTGTACTCCGCGTCGAGCATCTCGGGCGTATTGCCGAAGAACCGACCGAAGATCTCGCCCTCGAGCCAGCGCGCGAGGCGCGCGCCCGGAGCATCGGAGCGGAACGCGTACACGCAGTAGGGCTGAGACGCGTCTCCGTCGTGCGACAGGATCTCGCGTGCGAGGTCGCGCAGCTCCTCGCGGACGAGATCGAGGCGCTCGGCCATCAAACCGATCGGGCCACGATGTCGGTCGCGTCGAAGAAGTCGCGCGTGAAGCGGACGGCTTCGACCGCGTCGAACGCCTTGCAGGTGTAGATGTCGATGCTGAAGAACAGCGGCGACTCCCACGCGTAGAAGTGCGCGCCCGACGTCTCCCAGTGGATCCATCCCGCCCAGCCGTAGCGGTCGGAGCGGTGGGTCACCGGCGCGATGAGCGTCGTCATGCCGCACACGTCCGAGAGCTGCGTCAGATAGGTGCGGATCGCCTCGTCGGTGATCGGCGCCGTGCACGTCCCCTCGATGACGAGGCGCTGACGGTGGATGGAGGGCGCGAGGTCGCGCGACGGCTCGACGGTCACCACCACGTCGTCGAGCGCGGTCGCGACCATCCCGGGCTCCAGGCCCCGGACACTGTGCAAGGGGCGCGCCGTGGTGCTCGACGGACGCGTCACGTGACACTCCGCGCGCGCGAGCAGCGGTCGGTCGTGGTGTTCACTGCAGCCCTCCCGTCCCCTCACGTGGTCCGCGAACCGGCGATCGCGATGCCACGGCTGCCGACGACCTGCCCGATCAGGGTCCCCTCGGGGCTCGTCGACGGGGCCCCGCTCCGTGGTCGAGTGTAGGGAATTGGCAGGGCCGCTTCCAAGAGGTGAAACGGACCATTCTGCGGGGTAACCCCGCGGAAACCCCGGGCGACCGGGGACGTCGCAGGTCAGGAGTGGGGCCAGCTCCAGTCACGGATATCGGGCGGGTCGTCACCGTACGTGCGCGTGTACTGCCGGACCCGGACCCGGGCGTCGACCATGTCCTGGCGCAGCCGGGCCGCCCGCGACCGCAGCCCCGGGACCCGGTCGATTACGTCCATCACCAGGCGAAAGCGGTCGAGATCGTTCATAAGGACCATGTCAAAAGGCGTGGTCGTCGTGCCCTCCTCCTTGTAGCCCCGCACGTGGAGGTTGGCGTGCCCCGTCCGGCGGTACGTGAGGCGATGGATCAGCCACGGATACCCGTGGTAGGCGAAGATCACCGGCCGGTCCGGCGTGAAGATCGTGTCGTAGTCCCGATCCGACAGGCCGTGGGGGTGCTCGGACTCGGGCTGGAGCCGCATGAGGTCGACCACGTTCACGATCCGCACCTTCAGGTCGGGCAGGTGGCGGCGCAACAGGTCGGTCGCCGCGAGGACCTCGAGCGTCGGCACGTCGCCGGCGCAGCCGAGCACGACGTCGGGATCGCCGTCGCCGTCGTTGCTCGCGAACTCCCAGATCCCGACGCCGCGTGTGCAGTGCAGGATCGCGTCCTCCATCCTGAGCCAGTCGAGCGCGGCGTACTTCTGGGCCACGATCACGTTCACGTAGTTGCGGCTGCGAAGGCAGTGGTCCGCGACCGACAGCAGGCAGTTCGTGTCGGGCGGCAAGTAGACGCGGATGATCTCCGCCTTCTTGTTCACGACGTCGTCGATGAACCCGGGGTCCTGGTGCGAGAAGCCGTTGTGGTCCTGGCGCCACACGTGCGAGGTCAGCAGGTAGTTGAGTGACGCGATCGGCCGGCGCCAGGGCAGCGTGCGACTCACCTTCAGCCACTTCGCGTGCTGGTTGAACATCGAGTCGACGATGTGGGTGAACGCCTCGTAGCACGAGAACATCCCGTGGCGACCCGTCAGCAGGTACCCCTCGAGCCACCCCTGGCACGTGTGCTCGCTCAGGATCTCCATCACGCGGCCCTGACGGTCGAGATGCTCGTCGACCGACAGGATCGCTTCCTGCCACACCTTGTTCGTCACCTCGTAGACCGCGTCGAGACGGTTCGACGCGGTCTCGTCCGGTCCGAACAGCCGGAAGTTCCGCTCGCGCGCGTTGAGGCTGATCGTGTCGCGCAGGAACGCTCCGAGGACGCGCGTCGCCTCGCTGGTCGTCGTGCCCGGCTTGGCGACGTCGACGGCGTAGTCGGTGAAGTCCGGCAGCGCGAGGTCGCGCAGCAGCAGCCCGCCGTTCGCGTGCGGGTTCGCGCCCATCCGCCGCTCGCCGGTCGGCAGCCAGTCGAGCAGCTCGGGCCGCGGCGCACCGTCCTCGTCGAAGAGCTCGTCGGGCCGGTAGCTGTGGAACCACTCCTCGAGCTGGGCGCGGTGCTGCGGGTTGGTGCGCACCTCCGCGAGCGGCACCTGGTGCGCCCGCCACGTTCCTTCCACCGGGACGCCGTCGACCTCCTTGGGACCGGTCCATCCCTTCGGCGTGCGGAGCACGATCATCGGCCAGCGCGGCCGTTCCGCGTGGCCGTCGCGGCGCGCCCGCCGCTGGATCGCGCGGATCTCGTCGACGACATGGTCGAACGTCGCCGCCATCCGCTGGTGCACCCGCTCGGGATCGTCACCGGCGACGAGATACGGCTTCCACCCGTTGCCCTCGAAGAAGCGCGTCAGCTCGTCGTCGGGGATACGGGCGTGGATGGTCGGGTTGGCGATCTTGTAGCCGTTCAGGGCGAGGATCGGCAGGACGGCACCGTCGCCGACCGGGTCGAGGAACTTGTTGCCGTGCCACGAGGTCGCGAGCGGACCGGTCTCGGCCTCACCGTCGCCGACGACGCACGTCACCAGGAGATCGGGGTTGTCGAACGCGGCGCCGAACGCGTGGCTGAGCGCGTACCCCAGCTCACCGCCCTCGTGGATCGAGCCCGGCGTCTCCGGCGCGACATGGCTCGGGATCCCGCCCGGGAACGAGAACTGGCGGAAGAGCCGGCCCATCCCCGGGAGATCGCGGGTCACGTTCGAGTACGTCTCGGTGTAGCTGCCCTCGAGCCACGAGTTGGCCACGATCGCGGGACCACCGTGACCGGGGCCGATCACGTACATCGCGTCGAGATCCCGGCGCACGATCTCCCGGTTGAGGTGCGCGTAGATCAGGTTGAGCCCCGGCGTCGTGCCCCAGTGGCCGAGCAGGCGCGGCTTGATGTCCTCGGCCCGCAGCGGCTCGGTGAGCAGCGGATTGCCCATCAGGTAGATCTGGCCGACCGACAGGTAGTTGGCGGCGCGCCAGTAGGCGTCGATGGCCGCCAGCTCGTCCGGCGACAGGGGCGCACCCTCGACGATCTCCACGAGGCCTCCAGGGCCGACGACTGGGGTGGACGCCGCCCAGTCTTCCCGGCGCCCGGGGGTGCGGCACGCACTCGCGGCCCTTGGTCCCGAAGTGGTCGTGCCGCCCGGCTCAACCCGGTGCCGCGGTGGTCGATGTGACCCGGAGGACCAGCGAGAGAAGACCGAGCGTGCGACGAGGACTCACGGGCTCGGCCCCGTCCGGACCCTGGGGCCGGCCGGACCGGGCGACGCCGTCGCCCCGGCCGGCAACGACAGAGACGGCCATGGTCGCCTCGGGCGCCGACGCGGACCGGGACTTCTGGCTGCGCCACCTGAACCTGGGCCTCGCCCTGTACGCGGTCTCGACCGCGGTCGCGGTGACGTACCTGCTGCTCGTCCGCGGGCCGCACCGGACCGCGCTCTTCAGCATGGGCGGTCTCGCGCTCGCGTGCGTCGTGACCGTGTGGGCGCTGCCCCGGGCGGCGATCGCGGCCTCGCGGCGCCGGCTCGTCTTCTTCTACACGTGGACCGGGTTCAGCATCCTGTTCGTGCTCACGGTCGCCGCGCTCGACGGCGGCGCGGACAGCCCGCTCGCGCTCATCCTCTTCTTCGCGCTCGCGTACTCGGCGCTCGCGTATCCGCCCGTGGCCGTCGTCGTCACGACGTCGTGCACCGCCATCGGCTACCTCCTCCTCGCGCTGTTCACCGCGAAGGGCGTCGGGTTCCCGCTCCTGATGCTCGTCGTCGTGATCGGCGTGGGCTACACCGCCGCGGTCGCGGCGGCGTCGCGACAGCGGGTGCGGGCCACGCTCGACGAGCTCGCGACGCATGACGGGTTGACGGGCTGCCTGACGCATCGAGCGTTCCACGACCTGCTCGAGACCGAGTTCGCGCGCGCGGCCCGCAGCGACCGGCCGATCGCGGTCGTGCTCGTCGACCTCGACCACTTCAAGCAGATCAACGACGGTCTCGGCCACCTCGCGGGCGACGAGCGGCTCCGCCAGGTCGGCGCGCAGCTGTGCGCCGGGCTCCGCGTGGGCGACGCCGCGGGACGGATCGGCGGTGACGAGTTCGCGCTGCTGCTCCCCGACACGACACTCGCGGGCGCGCTCGCACTCGCGAGCCGCCGGCTCGAGGAGCTGGGCGAGACGGGCATCCGCGCGACGTTCGGCGTCGCCCAGAGCTGCGTCGGCCCGGACCCCGATCCCGACGCGTGCGGGACCGACCCGCGTCAGCTGCTGCACCACGCCGACCGGGCGCTGTACCGGGCGAAGGAGCTCGGACGATCGCGGGTCGAAGGGGTGGGGTGCGGCTGCGACGACGGCACCGCCGCAGAGTCGGCGTGAACGCGTCGCTTAGGCTGCGGCTTCTACCGACGAACGCGGCGCGGCGGCGCGGTTGACGACGACGCCGACGATGTTGGCGCCGCCCCGGCGCAACGCCTCGATCGACGCGCGCACGGCGCGCTTGCGGCTTGTCTTCATGTCGAGCACGTAGACGGTCGCGTCGCACTGGGACGCGATCGCGATCGCGTCCGCGAAGAGCTCGGCGGGCGGCGTGTCGACGACGACGAGGCGCATGGAGCGCAGGTTCTCGAGCACCTGACGGAACGCGCGCGCACCGAGCACGCCGGATGGGTCGCTGACGGGCGCGCCGCTCGGCAGCACCCGCAGCCAGCTCCCCGAGCGCGACCGCCGCAACGCGGTGGCGATGTCGGCACCTTGCAGCACGGACGTGAGCCCGGGCGCGCGGTCGACACCGGTGCGCTCGTGCACCTCCGGCTTGCGCAGGTCGGCGTCGATGAGCACCACCTGCTCGTCGAGCGCGGCCGCCGACTCGGCGACCTGGACCGCGACCGACGTCTTGCCCGCGCCCGGGCTCGCGCTCACGACCGCGACGGTGCGGGGCCGGCCCGCGCCGGCGAGGAACATGAGGTTCGTCCGCAGGGTGCGGATGGCTTCCACCGTCTCGGCCGGGGAGCCCTTCGGCACGCGGGCGAGGACCGGGAGACCGAGCTCGCGCATCATCTCGCTCTCGTCGGTCGTCGAGAAGCGGTCGGCGCGGGCGCTCAGCAGCACCCAGAGCTCGGACGCGAGGATGAACGTCAGCACGAACGCGAACACCGCGTCGCGCGCCGGACGCGGTGAGATCGGTTGTCCGTTGCTGATCGCACCCGTCAGCACGACCACCTGGTTGACGGGGCGCGCGGCACGGGCCGCGCGCGCACCCTGGTCGGCCTGGATCTGCGCGCTCAGCAGGGGACGGTCGGGGCTGTTCGCGGGGAGCGCGTTGTACTGGGCACGGACCCGCTCCTCGTCCGCGAGCAACCTGGTCACGTCCTGGACCGAGGCGCGCTGCTGCTGCGTGCGCACCGCGGCGACGAGCGCGTCGACGTCACCCTGCGCGAGCCCGATCGCGTTGAGGGAGGTCGGCCCCGTCGCCTTCACGAGGATCATCCCGAGCGCGTTGACCTCGACGGTGTCGATGCGGCTGCGCGCGGTCTCGGGCGTGATGTCGAGGTTGGCCCGCTTGATCGCGTCGGCGAGCACCGAGGTCGACTTCGCCAGCGCGGTGTAGCCGTCGGTCACGAGCGCCGTCTGCTCGGGCGAGCCCTTTCCGGTCTGCGACGCGCCCGTGACGACCTGGACGATGGCCGCACCGACGTACTGCGGATGCCGGCGGTTGCTCACCGCGTAGACGAGACCGGCGATCACGAGCGCGAGCGGGATCGTCCGCCACCAACCCCGCAGGATCGTGCGGAAATGCTCGGCCACGTCCACCGGGACATCCTACGGGCGCGAGCCGGACGGGAAGGCGCAGGTCAGGCCGCTCCAGGGGTGCCGCGACGGCGGCTCACGATCGCCACACCGGCCACCACGAGGCCGAGCGCGCCCATCACGATCCCGATGATCCCGATGGTGCGGGCGGTCGAGTCCTCGTCGTCGATCTTCGTTGCGGCCGCCGGCCGGGTGGTGCCGGTCGCCTCCTCGCCGGTCAGGGTCAACACCGGCGCGGGGTTGTCAGGCTCCGGGCCGTTCGGCGGCGAATCCTCGATCCAGCGCACGATCTGACCGTTGCTGTACGTCTGCACCGCCTTGAACTCGAGCGAGTCGGCGTCGCCCGGCAGCCCGACCGACACCTTGAACTCCTGGAACTCGCCCGGCTTGATCGCTCCGCCCGACCACGTGACCGACTGCACCATCTCGGTCACCTCCCCGTTGTCGGTCTGGATCGGCTTCGGCGCCTTGGCCCGCTGGACCGTCGCGGTCCAGCCCGCGAGCGGCTCGACCGACGCATCGGCGATCGGGTGGTCGGTCGGGAACGCGATCTCCACCCGCACCGTGTCCGCGCTCTCGAGCTCGTTGGGCACCGTGAACGCGAGCACCGCGTCGGAGCCCTTCGGCGCCTGTGACGGCTCGACGGTGATGTGGGCCCCGGCGGGCGCGGCGACGGCGAGCACGACTGCGCCGACCGCGAGCGCGACGAGTGCGCGACGGATCATGGCGGAGGATCCTCCTGGGTCGGGAGTCGGGAATCGTGTCACGGATCGGTCCGTCGACGGTGGAGCCGGTCCGGGTGGGGTCGATGCCCGCAGCCAGGGCGTTGCCGGTAGCGTCGCCGTCCGTGGACGAGGTCACCCGGCTGCTCCTGGACGCCCGCGACGGCGACCGGATCGCTCTCGCGGCCTTCGTCCGGAGGACCCAACCCGACGTCTGGCGGCTCGCCGCGCACCTCGTCGGCAGGGAAGACGCCGCCGACGTCACCCAGGACACCTACGTCCGCATGTGGCGCGCGCTCCCGCGCTATCGCGCCGACGCGAGCGCGCGGACGTGGCTGCTCGTCATCGCCCGCCGGACATGTGTCGACGCGCTCCGTCGGCGCGCGCGTCATCGCCGGCTGGTGTTGTCGCGCGCGGCGGACTCGGGCGGGAGTGACACGGAGGGCATCGAGCCGTGCGCCGTGACACAGGCCGACGAGCATGTCGCGCTGGACGCGATGGTCGGTGAGCTCGCGCCCGACCGTCGCGACGCATTCGTGCTCACACAGATGATCGGCTGCTCCTACGACGAGGCCTCGCTCGTGTGCGGTGTGCCGGTCGGCACGATTCGCTCGCGCGTGGCCCGCGCCCGCCAAGATCTCGTGGCCGCGCTGGCGGCGGTCGAGGCCGTCTGAGCGCGGACGACTCGGATGGAACGACGACCCGGCACGGCGAGCCCCTTCGATACCGCGCTCTCCCGCCGCGGGTTCCTCGCCGTGACCGGCGGGTTGCTCGTCGCAGCCGCATGCGGGTCGGGCTCGGGCAAGACCGCGTCGAACGGCTCGCGCGGGTCCAAGAGCGTCAACGCGTTGACCCTGTCGATCGAGCCGTACACGTCGACCAGGCCCGAACGGCTCGCGTTCGCGGTCGCCGACGACGCGGGGCGGTTCCTCGCAGGGCCCCAGACGACGATCGCGGTGAAGCCGCCGGGCGGCACACAGGGCCCGCCGGTGGCGACCACGCTGCACGCCGAGGGGTTGCCCGCGGGACGCGGGGTCTACGTGCTGGAGATGCCGTTCGCGTCGGCCGGCGTCTGGGCTGGTGTCGTGCAGCTCGCCGGCCATCCGTCCGCGCCGTTGTACTGGCAGGTGACGTCGACGCCGAAGGTGCCGATCGTGGGCGCGAAAGCGCCGGCGACACCCACACCGACGATCACCGCGACCCAAGGAGTGGATCCGTTGTGCACGCGGCAGCCCGCGTGCCCGTTGCACACGGTGTCGCTCGACCGTGCGCTCACGTCGGGCAAGCCGGTCGCCGTGATGTTCGCGACGCCGGCGCGATGCCAGAGCCGCTACTGCGGACCCGTGCTCGACCAGTTGCTCGCGGTGCAGGACGCGTACCGCGATCGCGTCGAGCTGATCCATGTCGAGATCTACAAGGACTCGACGAGCGACGCGCTCGTGCCCGCGGTCGACACGTGGCAGCTCCCCGGGGAGCCGTGGCTCTTCGGCATCGACCGCGCGGGGACCGTCGTGGGACGACTCGACGGCGCGATGGGGACCGACGAGGTCCGCACTCTGCTCGACGCCCTCGTCTGAGCGCGCGCTGAGCGCGCGCGCCGAGCGCGCGCGGCCGACCGTCCCGAACCTCACCGGGCCCTTCGCCTCTACCTCGCGCCGGGAGAGCCGTCACGATGGGAGCCGAAACCCCGTCCTCGCGTGGAGGCGACGTCGGGGCCACTCGACGAGTGGATCGTCGCGTGCACGTGGAGGCCCGGGCCGTGCAGGGAATGGAGTGGGAGCGCATCGAGGTCGGCGGCCGGGTCGCGGACTACGGCGTCGGCGGTGAGGGTCCGCCCGTCGTGTTCCTGCACGGGTGGGCGTTGAGCGGGCGCACGTATCGCAGCGCGCTGACCCGCCTGCTCGAGCAGCCGCTGCAGGTCTTCGCGCCCGCGCTGCCCGGCTTCGGCGCGACCGCGCCGCTCGAGGACGACCATCCCGACGTCGGCGACTACGCGCGCTGGGTCGACGCGTTCTGCGACGCGGTGGGCATCACCGGGCCCGCGGTCGTGATGGGGCACTCGTTCGGGGGCGCGGTCGCGATCAAGCTCGCGCACGACTTCCCGCACCGCGCGCGCGGCCTCGTTCTCGTGAACTCGATCGGTGGCTCGCGCTGGCGGGAACGGGGATCGCTCGTTCGGTCCATGGCCGAGCGGCCGCTGTGGGACTGGGGGTTGCACCTACCCCGTGACCTGCTCCCGATGCGCCAGCTCCGTCGGGTACTGCCCGTCATCCTCGCCGACGCGGTGCCGAACGCGGTGCGCAACCCGAAGACGTTCTGGCACACGGCCGGGTTGGCACGCTGCGTGGACCTGACCGCAGAGCTCGAGGACCTCAAGACGCGACGAGTTCCGGTCGTCGTGCTGTGGGGCGAAGGCGATCGTGTGATCCCGCGCGCCTCGTTCGACGCGTTGTGCGAGGCATTGGGGGATCCGAGCTCGATCACGGTCCCCGGCAACCACTCGTGGCTGATCGCGGACCCGGACGCGTTCGCGGAGGTCATGACCAACGTGATCGGGCTCGACGCGAAATCGGCGTGAACCGGGTGCCCCGCCCGGAGCCGGCGCGGGCGTGAGGTGGGGTGAGGACCGCTAGCGTCGTCGGTTCGTGGCCGACACCGCCGCCCCGCCGAGCCCCCGCCGGTCGTTCCAGGCGCTGGCCGTCGCCGCGACAACGGCGGTGGCGGTCGTGTACGTGCTCGCGGTCCGCACGGCCTGGGGCCAGCGCCTCGACGCGACCGCGCTCAGAGGCCGGCACTCGCTCGAGCCGCGGGCGGTGCACGCAGCATCCCGTCTGCTCACGACGATCGACGTGGCGTCGCTGGTGCTCATCGGCGGGGCCATCGTGCTCGTCGCGCTGCTCCGCGCCCGCCCACGCCTCGCTATCGGCGCCGGGACCCTCATCGCGGGTTCGGTCGCGACGTCGGAGGTGCTGAAGCACTACGTGCTGACGCGTCCCGACCTCGGTGTGGTCGACGCCCTCGGTTCGCGCGCGTCGTATCCGAGCGGGCACACGACCGTCGCGATGTCACTCGGCATCGCGGCGATGCTGGTCGCACCGCGACGATGGCGCGCCGTGATCGGCGTGATCGGCGCGGGCTACGCCTCCGGAATCGGCGTCGCCGTGGTCGCGACCGCGAACCACCGGCCCAGCGATCCGATCGGCGCCGCGTTCGTGGTGACCGCGTGGGCCGCCGCGATCGCCTCGGTGCTCGTCGTGCCGGACCGTCGCCGCCAACGGGACCACTCGCTCACCCGCGCGACCCCGTGGATCGCGCTGGCAGGGCTCGCACTGCTCGTCGTCGCGTTCGTCGGTCTGGCGGGCACGGTCGTGGCCATCCGCCGCAACCGGCTCGACACGATCGAGCTGGGCGGAGCGTTCCTCGCCGCGTCGACCGCGATCGTGGGCACCATCCTCGTCACGACCGCCGCGCTGCTGGGCGCGTTGCGCGACGCCGACCTCGACCGCCCGCTCGCGCTGCACCCCGCGCACGGAGAGGCCGAGCCACCGGCACGGTCGGTCGCGAGCTGATCGCCGACCGTTGCGTCTCAGGATGCTTCGCGGTTGGCGTGGTCGCGCGCCCGTGCCTCGCACCAGGCCGTGAAGTCGCCGGCCGGGACGGGCCGGCACACGAGGAAGCCCTGGATCGCATCGCAGCCGGTGTCGGCGAGGGCGTTGCGCTGGTCGCCCGTCTCCACGCCTTCGGCCACGATCTCGACGCCGAGCTGATGACCGAGCTCCGTGACCATCCGTACGAGTGAGCGGTCGCGGGGCTCGTCGATGCGGTTCACGAACGAGCGGTCGATCTTGATCGTGTCGATCGGGAGCTGCTGGAGCGTCGCGAGCGACGTGTACCCCGTCCCGAAGTCGTCGATTGCGACCCGGATGCCGAGCGCGCGCAGCGATTCCAATTGGCTCGCGGCAGTGGGCAGGTCGGACAGGAGCACGGTCTCGGTGATCTCGAGCACGAGGTGCCCGGGATCCGCGCCGTTGCGTTCCAGCGCGTCGCGCACGTGCGTGTCGAGGCTGCGCCCGAGGAGGTGACGGCCCGACACGTTGACCGCCACCGTGAGGTCGCGCAGGTCGGCGTGCCGGCTCCACTCGGCGAGCTGGCGCGTGGCGGTGTCGAGGACCCAGAGGTCGACGTCGACGATGAGCGGGCTCGTCTCCGCGACCGGGATGAACGCGTCGGGCGGGACGCGCCCGTGGCCGGGCCGGTCCCACCGCAGCAGTGCCTCGCAGCCGACGACCGATCCCGTCACCGTGTCGGTCACCGGCTGGTAGTGGAGGGACAGCTCGTCGTCGCCACGCGTGAGCGCGGCGGAGAGGGCGTGCTCGATATCGGCCCGCTCGAGCAGCTGCTCCTGGAGGCTCTCGTCGTAGAGCTCGACGAGCGAGCGACCGCGACGCTTGGCCCGGTCCAGCGCCATGTCGGCCCGGGCGAGGAGCGGGAGCGCCTCGTCGTTGCCGTCGAGCGCGAGCGCGACGCCGACCGAGGCGCCGACCGTGATGCGATGGATCCCGGCGGAGATCGGCGCCGACACGGCGTCGACGACACGCCGCGCGAGCGTGGTCGCCTCGGTGATGTCGACGATCCGCTCCGCGAGGACGAGGAATTCGTCGCTCCCGAGCCGGGCGACCACGTCACCGGCCCTGACCACGCGGCCCATCCGTGCCCCGACCTCGCGCAGCACGCGATCGCCGATCTCGTGCCCGTGGGTGTCGTTGGCGAGCTTGAAGTCGTCGAGATCGACGTGGAGCAGCGCGACCGCGTCGCCGGTGCGTCGCGACCGGGCGAGCGCCTGCTCGATCGCGCTGATCGCGGCGGCGCGGTTGTACATGCCGGTCAGCGGGTCGTGGGTCGCCTGGTCGGCCAGGCGCTCCTGCAACGCGTTGCGCTCCTCGATCGAGCCCCAGAGCACGCGCACCGAGTCCTCGATCGACTGGCCCAACCGGCCGGGTAGGCGCTGACCGAGAACCGGGTCGTCGAAGTCGCAACCGGCGAGCGCGTTCGTCTTCGACTCGAGCAGGCGCAGGTTCGCGACGAGATCGTTGAACGCGCTCGACATCAGACGGGTCTCGCGCGGGCCACGCGGTGGCAGCTCGTCGACGTCGAGACGGCCGTCCGTCACCGCGCCGGCGTGGGCGACCAGCCTGCGCAGCGGACGCGTGATCGTGAGCGCGAGCGCGAGGGCGGCGAGCAGCACGCCGAGCCCGAGGACCGCGACGTAGGCGACCGCCCGGCGGTACCGGTCCTGCTCGTGCGTCCGGAGCCTCACCGCGGTGGCGTTGACGAGCTTCGCAGACCTGCCCACGAGCGCGTAGAGGAGGTCGTCGCGCTCGAACGCGCCGCCGAACCGGCGTGAGAGGTCCACGATCGCCTGCGGAGTCGACGCGCGCGTGACGCGGCCCTCCTGCGCGGCCGTGACCGCCTGCTCGAAGGCGAGCGGACCCGGTGCGGTGGTCACGCGCCGGAGCGCGCCGTCGAGCGAGTGCGGCCGGTAGGTTCGCAGCTGCTCGAACGCGCGCGCGTACGACGCGCCGTCGCGTCCCAGCGCAACCAGCGCGCCCGGCGTGCGCGACTGCGGGCCGAGCGCGAGGTCGGCCATGTCGGCGGTTTGCGCCGCTCCGGCACGCAGCGCGGTGCTCGCCGCATCGAGTGCCTCGAGCGCGTCGACGAGCGCGCGTCCGCCGTTGACGTCGTTGGCGTCCTGGCCCAGATGGTGGACGAGGTGATCGAGCGTCGCCGCCACCTCGGTATCGAAGGCCGTGAACGCGGCGTTGGCCTCCGTCGGGTCGACGGTCTGCGAGTCGATCGCGGCGCGGGTCGACCGGAGCACGCGCACGTCGAAGGGTACGGCCCGGCCCAGGCCCCGGATCGCAGCGTCCGTCGCGGCGCGCCGGGGGCCGATGACGTCGAGGTCGAACCCGATGAGCTGGCCGAGCGCACGGGGCGTGAGGTGGAGGTCGGCGGCCTCTCGGATGATCACGACCGATGCCTGCTCGTTGTGGAGGGCCTCGTCGAGCGCGACCAACGCGTTCACGCCGGGCATGTGCCGTTCGACGCGCGCGGCGCGCTCCGCGCTCGTGCGCTGACGGGCCACGAGGATGCCGGAGAGCGCGGCCATGGCCACGACCGGAACGGTGACCAGCCAGAGCAGCCGCGTGAGGACCCGGGCCGGCTTGAACCCGGTCGTCTTCTGCGTCAGGCGCTCGCGGATGCCCGTGATCGTCGACGCCGCGAGATGTTGCACGCCTCGCATCGCGGCTGCGCACTCCAGAGATCGGTCGTCCCGGTCTCATCGGAGCGGTCCGGGTCCGTCGAAGGTCACCCGGCCCTGGCCACGAGGAAGTGACGGAGGTCCCGGATTTCGCGGCCGATGCCAAAGGTCGCACGGCGACCGGACGATCAGGAGGCGTGGGGAACGACGGAACGCGTTACTCGGCCGACGTGGAGCAGCTCCTCTACTTCGGCTTCGACCCGAACGAGGTGCGGCGCTTCGACCTCGGACCCGCCGACCTGGTGCTCCTCTTCGACACCCGGGTGTCCTGGGACGAGGACCTGTGGGCCTTCGTCGAGCGGTGGGCGACCGGCCGCGACGCGCCGGCCGACTGGCTCGTGAGCACGGTGCAGCTCAGCCGGATGGCACCCCCCTCGCAGAACTGACCGTTCAGGCGGTTCCGCCGCGGCCGAGCGCCGCGATGATGCGTGCCGTCCCGGCCGCGTCGCGGGTGACGAAGTACGAGAACCCGAAGCGCTCGCGGGAGCGGTGCAGCGCATCGACGATCTCGCCGACGGTACCGATCAGGACGTAGGGCGACGCGAGCACGACCTCGGGCGGGGCACCCACCCGCGCCGCGATCTTCGTCGCGGCGCCGACCCGGTCGCCGGTGATCTCGACGTGCTGGACGAGGGCCTGGAGCTCGAGCTCCGGGAACCGTGCGCCGGCCGCTTCACGCAACAACTTCACCTTCGCGTCGATCTGCTCCAGCCGCCACGCGATGGTGTGGCGCTGCCCGTCCGGCAGCGTCCGTCCCAACCCGGTGAGGCCGACGATGTCCGCGTGTCGCGCCGCGAGCTGCAACAGTCGGTCGCCGTTGCCGCCGACGAGGAGCGCGGGACGTCGCGCCGGGTACAGCGTGTGGCCGTCGATGCGGTAGTGCGCGCCGGCGAAGGTGACGGTCTCGCCCTCGAAGAGACGCGTCAGGATCTCGAGCGCTTCACCCAGCCGTTCGACCCGGACGCGCGCGGGATCGAACGGCAGGCCGACCTCGGCATACTCGGGTGCCGCGTGACCGGCACCGATTCCCAGCTCGAGCCGTCCGTCGGTGAGCAGGTCGACGGTCGCGGCCTCGCGCGCAAGAACGGCCGGGTGTCGGAAGTCGTTGTTGAGCACCAACGTCCCGACGCGCAGGCTCGTCGCCTCCGCGATCGTGCACAACGCGACCAGGGGCGACACCGCACCGTCGACGAGGTGGTCGGGTACGACGACGGTGTCGAAGCCGCGGTCCTCCGCCGCGCGGGCGCGTTCCGCCCACTGCTCTCGCGAGCCGGCCGCGGCCACCTGCAACCCGAACCGGAACGGCCGTGTCACGGTACGCGCTTCACGCGGCGTCGGAGCCGGCGACCGGCTCTTCGCTCAGGGCGGGCACGGCCTCGATGGAGCGTCCGACCCGCGACGCGACGATCGCCGCGCCGACCCAGACGACCGCGGTGACGATCGCGGCGACGCGCACGCCGCTCACGAAGCCGGATCCGCCCGGGTCGCCCGCGACGGCACCGAGCAGCGCCACTCCGATCGCGGCGCCAACCTGGCGCGCCGTGTTGTTGGCGCCCGACGCGAACGCGCCTTCGCTCGCGGGAAGCGCGCGCATCACGGCCGCGACCATCGGCGCGGTGTTGAGCGCCAGGCCCGTGCCGGTCAGCGCCATCGCGGGGACGAGCAGCGCGGCGCCCGCATGACGGTCGAGCGCGGCGAAGAGGGCCACGCCGGCGGCCGCGAGCGTCATGCCGACGGTCATCGGCACCCGCGGCCCGACGCGCGCCGCGAGCCGCCCGGCCGGTGGTGCGAAGGCCGCGAGCGGAAGGGTGAACGCGATGAGCCACAGGCCCGCGGCGAGCGGCGACCGGTGCTGCGTCACCTGCAGGAACAGAGTGACGAGGTACAGCATCCCGACGCCGCCGAAGTTCATGAGCAGACCGACCGCGTTGGGTCCCACGAACGCGGGGCGGCGCAGCCAGGGCACGGGCAGGAGCGGATCTCGCACCCGCGACTCCACCACGACGAACAGCGCGAGCGCCAGCACGCCGGCGACGACCAGTCCCACGACCGGCGCGCCGAGACCCAGGCGGTTGACCTCCACGAGTCCACCCGTGAGCGCGGCCAGCCCGACGACGACCAGCAGCTGCCCACCGAGGTCCACCCGGCGACGGCGACGGCGCGGCACCTCGCGCACGGTCAGGACCGCGACGACGGCCGCCGCGACGACGACCGGCACGTTGATCGCGAACACGGACGGCCAGCCGTAGCGGTCCACGAGCACCCCGCCGAGCAGCGGTCCCGCGGGCAACGCCAGGCTCGACACCGCGGCCCACACGCCGATCGCGCGCGCCTGCTCCCCTGGCTCGGGGTACTCGTCGGCGATGATCGCGAGCGTCTGCGGGAGCAGCAGCGCGCCGCCGACGCCTTGCAGCGCGCGGCCGGAGAGCAGCACACCCAGGTCGCCGGCGAGCGCGCACACGGCCGACCCCACACCGAACACCACGAGCCCCGCGAGCGCGAGCCGTCGACGCCCGAAGCGGTCGCCCAACGTGCCTGCGGTGAGCATCAGCGCGGCGAAGCCCAGCGTGTCGGCGTCGACGACCCATTCGAGGCCCGCGCCGTCGGCGCCGAGACCGCGCCGGATCGCGGGGAGCGCGACGTTCACGATCGTGACGTCGAGCAGGACCAGGAACATCCCGACGCACATCGTCGCGAGCACGACGGCGCGCCGCGACCGCGAAACGGGCTCACGTGCGGGCACCACGCGCGCGTACCCGCGGCGGCCCGTGAGGATGCATGCCCGGCACGGTGCCGGGTGGGGACCAGGTCCACCCGGATCGGACGGGTGCGTGGGTACGATTCGACCGGCGATGCCGACGCGTCGCCGGCAGGGGGATCCCGATGATCCGACGGGTGGCCAAGAACCTCACCCTGTACGACGGCATCAGCCCCGACGCGACCATGCAGCTCGAGCGCGACGGGTACACGGTCCTGCGGGGCGTCTTCGACGACACGACGATCGCGGGGCTCGCAGCCGACATCCGGCGTGTGTTCGACCGCTACCCTCCCGAGCGCAGCCGGGCCGACAAGGCCGAGTTCCGCTACGAGATGCTGAACCGCAGCGGACCGTGCCAGGCCGCGATCGCGAATCCGGTGATCCTGCCGGTGATCGAGCCGCTCCTCGGCACCGACTGCCACGTGATCGCCAACACGGCGTGGCGCAACCCGCCCGACTTCCCGGGCGGTCCGTGGCACTGCGACGCGGGTCCGCACGTACCGCGGCCCGAGGGTGTGCCGTGGGACGACCGCATCCCGTACCCGATCTTCGCTATCGCCGCGCACATCTATCTCCAGGACTGCGGACGTTCCGACGGCCCGACCGCGGTGATCCCCGGCAGTCACCGCTCGGGCCGTCTGCCCGATCCCGAACGCATGTGGGAGATCGACCTCACGTACGACGGCGAGGAGCCCGTCGTGATCCGGGCCGCCGCCGGTGACGTCGCGCTGTTCGTGTCGGACGTGTGGCACCGCGGGCTGCCCGCGCGCGGCGGGCGCGGTCGCTTCTTCCTTCAGGTGCACTACGCGCGTCGCGACATCGCGCAGCGCATCCGCACCACCGACATCGTGAACCACCTGTCGCCCGAGGCGATCGACCGCGCCACGACACCGCGCGAGCGTCAGCTCGTGGGCCTGCACGACCCGTTCTTCTACGACGGCTGACGCGCGCTACCGGGACGGCTGCACCCACGGGTCGCGCCCGGCGTCGCTGCCCGTACCAGCAGCGACGAGCCGGGCCAGGTAGTGCTCCCAGCCCTCGCGGTGACGCGCCGCGCTCGGCCCGTCGGGCAGGCCGGTGTGCCGGAGGCGCACGACGGTTGCGTCGCCGTCGGCCTCGAGCGTGACCTCCACCGTCGAGGATCCGGGCGGGAAGTCGGGGTTGCCCTCCCACCCCCAGGTCCACACCACACGCTCGTGAGGGACGATCTCCACGTAGCTCCCCGACGCGACGTCGCGTCCGGTCACGTCGACCCGGTAGGTCCCGCCCGGTCGCGGATCGGCGTCCGCGGCCACGCCCATCCACTCGCACATCCGCACGGGATCGGTGAAGAACCGGAACACCGTCGAGGCGCTCGCGTCGATGCGCACCGACACGTCGAGCTCGTTCACGCGCGGCCCTTCGCCCGCATCGTCCCGCCACGACGTGCACGCACGCTGCGCTCCTCGCGCTCGGCTGCGCGCTTCAGATCGGCGAGGTTGCCGCGCCACATGCTCGCGAGCCACGCCTGCATCTCGCTCAGACCCTCGGGCCGGGCCCGGTACCAACGACGGGTGCCGTCGCGCCTCACCGTGACGAGCTGCGCCTCCTGGAGCGCGCGGAGGTGCTGCGAGACGGCAGGGCGCGTGACGTCGAAGTGCTCCGCGATGTCGCCGGCCGTCCGCTCGCGGTCGCGCACCAAGCGCAGGATCTGGCGCCGGGTCGGCTCGGCGAGGGCCCGGAGGGCTGCGTCCACGAATCTCAGTCTAGCGTCCGGCGGGCTCCTTGTGTAGGCTTTGCTTACGTAAGCAGATCCTTTCTAAGACACTCTTCGAATGATCACGAGGGAGCCGAGATGCCCACCATCGACGACCTGCGCGCCGCGCTGACCAACACCGAGAAGCTCCTCGACCGCGTGGAGAACGACCAGTGGAGCCTGCCGACGCCCTGCGCCCAGTGGGACGTCCGGGCGCTCGTGAACCACACGACCTGGGTGGCCCTGGCCTTCACGGCGCGGACCGAAGGTCGCGAGCTGCCGGCGGCCGGCCGCGACGCCGACGTCCTCGGCGACGCGCCGGCGCGCGCGTTCGCCGACGCAGCCGCGGCGTCGCTCGCGGGCTGGGAGCGGCGGGGCACCGACGGCACGGTGTCGTTGCCGATCGGCGTGCTGCCCGCAGCGGCCGCGCTCGGCATCCAGACCCTCGACACCTACGTCCACGCGTGGGACCTGGCCCGCGCCACCGGACAGGAGGACCGCTTCGACACGTCGCTCGCCGACGCGCTGCTCGCGTTCATGATGCGGGTGCTTCCCGACCCTCCCCGCGACGGACGGTTCGGCCCCGCCGTGGCCGTCGCTGCAGACGCGCCCGCGTTGGACCGTCTCGTCGCGCACACCGGTCGTACGCCCTGACGGGGACGAGCCGGGTCAGGCCTGTTGGAGCGCGGCGATCACGGCCGCGAGCGCGGCGTCGTCCGCCGGGTCGGGCGGCAGCGGCAGCAGGATCGCGTCGGTGAGCGCGCCGAACCGCTCGAGCAGCACGCCGGGGAGCTCGTCGTAGATCGCGACGGGAACGACCGCGTCGAGCATGTCGTCGGTGACGGCCTCGGCGAGGTCGTCCCATCGGTCCGTCCGCACCATCGCCTGCAGCCGGGGCAGGCGATCGCCGAAGCCGCAGCGTTCCAGCGTCGGACGGTACGCGGGTGTCGAGTAGAGGAACGCGAACAGCCGCCGCTGCCGCTCGCGCTCGGCGTCGAGATGGGAACGGGTCGTGCCCGTGATCACCTGGGTGCCGCACACGAGCTCGAGGTCGCGCAGCTCGCGCTCCGCCCGCGCGGCGCCGTTCATGAGGTTGGGCCGACACATCGTCTCGAGGTAGTGCGGGGTTGAGTTCGTCGGGTGGGTCACGAACCCCGCGGCGCGCTCCCCCGCGAGCCGGCAGATCCCCACGTTCACACCGCCGAGGTAGGTCGGTGGCGGCACGGTGTCCGGGTCCGGTCCGGGATTGAAGTACGGCTGCATGCGCGTGACCCGGTAGTGACGGCCCTCGTGAGTCGGCGCGGTGCCTGTGCGAAAGGACGCGTACAACGCGTCGAGCACGTCGAGGTACTCGCGCATGTGGTCCACCGGATCGTGCCACGGCATGCCGTAGCGCTCCTCGATGTTCTGGCGGATCTGGGTGCCCAACCCGAGCTGGAACCGGCCGTGTGAGAACCGGGCGAGGTCCCACGCGGCGTACGCGGTCAAGGTCGGGCTGCGCGCGAACGCGAGCGTCACGCTCGTGCGGATCGTGATCCGCTCGGTGTGATCGGCGACGAGCAACGACACCGCGAGCGAGTCGTGGACCGTCTCGGGGACGTGCAGCCCGTCGTAGCCCACGGCTTCGACGCGGCGCGCGTGCGCGATGCCGGCCGGAAGCGGGAGACGCGGGTCCATCCCCGCGTAGACCTTCATCGCGCGCCCGAACCAGCGCTACGTCGGACGCGACCGGTCGGCGCGCTGGGGGATCCGTCCGTACCCACCGGCGTGCGCGGACGCGACGGCAGCGTCTGTGAGCGAACGGATGCGCGCGTCATCGTCGCGATCGCGACGGAGCGCGAGCGCACGGCCCAGGTCGAGACGGGCCTGCGCGCTCCAGTACGGCGCACCGATACGCTCCGACAGCTCGACCGCCTGCGAGAGGTGCTCGATCGCGAGGTCGGCCTCCCCCTGCGCAGTGGCGAGGTTCCCGATCCAATGGTGTCCCGTGCCGAAGACCGCGCCGCCGACTCCGAACACGACCACGTGGTCCGCGCACGGCATGAGCAGCTCGGTCAGCAGCTGGTGCAACCGGGTGTCGCACGCGTCGGCCACCGCACCCGCGAAGAGCGCGACCGCCGCGAGCCAGAAGACGTCGCGCGGCAGGCGGCTGCCGTCACGACCGAGGACCCGGTGGACGATGCGCGCGGCCTCGTCGGCGCGTCCGGTCTCGGCCGACGCCACCGCGGCGAGCGCGGCGCCGGCCCGGTACGCGGGCATCTCGTCGGCGGCTTTGCGCAGCGTCGGATGCATCTCCGCGAGACGTCCCTGCTGGTAGCGCACGACGAAGCGCTGCAGCATGTGCGCGCCCGGAGCCTGCTGGAGCTCCTGACCGCGCAGCTCCGCCCCGCGCGCGAGCTGCTCCCCCGCGACCAGGTCACCGTGCAGGGTGGCCTGGGTCGCCCGCAACGCGGCGGACCAGTACATGTCGTGCGGGCTCCGGAGCTCGGTCGCCACCTGCTCGTAACGGTCGAGCCCCGCGTCGAAGTCGTCGATCCGCGCGTTCTCGAGCAGGTCGTTGAGGTGCAGTCGGCAGGCTCGCAGGTGCAGATCCGAGCGCTCGTCGCCCGTCGTCAGGCCCACCACCGCCTCCGACAGCGCGAGCCGTTCGCTCGACGCCTCCGGTCGGTGGGTCAGCCATCGGTGCAGCGCGAGTCGGCCCGCGGCGAGCGCGGCATCGTCGCCGAGCTGGTGCCCGAGCTCGAGCGCCTCCTCTGCGATGCGGCCTTCACGGTCGGGGTCGACGTAGTAGAGCGCGGCGGCCAGACCGTTCAGCACCCGCGCCCGCCGGCCGAGGTCGCGATCACCGAGCGCGTCGAGCGCCTCGTCGAGCAGCTCGAGCACGACCGCCTGCGACGCGAATCCCGAGCTCCACGGACCCGCCGCAGCGACGGCGACGTCGGCCAGCAACGCCGGATCGCCCGCGTCCCGCGCGAGACGAGCGGCGGTCGTGTACGCGTCGCGCGCCCGCGCGAGCTGGCCGTCTCCCTCGTACGCGAGCGCGAGGCCGTACCAGAGGCCCGGGACGTCGTCGCAGCAGTCGGCCCCGAAGTGGATCGCGTGCTCGAACCAGCGGGCGGCCTCCGCGAACGCGAACCGCTCCGCCGCGTCCCGCCCCGCGTGGGCCGAGTACCGGGCGGCCTTCGGCACCAGGTCCGGCCGCGACGCGGCCGCGACGAAGTGGTGCGCGAGCGCTGCGGGCGCACGTCCCACGTGCTGCATGGTCTCGAGCGCCTCACCGACGTGTCGGTGCAGCTCCACGCGTCGCGAGTCGGGGATCTGCGCGTACACGGCGTTGCGGACCATCGCGTGCGGGAACTGGAACCGGTCGAGATGATCGCCGTGCTCGACCAGCAACCGGGCCGCGAGGCACTCCTCCAACGCGTCCATGAGCTCGTCGCCGTCGAACGCGCACGCGGGCGCGAGCAGGTCGAGCGAGACGTCCATGCCGGAGATGGCGGCGACGTGGATCACGTCGCGCCCCCGTTCGGACAGACGTCCCATGCGACGCTCGACCAACGCGCGGACACCGGCGGGAGCGATGGTCGTGATGGTGCGCTCCAGCTCGGCGGTGTCGTCGAAGCGGCCCGACTCCTCGTCGAGCGAGCGCAGCAGCTCGCGGATGAAGAGCGGGTTGCCCGCCGTCACCTCCTGCACCGTCGGCACGAGCTCGACGAGTGATTCGACCGCCTCGGGCGCGGCGACCGCGCGCAGCAGCGCGCGCACCTCGTTGTGCCCGAACCCGCTCAGGTGCATCCGCTCGGTGGCCGCCGGCGGTGCGAGCGCGTCGAGCAGCTCGGCTGCCTCGCCGCCGATCTCGTCGTCGCGGAACGTCACCACGACCATGACCCCGACCAACCCGCGGTGGCGCACCAGGTGACGCAACACCGCGAACGTCGGGCGATCGGCCCAGTGCGCGTCGTCGACGACGAGGACGAGCGGGCCGGCACCGGCCGCGGCGACGAGCGTCGCGACCGCCTCGTAGAGGCGGTACCGCTCCGACGCCGCGCCGAGACCACCGCCGGCCGGACGTGGCGCGCCGGGCGCGGGCAGGTCCGGCAGCAGCAGCTTGAGATCCGCGGGCAGCGACGCGCGCCCGGCCTCGTCGAGCCGGTCGACCAACGCGTGCAGGATCTCCACCACGGACTCGTACTCCACGACCGGATCCGGGCGGCACCGTCCGATCACGACGGGCACGCCGCGCGTGACGGCGCGGTCCGAGAACTCCTCGAGCAACGTCGTCTTGCCGATGCCCTCCTGTCCCCCGATGAGCACGAGCCGGCGCTCGCCCGAGACGACCGCGTCGAGCGTCGCCAGCAACGTCGCCGTCTCCACCCGGCGGTCGATGAAGCGCGACGGCGCACCGCGCCGGCGTGGCGCGCTCGCGGCGACCGCCGGTCGCGGCGGCACGAAATCGAGCCCGGGGCGCTGGAGGAGGACGTCCTCCTCCAGGCTGCGCAGCGTTGCCGACGGCTCCACGCCCAGCGCCTCGTCGAGACGGCGGGCGTGCTCGGTGTACGCGCGCAACGCCTCCGCCTGCCGCCCGCACCGGTACAGCGCGCGCATCAGCTGCGCGGTGAACCGTTCGTGCAGCGGGAACTCCTCGATCGCGCCGCGGAGCACGTCGATCACGAGCGCGTGGTCTCCGAGCGTCAGCCGGGCCTCGACCAGCTCCTCGAACGCGCGCGCCCGCAGCTCCTCGAGCCGGGCCCGCTCGGCCCGGGCCGCGCTGAGGTCGGCGATGTCGGCGAAGGCGCGGCCGTGCCACAGGTCGAGCGCGTCGGTGAGCCGGGCCGCCGCCGTACCGAAATCGCCGTCCCCGCTCGCGCTGCATCCGTAGAGCACGAGCCGCTCGAACCGCTGCGCGTCCAGCTCGTCGGGCTCGACCCGCAGCAGGTAGCCGTACGGGCCGGCCGGAAGACGCCCGCTCGGCGCGTTCGCGTCGCGCTCGGGCTCGAGCACCTGACGGAGCCGCCCGACGTGCACCCGCAGCGCGGTCGCCGCGCTGGCCGGGGGCTCGCCCTCCCACAGCTCCTCGGTCAGCTGTTCGGCCGGGACGGAGCGATTGGGTCGTAGTGCGAGGAGTGCGAGGAGCTGGCGCGGCTTGACCCCGCGAAGCAGGAACGGCATCCCGTCGTGGCGAATCTCCAACGGCCCGAGTACCCGGAGCTCCACCCGGAACCTCCGTCTTCGAGGCGAGGGATCGGGCACGTTATACCGAGGTCAGCGCATCGCGCGGGACTGCGTTTACGGCCCGTTTACGCCTCTCCGGTACCACAGGACACCTCGGGGAGCGCCCGACCCGAGCGGTACGTCCGTCGCGTGGAGGGCAGCAGCGACGTCGGCGTCTGCGGCGGCCTCGACGGGTCGGCACGGATTCCGGCGGGGGCACGCTGTCGCCTTCCGCGCGACGGGCTCCGCCGCGCGTCGCGCACCACGAGCCCTCACCACGAACCATCGGAACGAGAGAGAGGACGATGCCCCACCAGGAAGACCGGCACCAGGACGGCCAGCACCAGGGCAGGCAGGGAACGCTCGTCGGCGACCCACTCAACGGGTTGGTCGTCGCGGGCAACCAGGGTTTGAAGGATCCGAACTTCCGCTCGAGCCTCCGAGACATGCACGAGAACAACGTGCCGCTCGTGCAGATCGTGGAGAACCTCGGGCTCGACGGCGACATGAGCCCACAGGTGCGCCGGATCCTCGAGGACCTCGACCCCGCCGTGGTCGACGGCATCCGCCAGGCGATGATCGACATGCTCGACCGTCAGGATCAGACGATGCCGCTTGCGTGCACCGTCACGCAGCAACAGCTGGACGCGGGAACACCGGTCGTCGTACAGGTCGTCACCACCGACAACAAGCGGACGGTCCAGGCCACACCTTCGAGCGGAACGTGAGCGGGCCCGCCGTGGTGCTGATGCTGTGACCGACGCGGCGCACGACGCGCCGCGTCTGTTCGACCACCTCGACGTCAACGCGCTCGACGCACCGTCGCGCGAGTGCGACCAGGGTGCGCGCGTCGCCGCGGACGGTTGGGGGCGGTTGCTGAACGACCGACTCCACACCTGCGCGTTCGCGGCGGCGGCGCACCTGGAACGGTGCTGGGGGTCGCAGACCGGCGCGGGCGCGGACCTCGACGACGGCGTGATCCTGCGCGCGTACGAGCTCGCGAGCGGCTACGACCGTGCGGGGCCCGCGACGCGCGACGTGGGCGTCACCGAGCTCGACGCGCTCGAGCACTGGCGGGTCCACGGGATCGGCACGAGTCGCATCGACGCGTATGCGACCGTCGCGCCCGTCACGCGCGTCGAGGTCGCGACCGCGATCGAGCACTTCGGGGGCTGCTACGCGGCGCTGGCCCTCCCCGTGTCCGCGCAAGCGCAGGACGTGTGGCGGGTGCCCGAGCGTGGACCCGAGGGGTGGCGCGCGCCGGGGTCCTGGCTCGCGCACGCGGTCGCGCTCGTCGCCTACGACGAGACGACGGTGACCGCGGTCGCGTGGGGCGCCCGAACGGCCATGACGTGGGAGTTCCTCGCCACCTACGGTGCCGCGACCTACGCCGTGGTCAGCACGCGGAGCTGGTTCGTCGCCGGGATCCCACCCGGCCTGGGCCTCGACCTCGAGGGCATCCGCCGTGCCCTCGACCGGCGTCGCGGTGCTGCCTCGTTTTACCGGTCGTTTACGGGAGTCCCGTAGAACGGCCACATCGTCCGCCGGTGCGGTGCAGCGCGCAGGGGCAGGACCGGTGCAGGCCGGAGCACGGCAGGAGCTGGTCATCGGGCCGGCGGGACGAACCGCACACCCGCGCACCGTGTGGGTGGTGCACCGCAGGCGGCGTGCCGGCTCCCCCCATTCCCGGCACGCCGCCTGCACGCGCCGTCAGCTCGTCGCGGTGACGAGCTCCTCGATCCGGACCAGGGTCTGCTCCATGTTGCGGCGGGTCTTGTCGGGCGTCGGTCCGAGGCGCAGCAGCGCGCGCTGCTTGTCCTGTGAGAGGTCCCAGCTCTCGCGGACGCGGGTGCCGCCGTCGACGGGCTCGAGCTCGTAGCGCCAGATGCGCCCGGCCGAGATCCGCCCGGGCCAGCCCGGCGGGCGGGCCTGCCACGCGATCCGGCGGTTGTCCTCGTACTCCACCACCGTGTTGACCATCGAGTACGGGATGCCGAGCTTCATCGACATCCCGAACGTCGCGCCGAGCGAGAGCCGCTCCGGCGCGCCGGCCTTGGCCTGCTTCACGGTCCCGGACCCGTCGATGTCCGGGTGACGCGACGCGTCGGCGAGCAGGGCGAAGATCGCGTCCGGCGGCGCCGGGATGACCCGCTCCACGGTCACCACGTCACCTTTCATCGAAGCCTCCCCCGTTCGAGTGTCCCCGCGGGCGAGACCCTACGTGGCAGAGACGCGAGCGGCGAGCCTGCGAGCGCGAGGAAGGACGCCGTCAGCGGTCCGGCCTGATGCCGGCGCGGACGAGCACCTCGGCCGGCACCCCGAACTCGCGCCACGTCGCGTACTCGATGCCGTGGGCGACCGCGTACGTCCGCGCGTAGGCGACGAACCCGTGCTCGAGTCGTCGCACCTCGCGGTCCTCGGCGGAGGGCGACCGCTCGGCCGCGCCCGCCTCGCCGCCCGAGAGCGTCCGCGCCCGGTGCACGGCGCGGGCGTCGAGCGCCTCCAGGTAGCCGGCGACCGCGCCTGTCGACCGGCACCCGGTGCTCCGTCCCACTCGACGGTCGACCGACCGTCCCCGCGTCGTCAGCATCGGCCGCCACCCCCGTGCCTCGTCAATCGGTCGCAATGCGACGCATCCGCTGTCGGAACCGCGCTCGTGTCGCTCCACGTCGGCGTCCTCGGCAGACCCGGTCCGTTCGTGGGCGCGCCCGCAACGCGCCCCAGCCCAGTCGACGGTCCGACGGTCCCGGGCCGTGTTCTAGGAGGGAGGTGTAAAGGGCCCGTAAACGACGGCCCGGCGAGCCCGTGGAGCGGTGCGGCAGACTCGCGCGCGCCGCCTCGCCGCGGCCCACGATCGCGGGAGAGCACAGTGACGACCACCGAGACGAACGCCCCGGCGACGCCCTTCTCACCAGGTCGGCTGGGACCGTTGACGCTGCGGAACCGCATCATCAAGGCGGCGACCTTCGAGGGCATGGCGCCCCGTCACGTCGTCACGGACTCGCTGATCGCCTACCACCGGGCCGTCGCCGCGGGTGGCGTCGCCATGACGACGCTGGCGTACTGCGCGGTCGGCGAGGACGGTCAGGGAGCACCGGGCGAGATCGTCATGCGGGAGGAGGCCGTGCCCGGGCTCCGGCGCTTCACCGAGGCGATCCACGAGACCGGCGCGGCGGCGTCGATCCAGCTGGGCCATGCAGGGCCCGTCGCCGCGGGGACCGGACACCGCGGGCTGGCCCCGTCTCGGGTCTTCGCGCCGCAGGCGATGCGCTTCACCCAGGAGGTCACACCCGACGACATCACGCGCATCACGGGCGACTTCGCTCGCGCCGCGATGCTCGCGGTGGACGCGGGCTTCGACGCGGTGGAGCTGCACTTCGGTCACGGGTACCTGCTGAGCGCGTTCATGAGCCCGCGCCTCAACAAGCGCACCGACCGCTTCGGCGGCTCGGTCGAGAACCGCGCCCGGTTCGCACGCGACGTCGCGCTGGCGGTCCGCGACGCGGTCGGCCAGGGCGTCGCGGTGCTCGCCAAGCTGAACATGGCCGACGGGGTGCCCGGTGGGTTGTGGCTGGACGACAGCGTCGCCATCGCGCGCCTGCTCGAAGCCGACGGCGCCCTCGACGCGCTCGAGCTGACGGGCGGCAGCTCGTTCCAGAACCCGATGTACCTCTTCCGCGGCGAAGCCCCGATCGCGGAGATGGCCCAGGCCTTTCCGCCGCCGCTGCGTCTCGGCTTCAAGCTGACCGCGAAGCGGTTCATGCCCGAGTACCCGTTCGAGGAGGCGTTCTTCCTGCCGTACGCGCGCCAGTTCCGCGACGCGCTCGACATGCCGCTGATCCTCCTCGGCGGTGTCAACCGCGTCGACACGGTGCAGCGCGCGCTCGACGAAGGCTTCGCGTTCGTGGCGATGGGCCGCGCGCTCCTGCGCGAGCCGGATCTGGTGGAGCGCTGGCGCAAGGGCGACGTCGACGAGTCGTTGTGCGTCCACTGCAACAAGTGCATGCCGACGATCTACCGGGGCACGCACTGCGTGCTCGTCGCACCGGGCGAGCGCCCCGGGTTGGAGACCGGCCGCGTCCTCGCGTCCACGGCCGACGCCTGAGGCGAGATGCTCAGACGGGCTCGAGCGGGCGGTGGGGCTCGGGCGGCAGCTCGGCGACGACGGGATCGCCCGGTCGGACGTCACCGCCGTGCACGACGATCGCCATCACGCCCGCCTTGCGCACGACGTTGCCCTCGGCGTCGCGGTCGAGCACCGCGTCCATGAGCCCGGGCGCGACACCGTTGAGCTGCAGGCACGGGTTGCGCAGCCCGGTGAGCTCGACGACCGCGTCGGGACCGAGGCGCAGACGGGTCCCCACCGGCAGCTCCAGGAGCGGCAGGCCGCGGGTGGTCACGTTCTCACCCATCGCGCCGGCCGCGACCGTGAGGCCGTCGCGACGCAGCTCGTCGTGGAGCTCCGCGTGCACGAGGTGGACCTGGCGCAGGTTGGGCTGGGTCGGGTCGCGCCGCACCCGTGACCGGTGCTGCACCATCGCGCCGGCGTGCGCGTCACCCTCCACGCCGAGGCCCGCGACGAGCCTGATCATCTCGCGCGGCGGCTTGGTCATCGTGTGATCCGGGCTCGCGGCCACCGCTTCGATCGTCCCGCGCACGGGTCCGGTCTATCTTGCTGGACGCCGCGGGCGCACGAGGTTTTCGCGTCGACATGGAGGACGCATGGAGAGCCAGAAGGTCGAGCAGGTGTGGGAGACGCCCTCGCTCGAGGAGATCCCGGTGATCAGCAAGATGCACGTCGAGGCGATGGAGTCGTCCGACGACGACATGGTCTGGGTGCAGGCCGGGATGCACCACGTCGTCGTGCGCACGATCGGCCGCAAGTCGGGCAAGGAGCACAAGGTCGCGCTGCCCACGTGGCGCGATCCCCACGGCAACCGCATCGTGGTCGCGTCGTACGCCGGCGCGCCGCAGGATCCGTCGTGGTTCCTCAACCTGCGCGACCGCGACGCGAACCCCGAGGTGCTGTGTCGCGTGCAGGGCGGCGCATTCTGGTCGCGTCCGGAGATCCTCGAGGGTGACGACTACGACCGCACGTGGACCGGTCTCGTCGCCGACCGCGCGTGGTACACCGACTACCAAGCCAAGACCGAACGGCGGATCCCGCTCGTCCGTCTCCCCGAGACGCGCCCGGCCTGACGTTCCCCGATTCCGGTTCGGGGCGTCAGCTGAACGTCGCGCCGGCGAGCGCGAACGACTCCGAGCCGTCGGGCCCGACGGGCACGTCGCCCGCGAGGGTGATGCGCTGCATGGAGCGGCGCGCGCCGGACGGCACGTCCGTCGGGACGAGATGCGCGGTGGCGCGGTTGTCCCAGAACGCGATGCTGTCGGGCTGCCACCGGAAGCGGACCGTGAACTCCGGGTTGCTGAGGTGCTCGTAGAGCATGGCCAGGAGATGCCGTCCTTCCTGGCGCGAGAGCTCGACGATGTGACTGGTGAAGTTGGGGTTCACGAACAGGGCGCGCTCACCCGTCTCGGGATGGACACGCACGACGGGGTGTTGCGCGCGCAGGTCCTGCGCCTGGAACTGCTGCTGCAACTCCGGCGAGAGCTCACCACGAGACAACGGGAGCACGTTGTGGTGCACCGCGTGCAGCTCGTCGACGAGCGCGCGCACCGGCGCGGACAGGCGCTCGTACGCGACGACGAGGTTGGTCCACTGGGTGTCGCCGCCGTACTCGGGCACGATCACGCCCCGCAGGATCGAACCCATCGGCGGGTTGGGCACGAACGTCACGTCGGTGTGCCAACGGCTCTCGATCGACGGGCCGCCGCGGGCCCCTCCCGATGCCGCGTCGTCGCGGCCCTTGCGCTCCGCGCGCGCGAAGCGTTCGTTGTCGAGCAGCAGGATCTCGGGATGATCGGGGAACGCGGCCGGCAGCGTCGGGTGCGCCGGCGTCACCTCGCCGAACGCGCGACCGAACGCGACGTGCTGGTCCTGGGTGACGTGCTGGTCGCGGAAGAAGACGACCTTCCAGCGCAGCAACGTGGCTCGGATCGCCTCGACCACCTCCGGCGCCAGCGGACGGGTCAGGTCGACGCCGTGGATCTCGGCGCCGATATGACCCGCCTGGGGCCGGACCTCCAGCCCCAGGGCGGCCGCCTCTGCCGGGTCGATTCCGTTGGCACCCCGCGTGCCCGTCGTCATCCCGTCGCTCCTCACGCGCGTGACGGCGCGACGCGCCGCCCGATGGAGGCGCATTCGAGCACGCGCCGGGCTCTCATGTCATCGAAAACGGCTGCCTTGTGCGCCGATGGTGGCGGTTCGCACCACCTGTTCCGGGCCCAAGGAATTTCCGAGGCACAATCGCTCCAAAATGCGTGCTTAACTGGCGCCGCGGTTGGTGCCGCGTGGTTCTGAGCCGGTCGGCCAGGCGGGGTCGGCGGTCCGGTCCCGCGGCACGCGACCGGGGGCCTGCACGTCGAGCCGCGAGGCGAGGATGATCCGCGTTGCTACCGGAAACCACGATGCGCGTGGGTATCTCTCGTCGCGCACTCCCGACGAGGCGGCGCGCGAGTGGTTCGAGCTCACGGCCGCCATGTCACCCTTCGTCGTCGCGGTCGTCGACGCGGTCGACTTCCGGCTCGTGCACGCCAACGACGCGTACGCGGCCGCGTTCGGCGAGGAGCTCGAGCAGCTGATCGGGCGATCCGTCGTCGACAACGCCCCCGCCGACGAGCTCCCCGAGATCCGCACCCGGATGCTCGCGGTGCTCCAGGGCAAGACCCCGCAGTTCGTGTTCACCCGGAAGTTCCGCCGGCGCGACGGCTCGACGTTCACGGCCGAGTGCGGTGTCGGCGGTCTGCGCGACGAGAGCGGTCGCGTGCGCTATCTCCTGGTGCAGGCGCGACCACTCGAGGATGTGCCCAAGATCGACCCCGACGGGACGAGCCGCACGCTCACCTTCCTCAAGCCGCTGCTGCGCCGCAGCGCCGACCTCGTGGTCGTGCTCGACGTCGCCGGCCGCACGGTGTGGGCCGGCAACTCGCTGCGCGACTGGCTCGGCGACGAGGCGGTCGCGCACGGATGCGACATCTTCGACGCCGTGGAGCGCGAGGACGCGACGCGGCTCGCCGCGTTCGTCGCCGCGGCGACCGCGAGCACCGACGTCACCGGGCCCTGCCGGGTGCGCATGGGCACGCCTACATCGACGCAGGACGTCGAGGTCTTCGCGTGCGGCCTGCCCGCCGACTCCACGCTCGTCTTCGCGCTCGTGCGCCGCTGCCTGTCGGCGGAGGAGCACGCGGCCACGCGGCACGAACGCGACCTCGAACGCTCGTTGCGCGAGATCATGCGCAGCGCGGCCGAGGTCCTCGGTGAGGCGGGCGAGGGCTTCTACGGGACGTTGCCGCCCGAGGTGGACTCGCTGACGACGCGTGAGCGCGAGATTCTCCTCCTGCTGCTGCGTGGGCACCGCGTGTCGACGATCGCGTCGCGCCTCTACCTCGCGCCCGGAACCATCCGGAACCACCTGTCGCGCATCTTCCAGAAGCTCGGGGTGCGCTCGCAGTCGGAGCTCCTCGACCGCCTGCACTCGTCGGCCGACGAGCTCGCGCCGCAGTAGTTCCGTCGCGTCCAAAGCGTCGCGCGCTCAGGCGGCCGCATCGAAGCGCACGCCGCCGGCCTCGGTCGTCCACGTGGACCCGTCGGCGCGCACCGTCAATGCAGCCGCGCCCAAGGACGCGACGAGATCGAGCCCGGCCTTCGCGCCGGCGACGAACGCGGCTTTGGCGAGCACCTCCGCCTGCCAGGCCTCGGCCGCGACCACGGTGACCGCGGGAGCGTCGGTCGCCGACGGCGCGCCCGTCCGCGGGTCGATGAGGTGGTGACGCGCGACGCCGTCATTCTTCCAACGCCGGCGGACGCGACTGCTCGTCGCGACACCGCCGTCGCGCAGACCCACACGCGCGATCGGCGCGGGATCGAGCGGTCCCTCGACGTCGATGCACCACCCGAGCCCGGTCGGGCTCTCCCCCGCCACGCGCAGGTCGCCCCCGACGTTCACCAGCGCGCCTGCGGCACCGGCGTCGAGCAGCTCTTCGGTGAGGAGATCCGCCGCGAGCCCCTTGCCCACGCCGCCGGGGTCGAAGCCGACCCCGCGCGGGAACCAGACCAATCCGTGCGGATCGACGGTCACATCCGCGGCGCCGCGCCGCATCGTCGAAGCCCCGGGGCCGGCGTCCTGCTCGAGCAACTCGAACGAGCGGTCGTAGCCGGCCCGGATCACGTCGCCGAGGACCGTGGGGTCGAAGAGGCCGCCCGTCAGGCGCCACCCGTCGAGCGCGCGCTCGACGAGCACGCGGGTGTCGCGGGACACGACGACAGGGTCACCCGCGTGCGCGTTCATGCGACTGACCTCGCTGCCGGGCAGGAAGCGGCTCCATCGGTGCTCGAGCTCGCCGACGCGCCGCCGGGCCCCGAGGAGCAGCTCCGGCTCGCCGACGACGACCACATGGACGTCGCTGCCCATCGCGCGCCAGGTCGCCTCAGCTGCCATGGGTCGTGCTCTGTGACGAGGCGGAGGTCGCCGACTGCGACCCGGACGCGGAGACGGATCCGCTCGAGCTCGACGTGGTGGAGCTCGAGCTCGAGCTGCTCGCGGTCGTCGAGCTGGTCGAGCTGCCGGAGGTGCTCCCGTTGGTCGAGGTCGTCCCCGTCGCGTTGGTGGTCGCGCCGTTCTTGTGCGTCGCCGCGAGGCAACCGCCGAGGCCGACGAAGCCGGTCACGCTCAACGCGGTGACGATGCGACGGGCCCGCCACGCCGGTGACCGGCGTGGGGTGCCCGTCCGTGTCGTGCGTGCTCGCGATGTGTCCATGCCGAGCAGCGTGAGCGAGACGCCTGTGGATCGGCTGTGGAGAGGCTGGACGACCTCGTAGAGCTCGCGAGCGCGATCAGCGACCCGCGGTCACAGCCAGTCGGTGAGCGTCTTCGTGTCGAGCGTGCGCCAGACCTCGGGCCAGCGGCGGCGCAGGTCGTCCTGACGCGCGCGCATGACACCGGCGAGCTCGCCGGCCACGAACGCGAGCTGGGGACGGTCGGTGTCGCGGGCGGCGTCGGCGAGCCACGCGCGTGCGACGACGAGATCCTGATGCTCGCCGAGCACGTCCTGCAGCGCCGCGAGTCGCGACGCCATCCGGCGCGCGTGTGCACCGCTCACCGGCGCCACCGCCTCGGTCGCGTACCGGGCGCGCTTCGCCTTGATGCGGAGCTGGTGCAGCTCGGTGTCCGGCGCCTTCCGGTCCATCCGGCGTGCCTTCTTGCGGACGCGCTTCCACGGCGTGCGTACGAGCTCCGGCAACGCGGCGGCCCCGCGTCGGTGCGCACGCGAGCGGCGCAGGCGTGGCGAGCGGGCCGCGTCGACGAGTCGGTTCAGCAGCCGCACGTAGCGGTCGGAGCGCATGTCGGTGAGCAACACCTCGCGCGCCTCCTCGCGCTGGGCCGCGAGCCGGGCGAGGATCTCCTCGACCTCGGGAGCGTGGTCGGGTGGCAGCGCGCGGGCCTGGGTCCGCAGCAGGTCGCCGAGCACGTCCGCGTCGCGGACGGCACCGAGCGCACCGCCGATCCACTTGAGCTCGTCGCGCAGGGCGCCGGCCCATTCGTGGTCGAGGAGCGGGTCGAACGTCCGCAGGTCGGAGCGCAGACGCCGGGTCGCGACACGCGCCTGGTGCACGCCCTCCGGATCCGTGCCGATGCGTACGAGCGCGTCGTGCGCGAGCAGGCGTGCGACCGACGACGCGATGGCGGCGCGGACGACGCGACCGGACCGGGACCGCGGCCCGACGCGCGGCACGACGACGTCGGGCGGCGCGAGCGCGCGCCGCCCGATCGCCTTGGCGATCTTCGGGACCGGGCGAGCGCGTCCGGCACCGGCGTGCTGGAGGAACCGGACCAACCGCTTCGCGTCGCGGCGGCGGGCGTCCTCGGCCAGCTCGACCTCGAGCTCACGCCACTGCTTCGTCACCCGTTCGCGCTTGAGCACCGTCACGTGGTCGTCCACGACCTCGGCCGCGTGATGACCGCTGTGATCCGCCAGCTCGTAGCGGTGACGCCGCGTCGCGATGCGGGCCACCACGTCGACGGGCACGGCGCGCGTGAACGCGATCACGAGATCGAGCACGTTCCGCGGCGGCGTGCCGGGCTCGCCGGCGAACGTGTGCTCGTGCCGGGTCAGCATCGCGTCGCTCTCGCCCTCCGGGAGCTTCACCGTCCACCCCTCGGGCTCGCGGTAGCGGAGACTCGCGCCCCAGCGGATCAGGCGCAGGTCACGGGTGTCGTAGTAGTCGGCGCGCAGGTCGATGACCTCGGTCTTGACGACCTGCAGCCGGCGCACGGCGCGCCCCAGCTTCGGCATCCGGAATTTCCGCCGCACGTCGAGCTTCACTTCGCGCTCGCGCATCTCCCTACTGTGCCTCACCGGGCGGCTCGGGAACTACTGCGGGTCTCCACCGCGCTTCGGCGTGACGCTCCCGTTACGGTTCCGGACCGCGACCTGTGCGCGTCGCCGTCGGAGGCTCTGTGACACTCGTGGCCCACCGTGACCCAACCGTGCTGCGCGACGGCCTGACCCGCTGGTTCGCGGCGCGCTGGGACCCCGTCGGAGCACGGATCGACGCGCTGGAGCACGCCGCCGTCGGCTACTCCAGCGAGACGATCCTCGTCGACGTCGTCTGGGACGGGCCCGACGGGCGGCGTTGCGAGTCCGTCGTCGTGCGCATGGCACCGGCGACGGTGGGGACGTTCGCCGACTACGACCTCACCGTCCAGGCCCGGGCCCACGAGCTCGCGGCGCGCGCCGGCGTGCCCGTCGCCACGCCGTTCGTCGTCGAGACCGACCCGACCTGGTTGGGCGATCCGTTCGCGGTGATGCCACGCGTCGAGGGGCACATCGCAGGGGAGTCGGCCGCGCACGACCGCTGGATCACGAGCCTCGAACCCGCGCGGCAACGCCGGCTCCACACCAATTTCGTCGACGCGCTGGCCCGGATCCACGACGCCGACTGGTCCCACGGCGACGCCGATGGGCTCGTTCCCCGTCGCGACGTCGCGGCCGAGCTCGAGCGCTGGGCGCGTTACCTGGACTGGTCGTCGGATGGTGAGCCGCTGCCCGCGCTCGTCGACGCCTTGGCCTGGTGCCGGACGCACGCGCCCGACGACGAAGGCGCCGACGCTCGCGCCGCGTTGTTGTGGGGCGACGTGCGCCTGGGAAACGTCGTCTTCGGCGACGACCTCTCCGTGCGCGCCGTGCTCGACTGGGACATGACCTCAATCGGTCGGCCCGAGCACGACGTCGCGTGGCTGACGACGCTCGAGTCGACGATGGCCGAGCTGACCGGTCGGCGCGTACCGGGCTTCCTCGATCGCTCCGGGGTGATCGAGCACTACGAGCGGGTGGCGGGCCGTACGTTGCACGACCTCGACTGGTACGAGGCGTTCGCGCTGGTGCGCAGCACCGCGATCATGGTGCGCATCGGGCTGCTGCGTCGCGAGGCCGGTGATCCCAGCCGCTCCCTCGTCGAGGAGAACCCGATCCTGCCGTTGCTGCTCCGACGGATACACGCATGAGCGCGTCACCCTCGCCGCATCCCGCGCCCGGAACACTCGTCGACCTGCTCCGGATCCGAGCGGGCGACGACACGCCCGGGCTCGTCGCGGACGATCGGGTGTGGACGTGGCGTGAGCTCGTGCGCGCGTCGCAACGCCGGGCGCGCGAGCTCCAGGCGCTGCGGCGCGACGGACCGTTCCACGTCGGTGCGCTGCTCGAGAACACGCCCGACTACCTCGTCACGCTCTTCGGTGCCGCGCTCGCAGGTGCCGTGCTCGTCGGGATCAACTCGACCCGGCGCGGGGAGGAGCTCGCGCGCGACATCCGGCACACCGACTGCGCGATCGTCGTCACCGACGTGAGCCAGCGTGCCCTCCTCGACGGTCTCGACCTCGCGGGTGCGCACGTCGTGGTCGCGCACGATCTCCGGTTGGACCCTTCCCCCGACACGACGCTGGTGGAGCGCGAAGCGCTGCCGGAGCCCGCGGCTTCGGACCTCCTGCTGCTGATCTTCACCTCGGGGTCGACCGGCGCACCCAAGGCGGTCCGGATGACGCACGGCCGCGCGACACGCGCCGCGCTGGGCTCGGTGTGGTTCACGAGCGACGACGTCCTCTACTGCGCCATGCCATTGTTCCACGGCAACGCGCTCAACGCGATCGTGCTGCCCGCACTCTCGACCGGCGCGACGATCGCGCTCCGCCACCGCTTCTCGGCGTCGCAGTTCGTGCCCGACCTCAGGCGCTACCACGCGACGTTCTTCAGCACGGTGGGTCGCGCGCTCGCGTACATCCTGGCCACGCCGGCCCGCGACGACGATCGCGACCACCAGGTGAAGTACGCGCTCGCACCGGAGTCGTCGCCTGCCGACATGAAGGCGTTCACGAAGCGCTTCGGTATCCCGGTCGTCGCGGGCTACGGATCCAGCGAGAACGCGATCATCATGGTGCCGAAACCCGGTATCCCGAAGGATGCGTTGGGCGTCCCGCAGGAGGGGCTCGACGCCGCGGTCGTCGACCCGGACACCGGTGAGGAACGACCGCGCGCGCGGTTCGGTCCCGATGGACGGCTGCTCAACGCGTCGGAAGCGATCGGCGAGATCGTCGGGCGCAACGTCGTGGACCGGTTCGAGGGCTATTACGCGAACCCCGACGCGGACGCAGCCCGGACGCGCAACGGCTGGTACTGGTCGGGCGATCTCGGCTACCGCGACGAACACGACGTGTTCTACTTCGCCGGCCGGAGCGGCGAGTGGCTGCGGGTCGACGGGGAGAACTTCGCAACCGCGCCGGTCGAGCGCATCCTCGGCCGCTTCCCCGGTGTGAGCGGCGTCGCGGTGTACCCGGTTCCCGACGAGCGCACCGCCGACGACCAGGTGATGGCGACGATCGAGATGCACGCGGGCGCGTCGTTCGACCCAGAGGCGTTCGACACGTTTCTCGCCGCGCAACCCGATCTCGGGACGAAGTGGGCGCCACGCTATGTGCGGGTCGGCACGTTGCCGGTCGGCGCGACCAACAAGGTCGACAAGCGCCCGCTGCGCGCGCAACGTTGGTACACGGACGACCCGATCTACTGGCGACCGGCACGCGAGGAGCCGTACCGGGCGTTCACGGTTGCGGATCGCGACGCGCTCGAGGCCCGCTTCTCCGAGTTCGGCCGCGCCGACGCGCTCACCCGCCCCTGACCCAGGTTCAGGTCACATCGGGGCGCCGGCATCGCTGAGGCCGATCTCGGGATGCGTGCCCGTCACGATGCTCTGCAGGTCGCCGAACCCGACGCCGCCACCGACAGGATCGTCGACGCGCACGAGCGCCTGTCGGTGCTGGCGCACGCGCGCCACCGCGTCCGGCGCGGTGCAGTCGGCGATGTGCTCGCCCTCGACGTGCAGCCGCCCGCGCCACTGCCCGTGGGACCGGCCGTCGAACCCGCCGTACAGACCCGTCGCGAGGTGGAACCCCGTCGCGGAGACCGGTGTGAGCGAGAGCCGACGCTCGCCGTCCGGGTCGGCCACCGTCACCGTCCCGCCGAGGAACCGCCGGGTCCGGTCGTCGAAGCGGAGGTCGGGGACCGCGTGACGGAACGGTCGGCGGCTCCCGTCCTCGTGCTCCATCGCGCCCTCGAACGTGCGCCGCTCGAACCCGGGTCCGGCGAAGCGCTGGTAGTAGAGGTGCAGCCCGTACGCGCTCCCGTCGGGCCGGGTGCAGAACGCGGGGAACCACAGCACGTAGCTCGTCACACCGGGCGGCATCGGGGTCGGCGCGACGTCGTCCACCGGCGCCCCGACGCCGTAGCGCACGCCCCACGAGCGGTCGCGGGTCGACACCCACGTCGACTCGTCGAGCTCGGTGCGCACGCCGTCGAGCTCGAACCATCCGCGGGCGACACCGCTCTGGTGGAAGCGCAGGACGTCGGCGTCGAGCCGGTAGCGGTCGCGGCTGACGTGCACCTCGCGTTCTTCGAGCGCGGGCGGCACCGGCGACTCGAACACCCACTCGAACGCGATGGGCAGCACGTCGTTGCGGTCGAGCGCGAAGCGGATGCGGCGGCGGGGCGCGACGTCGAGGATCTCGTAGCGCAGCGGTCCCACCGTGGTGGTCTCGGGGTCGGGGGCGAGCTGCCGGCTCGCCCGCACCGTCCACTGCTCCACGCCGCGCGACATGCCCGCGTACGCGTCCATGACGTTGCGGTTCGTGTACTTGCCGATGCCGAACGACAGCTGCACGGACCCGTCGCGCGCCGCGGCCATCGCGCAGACCTTCTCGGTCCACGCGCGGTCGGTTTGCGCGACGCGGGCCAAGGTGTCGACGGTCTGGTGGACGAAGTACTCGTCGGCACCCAGCAACGGTCCCGCAGGTGCGTGCACGGAGATCTCCCGGTCCGACCGCCGCGCCCTCCAGCGCGGCGCGCCGCACCCTACGCGGCGCGCGGTGCCGACGGGCTCTGCCGCTCCGGGTCAGTCCTCCGGGAGCACGTCGTGATGGTCCTCGCGAACCGCGCGGACCTCCTGGTCGACCTTCTCCTCGCCGGGATTGGGCTCGTCCTGCTCGGCGCGCCCCTCCGCCTCGACCTGGCGGTCACCGGTCACGGCACCGAGCACTTCCTTGACCGCGCCCTTGCGCTTGCCCATGGCTGTCACCTCCGGGTCGTCCGGTCGCGCCGCGGCTCGGGTCCGGGCGCCGGGATCGAGTTCATACCCACACGCCGGGGTTCGGACACCGCGCCTGGTTGCGACGGCGCACGCGCTCTGGGAGTGTGCGCCGGGCGCAGGGACCCGACCGCGAAGCCGAGGAGACAGAGCTGATGGACACGCTCCACGATCGGGTGGCCGTGGTCACCGGCGCGGCGGGTGGGATCGGTCGCGGCATCGCGCTCGCGTGCGCGGCGGCGGGCATGCGGCTGGTGCTGGCCGACCTCGACGCGAAAGGCCTCGACGCCGTCGCCGAAGAGGTGAGCGGGCTCGGTGCACCCGTGCTCCCGGTCCCGACCGACGTGAGCGACGCGCGCTCGGTCGACGCGCTCGCCGACGCGACCCTCGCCGAGTACGGCGCGGTTCACGTCGTGTGCAACAACGCCGGCGTCTCCACGGTCGGTGTGCAATGGGAGACGCCGCTCGCTGATTGGGAGTGGGTCGTGGGCGTCAACCTCTGGGGTGTGGTCAACGGCATTCGCAGCTTCGTGCCTCATCTGATCGAGCAGGACGAGGCCCACATCGTCAGCACGTCGTCGATGGGCGGGTTGATGACCGGTGCGCTGCTCGGTCCCTACACGGCGACCAAGCACGCGGTGGTCGGGCTCTCCAAGGGCTTGCGGGCGGAGCTCGCGTTCAAGGCACCGCACGTCGGCGTGTCGGTGATCTGTCCCGGTGAGATCCACACGGAGATGATCGAGCGCATCAAGGTCGAGCCGAGCCCGGAGTCGGCCGCGATGCTGGACCGCCTGCGCGCCGTGATCGCGGAGGGATTGCCGCCGCTCGAGGTCGGCCGCATGGTCATCGAATCGATCAAGAGCCGGAAGTTCTGGATCCTGCCGAACGCGAAGCCCCATCTCGAGACGGTCCGCACCGAGATGGACGAGCTCTTCGGGAGTTGAGCCCGTCCCCGAGGCGGCGCGAGTTCCGACACGATGCGGCGCGCTGACGCCACATCGTGTCGGATCACCCCGTCGTGGTCGCCGGCGATGTCGCGGCCGGCCGGGCCGGCGGCGCGACGACGCATCCCGGCGGCCCGGCCGGGCTGCCCCTTGAGCGTCCGGGAACTGCGACCGCGCCCGCGCACCCGAACTGCGAGAACGTGTCCTCGGTCGTGATCGTGCCGCCGTCGCGAAACACCGCGACACTTCGCGTGTGACGGACGTACCCCATGGGATCGATGCTGACGTCCTGCACCGTGTGCACGAATCCTTCGCCTGCCAGCACCGCGCGTGCGGCCGCGATCGCCGCGGCTTCGTCAGGAGAGACACCGGTCGGCGTCGCTGCGGGGTCGAGCGTGACGCGGAAGTTCGTCACCGGGATGCCGTCGAAGGTCGCCGTGCCGATCGGCTGAGCGGTTGCGATCGTGGCCTTCGTGATCGAGAGGTAGCCGTTCGGGCTGGCCATGCTCTGCATCGCGAGCGCACCTTCTCGGGGGCCGAGCGTGCCCTCGACCAGCCCGGCGAACTGCGAGAAGGCAGCGCCCGGACCGGCGCTCACACCGTCGCTGCCGTAGTTCGCGCCGCCGAACTCCCAGACACTTGACTCGTCGGCGATGAGCGTGACCGCGCCCAAGCTGCTCACGGTGGAGACCGCGCGCAACGCCTTGGGGTTCGTGTCGACGGTCGCCTCACCCGTCACGGTCACGTCATGCGGCGTGCACGCGGACGGCAGTGGTGACACCGTGCGCTCGCCGTCCGGACCCGGCACGCCCCGGCCGGCGCGCGCGAGTGCGTCCTGGCACGCGGTCGCGCTCGGCGACCCGGCCGCTTGCTCGCTCAACCGGTACATGACGTGGAAGCTGCCGATGCTCGTCGTCGTCTCGGCCGCGGCCGCGACGACCTGACGGGCGCGTGCGTCACCGCGGTCGGTGCTGATCCGCTCGGGCGCGGTCGTGACGGGCGTCTTGCGCGTCGAGCGGTGGGTCCGGCCCGAGGCGTGCACCGCCCACGCGACGAGCGCGGCCACGACGACCACCGCGCCGGCCGCGATCAGTGGACGCCGTGCCGTGGCGCGCCGGGCGTGGTCCTTCGCGACGTCGAGGTCGAGCTCGATCGGTCCCGGGTCGTCCCTGCGAGCCACCTCGAGCACCCCCGCTCCTGCCGATAGCGCCGGCCCTCACCGCGCCGAGACCCGAAAGTGCTGGTCACCGAGCGCCTGGAAGAGTGCGCCATCGCGCCGGCGCCGTCAACGGCGAGGCGGTCCTACGCTGCCGCCACCCCGGGGTCGGGCCCGGATCGACAGGAGGAGATCGCGATGCCGCGCCTCGCCCAGGTCCCGCGCGCCGACGACAACGCGCCGATCGTCACCGCGATGTACGACCTGCTCTTCGGCGAAGGGCGCGACCCCGTCTCGGAGCCGGGCACCGACACGGGCTCGCCGGGCGACTGGTGGACCGTGTTCGCGCTCGTCCCCGACGTGTTGCAGCACGCGGTCGGCGGCTTCGCGCTCTACCAGAGTCCGAAACGACTGCTGGACCCGAAGCTGCGCGAGCTGGGCCAGACCCGGGTCGGCTGGGCACGCGGAAGTCAGTTCGTGTTCTCGCAGCACTGCAAGTCGTGCCGGGCCGTCGGGCTCACGGAGGAGCAGATCGAGGCGATCCCGGCGTGGCCGGTCGCGACGTGCTTCGACGAGCGCGAGCGCGCGGTGCTCGCCTACACCGACGCGCTCGTCTACGACGGCGGTCGCGTCGCCGACGGCGTGTTCGACTCGCTGCGCCGGCACCTGAGCGATGCCGAGATCCTCGAGCTCACCTACATCACCGCGCTCTACGAGATGCACGCCGTCATGAGCCGCGCCCTGCGGACCGAGTTCGACGACCGCGACGAGCCGATCGTCGAGGTCGCAGGCCCGGAGAACGTGTCGGCGCTCGACGTGATCAGCGGCCACCGGGAAGGCCCGCAGCGCACCGACCGGTGACGCGCACGTCGGTTACGTGCCGTCGCCGAGGGCGCGGAGCATCCGCTTGAGCGCGACCTGTCGGTACGACGTGTCCATCAGCTCCGTGACCTCGCCCCAGTCGACACGCGCGGCGTCGAAGTCGAGCGCGAGCCAGCCCGACGGGCCGAAGTAGGGCGGCACGAAGAAGCGCTCGTCGGCGAGCAGCGCCGGACGCTCCTCCGCCTCGGGCTTGAACACGACGGAGTAGTGCTCTTCCTGTCCGCCCGTGAACACCGCGAACAGCTTCTTGCCGGCCCGGAACGTCGGCCGGCCCCACGCTTCCACCTCGGTCGACTCGGGGAACCGCAGGCAGATCCCGCGTAGCTCCGGTAGGTAGGGGTCGTCGTCCCGGTACATCCGGGGGTGGGCCATCGCGGCACGGTAGTTCGCGGTTGCCTTCAGATCTTCCGGCGCCCGCCGATCTGTCGACGTCGACTTCGGTCACGAGTGCCAGCGCGAAGCCCCGGCTCGCTGGCCGGCAACCCTCCTCCACGGTGGGGTGCCCCGGGTGAGGACCAGGCCGGTTCGCGCGTCGCGGCCGGCAAGCGTGGGCTCCGACGACTCCGGGGTCCCGAGAGAGGCCCGAGGTGTGTCATGTCGGAACCGAGCAGAGGTGCACCACCGTGGACCGCGCTCCCCGTCGTCGGCGGCGACCTGCGCGTCCCGACCGTGCACGGCACCACCGTGCCCTACGCGAACCTCGACTACGCCGCGAGCGCGCCCTGCCTCGAGTCGGTGCGCGACACGATCGACGAGCTCCTCCCCTGGTACAGCAGCGTGCACCGCGGCGCGGGCTTCCCGTCGAGCGTCTGCACCGACCTCCTTGCGGCTGCGCGTGAGACCATTCGTCACTTCCTCGGTGGCCGGCCCGACGACGCGGTGGTCTTCACCCGCAACACCACGGATTCGCTGAACCTGCTCGCAGCCGCGCTCCCCCGCGACACGACCGTCGTGACCTTCGCGTCCGAGCACCACGCGAACCTGCTGCCGTGGCGGCGCCACGACGTCGTGCAGCTTCCGTTCCCCGCGACTCCGGAGCATGCCGTGGCCGCGGCCGACGCCGCGCTGCGCGCCGCCCGCGGCTCGCACCGCCTGCTCGCAGTGACGGGTGCGAGCAACGTGACCGGCGAGGTGTGGCCGGTCGCGGCGCTCGTCGAGGCGGCGCGCCGTCACGATGCCCGCGTCGTGCTCGACGCCGCGCAGCTCGCGCCGCACCGCGCGGTGGACCTCACGGCCATCGACGTGGACTACGTCGCGCTCTCGGGTCACAAGCTCTACGCGCCGTTCGGTGCGGGTGTGCTGGTCGGCAGGTCGGACTGGCTCGATCGCGCCGAGCCCTATCTGGCGGGCGGCGGCGCGGTCCGACGGGTCACGCTCGAAGACGCGGAGTGGGCGACGGGTGCGAGCCGCCACGAGGCCGGCACACCGAACCTGGTCGGCGTCGTCGCGCTCGCTGCCGCGTGCGACACGCTCGACGCGGTCGGGATCGACGCTGTGGAGGCCACCGAGCGTGTGCTCGTCGGCGAGCTGGTCGACGGGCTTGCCGCGGTGCCGGGCCTCGAGCTGCTGTCGCTGTGGGGACCTGGTCACGAGCGCATCGGCGTCGCCGCGTTCACGCTCGACGGCTGGCACCACGGCCACCTTGCCGCGGTGCTGAGCGCGGAGTACGGCATCGGCGTGCGGGACGGCGCGTTCTGTGCACACCCGCTCGTCGGCTCACTGCTCGAACGCACGCCGAGGCATTCCGGTGGTGCGGTGCGCGCGAGCTTCGGGGTGGGCACGACACGTGACGAGATCGAGCGCCTCGTCACCTCCCTCCACGCGGTCGCGCGTCACGGCGCGCGGTGGTCCTATGCCGTCATCGACGGCCGCCATGTCCCCGACCCCGATCCCCGGCCGCGCCCGACCTTGCTCGGAAGGTTCGTGATGACCGATTCGCCGGGCGCAGCGGGCACGGCACCGACCGAGCGGAGCTGCGCGGGCGTCGTCGCCGGGTCGTAACGCGGCAGCACGGCCGATCGCGCGCTGCCGGCGGATACCGTCGCGCCGTGACCCGAACGGCAGGGGAGATCGCGGCCGAGCGCGGAACCCGCGCCCGTCTCGTCGCCGCCTGGCTCTGCGCCCTCGTGGTGCCGATCGTCGTCGCGGTCGTCTGCGTACCGCTGCGGCCCCAGATCCCCGCCGCCGACCGTGCCCTGCTCCTCGCGGTCACCGTCCTCGTGGCCGCCGTGCTCGGTGGACGGCTCGTGGGTGCGGTCGCCGCGCTCGTCGCCGCGTTCGCGTTCGACTTCTTCCACACGCGCCCCTACTACTCCTTGCGGATCGATCGGGCCGTCGACATCGAGACCGCGGTGCTGCTCCTCGTCGTCGGCATCGCGATCGGCGAGCTCGTGACGCGGAGCCGCTACTACCGCGCCCTCGCGGGCGCGTCCCGACAGGAGCTCGAGCGCGTCCGTCAACTGGCCGAGCTCGCCGCCGGTGGCGAGCCACCCGGACGGCTGATCCGGGTCGTGCGCAACCAGCTCGTCGAGCTGCTCGACCTCGAGGAGTGCGACTTCGAGGAGGCACCGTTCGTCGACTCGCTCCCGCGCCTTCGTCATACAGGCGTCACGTTGCCGGTCGCGCTCGAACGCGACGACGCGGCGATCGTGCGGGCCCACACCCAGATCGAGCTGCCGGTGTGGGGCGAGGGGCTCGAGCTCGGGCGGTTCGTGCTGACGATGCGCCCGGGTGCGACCGGCGTCGACTTCCCGGCCGACGCGCGCGCGTCCGCGCTCGCGCTCGCCGACCAGCTCGGCGTGATCCTCCTCGCCCACCGACGCTGACCCGATGGCCAGCGCGCCACGGGGCGCGTTCCGTAGTCTGGCGCCATGTCGATCGATCCGACGATCGGTGAGGATCAGGCGGTGCTCGACGCGGCCGAGCGGGACCTGGCGACACCGGCGGCACCTGCGCTCGGGCCCGACTCGCCGGTCGTGCCCGTCGTCCCGGAGAGCCGGCTCTACCGGGCAAAGATGCGGCTGCTCGGCCAGCCGCTGTCGACCGAGACGCTCGAGCACCAACGGCTCGGCAAACCGACCGCGCTCGCGGTCTTCGCGTCCGACAACCTGTCGTCGGCGGCGTACGGGACCGAGGAGATCCTCCGCGTCCTCGTTCCCGTCGTCGGCGTCGCCGCGTTCTCGCTCGTCATCCCGGTCACGACCGCGCTGCTCGTCGTCCTCGGCTTCCTGATCCTCTCCTATCGCCAGACGATCAAGGAGTACCCGTCGGCCGGCGGCGCCTACATCGTCACGAAGGACAACCTCGGCAAGGTCCCCTCCCTCGTGGCCGGCGTCTCGCTCCTCACCGACTACATCCTCACCGTCGCGGTGTCGGTCGCGGCGGGCACCGCGGCGCTCGCCTCGGCGGTCCCCGCGCTCGTCCACATCGAGATCCCGCTGTCGATCCTGTTCGTGATGATCATCGCCTACGGGAACCTGCGGGGCGTGAAGGAATCGGGCCGCGTGTTCGCGATCCCGACGTACTTCTTCCTGTTCGACATGGCGATCCTCCTCGGCTGGGGTCTGTACCAACTCGCGGTCGGGCACCTCCCTGTGGAATCCCTCCATGCGCACGGGCTGGTCCCCGTCGGGACCGCGGGGGACGGGTTGCTCTACGGCGCCGCGCTGTTCGTCGTGCTCAGGGCGTTCGCATCCGGAGGTGCGGCCGTCACCGGGGTGGAGGCGATCTCGAACGGGGTGCCCGCGTTCCGCGAGCCGGCGTGGAAGAACGCGCGCACGACGCTCGTGATCATGGGCACGACGCTCGGCGTCATGTTCCTCGGGCTCTCGACCCTCGCTGCGCAGATGCACGTCGCGCCGTACAAGGACGGGACGCCGACGGTGATCTCACAGGTCGGCAAGCTGGTCTACGGGACGAGCCCGCTCGGCCACACGCTGTTCTACCTGCTGCAGATCGGGACGCTCCTCATCCTGATCCTGGCCGCGAACACGAGCTTCGCCGACTTCCCGCGCCTCGCGAGCTTCGCGGCGGCCGACCACTTCATGCCGAGGCAGCTGACCAAGCGCGGGCACCGGCTCGTGTTCTCGAACGGCATCATCATGCTCGCCGGTACCGCCATCGTCGTGCTGCTCGCGACCGAGGCCAAGGTCTCCCGGCTCATCCCGCTCTACGCGATCGGCGTGTTCACGAGCTTCACCCTGTCCCAGGTCGGGATGGCGAAGCACCACATCCGCAGGAAGGAGCCGGGCTGGCGTCGCGGCCTCTTCATCAACGGCACCGGCGCTGCGATGACGGCCGTCGTCACCGTGATCATCGCGGTCACGAAGTTCACCGAGGGCGGATGGGTGATCATCGTGGCGGTCCCGATCCTGGTGCTCGCGCTGCTGCGTCTGAACCGCGCGTACACGGCCGAGGGCGACGAGCTCCTCACCGACGCGAAACTCGCGGCGGAGGCGCCGATTCTGCGCCGTCACGTCGTGCTGGTGTTCCTCGGCTCGCTCGACCTGGCGGGAGCACGCGCGTTGCAGTACGCACGCGCGCTGACGCCCGACGAGATGCGTGCGGTGCACTTCGCCGTCGATATCCCGCGCGCGAACGCGCTGCGACTCGAGTGGCTCGAGCTCGGCCTGACCCGCATCCCCCTCGAGATCGTCGCCTGCGAGGACCGCCGGATCACGCGCGCCGCGGTCGAGACCGTCGCGGAGACGCTCGCCGACGGCAAGACCGAGGTGACGATTCTCCTGCCGCGCATCGAGTACAACCGGCCGTGGCACCGGATCCTCCACGACCGGACGTCGCGTTCCATCGCGTCGGTGCTGTCCGACCTTCCCCACGCGAACGTGACGTTCGTGCCCTACCAGCTCGGTCCGCGCCGCCGGCTCCACTTCGACGAGGCCACGCTCGCTGCGACGCAGCGTCTGGCCCAGGATCACGACGTTCCCACCGTCGCCGGCCCCGTCGCCCCCATCGACCATGCCGAGGCGCGCCACACCATCACGGTCGCGGGCAAGGTTCACTCGCTTCGGGTGCAGCCGCGGGCCGAGGTCGCGACGCTCGAATGCACGCTGCGCGACGAGACCGGCACGATCAACCTCGTCTTCCTCGGCCGCAAGCACGTGGCCGGCATCGAGCCCGGCACCCGGCTCGTCGCGACCGGGATGGTCGGGCGCCGTCAGGGGCGGCTCGAGATCATCAACCCCGACTACGAGTTCCGTTCCGCCTGACGCGTACGCGCGCCGTCGAGGCGTGGCGCCCCGCGCTCGCGGGTAGTCCTCCGGCATCACGCGCGTGGTCTCGCCCGACCACGCCGGAGGAGGAACGACGATGTGGTTCGCGGCGGTGATCCTGGCCCTCGTGGTGATCGCGGCGATCGCCGTGCTGATGGGCACGCGGCGGCGCGCGACACGGGCCGGTTCGACACGGCCGACGCCCGTACCGCCACCGATCCGTTCCGGGGGCGAGCCCACGCACCCGGAGACGTGGGCCGGCGCGATCGGCGACGACGACGCGCGCCGTCACGCCGAGGCGGTGGGCATGCAGGGAGTGGACGACGCCGATTCGCGCGAGATCGTCGAGCGGCTCCACGAGGAGCAGCCCAGCCGGCGGCTCCCGGCCCGCGCGGCTGACGAAGGCGCAGGCGGTCGGGGCGGCGCGTAGGCCGGACGCGTCGGCGCACTCCTCGCGTCAGGGTCGCGCGAACCGCTGCACGAACGCGAGCGCGGTATCGGCCACCTCACGCCACCCGTGATCGATCGTCAGCGCGTGCGCGCGATCGGCCATCTCCACGATCTCGGTGACACCCGGGTTCCGACGCTCCCGCTTGTACGACGCGCGTGCGATCGCGGGCGGCACGGTGTGGTCCTTCTGGCCGTACACGACGAGCAGCGGCCCACGGTCGGGGTTCTTGGTCTTGACCTTCACCTCGGTCCACGGGTTCAGGTTCGCCGTCGCCGCTTGGAACAGCGGCGCGCCTGCGGCGGGCACCGCGTACGTCGCGTAGAGCTCCTTCGCCTCGTCCTCCGTCACCGCGTTGGCGAACGCGTAACGAAACTGCTCGTACGTGAGCGGCACCGCACGTCCGTGATTCGCGGGGTTGCCGAGGACGGGTGAGGCGGAACGGAGCGCGGAGATGGGCAACGGCAAGACGCCGCGGAACGGCGCCGGCGAGATCGCGACGGTCACAGCGGACATGTCGCGGCCCGCGAGGATCTCCGCGAGCAGTCCGCCGAACGAGTGCCCGACGATCGCGGGCTTGCGGTCGAGCTTGCCGATCACGTCCTCGAAGTGGTCGGCGACCTCACCGACGGTCTTGTGGGCGAACACCTCGGGGTGACGCTTTGCGTCCTCGACGGTGTTGGGGTCGTCGGGCCAGCCCGGCGCGAGCGTCGTGTAGCCCGCGTCCTCGAACACCGTGCGCCACCGATCCCAGCTGCTCGGAAGGAGCCACAGCCCGTGGATGAAGACGACGGGCTCGCGGCCCGACGCGTTCGCGTGATCGATCTGCTGCTGCTCGTAGTCGGTGATGACGGCCACTGCTCCTCCTCGCGCGCGTCGGTGTCGCGCGGTCGAGTATGGCAGTCGGCTCCGCGCCCGTTGCCCGGGCGCGGAGCCGACGTCGTCATCGTACGTTCAGCTCTCGTTGTCGACGCGGTCAGCTCGCGACGCGCTCGCTCGACGCGCCGGCCCAGTGCCGACGCAGGTGCGGCACCAGCTCGCCCGCGCGCTCGTCGGGGAAGAACAGCTTCGCTCCCTCGATCTCGACGACCTCGCGGGCACCCGGGATCAGGTCCCGCAGCCAGTAGGCCCACTTGACGTCGAAGAATTCGTCGGCCGTGCCCCACACGACGAGCGTCGGCACCTCGAGCCGGGCCAGCGCGGGCTCGACCGCGAGGAGGTAACGCGGCTCCATCGCGGCGAGCAGCTCCTCGAAGCGACGAGCCCGCTCCGGTGCACCGATGACGGGCTCGAGGAACGCGCGCACGATTTCGAGGTCGAGCTGCTCGGGATGCTCGTACCCCGTGCCGAACACCGCGGTGCGGGCCGCACCGAGATCCGCGAGCAACGCCGGCGCGCTCGGGGCGAGCGCGCCCGCCTTCGCGAGCTCGACCGTCGGCGCGAACGCCTCCGGCGGCACGTTGTCGTGCACGTCGCAGTTCGTGAGCGTGAACGTGCGCAACCGCTCGGGACGACGCGCCGCGACGATCTGCGCGACCGCACCACCGGTGTCGTGCGCGACGAGGTCGATGTTGACGAGCCCGTCGGCCTCGCAGAACGCGTCCACCGCGTCGGCGAGACCGTCGAGGGTCAGGTCCTGATCGGGCGTCGCGGGACTGTGCCCGTGCAGGGGCAGGTCCAGCGCAATGCAGCGCCGCTCCGCCGCGAGGCGGTCGAGCACGTTGCGCCACAGGTACGCGTTGGTGCCGACACCGTGGACGAAGAGGGCGGGCGGACCCTCGCCGACGTCGATGCAGCTCACGTCGCCGGTCCGGGTGCCGACGGTCCTGCGGTGGCTCTCGAGGGTGTGCAGATCCATGGCGCGACCTCGCTTTCGGGCGTGGGTGGCCCGGTCGGGACGCTGATCGGCGCATTGCCCGATGAGCGTCCCAACCGGGCGGGGGGACGGGCCGCCCGGTCCTCCGTGGGCTACGGTTGGCACCGACCGACTGTCGGTCTAGTATCCATACCGACAGTCGGTTTGTCAATGCGTTCTCGCAGGAATGTCGTGCTCGACGGGAAGGAGCGAGGTCGGTGGACCGGCGGGCCGAGCAGGGTCGGGCCACGCGCGAGCATCTGGTCGAGGTGGCCACGCGCCTGTTCGCCGAGCACGGCTACGAGGGCACCTCGATCGAGTCGGTGCTCGAGGCGGCCGGTGTCAGCCGGGGCTCGCTGTACCACCACTTCAAGGGCAAGGACGCGCTCTTCGACGAGGTGCTCGAGGCCGTCGAGACCCGCATCGGGGAGGAGACCCTCGCCGCGATCGTGGCCGAGACCGATCCGGCCGACCCCGATCCCGTCGTCGCGCTCCGCGCCGGCTCCCGCGCCTGGATCCGTCTCGCCGGTGATCCCGTCGTACGCCGCATCCTGCTCGTCGACGCGCCCGCGGTCCTCGGTTGGGAGCGGTGGCGCGAGATCGAGGAAGAGCACGCGCTCGGCGGGGTGAAGCTCACGATGCAGGCCGCCGCCGACCGCGGCCTCGTGCGTCCGGAGATGGTCGACCTCTTCGCGCACATGCTGCTCGCCGGGGTCAACGAGATCGCGCTCGTGCTCGCGCGCTCACCCGACGACCCTGACGCGAGACGCACCGCGGAAGCCGCGGTCGACGACTTCGTCGCGCGCCTGCTCGGGAGCTGAGCGCGCCGCCGGGCGCGAGTGGGCGTCGGCGGCCGCCGGTTGTCACAATGCCGGGGGAGCCCGACCGGACCGGGACGCGTCGGGGCGGGACATGCGACTGGGACCCACGCTGATCGTCGCCGGCGTCGTGACGGGGCTCGCGGCAACCGGGGCCAGCGCGGCGGCGTGGACACGCGCGCGTCCACCCGGCTCGGCGCGTCTCGTCGGATCGGTCGCCACCCTGCCGACCGTTCCTGCTCCCCCACCCCCGCCCACCGCGACCACGGCGCACGCCGCGCGTCCGGTCACGACGACCACGACCGCGCCGCCGGATCCGATCTCCTCGCGCGCGCCGGCGGAGATCATCACGCCTCCGGGTCAGGACGTCGCCAACCCGTTCGTGCTCGTCGAGCCCGACCGCTACTGGTTGTACTCGAGCAACGGGCCGGCCGCGTCGGTGTGGACCGGACTGATCGCGCTCGCGAACGTGCCCGTGCGCACCTCGACCGATCTCCGCCACTGGCAGGTCGCGGCGGACGCGCTGCCCGCGCTGCCCGACTGGGCCCAACCCGGTGCGACGTGGGCGCCGGACGTCCGCAAGGTCGCGCCGGGCCGGTACGTCCTCTACTTCACCGCGCGCGTGCGCGGCGTGCGGCCCGACACGGAGTGCATCGGGGTGGGAACGTCGACCGTGGCGTGGGGTCCGTTCGCGCCCGCGCCGGCACCGCTCGTGTGCCAGCTCGACCATCACGGTTCGATCGACGCGCGCGCGGTCGGCCTCGGCACCGGACCGGGCGGCAGCGCGGGCGCGGACGCGGCGCCCGCAGTGCTGGTGTGGAAGGCGGACGACAACGCCAATCCGCAGCTCGGCGCGCGCGGCTACACGAGCATCTGGTCGCAGCCACTCACCCCCGACGGCACCCGACTCACGGGGTTGGCGACTCGCATCCTGGTCCCGTACGGACCCGCGCAGGCACGGATCGTCGAGGCGCCGCAGCTCATCCGCGACCAGGCCGGTCGCTGGTGGCTGCTCGCATCCGGCGGTTGGTACAACCAGTCGACGTACCACATGTTCTGGGCCCAGTGCGCGACGCCACAGGGATCGTGCTTCGACACCGGCATCCCGTGGCTCCGTTCGAACGCACAGGGCACGGGTCCCGGTGAGGGCTCGCTGTTCGTCGATCGCGACGGCACGACCTATCTCGTGTACTCGCCACACAACGTGTCCGGGCGCCGCGCGACGCCGCGTCCCGTCGCGATGGCGCGCGTCGCGTTCGGGCCCGACGGTCCGTACTTCGGCGCGCTGCCGCGCTGAACACAGCGCGGCCTACGCGGCCGCGGCCGCGCCGAACCAGGCCGTGAGCGCTCGTGGCAGCTCAGGCTCCGTGAGCTCACCCGCAAAGACGACGTGACCGTCGGGTCGGATCAACACGGCTGCGGGAGCCGCGACCTCGCCGAGGACCGGAAGCTCCCACACCCCGTCGCACCTCGCGTCGACCACGCGGACCCGACCCGCCCATGGCGAGACGTCGAGACCGCCGGGCTCACCGAGGTTCAGGAGCACGGGACGAGCGTCGTGCAGCAGGCTGAACACGCGCGTGGGCCCCTCCGCGGTGTGCACGTCGAGGTCGGGCATGCGCCGCCCGAGCAGCGGGTGTCCGTCTCCGAGGTCGTAGTGGATGTCGAGCGCGGCGAGCATCGCGGCGATGCGCCGGCGCGGCTCGTCCATACTGAGCAGTTCGGTCATGGTGTCGCGAAGGGCCCCGTGACGGTCGTCGGGCGTGCCGAGCGCGACGATCGCCATGGTCGTGTGCAGCACCCGCGCACCGACGGGGTGCCGTTCCGCGTGGTACGTGTCGAGGAGGCCCTCGGGTGATGTCCCGTTGACCACCTGGGCCAGCTTCCATCCCAGGTTCACGGCATCCTGCACACCGGTGTTCAGCCCCTGGCCGCCGTTCGGAGGATGCACGTGTGCCGCGTCTCCGGCCAGCAACACACGCCCGTCGCGATACGACGCGGCCTGGCGCGTCATGTCCGTGAACCGCGAGATCCAGCCCGCGCTGCGAAGCCCGTAGTCCGTGCCGTACACGGTGACGAGCGCGTCGCGAAGCTCGCCCATGTCGGGGTCGCCGGTGTGGTCCGGGTGTCGTTCCGTGAGGACGACCCGGATCGGTTCCCCGGCTTCCCTCCGATTGAGGGCATGCGTGCCGGCGCTGTCGCGCCGGATGCCGAACTCCGGCTCCTCGTCCATCTCGACGTCGGCGATGATCCAGCTCGTCGTCGGATCCAACCCGGGGAAGTCGATCCCGGCCGCCTTGCGGATCACGCTTCGTCCTCCATCGCAGCCGACGAGGTACTCCGCTCGCAGCGACAGGTCACCGGATACTTCGACGTCGACACCGCGGCCGTCTTGCGCGAAGCCCGTCACCTCGCGACGACGAAGGATCGGAACGCCGAGCTCCGCGACCCAGCCGGCCAGGATGCGCTCGAAGTGGCTCTGCCAGAGCGCGAGCACGTAGTTGTGCCGGCTGGGGAAGTCGCCGACGTCCATCGGGATCAGCGAGAACGTCTGCACCTGGCCGACCCTCCCCGCCGAGATGAAACGTTGCGCGATGCCACGCTGGTCGAGCACCTCGATGGTGCGCGAGAAGAGACCTCCGGCTCGCGATCCGTCGAGCTCCTGATTGGCGCGTCGTTCGACGACAACGACGTCGACACCCGCCAACGCGAGCTCGCCCGCCAACATCAGCCCCGTCGGGCCGCCGCCTGCGATCACCACCGCATGCTCGGTCATCGCGCCTCCTCGCGAGCTGACTCAATGGAGGACGCATGGTGAGCACGTTCGGGTCGCTTGCGGCAAGCCCCGTCGCTCGCGTTATCGTTCGTATGGCAGCGCGTGTCCCTGCCCGGACGGTTCAGATCTCGGACGCTCAGATCTCGGACGCTCAGACCTCGACGGTCGTGAGGTCGTCGCCCACGACGATCCTGCCGTCGAAGTGCTCGGCAGCCAGCGCACGCCACTCGTCCTCGTTCCCACGGGGAAGGCCGGGGATGTAGTGCGTCAGCACGAGCGTGCCGACACCTGCGCGCGCCGCGGTGTCGGCGGCCTCCTCGACACTCGAGTGGTAGTCGAGGATGTCCTGCAGTCGCGGGTTCGGCACGTTGCGCACGAGGTCGGCGCGGAGGACCGTCTGCACGTACGCGTCCGCGCCTGCACACACCGCGTCGAGAGTCGCGCAGGGCACGCCGTCACCCGCGAGCACGACCGCGCGTCCGTCGTCCTCCACGCGGTACGCGACGCTGGGCTCCACCGGGCGATGGTCGGTCGCGGCGACGCGCACGGTGGCGCTGCCGAGGGTGAGCACGTCGCCCACTTGCACCTCGGTGACCTCGACCTGCGGGCGCCATGTCAGGTCCTCGTGGTGCGCGAGCCGGTACTCCATGTCGGGCGCGAGCGCAGCCAGCGTCGCGTCCACGACCTCGCGGGTGCGCGCCGGGCCGTAGACGCGCAACGGCGTCGGCGCGGTGGTCATCACCCAGTGCGTGGTGATGACGTCGTTCAGGTCGGTGAGGTGGTCGCTGTGGAGGTGGGTCAGCAGCACGCCGTCGAGCATCAACGGCAGCACGCCCGCGGCGACGAGGCGCATGAGCACGCCCCGCCCGCAGTCGACGAGCGCCACCGCGCCGCCGGTCTGCACGAGCGTCGCGGGGCCGGCGCGGGCTGCGTCCGGGATCGGGCTCCCCGTGCCGAGCAGCGTGATCCTCATGCGCCGTCCTCCCGTCGATCGCCCGGATGCGAGCGCCCTTGTCCGGCGTCCGGGAAGAACTGTACAGTATGTAAACTTCATGGCCACGGCGACCACACCCGCGCGGAACCCCGATCGGCCCCGCCCGTACCTCCGGGCCGAGGACCGGCGCCGGCACCTCCTCGACGCGGCGGCGCGCCTCTTCGTACGCGAGGGCTACGCGGGAATGACGATGGTGGCGCTCGCGGCCGAGGCCGGCGTCAGCCGGCGCCTGGTGTACGACCACTTCCCCGACCTCGCCGCGCTCTACGGCGCGTTCTTCGAGGACCGCGCGTCGCGCTACCTCGCGTCGATCGACCGCGCGATCACCGACGGCCACGGCGACCCCGTCGCCTCGTTCACCGGTGCGTTCGGACACCTGCTCGCGGTGCCGGCCGACGACCAGCGCGCGATCCGTCTCGTCGTGGCCGACTCCGGCCTGCCCGAGCTCGAACCGGTGCGCGCCGCCTTTCGCGCGCGCGTGGAAGCCCGGTGGCTGCCGTTCTTCAACGAGCACATCGACCGCGACTCCGCACGCGCGCTGCTGTGGACGCTCGCGAGCGGCCTCCTCGCGCTCGCTGATCTCGTGGCGCGCGGCGAGATCACGACGGACGTGGCCATGACACTCGCCCGGGCGCTCGTCGAACAGCTCCCCGGCGTCATCACCGGCGTGAACGCGGCGACCGGCACGTGAACTGCTGCACCGCACGATCGACAGGAGGACGATGGCGACCTGGCCGACACCCGAGCAGATCGAGGAGTTCCTCGCGGGCCCGCCCGACGAGCCGGTCGTGATGCTGAACATGCTGAAGTTCAAGGCCGAGGCCGAACCGTCGCACACCGGGATGACCGGCGCCGAGGCCGTGCGCCTCTACTCGGTGCAGATGAAGGAGTTCGTCGAGGCGCGCGGCGGCACGTTCGTGCTCGCGGCGAACATCGACTCGCAGCTGATCGGCGAGGGTGGTGAGGACTTCGAGTTCGTCGGGATCATGCGCTACCCGTCACGGCGCCGCTATCTCGAGCTCGCCGGCGATCCCGAGGTCGCGCGCACGATCGGTAGGCATCGCGAGGCCGGGCTCGAGAGTCAGTGGCTGTTCGCGATGACCGAGGTGACCTCGGAGGTGACGGCATGAGCAGCGCGTGCGACGTCCCGACCGCGCACACGCCTCCCGGCGGGTACGGCGAGGTGATGCCCCCGCCGGTGCTCTCCGGTTGCGACGAACCGCTCGCCGAGTCGGCACCCGATCTCCGCGGCCTCTGGCGCGCCGTCGACGTGCAGACCGAGGCCGCACCGCTCCCCGCCGACCATCGGCTGCGGGATCACATCGAGCGCATCGAGCAGGCCGGGAACCGCGTCGTGGTCACCGCGGGCGGCGTCGTGCACGACATGGTCGCCGACGGCACGTTCGAGAACGGTGTGAACGACGTGATGGCCGCGGACTTCGTCACACCGATCAGCGTCGCGGCGACGTTCGAGCACGAGGCGTTGGTGTTGCGGCCGCGAGGCATGCCGGGCGTCGAGGTGCGTCGTTGGCGAGAGGGCGAGCAGCTGCTCTGGCGCTACGACACGCAGTTCACGATGCGCATGGAGCGCGTCGACGACGGGGTCCGGTCCGCGTCGCCCGGGCTCACGACCGACTGAGGTCGCGGCGCACAGCCCCCACGCTGAACGGGTCGTTCAGCGCTCCGACTCGGACGCGTCGTCGCGCGCGCCCTCTTCCACGCCCCGCTTGAACTCCTTCGACGCCGCGCCGAGCGACCGGGCCAGCTTCGGGATCTGTGAGCCGCCGAAGAGCAGCGCGACCACGGCCAGGACGATCAGCAAATCGGGACCGATGATCTCGGCCAGCACGGGATGCATCTCGATCGGTCTCCCTTGTCCGTGCCGCCGCCGCTCGGCCCTTCCTTTGTAGCCGCCCACGGGCCGCGGCGGTGCTCGGAGCGGCCAGATTCCTCGGCATTTCCAGGTCCGGGCCCGATCGGGAGCGGGCTCACCCCGCCGTGTCGTCCGGGCCGGCGAGGGCCTGACCTTCGACGGACGCGCTACGAGGTGGCGTCGAGCGAGCTCAAGCCCTGCCGCGCCGCGCGCTCCATGGACGCGACGTCGGTCGTGGGCGGCAGGCACGACGCGCACATGCAGCCGTCGCCGTCGGTGTGCACACCGGAGAGCGCGAGCTCGACGCCGTTCGACCACGTCGCCAGACAGTTCCCGGTGACGCACCATTCCTCACGGTCGTCGGGCCCGAACTCCTCCACGTACGCGTAGCGGCGACGCTGCCAGCGACCGCAGCGGGAACAGTGGCCGATGTCGTCGGGGTGTGCCATCTCACGCACTCCATCCCGGACGTCCGATCGCGCTGCGTGGCGCTCGCCCATCGGAGTCGCCCGGCTCGATCAGGTACTGCAACCTCGTGATCTCGAGCAGGCTCCGCATCGCCGGCGGCGGCGATCGCAACACGATTCGGACTCCGTGCTCTTCCGCCGCGTGATGGGAACGGACCAGCACCGCGAGACCGCTCGAGTCGCAGAACTCCAGGTCGGTCACGTCGAGCACGACCGTGTCGACGCCCGGGTCGTGGAGCCCGTCCACCACGCCGGCCAGCAGCGGTGCCGTCGCGAGGTCGAGCTCACCGGCCACAGCGACGACGGTTTCACCATCGGCGCTCGCCACGTCGCAGGAGAGGCCATGGGAGTCCACGTTCGACGGGAACCCGACGATCCGCATCCCCCACCTCCTCGCGGACTGGGCATCGACGCCGGTGACCTCCAGGTCAACACTAGACCTGCCCCGGCCAGGCCAACCAACGGACAACGACCGCACAGCGTTTGAAGTGGTCGGAAATTGGCAGGCATGTCGTTGCGCGATCGAACGGGGCGTCGTGCTACACGCGGCGGAACCGCATCACCGCGAGCGCGCCGAAGACGACGACGAGCGCGGCGCTCCACACGATCGCTGAGACCACGTCGTACCCGGGTCCGTGACCGAGCACTTCGTGGGCCCGCCCACCCAGACACAGGCCGCGAACCGCGTCGACCATCGGGGTGATCGGTTGGTGCTCGGCGAATGCCTGCATCCAACCCGGCATGGTGCGCACCTGCACGTACGCGCTGGACACGAACGTGAGCGGAAAGACGAGCAACGACATCCCCTGTGCCGCTTGCGCGTTCCCCGCGACGAGACCCAACAGGATGAACAACCACGTGAACGCGAAGCCGAACAACGCGCACAACGCGAAGGCGGCGATACCGGCCGCGACGCTGCCGTGCAAGCGGAACCCTACGGCGAAGCCGATCGCGACCGTGATCGCGAGGTTCCAGACGAGCATCTGGCTGTCGGCCAGCGCGCGGCCGGCGAGCACGGCGGCACGCGGGATGGGAAGGCTCCGCAACCGGTCCACGAAGCCCTGCTCGAGATCCTCGGCGATGCCGGCCGCGGTCGACATGCCGACGAAGAGCACCGACGTGGTCACGAAGCCGGGCACGAGGAAGTCGACGTAGGGCACACCGCCGCCGTTGATCGCTCCGCCGAAGACGTAGCGGAAGATCAACAGGAACATCGCGCCCTGGATGGTGCCCACGACGACGAGCTGGGGCGTGCGCAAGAACTTGCGGGTCGTGCGTCGCGCCACCGAGCGTGTCGCCCGCAACATCGACGCACCGCGAGCGGCGCCGCGTGTGACGGGAGTGGTGATCGCGGTCATGCCGAGGTCCTTTCGAGCGACGTGACGGCGGAGCCGTCGTGATCGGTGGACGCGACGGCGGAGTCGTCGTGATCGGTGGACGCGACGACGGAGTCGTCGGGATCGTCCCGGTCGCGGTCGAGCACGCGGCCGGTGAGGGCGAGGAACACCTCGTCGAGCGTGGGCCGGCGCAGACTGATGTCGTCGATGGTCACGCGCTCCTCCTCCAGCGAACGGGCCGCCGCGGTGAGCCGCTCCGTCCCGGCGTCGACCGGCAACGAGACCCGCCGGGTCGGCGCGTCGACGGTCGGCTCGTCGGCGCCGACGCGCGCGAGCGCGCGTGCAGCTGCCTCCAGATCCGCGGCGTCGCGCGTGTGCACCTCGATCACGTCTCGGCCGGCGCGGGCCTTGAGCTCACCCGGTGTCCCGTCCGCGACGACGCGGCCGTGATCGACGATCACGATGCGCGCTGCCAGCTGGTCGGCCTCGTCCAGGTACTGCGTCGTCAGCAGCACGTCAGTCCCGCCCGCGGCCAGGTCGCGGATCGCATCCCAGAGCTCGAGACGACTACGCGGGTCGAGACCCGTGGTCGGCTCGTCGAGCAGGAGCAGACGCGGCGCGCCGGCGAGGCTCGCGCCGAGGTCGAGACGTCGCCGCTGCCCACCCGAGTAGGTGCGCGCGAGCCGGTCGGCGACGGCATGCAGGCTCAGTTGCTCGATGACCTGCGCAGCCCGCGCTCGGGACTGCCGGCGGTCGAGCCCGTAGAGGGTCGCGACCATCTCGAGGTTCTCCCGTCCCGTCATCGCGTCCTCGACCGCGGCGTGCTGCCCGGCCAGGCCGATGAGCGCACGGACCCGCGGCGCCTCGCGCACGACGTCGCGACCGTCGACGAGCACGGTGCCCGAGTCGGGCCGGAGCAGCGTCGCGAGCGTGCGCACCAGGGTCGTCTTGCCCGCGCCGTTGGGACCGAGGAGGGCGACGACCTGCCCCGGCTCGATCACGAGGTCGAGGCCGGCCAGGGCTTCGACCTTCCCGAAGCGCTTGGTCACACCCCGGGCGTCGACGATTGCCGTCATGGTTCCTCCCGATCGAGCGCCGTTCGACTTAGATCATTGCTCGCTCTCGATCATTGATCGAGAGCGAGCACCGTTTTACAATCGCGAGGCACAATCGGTCAAGGGATTTCGTGGACGAGGAGCCGACGGTGACGGACGACACTCCGAGCGCGGTGGTCGAGCCGCCGTGGTGGCGTCCGTCGCGCGCGACGGGTCGCCGTCGGCAGCCGCTGTCGCGCGAGCTCATCATCGAGGCCGCTGTGCGCATCCTCGACGCCGAGGGCGCCGACGCGCTGACCGTGCGACGGCTCGGCGAGGAGCTGGACACCGGGTCCGCCACCCTCTACTGGTACGTCGGCAGCAAGGACGAGCTCGGCGAGCTCGTGTACGACCACGTGATGGGCGAGGTCGAGCTCCCCGAGCCGGACCCCGACCGATGGCAGGACCAGATCAAGCAGCTCGGGCGTCAGGCGTACCGCGTGATGCTCCGGCACAACGACGCGGTGCGCCTGTCACTCGGTCGTGTCCCGGTCGGGCCGAACATGCTACGGATCATGGAGTGGAGCCTCGAGCTGTTCCGCCGCGCGGGCATCGACGAGCGCGCGGCGAGCTTCTTCGGCGACATCTTCGGCCGGTATCTCGACGCGTCCGTGCTCGAGGTGACCGCGCACGGAGGTCCGCCCGTCGAGCAAGTGGGCGCGTACTTCCAGTCGCTGCCGCCCGACCGCTTTCCGAACGTGGCCGCCTTGGCCGCGACGATGACGGGTGGGGACGACGACGAGCGCTTCGAGTTCGGGCTCGATCTGCTCGTGCGCGGGCTCGAGACCTACGTCAGCGAGGAACGGAAGAGCCGGGACGCATCCCCGCGCACCCGCACGCGACGATCCTCCGGCCGCGCCGGGTCAGGGCGGTGACTCGCTCACGCACTGCACGTCGACGAGGAGCAGACCCAGATCCCGGATCTTCTCGAGCGCGCGATGCAGCGTCGCCTGGTCCTGCACCTGGGCCCGCAACACCGTCTCGGTCGAGACCTCGAACCCGTCGAACGCCTGCGCGAGCCGGTCACCGATGTGACCCTTGATGCGGATCTCGTACGCAGCGCCGGTCATGGCGCACCGTCCGCAGGCGACGCGATCCCCGCACGGCGGACGTCGAGCAGCTCGAAGCCGTGCTCGTCGATCCACGCGAGGAGGCCGTGCAACGCGGCCTGATCGGCCAGCACGGCTCGAACGACGCTCTCGGTCCGCACGCTCGCGCCGTCGAAGAGATCCTCGATCGGAGCGGGAACCGAACCCTTGACACGAACTTCGTACACGGCGCCGGGCATCTCGATCGCGACCCCTCGATCAGCCGAACCATCTGTCAGGATCGGCGGGAGAGGCGTGTGAGGTCGTCACCTCCATCGGATGATCCGACGGTGATGCGGGGTGATTCTTGCGTGACGAAACGACTCTCGAGCTCGACCCCGTGGACCCGCCAGTCGTAGACGACCCTGGTTCGGGCGAGCATGTCCGCCCAGCCCCGCCGCTTCGGGTCGAGCGCGACCCAGAGGAACCCGAGCCCGAAGGCCGCGGTCGAGAGTCCGTAGCCGACCAGGCGGACGAGGGCCCGCGCCCAGCCGACCCGCCCGCCGCTGCGGGCGACGACCCGGAGCCCGAGCACGGCCTTGCCGACGGTCTTCCCGAACCACCACCACGCGATCCAGAAGTAGAGGAGCGTCCAGGCTCCCAGCAGGATCGGCACGAGCCACGTCGGGATGGCGGCGACGTCGAGCTGACGGACGCGCAGCACCTGCACCGTCAGCGTTCCGAGCGCGAGCCCGCCATAGAAGGTCGCCGCGATCGCGAGCACATCGATCGTCATCGCGGCCGCCCGACTGACGAAACCTGCCGTCGCGCCGGGGCCGCCCGGTGCAACCGGTGACCTCACCCGGGGGCCGCCGGCACGATCGCGGCACCGTCGGGCGGAACGCGACGCTGGGCGCCGCGTCGGCGGAGCGGTGCGAGGATCCGGTCGACGAGCGTGTCGGCGTCGGCGGCGCGGGAACGCGCGACGTCGAGCACCCGGCCCGTCACCGTCTCGGTCGACGAGACGATGATGTCGGTGAGCTCGAGACTGGCGATGATGTCGTCGAGCGGCAGCTGCTCGACGACATGGCCCACGTCGAAGCGGTCGACGATCACGTCCGTCATCAGGGTCATCGCGTTCACGAGCGTCGCCGCCGCCACGGCCTGACTCCGCTCGCGCTCCGCGGCACCGGCGGCGCGCCACGCCGCGACCCGCCGGGATACCGGCGCGCGGACGATGACGGGCGTCACCGCGACGATGGTGGTCGGGACGCGCGCGACGGCGCCGGCCGCGGTGCGCGCGACGGTCGTGAGCGCGCCCGACGGGGGCCGGGCCGCGCCGTCGGTCGGGGGCGCGCCGCCTGTCGTCCCGTCGGGCGCGCCGACGGCCGCGGCACCGTCGAGCAGGCGCCCCAGGCCGCTTCCCGCGAGGAGGACCGTCCCGAGCGCGACGCGGGTCGCCGCGACGAGGCGCGCGCCGGTCCCGCTCGTCGGCGTCGTATCGGCGGCGCCGTCCCCTGTGGACAGCGCTTCCCGCGGAGGCCCGTCGGGCTGCACGGGCAGAGCATCCCGCCACCCGCTCAGGGGCGCCTCACCCGTTCCGGGTGATGCCGCGACCCGCCTCGGGGACCGGCACCGGCTCAGAGCAGTCCGAGCCGGCGCGCGCTGGCGACCGCCTCCTCGCGCGACCCGACGCCGAGCTTGCGGTAGATGGCCTTGACGTGCGACTTGAGCGTGTTGCGCGAGATGAAGAGCTCGCTCGCGATCTGGGCGCTGTTCCCCGCACCGCCGAGATGTCGGAGCACGACGAGCTCACGCTCGCTGAGGGCCGCCGGTGCCGGCGGCGCGGGCCGGATCGTCACGGACGGAGCCCGTTCCTCCCAGAACACGGACGCGTACCGCTCCGGTTCGGCCAAGCGCACGGCCCGCTCGAGATGGCCCGCCGAGTCCGCCTCGCCCCTCGCGGCGCGGGCGAGGAGCAGCTCCCTGACGATCCGGTCGCGCGTGCCTTCGGGACGCGTCGCGTCGAGACGGGCCCGCGCCGACGCGGGATCGGCGGCCAGCTCCGCGCGCGCCTGGAGCAGCTCGCGCTCGACGGAAGGCGGGAGTGTCGCGATGAGCACGGCGGCCCGTTGGAGGTCACCCGTCCTGACGCGGATACGGGCCTCCAGCGCGTCCGCGCGACGGGCGAGCGCGGTCCCTTCCGAACGCGCCCCATACGAACGCGCTCGGCCGAGTCGCCACGCGACGTCCTCGAGGTCGTCGCGTCGCCAGGCGAGTTCCGCATGTGCGAGCTCCGCGTGGGTGAGATGCATGACCGAGTCGAGATCCGCCGCGCGCGCCTCCAACTCCGTGAGCGCGGCTTCGGCGGCAGGTCGCTCGTCGCGCTCGAGGAGGACCCGGACGAGCGCGAGTTGAGCGTCGAGGACGCCGAAGTGGCCCGCAGGCGCGCTCGGCGCGTGACGGAGCGCGTCGCGTGCGAGCGCCTCCGCGTCCCGCAGCCGATCGTCTGCCGCCGCGACGTTGGCTCGGATCGCGGGAAGCACGACGAGCGACGCGACGTCCGAGAGCCGATCGCGCTCGCGGAGCAGATCGACCATCGCCTTCGCGTCCGGAAGTTGGCCGAGGATCAGGTACGAGCGGGCCAGGTTCACCGGCAACCGCTCGAACACGACGTCGTCCCACTCGCGCTCGTCGATGGGAAGCATCGGGGCCCCGAGCTCCACCGCGCGTGCGGCATCCCCGCGCAAGGCCGCCAGCTGTGCCCGCATCGCGGCGAGCCGTCGCTCGAGCCCCGGTGCGGCGCCGTCCTCGACCACGGCCTGGGCCCGTTCGAGCCAGATGAGGGCGTCGGTGAAGCTCGATTGCATGACCAGCGCGACGACCAACCTCGCGATGCGCTGCGGCTCCGCGCCGACGTAGTCGGGCGGCAGCAGGTCGAGCCAGTCGCTCTGTCCCGAGCGCGTCGAGCGCCCGCGCGGTGCTTCCTCGATCGCGAGGGTGAACGCGCCGTCGGTGTCTCCTGCGTCGAGCAGATGGCTCACCGCGAGGCGTACGTCGCCCTCGTCACGGAACCACGCGGCCGCGACGGCATGGAGGCGGCGGAGGCGGTCCGGATCCCGGGCCTCGAGGTCGTTGCACAGGAAGTCGCGGAAGAACTGGTGGTAGCGGAACGATCGGCGGTGCGCGTCGAGGGGGACGAGGAACAGGCGGCGGTCCTCGATCGTCCGCAGCATCTCCTGCGTGTCGTCCCGCCCCGTCAACGCGCGGCAGAGCTCGACGTCGAACCTCTCGACGACGCAGGTGTCGCCCAGGAACTCGCGAACCGCGGTCGACTGGAGGCTCAGGACCTCGCGGACGAGGAGATCGGCGACCGCTTCCCGCCCGGTCGACGCATCCGCGTCCGCGTGCTCCGGACCGCGACGATGCGTCCCGCTCGACGCGAGCGCGGCGAGCTGCAGCCCGGCAACCCATCCCTCTGCTTCGTCCACCAGCGTCGCGAGATCCTCGTCCGCGAGCTCGACACCCTCGAACGAGGCGAGCAGCGCAGCCGCCTCGTCGCGCCGGAACGCGAGCGCCGACTCCGACACCTCGCCGACGAGGCCCCGGGCCCGCCACCGCGCGAGTGGGAGCGGCGGGTGCTGCCGCGTGATGAGCACGAACCGGAGCAGCGGCGGCGCGTGCTCGAGGAGCTGCTCGAGCGACCGGAGGACCCGGCGGTCGTGCACGACGTGCAGGTCGTCGAGCACGAGGACCAGTCGCCGTCGCGCCCGGGCCACGTCGGTGACGAGCGCGCCGACGAAGGCGTCGTCCGATGCGCCGGACTCGGTCAGCGCGTCGATGGCGCGCCTCGCCACCCCGGGCAGCGCGGCGTCGACGGCGGACAGGACGTCGTACCAGAAGCGCATCGGGTGGTCGTCGCTGCGGTCGAACGTGAGCCACGCGACGCGCGAGCCGGCACGCTCGACCCAGTCCCGGACCGCAACCGTCTTTCCCCATCCCGTCTGCGCGATGACGAGGGTGATGTTCGGTCCCTCGGGTGGGGCCACGAGCGCGTCGAGCCGCGGACGGGCCACGTGGTGCGCGGCGCGCGGAGGCAGCCCGACCGTGCTCGTGACGCCGCCGGCCGACGCGTGCCCTGCATCGACGTCCATGACGCGCCCGCCGCCGTCGGCTGCGTTCATGCCGGCCCGCTGCCGCGTACGGTGTCCTCCGCTGCCGGCGACGGGGTGGCGAGACGTCGATGACCGATCGCGCCGACGAGCACGGCAACGACGGTCACGAGATAGATCTGGCCGAGCAGCGCCTCCATCACCGCGGACGCACGACCGAATCCGCCCGCAGCGGTGAGGTCGCCGTACCCGACCGTGGTCAGTGTGATGAAGCTGAAGTACAGGTAGTCCGAGATCGTCGCGTGGTTCACCTGTGCGAAGAACGGGTTGCTGCCCAGGGTGCCGATCGCCGCGTAGACGAACGCGAACAGCATGCCGATGAGAACGTAGACGCACAGCGCGCCGAGCACGGTGCGCACGTCGATGACCGCTCGCCGGATCAGGCCGCGGACGATCATGACGGGCGCCACGCCGACGAGCAACGCGCTCACGAGGAAATAGGCACCCCTCAGCGCGTCGCTCCCCTCGCCCCACGGCAAGGCGGCGATGAGCAGCAACGTGAACACGGCCATCACCACGCCGACGATGCGCACCGTGCGGGCATGGACGCGGGACGCACCCATCGCGACGAGGAGGGTCAGCTCCTGGAGCACGATGACCACGAGTCGCGCCCAGGCCTGGGTCGGCGCCGCCACCGAGACCACGTACGTCACCATCAGGAGCAGGAGCACGAGGCCGTAGCGGTACCCGGGAAGGCGACCCTCGAGGCTGCGAAGGCGCGGGTCCGACACTGGTCGCGTGACGTCCGTCGTCATCCCTCGACCGGCGGGCAGCCGCCCACGGCGCTCCTCCTCGACCGCAGCGCCTGCGGATGGGAACCGTTCCCTGCGCCACCCGAGGCTGCCCGAGCCTCTGCACAGGGGCATCACCCGCGACGGGTGAACAGATCGCGAGCCCGAGCCGTGATCGGAATCGACGAAGGTTCCGCGGCGGTCTTGTTGCGAACTCGACTGCGCACCCCCACCCGTGGTGCGTCCGTTGTGATGTCGCGTCGGTGCTTGACAGAAGGTGGGATCCACGCCGACCATGAACAACTTGGTCCCAACACGCCGAGCGGGCGCACCGGGCGCCGCGATCGAACTGAAGCTGGCTCCACCGCCGCCCCCTCGGCACCACGTCACACGTCCGCGGGTGACCGCGCGCTTCCCGGCGGCCGACGGCGGCCGGCTCACGCTCGTCACGGGGCCCCCCGGGGCGGGGAAGACGACGGCGGTCCAGGAGTGGCTGCACGCGACCGGCCGTCGCGCCGCGTGGCTGACGCTCGACATCGACGACAACGCCGCGCCGGCGTTCTGGCGCGACGTGCTCACGGCGGTGCGACAGGTGACGCGCGCATCGCCGGCCCGCGCATCGCCGCGCGACGTCGTGCCCCGGCACGCGTCGTTGGATCACGTCCTCACGGAGCTGGACGCGCTGGACGACGAGCTGGTGCTGGTCCTCGACGACTTCCACGTCGTGCACGCGCGTGCGGTCCATGGAGACGTCCGGTCGCTCCTCGAGCGCAAGCCACCTGCGCTTCACGTCGTGCTCGTCAGCCGGTCCGATCCCGCGTTGCCTCTCGCGCGCTGGCGCGTGCGCGACGAGCTCGTGGAGATCCGCGAGGCCGACCTCCGGTTCGACGCGGAAGAGGCGGGCGCGTACCTGGGCGCATTCGAAGATCTGCAGCTCGACGACCGCGCGGTGTCGACGCTCGCGCGGCGGACCGAGGGCTGGATCGCCGGGCTGCAGCTCGCGGTCATCTCGCTCCGCGCGAGCGACGACCGGGACACCTTCATCGAGAGCTTCGGTGGCACGGACCGCTTCATCGCGGATTTCCTGCTCGACGAGGTTCTCGGCGGCCAGCCGGACGACATCCGCGAGTTCCTGCTGCTGACTTCGGTGCTCCCCCGGTTCGACGCGCAGCTCTGCGAGGCGGTGACCGGACGGTCCGACGCGGACGCCCAGCTTCGCCGCCTCGAGGCCGCGAACCTCTTCCTGGTACGCGCCGACTCGGCCGGAACCTCGTTCCGGTACCACAGCCTCTTCCGTGACCTCTTGCGCTCGGAGCTCGAGACTCGTGACCCGGAACGCGCGCGGGCGGCGCGCGCCGAGGCCGCGTGGCAGCTGGCCCGCGCCGACGACACGCTTGCCGCAGTCGAGCTCCTCGTCGCGGCGGGAAAGCACGAGGAGGCCTTCGCGCTCGCGCTCCCTCGTCAGGCCGAGCTCACCCCGGCGGCCCGCGTCACGACGAGCAGTTGCCTCGATCTGCTGCCCGCCTCGTTCGTCGCGCGTGACCGCGAGCGTTCGCTCCTCTACGCCGACGCGTTGCGCAAGATCGGTCGCCAGGACGACGCCGCGGTGTGGCTCGAGCGCGCGTCGCTGGCCATCGAACCCGACGGCACCGACGCCGCTGAGCAGAACCGGACCGAGGCGCTCTGGATCGCGTGGTATGCCGCGGAGGGAGACGCGCACGCGTCGGTCAACCACGCCCATCGGGCGAGACGCGTCGCCGCCGGCGCGGGTTCTTCGGCGGTTCGAGACCGCATCGCCGACGGCGTCCAGCTGGATCTTGCACGCGCGTGGCTCCTCCTGGGCAACTTCGACCGCGCGCGGCGATCGTTGGCCAGGGTGTCGCGTGACGTGGACCCTGTCGTCGACGAGGTCGCGGTACCCGCGGTGCTCGCTCGCGTGCAGGCCGGCGAGGGACGGCTCCGCGACGCGGAGGTGAGCGCCGAACGGGCGCTGCGCATGGCCGCCGCGCTGGACGTCGGCGGTCATCCGGCGACGATGGACGCGCTCCTCGCTCGGGCCGCGCTCGGGCGCGAGCGCGACGACCTCATCGGGGCCACGCGCGACGTGGACGAGGCGTTCGCGCTCGCGGAGGACCTCGCGTCACCGCCGTACCGGGTCCTGACGCGGCTCGAGCACGTGCGGAACGTGGAGGCGGTGGCCGGTCCGCACGACGCGCTCGAGCACCTGCGCGCGGTGCGCGCCGCGTTCGGCGACCCCCGTCCACCGGCGCTCCTCGACGCCACGAACCGGGTCGACGTCAGGCTGTCGATGCGTTGCGGCGATCTCTCCCGCGCCGCGCTCGTCGCCGGGACGCTCCCCGTCGGCTTCGGCCGCGAGCTGCTCCTGGCCGGGATCGAGGTCGGCGAGGGCCGCAGCGGCCGCGCGCGTCGACGGCTCGCCGCGCTCCAGCCCGTGTACCTCGGGGACCGGATCCGCCACGAGCTGCTCCGCGGCACCGCGGCGGAGCGCCTCGACGAGCTCCGGCGCCACGTCAGCCGTGCGGCCGAGCTCGCGGCGCCGGAAGGGTTCCGGCGGACGTTCATCGAGTGCGGCCCGGGCGTGTCACGCGCGCTGCGCTCGCTCGCCTCCTCCCCGCGGCTGCACCCGATGACGATCGACCTCGTGCGCGCGGTGGTGGACCTCCCCGCGCTCCGTGCCGGCCGGACCCTCCTCGAGCCGCTGAGCGAGCGCGAAGAGTCGGTGCTCAGGTACTTCCCGACGACGCTGAGCTACCACGACATCGCGACCGAGCTGCTGATCTCGGTCAACACGCTGAAGACCCACGTGCGCAGCATCCACCGCAAGCTGGGCGTGTCCTCGCGCGCCGAGGCGATCCGCCAGGCCGAAGCGCTGGGGATGTTGAGCCGCACCGGGGGCACTCGCCGCGCGACGGGATGAGCGCGGCAAACGATCACCCCGCGTGGGTGATGTGGGAGACCACATCACGGCCGGATTCTCACGGGGGCGGGCACACGATGCACCACGTCGGCCGGTGGGAGGCACGACATGCAGGACGCTCGGGACCTGATCGACGTCGCACGACCGACCGTGCCGGCCGACGACCGTGAGGCGCTGCGGGTCACGCAGACCGTCGGAAGGCTGGTCGACCGCTTCGGCGACATGGTCGCGCCCGAGTTCCTCGAAGCGCGGGTGCGCGCGCTCTATGCCACGTTCGACCGCGCGCAGGTGCGCGAGTTCGTCCCCATCCTCGTGGAGCGCGAGGTCATGAGGGAGCTTGCCGCGCTCCGTCGGCGTCCGTAGCACCTGCCGCCGCGTGCCCGTTCGTGCCGTCGGGTGCGCCCCCACGCACGAGATCCCACAGCGCGGCGAACGTCGCCCCGTCGAGACGGACGTCCGGCGCTCGCGGATTCGCCCCCGGCGCGCTCGGCGCGAGCCAGACCCGCAGCGCGCCCGGCCGCATCCGGAAGCGGATCGGGGGATCGAGACGGACGGACTCTCCGTCGATGCCGGCAGGCACGGGTCCGTCGGCGTCGACCTCGAACTCCTCGGTCGCCCACATGGCGCAACCCGGGAAGTCGCGTGCACGACCGGCGAGCTGCAGGGCGGTGAAGCGTGCCGCGTCCGCCGCGTCGGCGACGGCGACGCTGACGACGCCGAGCCTCCCCGTGTCGAGTCGCGGGCGCTTCCCGAACCCTCCGATGCCGCTGAGCTCGTAGGGGTTGTTGGAGACGAGCACGAGATCGCGCGTCGATCGGGGCGACCCGTCGGGGCCGCGGAAGCGCAGCTCGGCCGCGGTCGCCTCCGGCCCGATCAGATCGGGCAACATCGCGGCCGCCGTCTGCACCTTCGCGTCGCGGTACTCGTCCGACTGCACGATCTCGCCGTACACCCCGAACGACACGTTGTTGACGAACACGCGGTCGTCGACGAGGCCGACGTCGACCCGGTGCTCGGGGCCCTCCGCGAACGCGTCGAGCGAGCCGACGACGTCGTTCCGGTCGACGCCGAGGTCGAGCGCCAGGTGGTTGCGGGTACCCGCCGGAATGCAGACGAACGGCAACCCGTGCTCGATCGCGATCGACGCGACGATGGCCTGGGAGCCGTCGCCGCCGGCGACGCCGAGCGCGTCGGCGCCGCGCGCGATCGCCGCGAGCACGAGCGTCCGCAGGTCGTCACCCCGCTCCAGGAGGATCGCCTCGATCCCCCGCCGCCGTGCCTCCTCGACCAGGTTGAACCGTCCGACCTTGCCGCCGCCCGACTTCGGGTTCATGAACACGACCGGATGCCCGGCGGTGCGGCGCATCGTTGCGGCGGTCGGCAACGCGACCCGACGCGGGCTGAGCGCGAACCGACCGAGCAAGAGCGCGACGACGAGGAGAACCGCGATGAGCACCACATCGCGGAGCGCGCGGGTCGACGGGAGCACCACGAAGAACGCCGCGACAACAGTGAGCGCGGCGAGCGCCGCGACGATCGCCCCTGCGAGGCGTGTTGCCCCGCGACGCGTGATCGCGAGCCATCCGGCCGCGCTCATCACGACGAGCGCCACGACCGTGACGAGGAGCAGCACCAGATGCGTCACCGCGAACACGATCGCGAGCACCGGCGCGACGACGAGAGCGAACAGGGCCGCGGCCGCGGCCACCCGTCGGAGCATCACCGCGATCGTGCAGCGAGCGCGCTCGGGTGACGTCCTCCCGAGCGGGTGAAAGCGTCAGATGCCGATGGCCGAAGCGAGTCGCGTCGCGGAACGCTGCACCAACGGCACGACGACGATGCCGGCCAGCGCGCCGACCAGCCGGTTCGTCCGCCGCGCGACGTAGGCGCCGACCGCGGCGCCGACCGCCACGCCGATGATCTCGGCGGCGAGACTGGCCTCGTCGGTCGTCGTGCTCATCGCCGCTCCCCCACTGACCCGGTCAGAAGCAATGCCCCGGAGCGAGGTGCGGCTCCGGCAGCGTCAGTCCATCCTCGCGCGCAGGCGGCGCCAGACATGACCTGCCTCGAGCAGCATCCAGAGACCGATGACGACGACCCAGGCCACGGCGATGGCGAGGCGCACGGCCCGGGACCGCGAAGCCGCCTGGTGGGCGGCGGCCGACGTGCGCGCGCCCGCCGCCTGGGGTCGGGCGGGACGTTCGGCGGTGACGACGGGACCCATGCCCAGCCTCCTCTGTCGCGGGCTCGGACACTCGGAGGGTGCGGGAGCGCGGTGGTCACGTCGTCACCCGGCAGGGATGATCCGCCGCGAGCGGTCAGGCCGGCTCCGGCGTCCTGATCTGCTCACGGGGCAGACGGAGCGCGGCGACGAGACCGGCGAGCGTGATGACCATCATGACGACGAGGGCCGCGGCGAAGTGCTTGTTGATCACCGTGGACACGAGCACCGAGCCGACGAGCGCGGTGCCGAGCGACGATCCGAGATTCGAGATGCTCCGCGAGAGACCGGAGATCTCGCCCTGGTCCTTCTCGGGGAACGCCGACTGCACGACGTTGACCGACGCCGTGAGCATGATCCCGATCGCGAGCCCGATCACCAGCAGCCCCGGCACGAACGCGAGGATGTTCGAGTGAGCGCGCGCGAACAGCAGCAGGAGGCCCATTCCGGCCGCGTTCCCGGCGAAGCCGACCCAGATGAGCGTGCGCTGCGGGCGGCGCTGCGCCAGCCGTCCCGCGGCCGCGGACGACACGAGCAGCCCGATCGTCGAGGGGGTGAGCGCCAGCCCAGTCTCGATCGCGCTGAACCCCCGCACGGTCTGCAGGAACACCGAGACGACGAACGAGGTGCCCTGGAGCGTGAGCCACTGGATCAGCTGGGTCGTCAGCCCGAGATTCGCGACGTGGTTGCGGAACAGGCGCGTCGAGAGGAGCGGCTCGCGCCCCTTGCGTTCGTCGGAACGGATGTGCACGAAGAACCACGCGAGGAGGACCGCTCCGGCCACGACGAAGACCCAGACCGGCGAGACGCCGCCCTCGTGGATCAGGACCGTGTCGCCGACCTTCCAGTCCGCACGCGACTTCAGCCAGCCGAACGTGCGACTCTCCAGCACACCGATCACGATCAGCACCAGGCCGGCGGCCGAGAGGATCGTCCCCATCACGTCGAAGCGCGAGGGCGTCGGGGCCGGGTGATCGTCGGGCACGCGTCGAGCGAGGTAGATCACCGCGAGCACGATCGCGATCTGGAGTCCGAACGACGCGCGCCAGCTGATGGCCGTCGTGATCAGGCCCCCGATGAGCGGGCCCGCTGCGGCGCCGATCCCCGCTGCGCCGCTGACCGCGCCGAAGTACTTCGCCCGGCTCTTCACGTCGGGGAACATGACCGTGACGAGGATGTAGATCGGCGGGATGAGCAAGGCCGACCCGATCCCCTCGAGGAGCGAGTAGCCGACGACGAGGACGCCGATGCCCTGCGCGAGCGCCGCGATCAGTGCTCCCGCCCCGTATACGACGAGACCGATGAGGAAGCAACGCTTGCGACCCCATCGGTCGGTCAGCTTGCTGCCCGGGATCATCAGCGCGGCCATCGTCAGCGTGAACAACGTGATCGCGGTCTGAACACCGCTGACGTCGGTGCCGATGTCCTTCGCGATGCTGTTGATCGCGACGTTCATGTTCGTGCACGCGTAGCTCGCGACGAACTGCGCGAGCGCGAGCGGAAAGACCGCGGCCCACGGTGAGAACGTCGTCCTCTGCTCGGATGTCGCCATCGCCGCGACCTCGCTCGGCGTGGAGCCCCGTTCAGCCCGCCTCGACGACCCTGACCCGCCCCGACCCGTGGTCGAGCTGGTAGTCGAGGTTCACGGCCGCGTTGATCAGCGCGAGGTGCGTGAACGCCTGGGGAAAGTTCCCGAGCTGCTCACCGCTCAGGCCGATCTCCTCCGCGAAGAGTCCGACGTGGTTCGCGTACGTCAACATCTTCTCGAACGTCAGCCGGGCGTCGTCGAGCCGGCCCGAACGCGCGAGCGCGTCCACGTAGTGGAACGTGCACAGCGAGAACGTGCCCTCCGACCCGCGCAGCCCGTCGGGCGAAGCGGCCGGGTCGTAGCGGTACACGAGGCTGTCCGACACGAGGACCTTGTCCATGGCCCGCAGCGTCGATTGCCACTTGTCGTCGGCGGGCGCGATGAAGCCGACGAGCGGCATCAGGAGCAGCGACGCGTCGAGCACGTCGCTGCCCTCGTACTGCACGAACGCCTGCATCGACTCGTTCCATCCGCGCGTCATGACCGCGCGGTAGACGTCGTCGCGCCCGCGGATCCACCGGTCGAGCGCGGCCGGACGGCCGTGGTCCACGGCCATCCGGATGGCCCGGTCGAACGCGACCCACGTCATGACGCGGCCGTACGTGAACGGCTTGCGCCCGCCGCGTGTCTCCCAGATCCCCTCATCGGGCTGGTCCCAGTTGTCGCACAACCAATCGATCAGCCGCACGATGTCGTTCCACGCGTCATCCGTCACGCCGGCCGCCGGCAGGGTCACGTCGGCCAACCGGACGGAATCCATCGCCTCGCCGAAGATGTCGAGCTGGAGCTGGGTCGCAGCGCCGTTGCCGATGCGCACGGGCCGCGAGCCGCGGTATCCCTCGAAGTGGTCGAGGGTCTCCTCCTCGAGGTCCGGGCTGCCGTCGATGCGGTACATGATGTTGAGCGGGATGTCGCCCTGCGTCGCGGCGTTCGCCTCCGCGGTGCGCCGCAACCACTTCCCGAACGCGGCCGCCTCGTCGATGTATCCGAGACCGAGCAGCGCGTAGACGGAGAACGACGCGTCGCGCACCCACGTGTAGCGATAGTCCCAGTTCCGTTCGCCGCCAACCTGCTCGGGGAGACCGGCGGTCGGCGCGGCGACCAACCCGCCGGTCGGCGCGTACGTCATGAGCTTGAGCGTGATGGCCGAGCGCTGGACCGCTTCGCGCCAGCGACCCGCGTAGCGGCTCTTCGCCACCCAGTCCTTCCAGAACCCGATCGTGTCCGCGAAGAGGGCCAGCATCTCGCCGTGCCCGATCGTCTGGGGCGTGGTGAGCTCGCCGGATTCGAGGACGAAGCCGAACAGGTCGCCCGGCTTGACCGTGAACCGCGCGCTGACGTCGTCGCCGTCGTGCTTGAGGGGCATCGTTGCCGTGAGGTTGAGCGTCAGCCCGGGCGACTCGAACACGGCGGTCGGGCCGTCCACATGAGTCTTGTGGGATTGGCGCGCGTAGTCGAAGCGCGGCCGGATGCACGCGTCGAACTCGACCTCGCCGCGGATACCTCGGATACCGCGCACGAGCCGGTGATGGTCGGTCACGACCTCCGGATCCTCGATGGGCATGAAGTCGATCACCTCGGCGACGCCGGCCGGCGACAGCGACCGGGTGACGACGACCGCGGTGTCGGGCAGGTACATCTGCTTCGTCACGTGGTCGGTGCTCGTCGGGCAGAGGTCGAAGCTGCCGCCCTTCTCCTGGTCGAGCAACGACGCGAACACGGCCGGCGAGTCGAAGCGCGGGCAACAGAACCAGTCGACGGAGCCACCCGTGGTCACGAGCGCCGCCGTCTGCAGGTCACCGATGAGGGCGTGGTCGGCGATGGCCGGGTACTCGGACATGGCCACTCCTCGTGTCGCGTCGAGAGGGGATCGCGCAGACAACCGAACGTGCTCGACGCTCGCAGACTCCGAGCGTCGCCCCATCATCCCGGCGGGGTGAAAGCGCTCGCACCGTCCGCCCGACGGGTGCCCGCCGACGCGCGAATCGCCCGCTGTGGGGGATGGCCGCGATGAGGAAACCGATCACCCTGGCTGCGGTACGAGGTGGAGCGGGACTTATCCGGTTCCCCCGATGAGGGGACGAGTTGGAGGAAGCAGTCGTGACGCTTGCAGCAGATTGGGGATCCGGCCAGGTCCTGTTGTCGATGCTGTGGTTCTTCCTGTTCTTCGTGTGGATCTGGCTCTTGATCGTCGTCTTCGCGGACATCTTCCGCAGCCCCGACATGGGCGGGTGGGCGAAGGCACTGTGGACGATCTTCGTCATCGTGATGCCGTACCTGGGCGTGTTCATCTACTTGATCGCCCGCGGCCACAAGATGGGTGAGCACGCGGCGCAGCAGGCACAGGCCCAGGACGCGGCGTTTCGCGCCTACGTGAAGGACGCGGCCGGCAACGGCTCGAGCAGCCCGGCGGCCGAGCTCGACCGGCTCGCCGACCTCAAGGCGCGCGGCGTGATCGACGACGCCGAGTTCACGCGCCTGAAGGCAAAGGTCGTCAGCGCCTGATCCCTCTGGGGCGTTGACCAAGGCGCCCGGCGCGATGTGGTGAGTCCCGCTCCCACATCGCGCCGGGTTCGTCGCGCGCATCACCCGGTTCGGTCGATAGGCGCGCGCGGCGACCGGCGTTACGCGTGCTGCTCCGCCTTCTTGCCGTTCCGGCTCCCGAGCTCCGTCGCGATCGGGTCGGGGGCCGCACCCGGTGGTGCCTCCGCCTCGAGCTGGGTCTTCACGGCCGCCAGCTCCTCGAGCTTCTCGGGTCCGACCTTCGGGTACTCCGGTCCGATCTCGATGAGGGTGTGGGCCAGGATCGCGGACACGCAGAGGCGCGCGAACCACTTCCGGTCCGCGGGGACCACGTACCACGGGGCCCACGGCGTGCTCGTCGCCGACAGCATCTCGGAGAACGCGTCCTGGTAGTCGTCCCAGTACGCGCGTTCGCGCACGTCGTTGGGCGAGAACTTCCAGTTCTTCTCGGGCACGTCGATGCGCGCGAGGAAGCGGCAGCGCTGCTCCTCCTTCGACAGGTTGAGGAACAGCTTCACGACCGTGATGCCGTTCTCCGTGAGGTAGCGCTCCCAGTCGTTGATCTGGCGGTAGCGACGGCGCCAGATCCCCTTGTCCTTGGCCTTGGGCGGCAGCTTCTGACGGTCGAGGTTCTCGGGATGCACGCGCACAACGAGGACCTCCTCGTAGTGTGAGCGGTTGAAGATGCCGATCTCGCCGCGCGCCGGGAGTCGTCGCGCGTACCGCCAGAGGTAGTCGTGGTCGAGCTCCTCCGAGGAGGGAACCTTGAAGCTCGTCACGTGGACGCCCTGCGGGTTCACCCCGCTCATGACATGGCGGATCGCGCCGTCCTTGCCGCCCGCGTCGAGCGCCTGCAGGCACACGAGAACGCCACGCTTGTCCTGCGCCGCGAGACGCGACTGGTACTCCGACAGCAGCGTCACGCCCGTCTGGAGCATGCCGGCGCCGTCCTTCTTCTTGACGAAGTCCGCCTTGTAGCGCGGGTCGAAGTCCCGCGCGAGGTGGACGCTCGAGCCGGGCTTCACACGCAACGGCTTGATGGCCTCGGCGATGCGCGTCGCTCTGTCGTCCGCCACACCGACTCCTTTCGGGTCACTCACGCCGGGTCGCGCCGACGGCGTGCTTCGTCGCCCGAGAGCAGACCGAGTCCCTGCATGAACGCGACCTCGTCCCAGTACTGGCGAAACGCCTTGATCCGCGACCCCCGGAATTCGGCGACCGTGACACCGCGCAGCTCAAGCCTTCGCCCGGTCGCATCGACGACCATCTCGTCGTCGAGGACCAATGGTCCGCTGTGAGTCGCTGTCACCGACCACTCTGCATAGCCGTGATCGTCGGCGATGTCGATGGGCCGCACGGTGATGTCGACGTCGGTGAAGGCGCCGACGCGCTGCTCGAGCTCGACCGCGAGCTCGTCGCGTGAGCACACGACGAGCGCCGGAGACCAACCCTTGACGTCGTCGGTGTACAGGTCGGGAAGGAGCGCGGTGTCGCCCGCGATGCTCACCTCCAACGCGAGGCGGAGGTTCGCGGCCCGCTCCTCCTCGAGCGGCGTCGTCATGATGGCTCCTCGTCGTCCGGTCACACGCCGAGCACCTGCGCCTTCGCCGTGCCGAACTCCGCGTCGGTCAGAGCGCCCGCATCGTGGAGCCGTGCGAGGCGCTCGAGCTGACCGGTGCGATCGGCCGACGCCACGACGGCGGGCGGCGAGGAGGACGAGCGGTAGGCGGATGGAGGCGGCGGATTGCCCATGGCGTGCCCGCCGCCGGCACGGCCGCGGGTGCCGGCGCGACCGGAAGCCTTCCCGGTCGCGTCACCGGCTGCGAGTCGGAGGAGTGACCGGCTCGGTCGCATGAGCAGCGCCATGGACACCCCACTCCTTCGGCGGCCTCGACGACGGGCACGAGAGTCCCACTCGTGCACGGTGTGCATCGCATCGCGCGCGCGACGGGTGCGACATCACCCAGCCGGGGTGAACCTCCGGTTCGGGCGTTCACCCCGTCCGGGTGATGCCCGGCCCCGCCCGTCCGCGGTGCGATGCACGAGGTCCGGCGATCGACGGGAGGTCCCCCATGGGCACTCGCGCGCGGCTCTCGATCGCGCTCCTTCTGCTCGCGCTCCTCGGCGCGAGCGCGTGCTCGAGCTCCGGGTCGAGCTCGAAGAGCACATCGAATTCGAAATCGACGTCGACCACCACGAAGACGTACTCGATCTCGACGAGCGAGGGTGAGGCGTCGGTCTCACTCGACGGCAAGCTGCCCGCGGGATGGCCGCAGGGCTTCCCGGTCCCGTCCGGCGCGGACGCGGCGGGCTCCGGATCCGTCGCGGGCAAGTCCGAGGGTGTGATGGTCGGCGTGTACACGTTGTCGGGCTCCGCGCAGGACGCGTACAACTTCTACAAGAGCAACAGCCAGCTGACCGTCACGAGCTCGTCGTCCGTCGGCTCGAACAAGGCCTTCGTCGGCATGGTGAGCTTCAAGGGCTCCTACGACGGCTCCGTCACCATCGGTGCGGTCGGTGATACCAACGGACTGGTCGTCGTGCTGAACACGGGCGGTACGACGGGTTCGTCGTCGAGCACGACCGCTGCGTGACCGACGGGAGGTTGCCATGACGGTGGACGTGCAGGCGCCGTCGGAAACGGCCGTCCGGCGCATCGACCATCCCAGCGCGGACGAACGAGCCGCGCGCGGCCGCGAGGCGCGCCGTCTCGTCCCGCGCTCGTCGCACGCGGGGTGGAAGCCCGCCGACGACCGATCCGACCCCGTCGCCCTCCTGCAGGAGCAGGACCGCACTCGCGAGCCTGATCTCGTGCCGGTGCGTCACGGACGGATGATGGCTTCGCCGTTCACGTTCTATCGCGGCGCGGCGAAGGTCATGGCCGCCGACCTCGAGGGCACACCCCGCGCCGGGCTCGAGGTGCAGCTCTGTGGCGACGCGCACCTCTCGAACTTCGGCGTCTTCGCGTCACCCGAGCGCACACTGCTCTTCGATCTCAACGACTTCGACGAGACGCTGCCAGGCCCGTTCGAGTACGACGTGGCGCGACTCGCTGCCAGCTTCGCCATCGCTGCACGCAACAACGGCTTCGCGGGCGCGGACGTCGCCGAAGCCGCGACGGCGACGGTGCGCTCGTACCGGAATGCCATCGCGGAGTTCGCCGAGATGGGAAACCTCGCGATCTGGTATTCGCGCCTTCCTGCCGACGACGTCCTCGATCTGATCCGTCGATCTGCGACCTCGAAGAAGGAACGGGTCGGCACCGCCCGGGCGGAGAAGCTCGTCGCGCAGGCGCGTACGCGCGACAGCGTGCAGGCGCTCGCGAAGCTGGGTGAGCTCGTCGACGGCCAGTACCGCATCGTGAGCCAGCCACCGCTCATCGTCCCCTTGCGCGACGTGGCCCTGCACTACGGGCTCGACCCCAAGGAGACGGAGGACGGGATCCGCGTCCTGTTGCGTCAGTACCGCGCGACGCTCGAGGACGATCGCCGCCACCTCCTGGACGGCTTCCAGGTCGTCGACGTCGCCCGAAAGGTCGTCGGCGTCGGCAGTGTCGGCACACGCGCCTTCATCGCGCTGCTCCAAGGCCGCGACGAAGCGGACCCGCTGTTCCTCCAGGTGAAGGAGGCGACGACCTCGGTCCTGGAAGACCACCTGCCGAAGAGTCGATACGCGAACCACGGTGAGCGCGTCGTGCGGGGCCAACGCATGATGCAGGCCGCGAGCGACATCTTCCTCGGGTGGACGAGGGGCCTCGACGTCGACCGCCACTATTATTGGCGCCAGCTTCGCGACATGAAGGGTTCGGCGGCGGTCGAGACGATGTCGCCCCTCGCGATGAGCGTCTACGCGGGAATGTGCGGTTGGACGCTGGCCCGCGCGCACGCACGATCCGGTGACCCGATCGCGATCAACGCCTACCTCGGTCGCCGCGACAGCTTCGACCGCGCCATGACCGACTTCGCGTGCCGGTACGCGGATCAGAACGAACGCGATTACGAACGGTTCGTCGACGCGATCCACGACGGAGCGCTCGAAGCCGAGGAGGGCGTCTGAGCGAGAGCGTCGAGGCACGCTTCGGTCCGGACGCGAATTCCGTGTTCAACCGACGCGGATCAGGGAAACGACTGAAGGACCGAATCTCCCCGGGGATGCAGACGATGACCGCTGGCGACACGGCTCGGAGTGGTGCCCTCCACCCTGCGATCGCGGCCGAGATGGCGACCCTGCTGCGCGAATCCGCCGACACCGTCGAAGAGCTGGCCGGGTGCGGCGACGCCCGGGCCCGGCTCGCGCTCTGGCAGCAGCTCGCGTCGCACATGGCGAGGTTCGACACGCTGCTCCCCGAGGAGCTGCCTCTCTGAGCGCAGCCGCCTGGGGCATCGAGGGCCGCCGGGGGACGTTCATCCCCCTCGGATGACGACCGTTCGGGCGACCGGACGCGAGAGTGCCGGCACACGCGCACTCCAGCGCGGTCCGAGTCGTCGAGCCGGAGGCGGTTGTGATGGCAGACGGCACTGGTACCGAGCCGCGGCGAGACACCGAGGTCGAGACCCTCCAAGCGGAGCTGGACGCCGAGCGGAAGCACGCCGCCGACCTCGAGGCCCGCAACGCCGCCCTCCAAGGCCGCGACCCCGCGAAGAACGGCAGCGACGGGACCAAGCGGGCTCGGCGAGGCCACCGCTGGTTGGTCGCCCTCCTCCTCGTGCTGGGCTTCATCCTCACCCCGATCACGATCGTGGTGCTCTTCGCGCACACCGAGCTCACGGACACCGGGCGCTATGTCTCGACGATCAAGCCGCTTGCGAGCGACCCGGCGGTCCAGGCCTACGCCGCCGATCAGATCACGACGAACCTCTTCGACCAGGTCGATGTCAACGCGTACGTCAAGGACGCGTTGCCGGACCGGGCCCAGGCGCTCGCCGGCCCGCTCACGAGCGCGCTCCGGAGCTTCACCCACGAAGCCGCGCTGCGGCTGCTGGAGAGCAAGGAGTTCCAGACCCTCTGGGTCGAGGCGAACCGGGCCGCGCACAGCCAGATCAACGACATCCTGAGCGGCAGGAAGGGCGGTGGCGCCATCAGCGCCAACACCAACGGCGCCATCACCCTCGACCTCTCCAAGCTCGCGCAGCGGGTCAAGCAGCGGCTGGAGGACACGGGCATCGGCGTGTTCTCCAAGATCCCGGCCGACAAGGTCTCGGGCAAGATAACGATCTTCCAGGCGCGGAACCTCTACAAGGCCCGCCGCGGCCTTCAGGCCCTGAACCGGCTCGCGTTCGTGTTGCCCTTCCTGGTGTTCGCGTGCTTCGGCGGCGCCATCTTCCTGTCCCGGAACCGCCGCCGCGGCTTCATTAAAGCCGCCGTCGTGTTCACGCTGGGTGCCGCGCTTCTCGCGGTGGTCCTCGCCATCACGCGGGGCCTCTACTTGGACAGTGCCGTCAACAATGGCATCCCCCACGACGCGGCCGCGTCGGTCTACGACAACTTGATCCGGCTGTTGCAGACCTCGATGCGCAGCATCCTTGCGTTCAGCATCGTGGTCGTCGTGGTGGCCGTGCTCGCCGGGCCGTCACGGCTGGCCGTGTGGTTCCGGGCCGAGATGCGCGCCGCCGCGAGCTGGTTGGGCCGACAGAGCGACGCCGCAGGCTGGAGCGCGTTGGGCCCCAGCGGGTTCGTCGTCGCCCACAAGGCCGGCATGCGGATCGCGGTCGCCGTCATCGGCTTCGCCGTCCTGTTCCTCTGGAACCGGCCGACCCCCATGGTCGTCGTGTGGCTCGGGGTGCTGGCGTTGCTGGCGCTCGCGCTGATCGAGTTCTTCGGACGTGAGCGCAGCGCGCCTGCGGTGGGCACCGCCCCACCCGCCGTCAGCGCCCCCGCCTAGCTCGAGCCCCGCTCGGCCGACCGCGGTTCGCGTTCGCGGAAGCTCCCCTCGTCACTCACCCACAGTGGGGTGAGGCGGGATCACCCTGACCCGGCGCATGCTGCGGACGGGAGCGGTGAAGGGGCGCGGGGCACCGTGTCCCGGCGGCGAACGAAAGGCGGACCGGGGTGGTGACGGTCGTACCAGATCGCTTCCGTGCAGGCACGGCGCGGCAGCCTTGGAAGACGTCCCGGGCGGAGGTCCCGCGATCTCTGCTCATCGAGCGGCTCGTCGCCGCCGGCGACCGTCTCGTCGCGGTCGCCGCTCCCGCGGGCTACGGGAAGACGACGCTGCTCCGGCAGTGGGCCGAGGCCGACGAACGGCCCTTCGCGTGGGTCGCGGCCGACGGCACGAGCAACGACCCGCGCGCATTGCTCCTCGCGATCATGCGCGCGCTCGATGACCTCGACCCGTTCGGACACCATGCGGTGTCGTCGCTCGATGGCGCGGAGACCCAGACCGTCGCGTCGGTCCTCCACATGGGCGCGGTCCTCGCGACCCTCGGCACGCCGTGCGTGCTGGTCATCGACGACGTTCACCATCTCGTGTCACCTCACGCGCTGCTCGTCGTCTCCGAGGTGTCGCGTGCGCTGCCGTCGGGCAGCCGTCTCGTGCTGAGCGGGCGCTGCGACGCGACGCTCGATCTGGAGTTGCTCCCGGGCCATGTCTTCGCGCGACCGCTCCGCGTCGGCGCGTCGGATCTCGCGTTCGACGCGACGGAGGGTGAGCTGTTGCTCGGCGCGACGGGTGTTCTGCTGGACGCGGGCGAGCTCGAGACCGTCATGAGGCGCACCGAGGGATGGCCGACCGCTCTCGCGATCGCCGCGATGTCGCTCGACGACGACAACAGCGTCGACGACTTCGACGGCGGCGACCGTCGCATCGTCGACTACGTCGATCGTGCCGTGCTCGATCAGCTCGAGCCGACCATCGTCGACTTCCTGCTCCAGACCGCCGTGCTCGAGGAGCTCACGCCGTCGTTGTGCGACGCGGTGAGCGAGCGTGACGACTCCGCCCAGTTGTTGGAGCGTCTGCATCGGGCCAACCTGTTCGTCGTCCCTCTCGACTCCCGGGCCGAGCGCTTCCGCTACCACCGCTTGTTCCGAGAGGCGCTGCAGCACGAGCTGCACCGTCGGGATCCGCTCGCCGAGCAACCTCTGCACCGGCGCGCGAGCGGCTGGTACACGGCGCACGGGCGGCTGGAGCCCGCGATCCGGCACTCGATCGCCGCGTCCGACGACGAGCATGCGGCCTGGTTGGTCTGGCAGAACGCGCCGACGTGCATCACGCGCGGTCAGGTTGCGACGTTGCAGCACTGGTTGGACGCGTTCGGCGAGGACCAGACCGCCGGCCACCCGTTGCTGGCCCTGACCGCCGCATCGGTCGACGCGGTCGAGGGCCGTGCCGACGAGGCGACGCACTGGTTGTGGGTGGCACAGCACTCGGCGTCGGCCGTCGACTACGCGACCGACGAGGACGTCGAGGCCCATGCGCTCCTGCTGAGGTCGTTGCTGTCCGAGCACGGTCTCGCGGCGATGCAGGCGGACGCGACCCGCGCCTTCGAGCTGGATCGCGACGCCAGTCCGTGGCGCGCGCTCGCCGGGCTGTACCTCGGCGTCACGCACCACCTCGCCGGGGACGACGACGCGGCGCGGCGCGCGCTCGAAGACGCGCTCGTCCGCTCTGCCGTCCTGTGGCCGAGCGTGCACGCGAACTGCCTCGCGGAGCTCGCATTGCTCGACGCCGAGAGCGGCGCCTGGGAGCGCGCCGCGGAACGGGCCGATCTCGCGCAGCAGTGCGTCGCGAAGCGGCGGCTCGACGACCACGCGCCGGTGGCGATCGTTCCCGCGGTGGCGGCCCTGACGCTCGTGCACCGGCGCGAGGCCCGCAGCGCGCGGGAGTGCTTGGGTCACGGCCAGCGACTGGTGAGATCGCTTGGTCGCGTCGCGCCCGCGCTGCGGGCCGAGACGCTCACGGTGCTCGCGCGCGCCGCGCTCCTGTCGGGCGACACGGCGATGACGAAGGAATTGCTGCGAGAGCTCCGTCCCCTCGTCGCGGCGATGCCGGAAGCCGTCGCGCTGCGCACGCGCGTCGACGAGCTCGACGTCGACCTGGAAGTGGTCGCAGACACGATCGTGGGGCCGCTCGCGCTCACGGCCGCCGAGCTGCGCGTGCTCGGGTACCTCCCGATGCACCTGTCGATGGCCGAGATCGCCGAGAAGCTCTACGTCTCGCGCAACACCGTGAAGTCGCAGGCGATCGCGATCTACCGCAAGCTCGCGGTCTCGTCACGCGGGGCCGCGGTCAGCCGGGCACGCGAGCTCGGCCTCCTCGACACCTGAGCCGTGGCCGAACCCGTCCGCGGGATCGAGCGCTGGATCCCGGGCGTCACGAGCCTCGCGACGTACCGGCGCGGGTGGCTCCGGTCCGACGTCGTCGCCGGGATCGTGCTCGCCGCGATCCTCATCCCGCAGGGGATGGCCTACGCGGAGCTCGCGGGGCTCCCGGCAGTCACCGGGTTGTACACGACGGTCGCCTGTCTCGTCGGCTACGCGCTGTTCGGCCCGTCGCGGGTGCTCGTGCTCGGCCCGGACTCCTCCGTGGGACCGCTGATCCTCGTCGCGATCACACCGTTGCTCGTCACCAACGATCCGAAGAGCGCGGTCGCGCTCGCGGGCGTGCTCGCGCTGCTGGTCGGGCTCATCGAGATCGGCCTCGGCGTCGCCAAGCTCGGGTTCGTCGCCGACCTCCTCTCGATCGAGATCCAGGTCGGCTACATGAACGGCCTCGCGATCACGATCATCGTCGGGCAGCTCCCGAAGCTGTTCGGGTTCTCGACCGATGCCACGTCGTTTCTCGGCGACGTCCGCGCGTTCTTCGGCTCGCTCGACGAGACGTCCGCGGTCACGCTCACGGTCGGCCTCGCGGTGCTGGCAACGTTGCTGGTGCTGCCCCACTTCACGCGGCGGGTTCCGGCGGTGCTCGTCGCGGTCGTCGGTGCAACCGTCGTGTCGGCGGTGTTCGACCTTGCGGCGCACGGCGTCGCCACGGTCGGATCGCTGCCCAGCGGCCTGCCCCGGCCCTCCTTCCCGTGGACGAACGCGAAGGACGCCCTCGAGCTGCTCGCGGCTGCGGCCGGGATCACGCTCGTCTCGCTGACCGACACGATCGCGACGGCGGCCAGCTTCGCGGCGCGTCGTGGGGAGGAGGTTCACCCGAACCAGGAGATGATCGGCATCGGCGCCGCCAACATCGCAGCCTCGTTCTTCCAGGGCTTCGCGGTGTCGACGAGCGGATCGCGCACGGCCGTCGCGGAGCAGTCGGGTGCGAAGAGTCAGGTCACCGGTCTGGTCGGGGCGGGACTGGTGGTGATCCTGCTGCTCTTCCTCAATTCACTGCTCGCCGACCTTCCCCAGACCGTGCTCGCCGCGGTCGTCATCGCCGCCGCCCTCTCCCTGGCCAACCTCGCCGCGATACGGAGGTACTACGCCGTCCGCAAGAGCGCGTTCGTGCTCTCGCTCGTCGCGACGCTGGGCGTCGTGCTCTTCGGTGTGCTCGAAGGGATCGGCATCGCGGTCGGGCTCGCCGTGCTGCTGGTGTTCCAACGGAATTGGCGTGCGCACAGTGCCGTCCTCGGCCAGGTTGAAGGGATCGAGGGCTGGCACGACGTCGAGCGCTTCCCGCATGCGGCGCAACCGCCGCGCATCGTGGTGTACCGGTGGGAGGCACCACTGTTCTTCGCCAACGCCGGTGCGTTCCGGGAGGAGGTGTTGAGCATCGCTCGCGAGCGCAAGCCCGACTGGGTCGTCGTCCACTGCGAGGCCGTGACCGACGTGGACGTGACCGCGGCGGAGATGCTCGAAGACCTCGACAAGGACCTCAACGCCAACGGGATCCACATGGCCTTCGCAGGCATGCGGACGCGTCTCCAGGATCTCATCGTGCGCTACGGCCTGTTCGAGACGCTCGATCGCGACCACTTCTACCCGACGCTGGACGCGGCGCTCGACGCGATCGACGACGCCCAGGCGACATGACGAGGTTCAGGACGAGTTGATCGCGCCGGGTCAGTCCCAGCCGTCGCGCGTCTCGACGTGTCGCAGCGCGAACGCGCCGAACGCCTGCACGATGCCGACGCACACGAGCACGACACCGAGCACCTTGGACACGACGTGGAGCGAGCGCGACGGGTCCGCGATCACGACGATGCCCGCGATGATCGCGACCACCGACACAACGATCCCGAGACCGCGGTGCCGCGTCGGGCTGATGAGCTCGCCCATCATGCGGGTCAGACCCTCGACGAGCAGGTAGATCCCGAGGAGCACCGCGACCACCAGCACCGTCTGGTGGGGCCACGCCAGCACGACGCCGCCGACGACGATGCCGAGGAGCCCGCCGAGCAGCTCGAGGCCCCACCCGGGAGCCGGGCGCTCGAGCAGCGACTCGATCATCGCGAGCATGCCGCGCCAGAGCATGGCGAGCCCCGCGAGGATCGCCAGCACGACGCCGGTCGCGCCCGGCCACGCGATCAGGATGACGCCGATCGCGAACAGCCCGACGCCTCCCAGCATGGCCAGCGGCCAGAGCCGGGGCGGGGCTTCACCGGTCAGGCGGATGACACGGGGACCCGATGCGCCGAAGCCGGGCGTGCCTGCTGCCGTCACGACCCGACTGTGCCCGCGCCGGGCACGACCGCGCCTCACCCGTTCCGGATGATCCGAGCGGTGACCGAATCGACACCACGAGAGAGCGCGCGTGAGACTCCCACGACGCGCGCGTGGAGCGGCACGGGTCCGCGCGACCGGAGGGGAAGCGATGAGCAGCGAGGCGACGTCCGCCCTCGTCGGGGCGAACGGCTCCGGAGCCGAGCACTCCACGATCATCTCGGCCGACTGCCACGGCGGCGGCAGCCATGCCCAGTACCGCGAGTACCTCGAGGAGCGCTACCTGGACGACTTCGACGCGTGGCGGGGGAAGTACCGCAACCCGTACCAGGACCTCGGCGACACCGCAACTGGGACGACGAGATGCGCAACTCGCAGCAGGAGGCGGACGGGGTCGTCGCCGAAGTCGTGTTCCCGAACACGGTCCCGCCGTTCTTCCCGAGCTTCGTGCAGATGCGCAAGATCCTGTCGGAGAACGCGGCGAAGCTCTACGACTTCGACCTCGCCGCGCTCGCGAAGCTCGCCGCGGTGCACGGCGCGACCGTCGCGGAGCTCGCGACACCGCTCCAGCGGCTTCCCGACGACCCCAACGACGCGCTGCGCCGCGGCGCGGGCGCGGCCGTCGCCTGACCGAACAACGCGCGAGCGGAGGCAACCGTGCACGGCAGCATCACCTACGACCACTACGACCTCGTGCTGCTCGACGACCCGGCCCCCGGTGTCCGGCGCATCACGTTGAACCGTCCCGAGAAGCGCAACGCGCTGAACCATCCGCTGCGCGGGCAGCTGCTGCAGGCGCTGAGGGAGGGCGACGCGGACGACGCGGTGCGCGTGCAGATCGTGCGCGGCGCGGGTCCGTCGTTCTCCGCCGGTTACGACCTCGGCGGCGGCAACGAGGGCGAGGAGATGCCGTTCTACACGCCGGCGGGTGAGGGCCAGTGGCCGCGCCACGTCACCGAGAGCTGGATGAGCATCTGGGACCTGGCCAAGCCCGTCATCGCGCAGGTGCACGGCTACTGCCTCGCGGGCGGCAGCGAGCTCGCCACCGGCTGCGACCTTGTCTACGTCGCCGAGGACGCGCAGATGGGCTATCCCGCGGTGCGCTTCGGGGTCCCGGACATGCACTTCCACGCGTGGTTGCTCGGCATGCGCAAAGCGATGGAGATGATGATGACGGGCGACTCCATCTCCGGTGTCGAGGCGGTCGAGCTCGGCTGGGCCAACCGCGCCTTCCCGGTCGAGGAGCTCGACGCGCGCGTCGTCGAGATCGCGACGCGCATCGCGAAGATGCCGCCCGACATCGTCGCGTTGAACAAGCGCATCGTGCACCGCGGCATGGAGATGATGGGGCTGCGCACTGCGATCCGCGTCGGCACGGAACTGTGCGCGCTGGGCACCCACCAGAAGAGCCTCCGCGACTTCGTGGCCAACACCCAGCAGCGGGGGCTCACGGCGGCGCTCGACGCGCGTGACGGTGTGTTCGGCGACTACCGCACCGCCGAGGACCAACCCCGGTCCGCCGACTGAGCGCCGCTCCCTCGGGGCGGGGCCATGAGACGGGCGTGATGCGCCGTCACGGCCCCGGACCAGGTCCTTCAGGCCTTGAGCCGGGGTGTCGATCGACCCGAAGAGGACCGGGAGCGCACGTCCGAGCAGGGAGACGCGGTGCACGAACGACAGGAGCGGGTGCTCTTCGTCGACGACGAGCCCGATGTGATCGCGGGCCTCCGTCGCGTGCTGCACCGCCACCGCGACGACTGGGCGATGGTGTTCACGGAATCTCCCGAGGCCGCACTCGACGTGCTGGCCGCGGAGCCGGTGGACGTGATCGTCACCGACCTGCTGATGCCGGGCGTCGACGGAGCCGAGCTGCTCCGGCGCGCCCGTGACCTCCAGCCCGGGGCGGCCCGGCTGATCCTGACCGGACACACCCACCGGGATGCGTCGATGCGCGCCCTGCCCGTCGCCCACCAGATGCTGAGCAAACCGTGCGACCCGGCGGATCTCAGCCGCGCGATCGATCGGGCGTGCGCGGTCCGCGGCCTGCTCAACGACCCGAAGATCCAGGGCGCGGTCGGCTCGCTCGACGCGCTGCCCAGCGTTCCCGCCGTCTTGACCCAAGTGAACGCGTGCCTCGAACGGGGCGCTCCCCCGCGCGAGATCGCCGCGGTGCTGGAGCACGACGGCGTCGTGGTGAGCAAGGTGCTCCAGCTCGTCAATTCATCGTTCTTCGGGCTCGGGCGGCGCATCACCGACGTGGTGCAGGCGATCGCGTATCTCGGCATCGACGTCCTTCGCAGCATCGTCGCCTCTGCATCCTGCTTCCAGACGTTCGACTCGACGCGGGACATCCGCGGGTTCTCGCTGCCACGGTTGCACGCGCACGCGTTCGACACCGGCCGGATGTGCCGACCGGTCGCGCAACGCTCGCGAAACGTGCCCGACACCGTCGCTGCCGCGCTGCTCCAGGACCTCGGACAGGTGCTGCTGGCCTCCGCGCTCCCCGAAGACTTCGGTGAGGTGGTCGCCGAGGTCGGTTCGGCGCGGGCTCTCCACGAGGCGGAGCTCGAGCACTTCGGCTTCACGCACGCCGAGGTGGGTGCGTACCTCCTCGCGCTCTGGGGGCTCCCGAACGACGTCGTCGAGGCGGTCGCAACCCACCACAGCGACGGTCCGCTGGAGCCGCTCACGTCGCCGAGCCCGTCCACACGCGGCTTGCCGATGCTGTCCGTCGCGGACGCCGTGCGCGTCGGGCGTGCGCTGGTTGGAAGCTCCGAGCGGTACGCGCGCGACCCGATGGACACCAACCGGCGCCGGTTCCCGCCCGAGTGGCTCGAAGCGCTCGGTGGCGAAGCGTGCGAGCCGGTGCTGCGTGCGATCGTCTACGACCCCGAAGGCGCCCGGCCCTAGACGCTCTGACTGCGGCGCGATCAGGTGCCCGCGAGCACGTCCATGAGGTCGGTGGACCACCGCACCGCTTCGAAGAACGCGTCGGCCATCGCCGGCGGCGCGTCGAGCTCGGCCAGCCGGCTCGGGTCGTCCAGCTCGTACGCGAGCGTGCACTCGAGCACGCGACCGATCGCGCCCCCGCAGTTCAACAGCGCGTCGGAGAGCTCGTCGCCGAGCGCGAGCTGCTCCACGATCTCACCGAGCGGTTGACCCAGGACGTCGGGCAGCGCCGACAACAGCCCCGCGGTGAACGACGCCGCCGCGTCGGCACCGACGCGCTGCGCGCTGATCTCGCACATCTTGGCGCGCACCAGGCCGGTCGACACACACTCCGACGAGCCGCCCGCGAGGCGGCTCATGACCATCATCGTCGTCCAGCTGCGGAGCCCGTCGACGCCGAGGAGCACCAGCGCCTGGTGCAACGACGTGACGTGCGAAGAGAGCGAGAGGTGCGCGCTGTTGATGATGCGCAGGAGCGCGTACGCGATCGAGGGATCGCGTGCGACCGTGTCGACCGTCGTCGCGAACTCGATGCTCGGGTCGTGGAGATCGGCGAGGAGTTGCAGCAGCACGAGACGGTTCGCGCTCGCGTGCGCCCCTCGGACGAGCGTCGGACGTTGCAACGCGTATCCCTGGAAGTACTCGAAGCCCATGTCGAGGAGACCGGGAAGCTGATCGCGGCTCTCGACCTTCTCGGCGAGCAGCTTCACCGCATACGGACGGAGCGCCTCGACGTGGCGCGCGAGCTCGTCCGGACTCAACGCGAGGACGTCGAGCTTCACGATGCGCGCCAGCTCGAGCAGCGGCTCCACCCCGTCGCGGAACACGAAGTCGTCCAGCGCGAGGGTGTGGCCCTCGTCGACGAGCCGGCGAGCGACCTCGACCACACGGTCGTCGACGACGACGTCCTCGAGGATCTCGAGCACGACGCGGTCCTTCGGGAGCGAGCTGCAGTAGCCGTCGGCGAGGAACTGGTAGGGCACGTTGACGAACGCCCGCAGGTCGCCGACGAGCTGATCGACACCGATGTCGACGAACGCGGTCGTCAGCACCCTCGAGGTCGCGACGTCGCCGTCGTACGGCTCGACGTCGGCCGCCGACGCGCGACGGAAGAGCAACTCGTACGCGACGAGGCGGAAGTGGGCGTCGTAGATCGCCTGCCGGGCGACGACGGCCTGCGCGGCCGGGCTCGCGCCGGGCGGCTCCGGACCGGCCGGTGCGGCGTGCGGAGCGACCCGACTGCCGTCCATCTCGTGACCATCGGCACACGCGGGAGGGCCCTGACCTCGCACGACGCGCTCCTGCGGGCTGTCACGCGCGTCGTGACGAATGCGCGTGACGAGCGGCGTGGCGAGGCCCTGTGCCGCGGTGCGGGCAGCGATCAGGCGGCGTCGGCGTCGGAGAAGGCAGGCGCCGGGTCGGCCGCGCCGTCCTCGGCGGTGACGCCGTGGACCGGGTCGCGTCGAGCCGCGACCCGCGCGCCGAGATGCAGCGCGCCTTCGATGGCGACGAGCACCAACGCGAACACCAGCAGACCCAGGACGTTGCTCGACATCTCTCGTTCCAACCCCATCGCCGCGACCGCTCATCCGTTCCTGCCCGTGACACGCGCCACGTCACCCTTCGTGGTCGCGTCGCTCCGTGGGCTCCACCGTTGTCGCGCCGGCCGGTTAACGCCGCGCAAAGCGTCGTCGCCCGACCCCTCGCCGGTTGGGACACGATCCGGTGCCCGAGCACCGGATCGTGTCCCAACGGCGCCTCGTGGGGGTGGATCGTCAGCGGCCCCCGAGGGACGAGAGCGGGGGGCGGCCGGACGGCGTGAACGCGACGACGCCGTCGGGTGATCCCTGCTGCGACGCGCCCGTCCCGAGCACGAGGGTGTCGGCAACGACCGCGATCCCCGACCAATTGGGCGCGTCGAGCGGGAGCCGGGTCAGCTCGGCGCCGGTCGTCGCGTCACGGACGACCACCGTGTCGGCGAGCGCAGGCCCGTTGAACGTCATGCCGCCGGCGACGGTGGTCGGCGCGAACGACGCCACACCCGTGCCCTGCCAGAGCACCCCGCCGTCGCGCGCGTCGAGCGCGTGCGCCGTCGGCTCCTGGAGCGCCGTGTCGCGCGGGTTCGCCGGGTCGCACACCGTGGGCCCGTTGCTCTCGAAGCGCCCGAAGTCGCCGAGCGCGGTCGACCCGTACACGTGCCCGCCGTCGTAGGCCGTCGTCGCGATGAACCCGCCCGAGAACCCGCCGAACACGACGTTCGTGTGCCAGCGCTCCCGCCCCGTCGCCGGGTCGAGGGAGTAGTACGTCCCGTCCTTGCCGCCGGCACCGAGGAAGAACGCGCGTCCGGAGCGGTCCACGCCGGCGTTGGGCGTCGCGCCGAAGTCGAGGTCGCACAACGCGTCCTGGCGTGGAGGCCGGTACGACCACGCGACCCGACCGTCGCGCACACGCACCGCGATGATCGCCTCGGTCAGGGGTTCGGGGTTGCGGAAGTGACAGTCCGACGTGTCGAACACGACGAGACCGAGACGGGGCAGCAACGTTCCCGACGACCACACGTTGCCGCACCCGTCGTTGAGGATGGTCCCGGTGTCGTCGACGTCGGTCTCGAGCCTCCAGACCGGCGCGCCCGTGTCGAGACTCGCCGCTGCGATGTAGCCCCGGCGTCCGCGCGCGCCGTCGACGGACAGGCCGAAGATCACCTTGCCGTCCGCGACGACCGGCGACGAGAAGATCCGCGCGTCGTCGTGCACCGGATCGGGCGGGAGCTCGGGTCGCCCGGTGTACGCGTGCTTCCACACGAGCGCGCCCGTGCGCGCGTCGAGCGCGTACAAGGTGTAGCCGCCGCCGAAGATGACGAGGTCGGGACGGTGGTGATCGCCGGGCTGGTACCACGCGGACGAGGTAACCATCCCGCCGTCGGAGCTGATATCGCGCGGCTCGACGCCCGGCTGCGGCGACACCGCGGGCTGCGCATCGAGGCGGTAGGTCCACCGGGGCGCCCCGGTTCGCAGGTCGATCGCGTAGAACGCACCGTCCCAGGAACCGACGTAGACGGTGCCGTGCACGACGGTCGGTGTCGCGGTCACCGCGTCGCCGGTCCGGAACTCCCAAGCCTTGCGCAACGACGGCGCCTGGCCTGGCGTCAGCGTGGTGCGGGCCGCGAACGTGTGCTGCGGGTTCTGGCCGTAGGTCGGCCAGTCCCAGAACCCGACTCGGCCCCCGGGCAGCGGGCCTCCCACCCGGACCGTGCACCCGAACGACGTCAGCGCGCACGCGAGCGCGGCGCACGCCACCACGATCGTGTGGAAACGCTTCCCCATCCGCCGGCCCCCAGTCGGGGTGACGCTACCGTCACGTCTTCCGGACCGACAAGGGCGCCGACGTGCGGATATCACGAACCGCGCGCATGCGACTTCTGTGTCCGAGGTAACAAAACCGTTCTGCCTTCGCGGCGGTACTCCTCTCGGGGGCCGAGACCTCGAAGGGGTGGACAGCGTGAGCCGGTGTGACATTCGCGACGGGGCGGCGCGGATCACGAGCCCGGTGCTCGTCGGTCGCGCGCGGGAGCTCTCGACGCTCGAGCGCGTCTACGAGCGGTCCCTCGGCGGGACGCCGGGCGGGATCGTCATCGGCGGTGAGGCCGGCGTCGGCAAGACCCGGCTCGTCGCGGACTTCTGCGCTGGGGCCGAGGCTCGCGGGGCGCGCGTGGTCACCGGCCGGTGCGTCCCCGCGACGGAGGGTCTGGTGCCGTTCGCACCCGTCGTCGACGCGGTACGAGCGATCGTCGACGCTGCCGACCTGCACGTGGACTTCGACACCAGCGGATGCCTGTTGCCGACGGCCGTGCGCGCGCTGGGCGACGCGATCCTCGGCGCGACGAGCGGCGGCGGCTCGTTGAGCGCGGCCTACGCACCGGTGTTCGAGCTGGTCGTGAGCTTCCTGCGGCGCCTCATCGCGCTGGAGTCGGTCGTGCTCGTCATCGAGGACATGCACTGGGCCGACGCGTCCACGCGCGACCTGCTCGCGTACGTGCTGGGCGCGGTGCAGCATGGGCGCCTCGTCGTGGTCGCCACCTACCGCAACGACGAGATGCCGTCGACCCGTCTGCTGCGCCCGTGGCTCGCCGAGCTCCACCGCGCCGGCGCCGAGCGGATCGACCTCGCAGGCCTCTCCCGCGTCGACGTCGAGGCGCAGATCGTTGGCATCCTCGGCGACGCGCCGAGCGCGTGCCTGGCCGACGAGGTCTTCACCCGCGGCCAGGGCAACCCGTTCTTCACCGAAGAGCTCGTCGCGGCGCGCGGTGAACCGGGAACGCTGCCGGCGGTCCTGCGCGAGGCGTTGCTCGCGCGCATGGCCCGTCTGGACGAAGGGCACCGGCTGTTGCTCGGGCTGGCCGCCGCCGCCGGGCGACGGGTGTCGCACGATGTCCTCGCGGCAGCGGCTCGGCGGCCCGAAAGCGAGCTGCTCGTGCTGCTGCGCGAGGCGATCGAGGCGCAGATCCTCACGGTCGATCCCGACGACGACACGTACGCGTTCCGTCACTCACTGATGCAGGAAGTGGTCTATGGCGAGCTGCTCCCCGGTGAGCGGGCGATGCTGCACCGGGCGCTGGCCGAGGCGCTCAGCCTCGCCCCGGGCGCGGGCAGCGACCTCGCGAGCCGGGCCGAGCTCGCGCACCACTGGTACGCCGCGCACGAGTGGGACCGCGCGCTCGAGGCGAGCGTGGCCGCGGCGTTGCTGGCCGAGAACGCTGGGGCGCTCAACGAGGCGGAGCAGCTCTTCGAGCGCGCGATCACCCTGTGGGCGCGCGTGCCACAACCGGCCCTCGAGCTCGACCTGGTCGACCTCTACCAGCACACCGCGGAGGCCGCGCACCGTAGCGGTCACGACGCGCACGCGCTCGAGCTCATCACGACGGCGCGCGACCTCGACCCGGAGCGCGTGCTGCGCACGGTTCTCTTCACCGACATCGTCGCGTCGACGGAGCGCGCCGCCGAGCTCGGTGACCAGCGCTGGCGCGCCGTCCTCGACGACCACGACGACAGCATCCAGCGCGTCGTGTCGGAACACCGCGGACGGATGGTGAAGTCGACCGGCGACGGCGTCATGGCGGTGTTCGACGGCCCCGGCTCCGCCGTTCGCGCCGCTCAGGCCGCAGTGTCGGAGCTGCGCGGCCGCGGCACGCTGATCCGCGCCGGACTCCACACCGGCGAGGTCGAGCTGCGGGGCGACGACATCTCCGGAATCGCGGTCCACATCGCCGCACACGTGTGCGCGCTCGCGCCGCCCGGTGAGGTGCTCGCGACGCGAACGATCAAGGACCTGGTCACTGGCTCCGACATCGCGTTCACGGACCACGGCACCCACGCGCTCAAGGGGATCCCGGACGAGTGGGACCTGGTCGCGGTGTCGGCCTAGTGCTTCACCTCCGGTTCACGCCGCCCGGCCGCGGGTAGACCCGTGCCGTCCGCGTCGCGGGTGGCTTCCGGAGGACCCATGGCTCACACAGCCCTACGCGTCGGTGCACGACCCGACGACGTGTTCGACGTGTTGCTCGACGCGAGCGCGTACCCCTGCTGGGTCGTCGGCGCGCGCCGTCTGCGCGAGGTCGATCCGGGCTGGCCCGCGCCCGGCACCCGTTTTCATCACGCGATCGGTCTCGGACCGTTCGAGCTGCGCGACACGACCTGCATGGTCGACTGGGTGCGACCACGATGCGTGGCGCTGGAGGCACGCTTTCGGCCGGCGGGGATCGCGAAGGTCACGATCACGGTGCGTCCCGAGGGTGGTGCCTCGGTGATCGAGATCGACGAGCAACCGTTGGAGGGCCCGGTCCAGGGGCTCTGGGGACGGGTGCTCGACGAGGCGGTGCGGCTGCGCAACGCGATCTCGCTCCGGCGGCTCGGACGTCTCGTCGATCGACGCTCGACGGAAGCGGTCCGCCGCGCCTGAGAGTCACGGGCGACGGCCCTGCTCCCCGAGCACGTGCGCGTGCGCGATCGCCGTGGCCTGCACCCGGTTGCGCACGTCGAGCTTCGCGTAGAGCGACCGCAACTGCGTCTTGACCGTGTTCACGCTCACGTACAGGTGCCGCGCGATCTGCTCGTTGGTCATGCCGGTCGGCAGGAGCGCGAGGATCTCGCTCTCACGCTCGGTCAGGCCCTCGTCTCGACCCGGCCAGGTGATCGGTTCTTCGATCCGGCCCCGTTGCGACCGCTGCGTGATCATCACCGGCTCGTGCCGCGCCGCGGCGAGGATGCCTTCGACGATCACATCGGGAGCCGCGGTCTTCGTGATGAAGCCGTGCGCACCCGCTTCCATCACGCGGTTCACGAGGACAGGGTCGTCGGAGAAGCTGAACACGACCACCGCGCCGGCGTCGGGGTCGGCCACGAGCTCCCTGGTGCGGCTCACGAAGTCGACGCGCTCGCCGAATGTGTCGAAGAGGGTCACGTCGACGCTGCGATGCGGCGTCCTCGCGATCGTGACCTCGACCACGGTCAACCGGTCACGATGCGGCGCGAGGAGTGCCTGCAGCCCCGCGAGCACGATGCTGTAGTCGTCCACCAACGCGACGCGCACGGGTTCGGCCATGGTCCATTCCATGCCCGGGACTGCGCCGCTCGAATCACCCGACCGGGTGATTGAGTTCGGCGCGGGCGCCTCGTACCGTCGACGGGAGCGGGGCGGCGTGGGTGACGCAACGTGCCGCGACCACTCCCGTGATCTCCCCCGCCCAGAGGTACATCCGTGCGACCTGATGCCGACTTCTCGAAACCGCGGACCGAGCACGCGTCCTGGACCGGAGGCTCCGACGGCCTGGCCGACCCGCTCTCGATGCTCGTGTCCCGAACCCACGGTCAGATCGTCGTGCACCTGAAGGGCGAGCTCGACATGGCCACGGCACCGGCCTTGGCCGCGTGTCTCGAACGGCTCCGGCCGACCCGCCCGGACACGGTCGTCGTCGACGTCTCCCGCCTCGACTTCTGCGACTCGTCGGGACTCAACGTGCTGATCCGGTTCAACCGGCGCGCACAGCACGACGGCGTACGTCTCGCGCTGCGAGCGCCGTCGGGCGCGCTCCGCCGGCTGCTCCAGCTCACGCACCTGGACGACCTCGTCGAGGCCACGGACGCGACGACACTACGTGGCGTACCCCCCGAGGTCGATCAGGACGCGACCGAGCACCAGTAGTCGCGCTGCTGCACGTCGATGTGGACGGTGAGCGGGACGTCGAGTCGCGTGATCTCCGTGACCCCGGGATCCACCGTGTAACGCGCGCCGTCGCCGACGAACGACAGGTATCGCGGGTGGTACGGGAAAGGCTCGAGGACGTTGACGTCCGGAACCATCCCCGAATAGCCGGACGGCGCGAAGCCGTACGCGTCGAGGTTCCACGCGATGGCCATCGCCTCGCTCATGCGGAAGTACGTGAGCAGCTGCTGGCGCGGCGTCACCGAGTAGTCCGCGGAGCTGACCGTCGCGATCTTCACCCCGAGCTGGTCTCGGTACTTGATCGCAGAGTCGGCAAGGCGCCGCGCGTCGACCATCCACCGGTAGCCGCTGGTGTCCGCGAACGCAGCCGTGCTCACGACCCAGCTCTCGAGCAGGTAGGAGTCGTCCGGACCGAGGTGGGGCGGCTCAGCCGTCGGGTTGAACTGCTCGTCGACGCCGGACCCGAGCACGTCGTCGGGCACATCGGTGTTGACCATCACGGCCATGCCCAGGTCGTGCACTGCGTCGACCATCGTGTTCTGACGTGCGCGGCCGGTGCCGAACGAGTAGCCCGCGAGGTCGAAGAAGATCGAGTCCGCGCCGCTCGCCTGCCATTGCCGCACGTGCGCGCGCATGGTCTCGACCGGTAGGTCGGACGCGGCGACCGACAGGTCGATGTACCCGAAGACGCGCAGCGCAGGCTTGGCGGCCCGCATGCGCTCGATGATGTCGACGGTCGACGCGTGGTAGTCGTGGCCCGGGTCCTGGAGACCGACACCGAAGACGACGACGTCCCAGGTGCAGAACAGCTCCGCGGCCGAGGCTGCGTCCCAGATCCCGTTCACGCCCTCAGGGATCCCGTAGTAGATGAGGAGCTTCGGCGGGAGTGGGCGCGGCGCGGATGCGTCGACCGGCTGCGGGGCGGACATGCGCCGCGGACTGTAACGGCAGGCCACGCCCCGGATGGTCGTTTCACCCCGCCGCGTGCCCGACCCGCCGGAAACCGCGCACCGACCACGAGTACGATCCCGCCCGTGGCGCGTGAGGTGGCGGTGTCGCCGCCCTCGGAACTCGCTGAGGCGCCGCACGACGCGCCGAGGTCGGGCCGGGCTCCGCGTTGGTCGAGCACGCGCCTGGTCATCGGGGCAGTGGTGGTCGCGCTCGTGCCCTTCGTCGTCGCGACGGTGCGCGCCATCCAGGGTGGCTGGGTCCCGACCGGCGACAACGGCCTCATCGCGGTCCGGGTGCACGACGTGTTCAGCGCCCACCCGCCCCTCCTCTACACGTGGTCGTCCTCGTCGCTGACCGCGCCGGTCGACTTCAACCACCCGGGACCACTGCTCTTCGACGCGCTCGCGATCCCGACCGCGGTGTCGCGCTGGTCGGGGCTGCTCGTCGGCGTCGCGTTGCTGAACGCGGCCGCGGTCGTGGGCATCGTGATCGCCGCGTTCCGGCGCGGTGGCGCGCTGCTCGCGGGCGCCGCGGTCGCCGTCGCCGCCGCCCTGTGCTGGTCGATGGGGAGCGAGCTGTTGTTCGACCCGTGGTCGCCGAACAGCCTCCTGCTGCCGTTCTTCCTCTTCCTCTTCCTCGCGTGGTGCGTCGCGGCCGGAGACCTCGTCGTGCTCCCGTGGCTGGCCGGCGTGGGCAGCCTGCTGCTCGCGACGAACCTCGGCTTCGGGCTGCTGGTCCCCGCGATCGCGGTCGTCGCGATCGGTGGCCTGGTGCTCGCGTTGCGCCGCGACCGTCGGGCGGACGGCGCCGACGGAGCGGACGTGGACCGGACGCGGCCGGTCCGCCGCGTCCTGCTCGTGACCGCCGTGGTGTTCGTGCTGTGCTGGATCCAGCCCATCGTCGAACAATTCACGAGCAGCGGCGAAGGCAACTTCACCCGCATCGCGCGCGGCCTGACGTCGGGCGGGACGGTGCTCGGCACCAGGGAGGGCATCGCGCGCTTCGCGGGCGCGACGGTCACGTGGTGGCTGCCGTGGACCATGCGCGCCGGCTCCCTGGTCCTCTCGTCCACCGCGCTCGCCGCGTTCGGGGTCGTGATCGTGGCGCTCGTGCTCGCCGCGTGCGCCTGGGTGGGTCGCCGCAGGCACGATCGTGAGGTCGTGGCCGTTGTCGCAGTCGCCGCGGTCGCGGCGGCTGCGGGGCTCGTCTCCGCGATACGCACACCGACGGCGATCTTCGGCGGGCTCATCTCGTACCAGACCCGGTGGCTCTGGGCCCTCGCGGCGTTCATGACGTTCACGGTCGTCGTGACCGTGCTCCGCCGGCTCGTGCGCGACCCGCGGCTCGTCCGACCCGTCGTGGCCGGCTTCGCGCTCGTGACCGTGGCCGTCGCGCTGGCCAACCTGCCGACGCGCAGGAACGGCTCCGACGCGCCCGACTGGACGATGCCCATCGCGCGCGACCTCAACCATCAGCTCGGTGGACTCGGGCGCGGGACGCTCTACGTCGACTGGCGGGGTGAGCCGTTCTCGCAGTACTACGGCTCCGCCGTGATCGCCGAGCTCAACCGGCGCGGTGTGCCCTTCGTCGTCACCGACGCGGTGCTCGTGCGGTCCCTCGGCTCGCATCGCCGTTTCAACGGCCACAACGCGACCGCGGAGCTGCGCGTGAGGACCGGCGACGACGCGTACGTGCCACCGCCGGGCGGCCACCGGGTCGCGCTGCACGAGGACCTCACCGTCGCAGAGCGCCGCGAGCTGGCATCGTTGAAGCAACAGGTCCGGAGCTACCTGCGCGCCAACGGCCTGCAGCTCACGCCCAAAGGAAAGGCCGCCTTCGCCCGCCTCGCCGCCGCGGGCAGCAAGCTCTCCCCGCCGACGACGCCGACGTCCCCGCCCAGCTCCTCCGCGACGAGCCCGACAGCGTCGGCGGGAGCCGCGGGGGCGAGCGCGTTCGACCCCGACGCGCTGCTCGCCAACCGCGCGTTCGTCAACATGATCGACCAGGGCTACCTGGCCCTCAGCGGTCGATGGATCGAGGTGTTCTACCGGTACGCACAGCTCCAAGCGCAACGCGACACGCGCACCGTGGGCGTGTTCGTCGGTCCCGTGCTGCCGCCCGGCGCGACGGGCGCGTCAGGCAGCTGACCCGTCGGGACGCGCGACTGCGAGCACGCTGGTCCCGAACGGCAGGCGCACACCGAGCCGCGAGACGAGCACCCGCTCGACCGCGGTGAGCACGAGCGCGGCCCGATCGACAACGGGCGACGCGACGTCGAGGCCGAGCTCGGCCCGACCCGTCGAACGCACACGCCGTCGGACCCATACGGGCACGAAGAGCCACGAGAACACGTGGGTGCACAGCTCCACGGAGAACCCGGCTCGCTCCAGCTCCGCGGTGAGCGTTCGTCGTGTGTACCTGCGCACGTGCCCGAGCGCGTCGTCGGCAGCGCTCCACAGGCGCGGGTGCGCGGGCACGGTGACCGCGAGCACACCGTCGGAACCGAGCAACCTGTGCGCCTCGCGGAGCGCGGGTTGTGGATCGCGCAGGTGCTCGATCACGTCGAGCAGGCACACGACCGACGCGCGCGCACCGGCAACGGGCACCGCGTTCAGCTCGCCCCGCGCCGCGCCGAGCGCGTAGCGGGTGCGCGCGACGTCGACGAGCGCCTCGGAGCCTTCGACGACGATGCTCTCCTCCAGCGGCCAGCCGAGCGCCGCGGTGACGCCTCCGCTGCCGGCCCCGAGGTCGACCAGTGGACCCCGCGGCGGTTCGGCGCGCCGGAGGACGGAGGTGACGAGCGCGGCCTTGCTCCGGAACCACCAGTGGGTGACGTCCGCGGCCGCGAGGGCCTCGGCGTTCCGGTCCGTGAAGACGCCGTACTCGGCTGTCGTGCCCACCTCAGGCGCCTCGACGCTGGGCGCGACCGCGGTCGCCGCGGTCGTCCGGGCCGAACCGACCTGATGTCCGATGCGTCCCAGCGCGACCAGCATTCGGGTGCCGTCGCGCGCGACGTGGATCTTGGTGCCGTCGTGGTGGGCCCAGTCGATCGCGACCTCCTGCACGGGTACCCCGATCGCGCGCGCGATGGCCACCACCTCGACGTCCCACGCGAACCCGTCCTCGACCGACCACTCGAGCACAGTACGCCACACGTCGCGGCGGGCGGCCTTGGCGCCGCATTGCGTATCCACGACGCCGGGCGTGAACGCGAGCTGTACCGCACGGTTGTAGGTCCGGCCCAACAGCTCCCGGACGGCGGACTGGGACCGGCTGATGCTGGAGCCCATCGCATCGCGGCTGCCGATGGCGACGACCGGGGCCCGCTCCGCGGCGCGACGGACGCGGTCGAACGACGAGAGGGGCGTCGAGAGGTCGAGATCGCAGAAGCCCGCGACCTCGGTCTCGGCGTGCAACAGCCCGGCCCTTACGGCCGCGCCCTTGCCCGCGTGAGCGCGTCTCGCCACCGTCGCGGACGCGCCCGAGTTCGCGATCAGCTTGTCGAGACGTTCGGCCGTGTCGTCGGTACTCCCGTCGTCGACGAACACGAGCCGGCTGCCCCACGGCAAGCGCGTCGCGTAGTCCAACAGCTCGCCCGCGTACTGGTCGAGCCGGTGTCCTTCGTTGTAGACGGGGACGACGAGCGTGAACGGGAGATGCGCCCGCTCGTCGCGAACGGCCCACACGCCGCGCGAGGTTCGCGCGCACGGTCCGCGCCCGCCAGGGGTAATTCGGGTGGTCCCATCGACGTGACGCGCTCAGACGTGCGCGCTGCGTCGACGCTTCGGCCGCCCACGGAGCGGCAGCTGGAGCGATTCCTCGCCGCACGGTTGCCGGACTCGACCTCCCGCCGACGCTCGAGCTCGGTGTCGAACTCCGCGCCGAGCAACAGCGCGGGATTGGTCAGCCAGAACCGACCAGGAAGATGATGACAGCACCGAGGCTCCCGACGGTCTTGTTCGGGTACCAGCGTCGCGGTCGAGATGATCGCCGCGTCGTGACGCTCGGCCGGGTGGTGGAGATGATCGAGACGTCGCGGCAGGACGCCTTCGCGCAATGCCCACGGACAGATCTCGAGCGACGCGATGTCGAGCGCGTGCATCACCTCGGACGCGACGATCGCGCCTGCGAGGATCTGTTCGGAACGACCGCGCGACGCGCCGCGAAGCGCGCCACGCTCCTTGGCGGTCATGTCCGTCATCCGTTCGGTCCACCGCTCGAGCGCGGTGCGGTCCAACACACGTCGGGTGAACGGACCCTTCCGCTCCGGCGGCGCCCCGGCGAGTCGGGCGAGCTGCTTGAACGTCTTGGACGTCGCAACCGCGGAGGACGGGACCCCCTCCCAGCGCAGTCGCTCGGCGACCTCGGCGATCCCGTGGCGCACCTCGCGCCTGACCACCGCGAAGGCGGTCAGCTCACCGACGCCTTGCGACTCCGCCACCGCCGTCGCCCGGTGGATTGCCTCGACGAGCCGTCTCGTCCCGTCGTGTGTGATCGCACCGTTCCCATCGGTGCGCTGGGCCAGCTTGACGCCGTCCTTGAACGCCGACGTCGGCAACGGCGGCGCGCCGGCCCGTCCGTCGATGACCTGCAACTTCACCGAGTTCGAACCGACGTCGAGCACGCCCAACCGCGCGCTTCCCGGGGGCGCCGCGTCGCCAAACAAACGGGGCCCGCGGGAGCCGGTCAGCCGACGGCGGTCGCGCCCGCGCGCGCCAGGTGCTCGTGCAACAACGCGAGAGACGCATCACCGTGGCCGTCGAGCTCCTCGGCCGCGAACCGGTCGATCGCCTGCTCGTGGGCGACGAGGTCCGCGAGCACGGGATCGTTCGGGTCCTGCGCGACGGCCTGCAACCGGAGGAACTTCTCGAGGAACGCGGGCAGCGCGCTCCGCAGCCCTTGCAGGAGGACCGGCCACGGTTGTGCCGCCGCCGCGTCCGCCAGCTCGCGCCCGTCGCGTGCCGGCGCCTCGGCGTCGTCGACGTCGATGCCCGCGGCGTCGACGAGCGGACGGAGCTGGGACGCGGTGTGTGACTCGACCCGTGCCAGCACCCGGAGCTTCTCCCGACGGGACGCGTCGTCGCAGCGCTCCGCGAGGCCGGAGAAGAACGCCTCGCCCAGCAGCTCACCCCGATAGGCCTCCACCAACAGGTCGCCGTACTCGCCCATCGTCAGCTCCCGTCTCGACGTCCGCACAGTGTCGCGCATCGCCAGAAAGCCGGTTCTACCCGGTGCCTTATGTCGTCCAACGAGCTAGTCTCGCCGCGACTGGACCCGCGGCGTCGAGCGGCGAGCGCTCGTCGGTCCGGCCGCTCGCTTGCGCACGTCGACTTGGGGAGGGCTTCGATGCGCGTCCGTCCGTCGTTCTCCGGTGTCTGGGCGCGTCGCGTCCTCGGCGCCATCGTCGTCGCGGTCATCGCCGTTGCGCCGCTCGCCACCGCAACGCCGGCCCGCGCCTCGGCCCCCACGAACGGCCTCGTCGGCTACTGGCCCTTCGACGAGGGCACTGGCCCCACCAGCGCCGACCTCTCCGGGAGCGGCAACCCCGCCACCTTGCACGGCGCGGCAGGCTGGAGCACGAACGTCGCGCCGATCACGCAGGCGAACCCGGCGGCGCTGACGTCGACACGCACAGGCAACAGCTACGCGTCGGCGAGCGGCACCAACATCGACGGGCTCGACCAGTACACCATCGCGTTCTGGTTCCGTCTCGATCCGGCCAACCCGGCGCCCGCGAACACGACGATGAGCTTCGTGTCGCTTCCGGGCAAGGCACGGGTCTATGACGAGGTGGGAGCGGCGCCCGAGGACGACGAGATCCTCTTCGAGTTCGACGTCGACGGGGTGGCGCAGGTGGTCAACATCCAGCCTGTGGGTCTCGGTATCAACTTCCGGGACGGGAACTTCCACCAGGTCACCGCGACCTACGACGGCAACGGAGGATCCCTCTACTTCGACGGGACCCCCGTCTCCTTCCACGCAGCCGCCGGTTCCGTACCTGCGAGCAACGGGGTGTCGTTCAGCGACCCGGGCCAGCCGCTCGGCGGGTCACTCGACGACGTTCGGGTCTATGACCGCGCGCTGAACGACGCGGAGGTCGCCTCGCTCGCGAGCTTCGGCTGCGAGAGCGTGCAGGGAGTGCCGGTCGCGGAGTGCAACGCGCTCGCGGACCTGTACACGAACACGAACGTGTTCGGCTCCCGATGGACGCATCACGACAACTGGCTCGCGAACAACCAGCCGTGCACGTGGTACGGGGTCTTGTGCGACAGCGACACCGGACACGTGATCGCGCTCGACCTGCACGGCAACGGGCTCGGAGGCGCGTTGGACGGCCTGCTCGCGGGGCTCGACCACCTCGTCGTGCTCGACCTGCACGACAATGCGCTCACCGGGGGCATCCCCTTCGGGCTGGGCGACATCACCACGCTCCAGACCCTCGACGTCTCCCACAACCAACTCCAGGATCCCATGCCCAGCACGCTCGGCAACCTGACCGCGTTGCAAACGCTGCGGGTGCAGGACAACAAGCTGCGCGGCCCGATACCAACGCAGCTCGCGAACATCGCGAACCTGTTCACGCTCGACCTCGGCTACAACGCGCTGTGGACGACGGACGCGACCTTGACGACATATCTGAACGAGAAGCAGCCCGATTGGGCGTCGACCCAGACCGTTGTGCCCACGAACGTTCAGGCGGTGCGTACGTCACCGACCTCGATCCTGGTGACGTGGAGCCCGATCGCCTACACGGCCAACGGCGGCGGCTACGTCGTGGTCGATTCGCCGAGCTCGGGCACCTTCCAGACCGCGGGCCAGACGGCCGACAAGACCGCCGACTCGTTCACCATCACCCACCTCGATCCCGATCAGACGTACCAAGTGGCGGTGCGGACCTCGACACCCGCGCACACCGACACCGGCCAGCAGAACGACATCCTCAGCGACTCGACCGATCCGATCGCCGCGCCGATCGGCTACTTCACGTCCAACTACGCATCGGACCAGGGCCGCAACCTCTACACCGACGCGGTCGTCTTCCACCGCACCGACCTCGCCGGAACCCAACACGACGCCGCCATGTTCCTGGCCTTCCTCGGCGGCATCGTGCACAGTCAGGGGACGACCGCGCCGAACCTCGGCACCGACCCCGGGAGTGGTCCCATCGCGGTGACGAGCGCGTACACGCCCGACGAGCTCACCTCACTCCAAGACGCCGCGACCACGTTCTCGAGCGACCCCGCGACGCTGCAACACGCCGGCGTCACCCTCGTCGCCTTCCTCGTCGCCATCTCGCACCACTGATGGCACGGTCGCCGCGCCCGCATGTGCGGGCGCGGGCGCGGCGACCGTTGCCGTGTTCGTGCGTCGAGCCCTCAGCCTCCGAGGTCGTAGGTGACGGTGCCGTTCACGCCACCGACGTCGACCGCGAGGGTCAACGAGTCGACGTTGCCCGTGAAGCCCGGTGACCATCCGCCACCGGCCTTGAGCCACATGCCGCCGGCGACGGGCTGCCCGTTGCTCTGTTGCGTGATCGGCCGGATCGACGCGTTCGGATAGTTCGAGAGCAGCTGCGTGAACGAGCACGGCAGCGCCTCCGTGCACTGCTTCCCGACGTTCGTGCCGCCGACGATCGCGTTCCCCGTCTGCCACCAGCCCGATGGCGCGGTGAGCGGGTTCCACGTCTGCCAGATGCCGTTCGTCACCGGCGCCTGACCCGACAGGCTCGGCTCGAACACCGCCCGTCCCTGGAACGCGGTGCTGCCGTCGGTGCTGTCGTAGTCGGCGTCGAGCTGGAGCGTCGTGGCGTTCGGCGTCGGATCCTTCTCGTACGTCTTGTACGACAGGAACCGCAGGTGGTCGAGACGTGTCCCCGCGAACAGCCCGTTGACGAGCGCCTCACCCCCGGTCGCGTCGATCGTGAGCTGCGCGCTCCCCGAACCGTCGGCGCCGTTCGGTCCACTCACGAACGAGCCACTCCCGTTCGGGGTCTCGTTCGCGAACGCGAAGCCGAGCCCGGCCGCGCTGGAGGACGTGACCGCAACGTTGCCGTCACCGGGCTCGAAGTTGTTCTCGATCGGCGTGCCGTTCACACCGACCACGACGTTGTCGGTCGCTCCGACGAAGCCGCCCGTGATGGGGCCGCCGGCGCGCACGAGGAGGAGCCCGGGCGCGTTGTTCACCGTCGGGCGGATGCGCGCGTTCGGGTAGTCGTTCTTGACCGTCTGCCACGTGCAGAACGACGCCTGCGTGCACGGCGGGTTCGCCTGCATGACACCGCCGACGATCGGGCGGAGCGACGAGCCGTCGCTCGCCGACGAGTACCACGCCGCGTTCCCCGACTGCGTGTCCCACGTCTGCCAGGTGTTCGGCACCACGGTGCTGCCCGCCGACGGGACGTAGACGAGCCGGCCCTGGTACGAGGTGTCGGAGTCGGTCGAGTCGTAGTCGACGTCGAACTCGAGCGACGGCGTCTCCTGCGGCGAGCCCGAGAACGCCTGGTACGTCGCGTAGCTCAACTGCGTCAGCGACGACAGCGCCAGACCCTGGTACACCGACGTGGCGATGTTCTCCCGTCCCGTCGCGTCGACGGTGAGCAACGCGCTCCCGCGACCGGCGGGAGGCGTGCCCGGACCGTTCACGTAGTAGCCGCTGCCGTTGCTGCCCTCGTTGAGGAAGAACCAGCCCTGCGACGCGGTGGGCGTGACGACGATCTTGCAACCGACCAGGCTGCCGACGAGCGCGACGAGCGTGGCCCCGATGATCAGCTTGCGCATGGATGCCCCCTCAGAGAGCGCGAGTACACGCCCTCACCCGACGACACACCTACACCGGTCGCCGAAAGATCGCAAGGACGCATTGGTCGCGTGCGGGGGATGGCTGGCGCGCGATGTGACAAACCGCGTGAGGATCGTTTCGCAGTGTCTCGCGTCACGACCGCAATCGCTCCCCGTCGCCGGCCCGTAGCCAACGTCGCGCTGACGCGCGCGGTCACGAGCACGGGGGTGAGTGACATGGACGACGGGACGATGCAGGCCGCGATGCCCGCTGGAGGCTTCGCACGTGTGCACACACGCTTTGCGTTCGTCGTCGTGACGAGCGTCATGCTCGGCGCCTGCGCATGGCCGATGTACCGGTCGGACGCGAACCACACCGGCACCAACATGGAAGGCGTCGTCGCGCCCGCAGACCGGGGATCGTTGACCACGTTGTTCACCGTGCCGACAGGGGGACCCGTGTTCTCGTCGGCCGCGATCGTCGACGGGATCGGCTACGTCGGCTCGCTCGACGGCAAGGTCTACGCGTTCGACGCCAAGGGCGTCACGAACTGCGGTGGCACTCCGAAGCAGTGCGCACCGCTGTGGACGGGCCAGACGACCGGTGAGATCATGGGATCACCGGCGGTCGTCAACGGCGTGGTCTACATCACGAGCGACGACGGCATGCTCCAGGCGTTCGACGCGGCCGGTCAGACCAGCTGCTCGGGCACGCCGACCGTCTGCCAGCCGTTGTGGAGCTCGCCACAGGAGACCGTGATCCGCTCCTCGCCCGTCGTCGCGAACGGCGTCGTGTACATCGGCTCCTCGCACAACACCATCGAGGCGTTCGACGCCGCGGGGGCGACGGGCTGCTCGGGCACGCCGAAGGTGTGCCAACCGCTGTGGCAGGGCCCGGCGCCCGGTCTCAACGGTGTGTCCGACTCGACACCCGCGGTCGCGAACGGGCTCGTGTACGTCGGCGCGCGCGACGGCAGGCTCTACGCGTTCGACGCAACGGGTTCGACGGGCTGCGGTGGCACGCCCAAGGTGTGCCAGCCGGTGTGGACCGCGGTGACGACGCTCAACGCGGAGATCGACTCCTCACCGACGGTCGCCGACGGCTTCGTCTACATCAATGCCGACGACGAGAAGCTGTACGCCTTCGATCCTGCCGGCGTCGTCAACTGCACGAACGGTGCGCCGCGCGCGTGCTCGCCGATCTGGGTCGCGCCGATCCACCTCGGTGGGAGCGCGTCGCCGGCCGTGGCACGCGGCATCCTGTACGTCACCTCGGACGACGGCGTCATGCTCGCGTTCGACGCGGCCGGATCACGCGGCTGCTCGGGCACGCCCACGACGTGCCTCCCACTGTGGACCGGGAACATGGGCGGCGCGCACTTCCTGTCGTCGCCCGCCGTCGCGAACGGCACCGTGTACATCGGCTCAGGACACGACGTGTTCGGCTTCGACCAGGACCCGATCGTGGGCTGTGGCGCGTCAGGAGCCCAGATCACGTGCAACCCGCTGTGGACCGCGCACACGGGCGGGTTCGTGCAGTCGTCGCCAGCGGTGTCGAACGGCATCGTGTACGTCGGTTCCGGCGACGGGAACCTGTACGCGTACGGCCTGCCCCCGAGGTCCTGACCACCGATCTCGATGGGTCCCGCGGCCACCGCCCTCTCGGCCGCGGGACCCGTCGGAACACGAGCCCGACGAGCTGCCGCGCGACGAGTTCCCGCGCCGGCATCGCGATCACCCGGTTCGGGTGATGCTCGTGCACGCGCCTCGGGCCGAGTGTCGGACGTGCGTGCCCGTCCGGGGCCGCGCACCGGAACCCGGATCCGGAAGGCTCGACACCGATGACGGTGAGCTCCCCCACGCGCACGTCCCTGGCTTCCTGCCCGTACCCGTTCGTTCACGAGCTCGACACCTGGCCGTGGCTCGAGCGGCTGGGCGCCGAGGCGGGCCACACGATCGATCTCGCGACGGTCCCGGAGAACGAGTGGGACGCGATCGCAGCGGCCGGGTTCGACGCGGTGTGGCTGATGGGCGTCTGGCAACGCAGCCCCGCCGGCGTCGCGCTCGCGCTCGCGAACCCGTCGCTCGTCGCGAGCTTCGAGGCTGCGCTGCCCGGCTACCGCGCCGACGACGTCGTCGGCTCGCCGTACTGCATCCGCGACTACGTCGTCGACGAGCGTCTCGGCGGCGCGTCGGGCCTGGCCGTGGCGCGCGATGCGCTCGCGCGGCGCGGCGTCGGGCTCGTCCTCGACTTCGTCCCGAACCACGTCGCGCCCGATCATCCGTGGACGGTGCAGTTCCCGGACCGGTTCGTCACCGGCACACCGGACGATCTGCGGAACGAGGCGTCGTCGTTCGTGGAGATCGCAGGTCGGGTCCTCGCGAACGGCAAGGATCCCTTCTTCCCGGCGTGGCCCGACGTCGTGCAGCTGAACGCGTTCTCGCCCGGCCTGCGCGCCGCGGTGATCGACACGCTGCGCGGAATCGCGGACCAGTGCGACGGGGTGCGCTGCGACATGGCCATGCTCGTCATGAACGACACGTTCGCCAGGACGTGGGGCACGCGGGCCGGCGAACGGCCTGACGACGACTATTGGCCGGTCGTGATCGGTGCGGTCCGCGCGAGCCACCCCGACTTCCGCTTCATCGCCGAGGCCTACTGGGACCTCGAGTGGGCCTTGCAGCAACAGGGCTTCGACTACTGCTACGACAAGCGGCTCTACGACCGGCTGCTGCACGACGCGCCCGAGCAGGTACACCTCCACCTCCTCGCCGACGTCGGCTACCAGGGCAAGCTGATGCGCTTCCTGGAGAACCACGACGAACCACGTGCCGCGTCGCTCCTGTCACCGGCACGCGAGAAGGCGGTCGCGGTGGCGACCCTGACACAGGCCGGCGCGCGCCTGGTGCACGAGGGTCAGGCCGAGGGATGGAAGGTGCACCTCCCTGTGTTCCTGGACCGCTTCCCCGTCGAGGCGACCGACGGCGACCTCGCGGCCTTCTACGGTCGGCTGTTCGCCGCGTTGCGCGATCCGACCTTCCGGCACGGACGTTGGCGGCTCTGCGAACGCAGCGGCTGGCCCGGCAACGACACGTTCGAGAACCTGCTCGCGTGGTGCTGGGACGGTGAGCACCGCTGGCTCGTGATCGTCAACCTCGGCGACGGGCCCGCAAGCGGTCACGTGCGCGCACCGTGGGACGACCTGCGGGGGCGGACGTGGCCGCTCGTGGATCCGACCAACGACCAGACGTTCGAGCGCAGTGGTGACGAGATGTGCGACGGGCTCTACGTCGAGCTCGAACCGTGGCACTGGCACCTCCTGCGCGCCGAAACACAACCGGTCGAGCGATGAGCCGAGCCATGGATGGGCGCGCCGACACCGCGGAGCACGGCCGGCTCGCCCAGGCGACCGGACGCGCCGAGGACGGCCTCACCGACGCGAACCCGTGGTACGAGTGGGGCCCCTACCTGTCCGAGCGCGCGTGGGGCACCGTGCGCGAGGACTACAGCGCCGACGGCGACGCGTGGAGCTTCTTCCCTCACGACCATGCCCGCTCCCGCGCGTACCGCTGGAACGAGGACGGGATGGCCGGCCTCTCCGACATCCGCCACGAGCTCTGCCTCGCGCTCGCGCTGTGGAACGGGACCGACGCGATCCTCAAGGAGCGCATGTTCGGTCTGACCGGCCCGCAGGGCAACCACGGCGAGGACGTCAAGGAGTACTGGTGGTACGTCGAGGGGCTGCCGAGCCACGCGCTCCTCCAATGGCGTTACCACTATCCCCAGGCCGCGTTCCCGTACCAGCAGCTGATCGACGAGAGCGCGCGCCGCGGGCGCGACGACTTCGAGTTCGAGCTCCTCGACACCGGCGTCTTCGACGACGACCGGTACTGGGTCGTGGACGTGACGTACGCCAAGGCGTCGACCACGGAGGTGCTCGCGCTCGTCGGCATCGAGAACAAGGGACCCGAGCCCTCGACGCTCGACGTGCTGCCGACCTTGTGGTTCCACAACACCTGGCGGTGGTCTGGCGACACCGACCTTCCGGCGCTCGTTCTCGACGGCGACGCGGTCACCGTGGAGCATCCGCGGCTCGGCGGCTATCGCCTCGAGCCCGCGCCTGCGTCGGACGGAACGACACCCACTGCGCTCTTCTGCGACAACGAGACGAACACCGCGCGCATCTTCGGCGCGGAACCCATCACCCTGTTCCCGAAGGACGGCATCAACGACCACGTGGTGTCGGGCGCGGCCACGGTCAACCCGGCGTCACGCGGCACGAAGGCGGCGTGGTGGTATCGGCTGACGGTGCCGGCCGGCGGCCGGGCCGAGCTGCGACTGCGCCTCCGTCGCCCGGACGCGGCCGCGCCCGACGACACCGATGGCGAGTGGTCGGGGCGCGCGTTCGACGACGTCGTGCGTGCGCGCCGCCGCGAGGCCGACGAGTTCTACGCCGCGATCGCACCACCTGAGCTCGACGCCGAGCGGATGCGCGTCGTTCGCCAGGCCTGCGCCGGACTGGTGTGGAGCAAGCAGATGTATCCGTACCGGGTCGCACGCTGGCTCGACGGCGACCCGAACGAGCCGCCGCCGCCGGCGTCGCACCGCACCGGCCGCAACGCGGGTTGGCGTCACCTCGACGCGGCCGACGTGCTCGCGATGCCCGACCCGTGGGAGTACCCGTGGTTCGCGGCGTGGGACCTCGCGTTCCATGCCATCACGTGGGCGCACATCGATCCCGCGTTCGCCAAGTACCAGCTGATCGTCCTCCTGCGCGAGTGGTTCCAGCATCCGAACGGCGCGCTGCCCGCGTACGAGTGGAGCTTCGACGACGTCAACCCGCCGGTGCACGCGTTCGCCGCGCTGCGGGTGTACGCCATGGCCGGCGACGAGGACACCGAGTTCCTCGAGCGGACCTTCCAGAAGCTGCTGCTCAACTACATGTGGTGGCTCAACCGCCAGGACCCCGACGGCAACAACCTGTTCGGCGGGGGGTTCCTCGGCCTGGACAACATCTCTCCGGTCGACCGCTCCCATCTGCCGCCGGGATTCCGACTCGACCAGGCCGACGGCACGGCCTGGATGGCGTACTACTCGATCGCGATGCTCACCCTGGCGATCACCCTGGCCGAGCACGATCACGTGTACGACGACATGGTCGTCAAGTTCCTCGAGCAGGCTGTGATGATCATGGACTCGCTCGAGGACAGCGGCTTCTACGACTCCGACGACGGCTTCTTCTACGACCGGCTCACCGACCCGTCCGGCGCCAGCGAGTCGATCAAGGTCCAGACGCTGGTCGGGGTGATCCCGGCGCTGCCGGCGATCGCCCTGCCGACCGCCCACGTGCAGCGGCTGCGCCGGCTGCGCAAGCGATTCGCCCGGGTCATGGAGCGGGCAGGTTCAGGGGCGGCGACCGACTGGCGGTTCCGGGAGGCCAGCGGAACGCGCCGGCTGCTGCTGTCGATCGTGCCGCCGGATCGGCTTCGCCGGGTCCTGGCCACGGTGTTCGACGAGGACGCGTTCTTGTCCCCGCACGGCCTTCGGTCGGTGTCGAAACGCCTCACGACGCCGTACCAGGTGCCCAACCTGCCCGGCGCCACCATCTCCTACCAGCCGGCCGAGTCCACCACCGCCATGTACGGCGGCAACTCCAACTGGCGCGGCCCGGTGTGGTTCCCGATCAACTACCTCGTGCTCCGCGCCCTGGTGCAGTACGAGCATTTCACCGGCCCGGACGTCAAACTGGAGTATCCGACTGGATCCGGTCGGCAGCTGACGCTGCGGGAGATCGCCGGCGATCTAAGCGACCGCTTGATCGGCATCTGGCTGCCCGGCGAGGACGGGCGCCGACCGCTGTACGGCGGCACCGAGATCTTCCAGA
>DATBEZ010000004.1:0-12418 GCA_036558745.1 Acidimicrobiia bacterium
CCCTCGGCGCGGCAGAGGTCGACGGCGCGCGCGATCTGGTCGGCCGACCACTCCGACACACCCCAGTAGAGGACCTTCCCCTGGCGCACGAGGTCGTCCATGATCCTGCACGTCTCGTCGAGCGGCGTCTCACGGTCGTAGCGGTGGCACTGGTAGAGATCGATGTAGTCGACGCCGAGCCGGCGCAGCGACTGATGGGCCTGCTCGAAGACATGCTTGCGTGACAGCCCGGAGTCGTTGGGTCGCCGGCTCATCGGAAAGAACACCTTCGTCGCCAGCACGAACGACTCGCGACGGAAGTCTGCGAGCACCTTGCCGACGACCTCCTCGGCGCGACCGCGCGCGTACCCGTTGGCGGTGTCGAAGAAGTTCACCCCGTCGTCGTACGCGCGGTGGATGCACGCCGACGCGACGTCGTCGCTCACCGACGCGCCGTACGTGAGCCAAGATCCGAGACCGACGGCCGAGACCTGCACACCCCACCGCCCGAGCTTGCGGTACTGCACGTTCGTCCTCCGTGTCGTCGCCGGGTCTTGTCGATCATTCCGCCGCCGCGCTCCGCCCGATAGCCTGCCCGCGATGGCCGACTTCGTGTCCACGACGAGCCGTGACGACGGCGTCGTCGTCCTCCGCATCGACCGACCACCCATGAACGCGCTGTCGCTCGCGGTGCTGCACGAGCTGGAGGAGGCGTCTGCGGGTCTGGCCGCCGACCCGGCTGTGAAGGCGGTCGTCGTCGCGGGCGGGGAGCGGGCGTTCGCCGCGGGGTTCGAGATCTCGGAGTTTGGCGACACCGACCGGGCCCGGCTCGTCACCGACCGGTTCCGCGCCGCGTTGGACGCGCTCGCCACGATCCCGCGTCCGGTGATCGCCGCCGTGAACGGATTCGCGCTGGGCGGCGGCCTCGAGGTTGCCATGGCGTGCGACCTGCGCATCGCCGGCGACAATGCGCGCGTCGGTCAGCCGGAGATCCTGCTCGGACTGATCCCCGGCGCGGGCGGCACCCAACGGTTGCCGCGCCTCGTCGGTAGCGCCCGGGCGAAGGAGCTCGTGTGGAGCGGCCGGCAGGTGCGGGCCGACGAGGCCGAGCGCATCGGGCTCGTCGACCGCGTGGTCCCCTCGGCCGAGCTGCACGACGCCGCGCTCGAGTGGGCCGCGGGGCTCGCGCGTGGCGCGGTCGTCGCCATGGGTCTCGCGAAGCGCGCCATCGACGAGGGACTCGAGCGCCCGCTCACCGAGGCGCTGTCGCTCGAGTCCGACGCGTTCGTCGAGGTGTTCACGACGGAGGACGCCGCGATCGGCGTGAAGAGCTTTCTGGAGAACGGTCCGGGCAAGGCGACCTTCGTCGGCCGCTGACCGGATGCGCGCGTGTCCCTCGTCGGTGGGTTGATCGCCGAGAGCCTCCGGGTCGGTGCGGTGCTCGGCGACGTGCCGTTGACCGTGACGAAAATCAGCCGCGCCGACGTGGGCGACGTCGAGGCAGGGCAACCGCGCACGTGGACGTTCATCGACTTCGAGGCGGCCGACGCCGACGCCGAACGCCTTGCCCGGATGTTGGAAGGCGCGCTCGCGTCACGCGGTGGTTGGTACTGCGATTTCCGCAGCGATACGGAGACGTTCGTCGTCTTCGCGGGTCGCACCTTCCGATATCCGCGCGGTGACGAGTCGGGACGCGCCGCGGCCGCCGATTACGCGCGTTCCGTCAGCGTTCCCGAACCGCAGCTCGACTGGCCCGAGTAGCGGGGCTCACGCGTTCCCGGGCGGGTCGGGACCGGTGTCGAGTCGGTGCGCGTCGTGATGGTGGCGGTCGCAGTAGAGCCTGAGGTTGTCGAGAGTGGTGGTGCCGCCGTCGGCCCAGTGCTCGATGTGGTGGGCCTCGCACCACCCCGGTGGCCGGTCGCAGCCGGGATGGGTGCAGCCCCCGTCGCGCACCACGAGGGCGCGCCAGAGGGCGGCGGTGACGGCGAGCGCCGGTCCTCCGCGTCGTTCGAGGGCTTCGAAGGCGACGATGCCGCTCAGCTGCGGTGGGTCCCGTCGTCCGGGTCCGACCTCGGCGTGCGCGAGCCCGACCTTGCACAACGACACGAGCGCGTCCGCGAGCTCGTCGAACACATCGAACATACGTTCGTATCATCGCCGAGAAGTGCGACAGTGATCGAGCGAACATCGAGGAATTCCGCGCGCTTTCCCACGGTTCGACGGACCGCATCGACGCGCAGGTCGGAGTGCGTCCGCTCCTCGGACCTCTCGCGGATCAAGAAGCGTCGTCGCGGTGCTCGACCACAACGGCCCGGCTGGCGTCGTCCGTGACGTACACGCCCTTCGAGAGCTCGAGCACGACAAGGGCGTTGCCGAACGGGTCGCGAACGACGGCGAGGCGGCCCACCGGGATCTCGTGCGGCTCGACCACGACATCGCCGCCGTACCGGCGGAACGCCGCGACGGCTCCATCGACCGACTCGACGAGCCAGTCCGGCTCGTATGCGTGATCGACGGTCAACACCAGCTCGGGGCCGCCACGGACCACCTCGAGACCGGCTGGCCGATCTCGTCGTGACGCCACTTCAGCCGGTGACCGAGACCGTCGCGGTAGGAGGATCCACGCCGGCCCCGTGTCGTCCCGGGCGCCGTCCTGCAGGGGGTCGCGTGGTTCCTCGGTCGCCCGGGACGCGTCGCACGCCGATACCCGGCCGCACCGCCACTCTGAGCTCAGCCTGCGCGCGCCTCCACCTGTGTCTTCAACGACGCGAGGTTGTGCTTCCACACGGATCGCAGGATCGGGCGCGCGAGCTGCTCGCCCGCGACGCCGCCCATCCACCACGGGAAGCGCAGGCGCTCGTCCCAGCAGAAACGGGTGCGGCCGCGTGACCGGCCGCGCAGTGTGAACCGTCCGGCGCCCTGCACGACACCGCGGTGCTCGATGCCCATCGCCTCACGCGGCCGCCACTCGGTCACCCGCATGACGTCGTTGGTGCGGAGTGGTCCGACCTGGGTCGAGCAGTCGAACTCGGTCCCCACACCGTGGCGCTGCGGGCCGCGGAAGGTGATCGCACGCGCGTCACGCATCCAGTCGACGTGTCCGTCGATGCGCTCGACCACATCCCACACCCGCGCTGGCGTCGCGTCGATGGTCGTACAGATCCTGATGTGGACGGTCACGAACGGGTCACGGCTCCTCGCCCGCCTCCCGCAGGACGACGGCCGCGACCTCGGGCGGCACCGTGGCGACGAGCACGCCGGTGCCCATCTCGAAGCCGGCCTGTACCGACAGGCGCGGCGACACCTCGATCCACCAGTGCCCGCCGGCGACGTCGACGAGACCGGGTGCCGAGTGGAACACGACGTTGTAGGGCGGATCGCCCACGGCGCGCGCGGTCCGGGCCAGAATCGACTGGAGGGCGCGCGCGATCTCGGTGAGCTCCTCGTCCGACGCGGCCGAGAAGCGCGACGACGCGCGCCCGTGCGCGATCGCGACCTCGTACGGCGCGGCCGGCGCGTACGCGCACCACGCGGTGGCGTCGCCGTCGACCACGACCCGGCCCGAGTCGCGCGCTTCTGAAGCGGCCGGCGCCACCAGGTCGTGACCCGCGCGCGCAATCCGCGCGAGCTCGGACTCGACCGCCGGAGGCACGAAGTCGAGCGCGACGACCTGTGCGTGCGGGTGCTCGATCGACGCGCCCGCGTCGCGACCCTGGTTGATGAACACCTGCACGTGCTCGTGACCCGCGTCGAGCAGCGCGCGCACGCGGTCGCGCAGGACGGTCATGACCTCGACCGCCTCGGCCCGCGCGAGCCGGGCGAACGTGCGGTCGTGGTGCGGTGAGAGGACGACCACCTCGTGGGTGCCCGTGGCGCCACGCATCGCGTCGTCCCCGCCGACGATGGGATACAGGTTGGGGACCACACGCACGCGCCACCCCGGCGTGTCGGGAGCGCCGTCGCCGGTCCGGTACACCTCGGGCGGCGTCATGGTCTCGTGGCCGGGACAGAACGGGCAGTCGGGTGGCGGCGCGGCCGGCGGCGTCGCGGGTGGCCCCGTGAAGACCTTCGGTCGCGCGCCCCGACGCGTCGCGACGACGACGGTCCGTCCGGTCAGCGCGTCACGACGCAGCTCGGGCACCCGCGGAGGCTATCCGGGCCGGTCGCGATCCCGACCGGCCCACCACGCCGCGTGGAGGGCCGCCGGTCGCCCGATGGTGACCGACGTCCGTCCGGCGGTCGCCGCCGGGTGTCCTAGCCTGGTGACATGCCTGTACGCGTGGCCATCGTGGGCGGGGGACCGGCCGGGAACACGGCCGCGACCGTCGCCGCGACGCTCGGCGCCGAGGTGACCATCATCGAGCGCGACATCGTCGGCGGCGCCGCGCACCTGCGCGACTGCATCCCGTCGAAGGCGATGATCGCGACGGGCGGCGCGCTCGCCGAGCTCACCCGCGCGCAGGCCATGGGGCTCGCGGCGGAGGGTCACCTGGACCTGCGGGCCGTGCACGAGCGGGTCGCGTCGATCGAGGCCCGCCTCCACGCGTCGGTCTGCGGGCTCCTCGAGTCGCAGGGCGTGCGCATCATCCGCGGGACCGGACAGCTCAAGGGCCCGCACTCGGTGACCGCCGAGACCGAGCACGGCGTCGAGGAGGTCGATGCCGACTTCATCGTGCTCGCCACCGGCTCCCGTCCCCGTGTCCCCGAGTTCGTCCACATCGACGGGGAGCGTGTCCTCACGACGCGCCAGGCCTATCCGCCGCCGGAGATCCCCGACCATCTCGTCGTGATCGGCTCGGGTGTGACCGGTGTCGAGTTCACCCACATGTTCAGCGCGCTCGGCTCCAAGGTCTCGCTGATCGTGTCGCGCCAGCAGGTGCTGCCGTACAAGGACCCCGAGGTCGCAGCGGTGCTCGAGGACGCGTTCCTGCAGCGCGGCGTCAAGCTGCTGAAGGGCGCCCGCGCCGCGTCGGTCGACCGCGACTGCGACACCGTGCGCGTCGGGTGCGACGACGGACGCGTCGCGATCGGCTCCCACGTGGTGCTCGCCGTCGGCTCCATCCCGAACAGCGAGTCGCTCGGCCTCGACGACGCAGGTGTCGAGACCGACGCCGCGGGCTTCGTGCCGGTGAACCACCACTGCCAGTCGAACGTGCGTCACATCTACGCCGCCGGTGACCTGTCGGGACGGCTCCCGCTGTCGTCGGTGGCGGCGATGCAGGGCCGCAAGATCGCCGAGCACCTCATGGGCCTCCACACGCGCGAGCACCGTCACCTCGACTACGACAAGGCCGCGTCCGCGATCTTCACCGACCCCGAGATCGCCGACGTCGGGCTGGCCGAGGCGGAGGCGTTCGCCGAAGGGCGCAAGATCCGGGTGACGAAGGTGCCCTTCTCGTCGAACGCGAAGGCGCTCATCGAGGGCGACCCCCGCGGTTTCGTGAAGATCCTCTCCGACCCGGCGACGGGCGTCGTGCTGGGCGGGTCGATCGTGGGTCGCAACGCGGCCGAGCTCATCAGCGTCCTCGCGGTCGCGGTCACGAACGGGCTCAAGGTCGGCGACATCGTCGACTCCCTGCTGGTGCACCCCGCGCTCGCCGAATCCCTGGCCGAAGCCGCCTCCTGATCTCGCGGGTTTCCGTGGGGCTCCCGTCGGGGCAGATCAACGGTGTGAGCACGATCAAGGTGAGTGCCCGGGGTGTCACGACCGTCCGTGAGGCGCTCGACGAGGTCGACGCGCTGGTCGAGGCGCTGAAGAGCCGGGCCGACGAGGTGCTGCACCTGGTCGGCCGTGAGCTGGAGCGCTCGGACGGTGACCGCGGCGACGACCGGGACGATGACGACGACTCCGGTGCGCTGAGCGGCGCGGCGAAGGGTGCGGCGACGCTCCTCGCGACAAGGGCCGCGACCGCTGCGGCCGGGAGCGCGGCCCGTCAGGTGAGGAGCGCGGCCGAGGACGCGACCCGCACGGCCGGGAAGCGCGCCAAGAAGAAGGCCAAGGCGGCACGCAAGGCCGGGAGCAGGAAGGCGTCGCGCAAGGCGGCGAAGAAGGCGCGGAAGACCGCCAAGCGACTCAAGGGTCAGGCGGTCCAGACCGCGTCCGACCTCGTCGAGGGGGCGAAGGGCGTCGCGGAGCGCGCACCGGACACGCTGCACCTGCCGGCCGCGAAACCGCGTCGGTCGAGGTCGCGCAAGCCGGTTGTCGTGCTCGGGATGCTCGGCGCCGCCGCGGTGGTCGCGGTACTGGTCTGGCGTCAGCAGCAACGCACGCGCGAGCTGCGCGCCGTCGACAACACCGCGCCCGACGAGTTCGGTGCGATGGTCGAGCGGGCCGAGCTCGCGGGCACCCGCCCGCCCGTCACCTGACGCGCCTCGCTGCAACTGGTCGCGTTCTCCAGCAGGCGATCGGGGCTTGCTCCGTCGCCGGGCCGTGCTGTTGGCGGGGGTGCGGCGAGCCTGCGAGCGCGACCAGAGGCTCAGACCAGCTCACCGCGCAGGACGGTGACGGCCTGCCCGCCGAGTCGTACGCGGTCGCCGTCGACGCGCACGCGCACGATCCCGCCCCGACTCGACACCTGGTGACCGACCAGGTCCACCCGGCCGAGACGTTCCGCCCACCACGGCGCGAGCATGCAGTGCGCGGCGCCGGTCACGGGATCCTCAGGGATGCCCACCTTGGGCGCGAAGTAGCGCGACACGAAGTCGAAGCGCGTGTCGTCGGACGCGGCGGTGACGATCACGCCGTTCGCGTCGAGGTCGGCGAGCAGGCCGGGGTCGGGCCGGAGCCCGCGCACCGCCGACTCGTCGGCCAGCTCGACGAGGTAGTGGGTTCGCCCCCGCGCGACGCCGAGCGCGGTGCCGCGCAGCGCGTCGGCGAGACGGGCGGGCGCGACGGTCGCGACGTCCGGCTCGGGCCGCTCTACGGGGAAGTCCATCTCGATGCCGGCCTCCGTGCCGGTCGCCCTCGCCACGCGACGACACTCGAGCGCGCCGCTCGCGGTGTTGAACCGTGCCGGGTCGTCGGGCCCGAGCCGCGCCGTCTCCCACAGCACGTGCGCGGACGCGAGCGTGGCGTGCCCGCACAGCGGGACCTCGGTCGTCGGCGTGAACCACCGCAGCGAGAACGCCTCGTCGGCCGGGAGGACGAACGCGGTCTCGGCCAGGTTCATCTCCGCGGCGACGGACTGCATCCACGTCGCTGCCGCAGGGCGGTCCAGGAGGCAGACCGCGGCCGGGTTGCCGCCGAACCGCTCGTTCGTGAACGCGTCGACCTGAAAGAGCGGAGGCGTCATCCGGTGGGCCAGAGCGGAACCGTCACTCGATGACGACGAGCACGTCACCGGTGCCGACCGTGTCACCGGCGGCGACCCGGATCTCGGCGACGGTGCCCGCCTTCTCGGCGTTGATGTGGTTCTCCATCTTCATCGCCTCGAGGACCAGCACGCCCTGACCCGGCTCGACGGTGTCGCCCTGGGCCACGAGCACCTTGACGATCGTGCCCTGCATCGGCGCGGCGATCGTGCCGTCGGCCCCCGCGCTGCCGCCCGTTGCCGCGGCGGCGCGCGGGCGCGATCGCGTACGCGCTCCGCCGCTCGCGGCGACGCCGGCCGGTGCGGGCGGGAGCCACAGCTTCACGCTGAAGCGCTTGCCGTTGACCTCGACGGGGACCGCGCGCTCGACCAGCTCCTCGGCCTCGCCGTCGGTCACCGCGACGGGCGCGGGCACGTCGTGCGCGGCATAGCTGAAGATCGCCTGGTCCACCTCGGTCTCGAGCCAGTTGGTCGAGTGCTTCCCGGCCGCGAAGTCGGGGTGGGAGAGCAACGCCTTGTGCGCGGGGATCGTCGTCTTGATGCCCTCGATCACGAACTCGTCGAGCGCGCGCAGCATGCGGGCGCGCGCACGGTCGCGGTCGGGTGCCCACACGACGAGCTTGCCGACCAGGTTGTCGTAGTACTGGGAGACGGAGTCGCCCTCCTGGTAGCCGCCGTCCCACCTCACACCGGGCCCGCTGGGGTCCCGCATGCGGCCGATCGTGCCGGGCGAGGGGAGGAAGCCCTTGGCCGGGTCCTCGGCGTTGATGCGGCACTCGATCGAGTGGCCGCGCCGCTCGATCGAGTCCTGGGTGAAGCTGAGCGGCTCGCCCGACGCGACGCGGATCTGCTCGGCCACGAGGTCGAGCTCGGTCACCATCTCGGTGACGCAGTGCTCGACCTGGAGACGGGTGTTCATCTCGAGGAAGTAGAAGTCGCCGTCCTGGTAGAGGCACTCGACGGTGCCCGCGTTCTCGTAGCCGCACGCCTTGGCGACCTTCACCGCGGCTTCGCCCATCGCGGTGCGGATCTCGGGCTCGAGCCCCGCCGCGGGCGTCTCCTCGATGAGCTTCTGGTGGCGCCGCTGCGTGGAGCAGTCGCGCTCGCCGAGCCACACCGCGTTGCCGTGCTTGTCGCAGACGATCTGGATCTCGATGTGACGCGGGCGCGTGAGGTACCGCTCGAGGTACGCCTCGGAGCGACCGAAGTACGCCTGCGCCTCGCGCGCGGCGGACTCGAGCTGGCGCGCGGCCTCGTCGGGAGCGTGGACCACCTTGAGGCCCTTGCCGCCGCCACCGAACGCAGCTTTGATCGCGACGGGCCAGCCGTGCGTCTCGCCGAACTGCACGATCTCCTCGGCGTCGCGCACCGGTTCGATCGTTCCCGGGACCGCCGCCACGTCGGCCCGCGCAGCCGCCTTCCGTGACGAGATCTTGTCGCCCATGACCTCGATCGCTCCGGGCGGCGGACCGATCCACGCCACGCCGGGCAGATCGATGATGGCGCGGGCGAAGTCGGCGTTCTCGGAGAAGAAGCCGTAGCCCGGGTGCACGCCGTCGGCGCCGGAACGCTTGATGACGTCGAGGATCGCCTCGGTGTTGAGATAGCTCTCGGCCGCGGTCTGGCCGCCGAGGCCGTACGCCTCGTCCGCGTAGCGGACGTGCATCGCGTCGCGGTCGAGGTCGGAGTACACGGCCACGGTGGTGATGCCGAGCTCGCGGCACGTGCGCATCACGCGGACCGCGATCTCACCGCGGTTGGCGATCAGGATCTTGGTCAGCACTGGAGCGCTCCTGCTCGGATCTTCACCGGCTCGCACCGGACGACGATCCGTATCCTACGGTCGATGACCGGGGACCCCGAACCCTGGGCCACGGTGCGCGCGCAGCTCGCGTCCACGCGCTTCGCCGACGTGCGCACCCTGGACGAGGTGGACTCCACGAACCGGATGCTCCTCGACGAGGCCCGAGACGGCGCGCCCGACGGCGTCGTGCTCGTCGCCGAGCACCAGCGCGCGGGCCGCGGGCGGATGGGACGCGCCTGGAGCGCTCCGCCGGGCGGATCGTTGCTCGTGTCCGTGCTCGTTCGTCGCGATCTCTCGCGGGATCGCCTCCATCTGCTGACGATGGCCGCCGGCCTCGCGCTCGCGGACGCCGTGCGCACGGTCGCCGGGCTCGAGGCCGACCTCAAGTGGCCCAACGACCTGCTCGTCGGCGGCCGCAAGCTCGCCGGCATGCTGGCCGAGGCCGACGTCGGGTCCGACGGGATGCCGCGGGCGGTCGTTATCGGCATCGGTCTCAACGTGAACTGGGACTCGGTGCCCGACGAGCTGGCCGGGATCGCCACCGCGTGCAACCTCGAGACCGGTCACACGGTCGACCGGGGTGAGCTGCTGGTGACGTTCCTCACCGGGTTCGAGACGCGTCTCGCGGAGCCGGACCAGGTCGCGCGCGACTACCGGCGGCGGCTCGCGACGCTCGGGCGGCGGGTGCGGGTCGAACGCGGCGACGGCGACGTCGTGGGACGCGCGGTCGACGTCGACCACGGTGGCCGGCTGCTGGTCGAGGTCGACGCGGGGTGCATCGTCGAGGTGGCCGCCGGCGACGTCGTCCACCTCCGCGACGCCCCCTGACCCCCGCTGGAGGACGATGCGGCGAGCGGAGCGACGGAGGAGCGCAGCTCGCTCGCCAGCGAACGACGCGGTCGCTTCGGGCTCGCGCCCGAGCCGCTGCAGCGAGTGAGTGAGCGAGTGTTACGGGTCGCGGTTTCTCGAGACGAGGTCGGCGAAGGCCTTCGCGACCCGTTGCGTGAGCTCGCCGGGCGCGTGTGGCAACGTCCGGCCGTCGACGGCCGAGATCGCCTGCACGTCGCGCGTCGTCGACGTGAGGAACGCCTCGTCGACGTCGTGCAACGTCCCGACCGGCACGTCGCGCTCCTCGCACCCGATGCCGTTCGCGGCGCACACCTCGAGCACGAGCGCGCGCGTCACGCCGAGCAGGCACCCGGCCGATCCCGGCGGCGTCACGACCGTCTCACCGTCGACGACGAAGACGTTCGACCCCGTCGCCTCGCACAGGTTCCCGACGGTGTTCGCGAACACCGCTTCCGACGCACCGCGCTGGTGTGCGAACGCGAGCGCGCGCACGTTCTCCGCGTACGAGATCGTCTTGAGCCCCGCGACCGCGCCGCGCTCGTTGCGCGGCCACGGCACCACCACGACTGCAACCGCGTCGGGCGGGGCGGCGCACGGACTCGCGGCGACGACGACCGTCGGCGGTCCCTCACCGCGCGCCGAACCGAGCGGCGACGGACCACCGGTGACGGTGATGCGCAGCCGCGCGTCGCGCAGGCCGTTCGCGGCGAGTACCTCGTCGGCCGCGGCGCGCAGCGCGCGCTCGTCGGGGACGGGGACACCGAGACCCCGGGCCGAGAACGCCAGCCGCTCCAGGTGCCGGCGCCACGCGAAGGGCACCCCGTCGAGTACCCGGAGCGTCTCGAACACGCCGTCGCCGACGAGCAGGCCGTGGTCGAAGGGGGAGATGCGCACCTCGTCGGGCGCGCCGACCCGCCCGTTCACCCAGACCCGCACGCCGTCGTCGTCCACACGGGCACGGTACCCGGCGCCCGGTCCGACCCTGGGCCGCAATCCGGGCGTCACGGCCCCGAAACCGCTGGTCAGGGACGCTTCGGTACACTGCGGGCGCCGTGGCCCTCTCCCCGACGTCGCCCCTTCGCGCCTGGTGGCGCCGCTACGTGCTCGCGCTCGGGCTCGCCCTCGTGGTCATCACGGGCGGGATCGTGACCGTGAACGTGGTCGCCAACCAGAAGCTCGCGCGCATCCACCGGGTGCGGAACCTCCGCCTGTCCGAGGCGCCCCACCCGGCCCGGGCCGGCAACTACCTCATCATCGGCTCCGACACCCGCGCCTTCGTCGACAACGCGCAGGAGGCCCAGCAGTTCGGCAACCAGGGCAACGCGGGTGGGCAGCGCTCCGACACGATGATGATCGTCCACGTCGAGCCGAAGTCGCACCAGACGCTGCTCGTCTCGATCCCGCGCGACCTCTGGGTGCAGATCCCCGGCCACGGGATGGCGAAGATCAACGCGGCCTTCAACTACGGGAACACGCCTGCGGAGCACGTGCAGAGCGTGATCGACACGATCAAGGCCAACTTCAACGTCGGCATCGACCACTTCCTCGAGGTCGACTTCGCGACGTTCCAGGGCATCGTCGACGCGATCGGACGCGTCTCCGTCTACTTCCCGTCGCGCGCCCGTGACACGTTCACCGGCCTCGACGTGGCCAACCCCGGCTGCTACTCGATGGACGGCGCGCAGGCCCTCGCGTACGTCCGGTCGCGACACATGCAGTACTTCGTCGACGGGCGCTGGCAGGACGCCGACGGCATGGGCGACATCGGACGCATCAACCGCCAGCAGAACTTCATCCGCCACCTCGCCGACATCGCGGTGAAGGCCAGCCTGCGCAACCCGTTGACGGCGAACCAGGTGGCCGACAAGGTCGTGGCCAAGCTGACCGTCGACCAGCAGATGAGCAAGGGCGACATCTTCGGCCTCGTGAACGCGTTCCGGCACGTCGACCCGAACGATCCCGCCGCGCTGCAGATGATCACGCTGCCCTGGCGGACCGGCCCGTCCCAGCAGGGCCAGAGCGTCCTCTACATGAAGCAGCCGGACGCGGAGCAGGTTCTCGCGCAGCTGCGCAGCTTCGGGCCGATCGCGACGCCCGGCACCGGCTCGGTGCGCCCGGCCGAGGTGAAGGTGCGGGTCCTCAACGGCACCGGTGTCACGGGCCAGGCCGCCTCGACGATCGCGGACCTCGAGCGGGCGGGCTTCACCCCGGCCGGAACCGGGAACGCACAGCACGCCTCGCAGACGGCGATCCGCTACCTTCCCGGCAACGAGGCGGGCGCGCGGCTCGTGCAGACCTACCTGGGCGGGGTGGGGACGCTGGTCTCGGACCAGAGCATCGTGGACGCGAGCGTCGTGGTGGTGATCGGCGGGGACTTCCACGGCGTGTCCACGCCGGCCGCGACAACGGCGACGACCGCGGCGTCGGGGAGCGCGCACCGCACGACCACGACCACCAAGCCCAAGGCCGCCGCGCC
>DATBEZ010000005.1:0-11211 GCA_036558745.1 Acidimicrobiia bacterium
CTTGGCCTCCCCCACGACCTTGGCCTTGACGGTCGCGCCGCCGAGCTGGTCCGGGGTCGCGAGGACCGAGCCGCCGTCCACGAGGAGCACCGGCCGCAGCTCGACCTCGCCCTCGTCGGCGCCGAGGCGCTCGACGTCCAGGCGCTGGCCGGCCTCGACCTTGTATTGCTTGCCGCCGGTGGCGATGACTGCGTACATGGCGCGGGAGATCCTCGAGAACTCGCGGGGGAACCGGAGAACTCTACAGCATCGACTCGTCGACCAGGAAGCCGCGGCCACCACAGACGGTGCAGGTCTCGGAGAAGGCCCCGACCAGGCCCTCCGAGATCCGCTTCCGGGTCATCTCGACCAGCCCGAGCTCGGAGATGTCGAAGACCTGGGTGCGGGTCTTGTCGCGGGCCAACGCCTCCTTGAACGCGCGCAGCACGTCGTCGCGGTTCTGCTTGATCTCCATGTCGATGAAGTCGATGACGATGATCCCGCCGATGTCGCGCAGACGGAGCTGACGCGCGACCTCCTCGGCCGCCTCGAGGTTGTTGCGGTACACCGTCTCCTCGAGGTTGGAGCGACCGACGTTCTTGCCCGTGTTGACGTCGATGACGGTCAGCGCCTCGGTGCGCTCGATCACGAGCGAACCGCCCGACGGCAACCACACCTTCCGGTCGAGCGCCTTCACCAACTGCTCGTGCACGTGGTAGCGCTCGAACAGCGGCAGGTTCTCCTCCGTCTCGTCGTAGAACTCGATGCGCTCCGCGAGCTCGGGCGCGATCGCCTCGACATAGCCGCGCACGTCCTCGTAGAGCTCGCGGTCGTCGATCACGACGCCGCGGTACTCCTTCGTGAACTCCTCGCGGATCACGCGCACCGCCATCGGCGGCTCCTTGTAGAGCAGCAACGGCGGCTTCGCCTTCGCGGCCGCGGTGGAGATCTGCTCCCACTGCGCCTTGAGCCGTCGCATGTCGCGCTCGAGCTCCTCCGCGCTGGCGCCCTCGGCCGCGGTGCGCACGATGAGCCCCGCGTCGGGCGGCCGAAGACCTTCGAGGATGCGGCGCAGGCGCTTGCGCTCGTCGTCGGGCAGGCGCTTCGAGATCCCGTACGTGTCGGGATGACCGGGAACCATCACGACGAAACGCCCGGCGAGGCTCACCTCCTGGGTGAGGCGCGCGCCCTTGGCGCCGATCGGGTTCTTGGTGACCTGCACCATGACGGCCTGGCCGTTCTTGAGCAGCCGCTCGATCTTTGGCTGCTTCTCGTCGATCTCCGACTCGTCGAACGCGACATCGCTGCGGTAGATCACGCCGTTCTTGGGCGTGCCGATGTCGACGAACGCGGCTTCCATGCCGGGGAGCACGTTCTGTACGCGACCGAGGTAGATGTTCCCGTCGATCGACGTGTCGTCGTCCTCGGGCCGGCTCACGTAGTGCTCGACGAGGTGACGACCCTCGAGCACCGCGAGCTGCGTCGCCTGTCCGGGACGGACGTGCACGCACATCATGTAGCGGCCCGTGGGACGGCCCTTGCGGGTGCGGCCCCGGCGCCGTTCGAGCACGTCGTCGTCGAGGTGCTCGAGGTCGACCCCGCCCTCGTCGATGCCGAGGTCCGCGACGACGGGCTTGGCCCGCCCGCCGCGCCCACCGCTGCGGGGACTCCCCTGACCCGGCGCGGCCGTGCCTTCCTTCGCCGCGCCGGTGCCGCCCTTGCCCCGACCGCGTCCACCGCGACGGCGACGACGCCCAGTGCCCGACGTGCCCTCCCCGCCGGCGCCCGCTCCGCCACCGCCACCGCCGCCGCCGGCGCCACCGCCGTCGCCGCTGCGGGCCGCAGGCGCGGGTGTCGGGGGCGCGGGCCGGGTGTCGCCGATCTTCGGGCGCGAGCGCTCGGGCGCCGCGTCGTCGCCGTCCTCGGGTTCGGGTTCGGGAACCTCGGTGACGTGGGCGATCTCACCCGTGGGCGGCCGGCGCAGGCCGGCCTCCTCGAGCGCGTCGGCCGCCAGGTCCTCGGTGGTCAGGCCGCGGTCGGCGGCCGCGTCCGTATAGTCGTCGCCGTCGTCTTCGGCGCCGGCCGGCGACCCGGCCCGCGCGGACGCGGGCTTGCGCCGGTTGCGTCCACCGCGTGATCCGCGGCGACGCCGCTTGCGCGCCGGGCTCGCCGAGCCGGAGCCGCCGCCCGCAGACGCGCCCGCACCCGTGTCGGCGGTGGCCGGTTCGGCACCGTTGGTGCCGGGCTCGGGCGCGCTGCCCTCGTCGGTGCCGACGCCCGCATCCGCGAGCGCGTCGGCCCCCACGTGCAGCCCCTGGGCCGGCGGCCGGGGCGGGGCCTCGGGGTTGGCGCTCTCAGGCTTGGCGGTGACGTCCCTGACCGGGTTCGGCCCGGTCGTCGGCGTGCGGTCGCCGTTGCGCTCGGCCGCGTCGTCCCGCGCGGTCTCGGGGGTCGCGGAGGCGGCGCCCGCCTCCCGCTGGTCCTCGGACATCGAATCCTTCTCTCACGACGCACGCGCCTCGACGGCACGCGGGCGCGGGTCGGCTTCGAGCGGCTCCAGCCGCGCGCCGCCGCGCTCGATCCACTGATGTGTGCGCAACACCCGGCCTTCCACGAGGTCGCCGAGCGCGGCGACCACCTCCCCCGGACGGATGCTGCTCGGTTGGGTGGCGAGCTCGAGGCGCACCAGCACCCCGGACCCACCGGAACCGAGGACGTCGACGGCACGAAGCAACGGCCGGACGTCGTCGACGACCTCGCGCCCCTTGCGGCGCCGGGTCGTCATGAGCGTCGGCGCGTCGAGCGCCCGCTCGACGCAACGACGGACGTCGTCGACCGCGACGGGTTCTCCATCGGGACCGGCGACCACGACGTCGTATTCGACCGCGATGACCGACTCCTGGAGCGCGGGTGCGCGATCGGCCAGGGGGGTTGCGGCGACAACGTCGATGCCCTCGGGAAGCGCGGCCGACAGTGACGCCGGCAGCGCGATGACGTCGATCTCGTGGGTGAGCTCGACGTCGAGGTACTCGGCCTCGCTCTCGTACCCGACGGACAGCGCGAGGCCGAAGCTGACCTTCGGGCGGGGCGAGAACCCCTGGGTGAACGCGAGCGGGAGAGCGACGATGCGAAAGGCCCGTTCGAAGGCGCGGGCCACGTCGCGGTGCGAGATGAAGCGCACCTTGCCGCGCTTGGTGAAGCGCAGCCGCACGGGGAAGCCGGCGTCACCCCGCACGGACGCTCTCCCGGTCGCGTGACAGGAACTGCACCGGCGTCAGCCCACCGGTCTCGAGGTCCTGTCCGGTTCCCTGACTTCCGCCCGCGGGTGCGACCGGCGACGCGACGACGTGCTCGAGCGCGTAGTCGGTGCAGACCCCGCAGTCGTAGCAGGGCGTCCACCGGCAGTCGGGCAGTCCGTGCGCACGGAGCGCGTCCTGCCAGTCCTGCCAGAGGAAGTCTCGGTGCAAGCCGGCCGAGATGTGGTCCCACGGAAGGACCTCGTCCTCGTGCCGGTGCCGGGTCACGTACCAGTCGGCGTCGAGACCCTCGGCGGCCATCGCGTCGAGCCACCGCGACAGGTCGAAACGCTCGCTCCACTCCTGGAACGTCCCGCCGTCGCGCCACACGCGCTCGATGACCGCGCCGATGCGCCGGTCGCCGCGGCTCGCGATGCCCTCGGCGAAGGTCGCCTCGGGATCGTGCCAGCGCACCTGCGCGCGCGTCCCGCGCAGCGCGTCACGCAGCAGCCCGACCTTGCGATGCAGCTCGTCGACGCCGTTCTGACCGAACCACTGGAACGGCGTGTGCGGCTTCGGGACGAACCCGCCGACCGACGCGGTGCAGCTCGCCTGCTTCGTGTGCTTCCGGCCGATGTCGACGACGTTGCGTGCGAGCTCGGCGATACCGAGCGTGTCCTCGTCGAGCTCGGTCGGCAGCCCGACGAGGAAGTACAGCTTCACGCGTCGCCAGCCCTGCGAGTACGCGGCGTCGACCGCGGCGTAGAGGTCTTCCTCGCGGATGAGCTTGTTGATGACCTGGCGCATCCGCCACGTCCCGGCCTCGGGTGCGAACGTGAGCCCGGTGCGCCGCACCTTCTGGATCTCGCTCGCGATCCCGACCGTGAACGCGTCGACCCGCAGCGACGGCAACGACAGGCCCACGTTGCCGCAGCCGTCCTGCTCGTTGACGAGATCGGCGACGACACCGTCGATGCCGGAGAAGTCCGCACTCGAGAGCGAGGTCAGCGCGACCTCGTCGTAGCCGGTGCGGCGCAGACCGTCGCGCACCATGTGGCGCACCTGGTCGGCCGGGCGCTCGCGGACGGGACGGGTGATCATGCCGGCCTGGCAGAAGCGGCACCCGCGGGTGCAGCCGCGGAAGATCTCGACGTTGAGCCGGTCGTGCACGACCTCGATGAGCGGAACGAGCTGGTTCTTCGGGTACGGCCAGTCGGCGAGGTCGGCGACGGTGCGCTTCTCGACGCGTTCGGGCACGTCCGGGTACCTCGGTGTGACGGCGACGAGCGCGGGCCCGTCGTAGGTCACGGCGTACATCGACGGGACGTACACACCCGGGATCGTCGCGAGCTCGCGCAGCACCCCCTCGCGCGCCGTGCGTCCGGAGCGCTTCCACGCCGCGAGCACCTCGGAGATCTCGCCGACGACCTCCTCGCCGTCGCCGAGGACGAACGCGTCGACGAAGTCGGCCACGGGCTCCGGGTTGTAGGTGCAGTGACCGCCGGCGATCACGATCGGGTGCTCGGGGCGCCGGTGCTCGGCGCGGACCGGCACGCCCGCGAGGTCGATGCAGTTCAGCAGGTTCGTGTAGACGAGCTCCGCCGAGAGGTTGAACGCGAGGACGTCGAAGTCGCCCGCGGGGCGGTGGCTGTCGACCGAGAAGAAGGGGACCGACGACGCGCGCAGCTCGGCCTCGAGGTCGAACCAGGGCGCGTAGGAGCGCTCGGCGACGGCATCGTCACGCTCGTTCAGGATCTCGTAGAGGATCTGCAAGCCCTGGTTGGGCAACCCGACTTCGTAGGTGTCGGGGTAGACGAGAAGCCAGGAGACGGCGCCGGGCCGGTGGGCCGGCTGCAGGCTCCCCCGCTCCATCCCGATGTAGCGAGCGGGCTTCTCGACCCTGGCCAGGAGCGGTTCGATCCGCGGCCAGAGGCTCGACATCGAGTGGATTCTAGCTGGCTATGCCCATTGCGCCGCGCCGGAGTCGGAGCGCCACGAGCTGCGCTCAATGGCAGGCGGCGCCCGAGGAACGGCTGGTCAGGCCGGTCAACGCGTCCGGGCCACCTGGGCGGGCTGTCTTGGGGACTCCTAGGTGAACCTTCTCATGTGGACGTTGAGGACCAGGCCGATGCACATGAAGTACGCCATGACGGCCGAGCCGCCGTAGCTCATCCACGGCAACGGGATGCCCGTCACCGGCATGATCCCCATGGTCATGCCCACGTTCTCGAAGACCTGGAAGCCGAGCATCGCGAGCACGCCGACACACAGGAGGCTGCCGAACATGTCGCCCGCGAGCGCGGCTATTCGCCAGGTGCGCCACATGATCAGCGCGAACAGCGCGAGCAGCGTGGCTCCGCCCGCGAAGCCGAGCTCCTCCCCCACCACCGTGAAGATGAAGTCGGTGTGCTGCTCGGGCACGAACCCGAGCCGGGTCTGGGTCCCCTTGTGGAACCCCTTCCCCGTGAGGTGCCCGTTGGCGATCGCGATCTTCGACTGGTTGACGTTGTACGTCGCGCCCTTCGTGTTCTGGCCCTGATGCAGGAAGCTCGTCAACCGATCGACCTGGTAGCGCTTCAACACCCCGAGCTGCACCACCGCCCCGACCGCGGTCGCCGCGAGCAACAGCAGCACGACGAGGTGGCGGGCCTTCACACCCGACACCGTGAGCAACCCGAGCAGGATCACGACGAGCACGAGATCGGTCCCGAGGTCGGGCTGGAGCAGCACGAGCCCGATGGGGATGACCGCGAGCGTGAGCGTGACCGCGACGCGCCAGGCGTCGAGGTCACCGCGGTGCTGCGAGAGATACGCGGCGAGGGCCACGATCAAGGCGAACTTCGCGAACTCCGACGGCTGGAGCTCGAACCCGCCCGGGAGCGGGAAGCGGGCCTGCGCGCCCTTGGTCGCGTGACCGAGCGGCGACAGCACCGCGAGCAGGCCGAGCACCGTCGCGCCGTAGAACAGCGGGCCGAGGTCGCGCAGCTTGCGGTAGTCGATGGCCATCACCCCGACCATCAGGCCGATGCCGACGAGGATCGCGGCGACCTGGCGCTTCACGAAGTACAGCTGGTCGATGTGCTCGGACGCGAGCCGGGGCTGCGTCGACGAGTAGATCATCAGCACGCCGAGGAACGCGATCGCGATCGTCGAGCCGAGCAGCACGAGGTCGACGTGACGGAACGGCGTCGCCATGAGCCGGGCCTTGCGGTCCGACAGGACGACCGAGGTGCGCGGGACGCGGGTGACGGTCGCCATCGTCAGTTCCCCGCTGCCGTGTTCGCGGCCGCGTCGATCTGCACCTGCGGCGTTGACGGCAGCCCGTACACCGCATCGAAGACGTGCCGCACGATCGGCGCGGAGACCGCTGCCCCGTATCCCGCCTCTTCCACGAACGATGTGGCGACGTACGAATACGGGCCGCCGGGGTTGCTCACCGCGACGAACACCGACGTCGCCGACTTGCCCTGCACCTGCGCAGTACCAGTCTTCGCCATCACCGGGATCTGGTCGAGCGGGAAACCGGCGAACGCGCCGGCCGCGGTTCCCTTCGGGTCCTTCGTGACGCCCTCGAGCCCGGCCTGGATCGCGTCCGAGCCCGCGGGGAGGGTGACACCCGGCTTCTGCACCGCGGGGTAGGTCCGGATCAACCGGCCGCGATAGTCCGTCACCTTGTCGACGACGCGCGGCACCCAGCGCGTCCCGCCGTCGGCGAACGTCATGTAGGCGGACGCGAGCTGCAACGGGGTCACGAGCAGGTCACCCTGGCCTGTCGCAAGGAGGATGTTGTCGCCCGGGTTCCAGATCGAGTTCTGCTGCTTGGCCACCGGGTCCGCGTTGTTCTTGTTGAACGCGACCTTCCATGCCGCGTCCGGAACTCGGCCCTTCGACTCGTCGGCGAGCGCGATCCCGGTCGGGCTGCCGAAGCCGTACGCCGTCGCAGCGTCCTGGATGTTGTGGCCACCGAAGCCGGCCTTGTACGCCTGCCAGAAGCCATATCCGACCGTGTAGAAGTACGCGTCGCTGGAGACGGTGAGCGCACGGGAGAGATCGACGGTCCCGTACGCCGTCCCATGATCGTTCTTGAACGGCGGCTGTCCCTTGCAGCACGCGAACTGGCCTGTGTCCCTGTACGTGGTGTTCGGTCCTCGGAAGCCTGACTGCAGCATCGCGGTCGCGGTGACGAGCTTGAACGTCGAGCCGGGCGCGTAGAGACCCTGGACGGCGCGGTTGGTCAACGGGTACGCGTGGGCTGGGTCGTTGAGCCACTTCCACGTGGGCGTCGGGATGCCGTTGCCCTGCACGAATTGGTTGGGGTCGTAGTCGGGCTCCGACGCCATCGCCTTGACCGACCCGTCGTGCGCGTCCATCAACACGAACGCGCCTCCGGGTGCGTTGAACGTCTGGAAGTGATCCTTGATCGACGGATCTCGCAAGATCCGGTCCTGCGTCATCGCGTCGTTGAGGGCCTTCTGGGCAGTGCCCTGCAGGTTGGCGTCGATCGTCAGGTACACGTTGTCGCCGGGGACCGGGTCCTTGTGCGCGATCACGCGCACCACGCGTCCCGTGTTGTCGACCTCGAGCTTGTCGTAGCCCGCGACACCTCGCAGCTCGGGCTCCATCGACTGCTCGACGCCGGACTTCCCGACCGTGTCGCCCAGCGCGTAGCCCTGACCCTTGCGGGCCTTGAGCTCGTCGCCGTTGATCTCGCCCACGTAGCCGAGCACCTGCGGCGCGACCGGCATACCGCCCCACAGGTGGTAGCGGCGCACGGTCAACGACACCGCGTCGACGTCGGGGAAGTCCTGCTGGTGCTCCTTGACGTAGGCGAGCTGGTCGAACGGCACGTTGGTCGCGACGGGCACCGCCGAGTACGGCGACACGCGCGGGTCGTTCAGGTTCTTCTCGATCTGCGGGACCGGCTTCCGCAGCAACCCGGCGAGCCGGTTCACGACGACGGTGCGCTCCTTGCCCACCAGATTGCGCCGCACGGTGATCGCGTTCACGACCGCGTTGTCGACGAGGAGGTTGCCCTTCGCGTCGAGGATCTCGCCGCGCGGGGCGGGGATGCGCACCGTGCGCACGGAGTTCGTCTGCACCGCGGCCGCGACCTCGTTGCCCGACACGACCTGGAGGAACCAGAGCCTGGCGAACAGCGCGCTGAACACCGCGAAGACGACGACGCCGACCACCATGAGGCGGACCCGGCTCCCCTCGGTCATACGGGCGCGACCGACGGTTCGAGGGCTCGCATCACGCCCCCCATCCTGCTCCGGCGACGCCCGTCCGCGCCGTCAGGCTCGGGCGTGTGGCCCACACCGCGAGCGGGAAGACGAACGCGGCGATCAACGCGTCGTAGAGGATCGCGAAGCCCAGCACCTGGAACGTGTGCGTGGAGCGGAGCTGGTCCTGCCCGGCGAGGATGCCGACGCCGATGAAGATCAGGTTCCCGAAGAGCGCACCGAGCGCGCCGAGAACCGGTGGCAGCCATCGTCCGGGGCGCAGAAGCCCGGCCTGGAGCACCCCGACCGCGGCGCCGGTCAGCGCGAACGCGAGCGCCGAGAGCCCGAGCGGCGTCTGCAGGTAGAGGTCGACGAGGAACCCGGCGCAGAACCCGAAGATCGCGCCGGTGTCGGGGCCCTCACGCGTCGCCACCGCGACGGTGAGCACGAGCGCGACGTCGGGTGCCGCGCCACCGATGCGCAGGTGCGGAAACACCGCCGTCTGCAGGAGGATCGCGAGCGCGAGCAGGAGCGCGAGGCGCAGCCGGCGGATCACGGCGTCCCTCCAGGGCCCGTCCACTGCATGACCTTCACGAACTGCAACCGTCCGAGGTCGACACCCGGCTTCACGTCGATGTCGTAGCGGTTCGCGCCCGCGGCCTTGGTCACCGAACTCACGGTGCCGACGGGGATGCCCGCCGGGTACAGACCGTCCTGCTGGCCCGCGGTGAACACGGGCATGCCCTTCGTCACCGTCGCGTCGGGGTTGACGAAGCTCACCGACAGCACGCTCGTGCCGGACTGCCCGCTCGCGACACCGGTCGCGTTCGCCCGCGGAAGACGGACGGCAACACTCGACGACGGATCGCTCACGAGCAGCACGGTCGCGCTGTTCTTGCCCACCTGGACGACGCGCCCGACCAGCCCCCCGTCGGAGACGACGGGCATGCCCTTCGCGACACCGCGCGCGGAACCGACGTCGATCTCGATCGTCGTGTCGAAGTTGCCCGGCGTCCCGCTGATCACCTCGCCCGGGACCGTCTTCACGTCACCGACGAAGTTCAGCCCTTGCAGCCGGCGCAGCCGCGCGTTCTCGCTGCGGTCGGCCTGACCCTGGCGTACCTGGTTCTTCAGCGACTCGACCTGGTGGCGGAGCGTGCGGTTGTCCTTCTCGAGCTGACCCCGACTCGTGATGCCGTCGAACCAGTCGGTCACCGGTTGGGTGATGTCGTGCACGCCCCGCTGCACGGGCGCGACGACGTCGTGCGCGCCGGATCGGATCGAGCCGATGATCCCGGTGCCCTTCCCGCGCTCGTCGAGGGTGATCAGCGTGATCGAGGTGATCACGAGGAGGATCACGATCGAACGACGCCGCGCGCTTCTTCGGTAGACCGCCAAATCGGACCCGCGCCGGAAGGTCAGTGTTCCTGCGACGAGATCAGGACCTGCTTGAGCGCGTCGAACTCCTCGAGGCACTGACCCGATCCGACGACGACCGAGGTCAGCGGGTTGGTGGCGACCCGCAGCGGCATCCCCGTCTCGGACGCGAGCCTGCTGTCGAGGCCGTGGAGGAGCGCACCGCCGCCGGTGATGACGATGCCCTTCTCCATGATGTCGGCCGCGAGCTCGGGCGGCGTCTTGTCGAGCGTGACCTTCACTGCGTCGACGATCGCGGAGACGGGCTCCTCGATCGCCTCGCGAATCTCCTGCGTCGACACGACGATCGTCTTCGGCAGACCGGTCACGAGATCGCGACCGCGGATCTCCGCGTACAGCTCCTCTTCGAGCGGGTACGCGCTCGCGAGCGCCATCTTGATCTCCTCCGCGGTGCGTTCACCGAGCGCGAGGGAGTACTCCTTCTTCACGAAGTTGATGATCGACTCGTCGAGCTCGTCGCCACCGATGCGGATCGACTCGCTCGCGACGATGCCGCCGAGGGAGATGACCGCGACCTCGGTCGTGCCACCACCGATGTCGACGACCATGTTGCCGGTCGGCTCGTGCACCGGGAGGCCCGCGCCGATCGCGGCGGCCATCGGCTCCTCGATGATGAACGCGGGCTTGCGCGCACCCGCGTACTCCGCCGCCTCCTGCACCGCGCGCTGCTCGACGCCGGTGATGCCCGACGGCACGCAAATGACCATGCGCGGCTTCGCCCACCGGCGCTGGTGCACGCGCTGGATGAAGTAGCGCAGCATCTTCTCGCAGATGTCGAAGTCGGCGATGACGCCGTCCTTCAGCGGACGGATCGCCTGGATGTGACCGGGTGTGCGCCCGATCATCCGCTTCGCCTCGAGCCCGACCGCGAGCGGACGCCCGTCCTTCACGTTGATCGCGACGACGGAGGGCTCGTCGAGCACGATCCCGCGCCCGCGCACGTACACGAGGGTGTTCGCGGTGCCCAGGTCGACCGCCATGTCACGGCCCACGATCGAGGAGTACCAGGGTTCGGACACGGGGCGGCCTCCGGGTGCGGAGCCCCGCGATGAGCGTCCTCATCCGGGGCGGCAGAGCGGGCGGAGCACTTCAGGGTAAGAGCTGCCGACCCCCTGGTCCAGCCGTTCCCGACCGCGTCAGGCCAGGTCGGGGAAGAAGATGGAGATCTCCCGCTGGGCCGACTCGGTCGAGTCCGACCCGTGAACGAGGTTCTCGGTCAGCTCGATCGCAAGGTCGCCCCGAATGGTACCCGGAGCCGCGTCGCGCGGATTGGTCGCGCCCATGAGCGTGCGAACGACCTTGAACGCCTCGGGACCCTCCACCACCATCAGCAGCGC
>DATBEZ010000006.1:0-70379 GCA_036558745.1 Acidimicrobiia bacterium
CGAGATGGCGCCCTACGGCGTGACCGCGAACGCGGTGATGCCGTCCGCGCGCACCCGTCTCGCCGCGATCGGGTGGCGCATCGACCGCTCACGCGAGCGTGAGGAGGCGTTCGACCCGACCGATCCCAACCACGTGGCCGAGTTCGTCGCGTACCTCGCGTCTCCGACCGCGGGATGGATCAGCGGCCAGACGTTCCAGGTGCGGGGCGGGATCGTCGAGCACGTGCGGTCGTGGGACGTGGACGCTCAGATCGAGCGTCACGACGCGGGCTGGACTGTTCCCGATCTGGCGACCGAGATCCCCCGCATGTTCGGCGCGGGTGCGAAGCGGTCGGACCCGCCGCCCAAGGAGTGGCAGGAGCGGTACCGCGCCCGCGGCGCTTCCGCGACCGCGCCAACGAGCTGAACGCCCGCGCTACCGGCCGTCGCCGCCGCGTGGATCGGGAAGGTCGATGTTCCAGTGGCGGGCCACGATGCACAGCCACGTGCCGCCGTCGCTGCCGCCGGGCACGAACGAGAAGCGGCTGATCGTGCGCTGGCCGCCGAAGTGGTCGCTGTAGAGCAGGTCGACCATGATCCCCTGGCGGCGCGTCACCGCGTCGCGCATCTGCGGGTACATCGGGTCGTTCACGTCACGGAACGCGCCCTGCCAGAAGCCGACGTCGTCGGGCGGCACGTAGAGGTCCCGGTTCTGGCGCCGGAAGTCGTCGAGGGGCGGATGCTCGTGGTTCTCGAGCACGCGTTCGGGCCACGGCAGCCACCCCTGCAGTACGGCCATGCCGGCGCCTGCGTTGCGCAACGCCGTCGACAGGTAGATCACGTCGCCCTCGAGCTCGACCCCGGCCCGCCCGCCCTCGACGCGGGTCCAGTGGTCGTCACCCCAGCTGATCTTGATCGGCGGGTCCTGGAGCCGGGAAGGCACGAGCACGGGCTTGAGGCCTGCGAGGAGCGCCTGCTCCGAGATGCGGGCGGACCGGTTGCTGGAGCGCACCGACGCGAAGGTCGCGACCGCGAGCACGAGCGTGCCTCCGGCGGTCGCGAGCGAGGAGATCGTCGCCCAATCAGTCACACTGGTCGACTCCGCTCCGGCCTCCCGGGCTCCGCCCAGGCCTGCGCTGCGTCTCCTCCAGGCCTGCGCTACGTCTCCTCCAGGCCTGCGCTGCGTCTCCGACTGCACTCATCCGAGGCTAGCGAACGTGCGAGTTCGATCCTCCGAGGACGAGAGCGCTGGTGGGGACCATCGTTCCCGCGGTGACGAGCACGTGCTCCACGTCCGGCACCTGGTTCACCGACGTGCCCCGCACCTGGCGCACGCCCTCGGCGATGCCGTTCATGCCGTGGATGTAGGCCTCGCCGAGCTGGCCGCCGTGGGTGTTGACGGGCAGCCGGCCCCCGAGCTCGATCGCGCCGTCCTGCACGAAGTCCTTGGCCTCACCCCGGCCGCAGAACCCGAACTCCTCGAGCTGCGGGAACGCGAGCGGCGTGAAGTGGTCGTAGATGATCGCGGTCTGGATGTCGGCGGGGCCGAGTCCCGTCGTGTTCCACAGCTGCCGCGCGATGAGCCCCATCTCCGGGAGGCCGGTGATCGAGTCGCGGTAGTAGCTCGTCATCATGTCCTGCTCGGCGCCCGCGCCCTGCGCCGCGCTGTTGATGATGACCGCGGGCTGGCGGAGATCACGCGCGCGCTCCGGTGTGGTCACGACGAGCGCCTGCGCGCCGTCGCTCTCCTGGCAGCAGTCCAGCAGGTGCAACGGCTCGACGATCCAACGCGACGACTGGTGGTCGTCGATGGTGATCGGCTGCTCGTAGAACCACGCCTTGGGGTTGGTGGCCGCGTGCTTGCGGTCCGCCACCGCGATCCGGCCGAAGTCCGCGCTCGTCGCTCCGTACTCGTGCATGTAGCGGCGGGCGAACATCGCCACCCACTGTGCCGGCGTGAGCAGACCGAACGGTGAGTACCAGCTGTAGTGCGCCATCTCGGCCGTCGCCATCGCGGGACGGTCCTGCACCCCGGCACCGAAGCGCCGCCCGGAGCGCTCGTTGAACGCGCGGTAGCACACGACGTAGTCGGCGACACCCGCATTGACCGCCAGCACCGCCTGTTGCACCGTGCCGCACGCCGCACCGCCACCGTGGTGGATGCGCGAGAAGAAGCTGAGCTCGCCGATGCCGAGGTCACGCGCGATCTCGATCTCGGGGTTGGTGTCGGCCGTGTACGTGACCATCCCGTCGATCTGGCTGGGCTGCAACCCGGCGTCCTCGATCGCGGCCTGCACCGCCTCGCACGCGAGCCGCAGCTCGCTGCGCCCCGACGCTTTCGAGAACTCGGTGGCGCCGATGCCGGCGATCGCCGCCGCGTCCTTCAGCTTGTTCTGCTCGCTCACATGTCTCCCTGCGGGAGCGACAGCGTGACGGTGCCGCTCACGTGGTCGCCGAGACAGTTGGCGCCGCGTACCGCCACCTCTACCACGCCGCCGTCCTTCTTCGTGACCTGTCCCGTCATCAGCATCGTGTCGCCCGGATAGTTCGGGGCGCCGAGCCGGATCGCGACCTTCTTGAGCACCGCATCCGGACCGGCCCAGTCGGTGACGAAACGCCCGACGAAGCCGTTCGTCGAGAGGATGTTCATGAAGATGTCCTTCGACCCGCGCATCTGCGCGAGACCCGGGTCGTGATGCACGTCCTGGTAGTCGCGTGACGCGATCGCGGTCGCGACGATCACGGAACGGGTCAGTGGGATGTCGAGCGGCGGCAGCTCGTCGCCCACCTGGACGTCGTCGTAGCGCAACCCCGCGGCATTGAACGTCATGGACGCGCTCCCGCGATCAATGCGCCCAGACGGGCGAGCGTCGCGCTCGCGCCGCCGAGCGTGTCCTCGATCTGCTTGCCCCACAGGAAGTACCGGTGGACCGGGTAGTCGACGTCGGCGCCGAGACCGCCGTGGAGGTGCTGGGTGATGTGCACCGCGCGCTGTCCCCCATCGGACGCCCACCACTTCGCCACGAGCACGTCGGACGCGGCGTCGCGACCCTCAGCGAGCTTCCACGCGGCCTGCCACAGCGTGACCCGTATCGCCTCGGTGTCGATGTACGCGTCCGCAGCCTTCAGCGCGACGCCCTGGAACGTCGAGAGCGGCTTGTTGAACTGCTGACGACCCGACGTGTACTCGGCCGCCATCCGCACCGCGGCCTCGGCCACGCCGACCTGGATCGCGCACAGCCCCACGAGAGCCCGCTCGAACACCCACTGCACGGCGTCGCGACCCGGCGCGAGGAGCTCGGCCGGCGCGCCGTCGAGGTGCAGCTGCCCGACGACCTCGCGATCGGTGGTGAGCGCGCGCTCGACCGCCACACCCTTCGTGCCCGGCTCGATCAGGAAGAGTGCGAGCTCGTCACCCTCGGTGCGGGCCGGCACCACGACGCACTCGGCGACGTGCGCGGCGGGCACTGACGGCTTGTCGCCGTCGAGGCGCCACGAATCGCCGTCGCGCGTCGCGGTCACGCCCGGCGAGAAGACGTCGTTGGCACCGGACGACGAGAGCGCGCCGGTCAGGACCACGTCGCCGTTCGCGACGCGCGGCAACCAACGCGAGCGCTGCCCGGCCGATCCGAACCGCGCGATGGCGGCGGCACCGAGCACGAGCGTCGGCCACAGCGGTACCGGCGCGACCACGCGGCCCTGCTGCTCGAGCAGCAGACACAGCTCGACGATGCCGAAGCCGCTGCCGCCGGCGTCCTCGGGTAGCGCGATGCCGAGCAGGTTGGCATCGGCGAGCGCCTTCCAGAGCTCACGGTCGACGCGCTCGTCGCTGCGCTCGACCTCCTTGACCCGCTCGACGGTCGCGTGACCGGCGAAGATCTGCGCGGCCAGATCACGGACCGCTTCCTGCTCCTCTGTGAATGAGAAGTCCATCTCGACCTACTTCGTGGGACGGAACGCGGGGAGGGTGAGATCGTCGTCGAGGTCGACGAACTCGACCTGGACCGGCATGCCGATCTCGATCGCGTCGGGCTCCACGCCGACGAAGTTCGCGACGAGGCGCGTCCCCTCCTCCAGCTCGAACAGGCCGACCGGCAGCGGGTAGTCGAACGCGGGCACCTGCGGGTAGTGGTTGACGACGAAGCTGTAGACCTTCGCCCGGCCGCTCGCCTCGACGGTGTCCCACTCGTACGAGAGGCACTTCGCGCACACCGGGCGCGGCGGATGGCGCAGCTCGCCGCAGCCGCCGCAACGCTGGATCAGCAGCTTGTGCTGCTTCGCGCCCTCGAAGAAGAAGGCGTTGTCCTGGGTGAGCGAGGGCCGCGGGCGCGGCGGACGTTCGCTCGGTTCCGCGGCGGGCTTGGGTGCCTGCCGGCCGCTCCCGGGCTTGAACTTGAGGATCCGGAACCGCATGTTCGCGACGAGGTCGCCCGCGTCGTCGGTGTAGCGCACGAGCGTGGTGACGAAGTGACCGGTGCCGAGGCCGGTCTGCTTCTCCTCGGAGATCGACTCGACGGTCGTCGACGTCGAGAGGTGGTCGCCGAGGTGCAGCTCCTTGAAGTACTCCTGCTCGCAGTTCGTCGCGACCACGGACGTGAACCCGGCGCCGTCGAGGAGGCCCATCATCTCCTCCTGCACGGGGCTCGTCGCCGACGGCGCGGGCCTGAACCCGCGCATGACCCAGGCCTGCAGGCTCACCGGCGGCGCGATGACGCTGCCGTGAACCGACGCTGCGGCTGCGTCGGGATCGACGTAGACCGGGTTCTCGTCGCCGATCGCCTCGACCCAGTGCCGGATCATCGGTTGGTTGACGGGGTCGGGGCCACGCTGGGGCGGCCCGTACTCCCTGCCCTCGAATGCCTTGAGCTTCGCGAGGAACGCAGCTGCGTCGGTCGCGTCGTTGTCTCCGCTCACCGAGCGCTCCGAGCCATGCCGAGCCCGACCGCGGCAACGATCTCGCGCTGCACCTCGTTCACACCGCCGCCGAACGTGTTGATCTGCGCGGCGCGCGCCGCACGCTCGACCTCGCCCCGCAGCACCGCGCCCGGCGAGTCGGCCTTCACCGACGCGTTCGCGCCCAGGATGCCGAGCAGCGTCCGGTACACGTCGATGAGGCACTCGGTGCCGTACACCTTCACCGACGACGAGTCGGCCGGCGTCAGCGTGTCGTTCGCGACCGCCGCGGCCATGCGCCAGTTCAGGAGCTTCATGGCCTCGAGCTTGGCGTGCGTGCGCGCGAGGTCGCTCTGCACCCACGGCAGGTCGATCATGCGCGTGCCGTCGCCGACACCGGCGTCGGTGTCGCGACACCACCGCTCGGTGTCGTCCCAGAGGCGGTGCGTCAGGCCGCCGAGCGCGGCGAGACCAACTCGCTCGTGGTTGAGCTGGTTGGTGATGAGACGCCAGCCGGCGTTCACGTCACCGACGACGCTGTCCTTGGGGACGCGCACGTCGTCGTAGTAGGTCGCAGTGGTCACGACGTCGCCGACCGTCACGATCGGCGTGCACTTGAAGCCCTGCGATGCCGTCGGGACGATGATCATCGAGATGCCCTTGTGCTTGGGCGCCTCGGGGTCGGTGCGGCACGCGAGCCAGATGTAGTCGGCCTGGTTGGCACCGCTCGTGAAGACCTTGTTGCCGTTGATCACCCACTCGTCGCCGTCGAGGACGGCGCGGGTGCGCAGCGACGCGAGGTCGGTGCCCGCCTCCGGCTCCGTGTAGCCGATGGCGAAGTTGACGTCGCCGCGCAGGATGCCGGGCAGGAAGAAGTCCTTCTGGGCCTGCGACCCGAAGCGCATGATCGTCGGTCCGACGGTGTTGAGGGTGACGAAGGGGAACGGCGCGCCGGCGCGCTGGACCTCGTCGAAGAAGATGAACTGCTCGAGCGCCGAGCGGCCCTGCCCGCCGTACTCCTTGGGCCATCCCACGCCGAGCCACCCGTCGGCGCCCATCTGCTTCACGACGGTGCGGAAGAGCGGACTGCCCTCACCCGGCGGCCCGAGCGCGGCCCGTACTTCTGGTGTGAGGAGCGTTGCGAAGTAGTCGCGCAGCGTGTCGCGCAGCGCCCGCTGTTCGGGCGTGTAGTCGAGGAACATGCGACCTCCCGGACCGGCGAATCTAACAGCCCGTCAGAGAGGGTCGCACGTCCGTGGTGCACCGGAATTTCGCCCGACGACGGGCCGGTCAGGGGCTAGAAACGGGCCCCGTGGACGAGGCGGTGCTTCGGTCGGTCAACGTCGGGACACCGAGGACTGTGGCGTGGCACGGGCGGTCGGTGACGTCGGCGATCTGGAAGTCGCCCGTCGAGGGTCGCGTCCGCGTCGAGGGCGTCCAGGTCGACGGCGATGCGCAGGCGGATCTGCGGGTGCACGGTGGCACGCACAAGTCCGTGTACGCGTATGCGGTCGAGGACTACGAGTGGTGGGCCGCGCAGCTCGGGACGGCGTTCTCGCCGGCGACGTTCGGCGAGAACCTCACGACGGCCGGTCTGGTCCTCGATCGGTGCGTCGTCGGCGAACGGTGGCGCGTCGGCAGCGCGTTGCTCGAGGTGTCGGAGCCGCGGATGCCGTGCTTCAAGCTCGGCATCCGCATGGGCGACGCGGACTTCGTCGACCGGTTCGAAGAAGCGCGGCGACCAGGCACGTATCTGCGCATCGCGCGCGCCGGCGACGTGGGCGCGGGGGATGCGATCAACGTCGTGCACCGCCCTGATCACGGGCTGACGATCGGCGAGCTGATGGCCGCGCAGCTCGACGGAGACGAGAGGTTGTTGGCACGCGTCATCGACAACCCCGACGTGTCGCCGTCGTGGGCGGGGGCCGCGGCACGACGCCTCGAGCGGTCGCGTCAGTGACGGTGGTCGGTGGCGCGGTTCAGTGAGCGAGCCGGTCGCCGATGATGTGCTCGGCCTCGAGACGCCGGAGCGTGTCGTCGTCGAGTCCGAGCTCGCCGTGCAGGATCTCGCGGTTGTGCTGGCCGAGTGACGGCGGGCCGAACCGGTGCGGCCGGTCGAGGAACGAGAACTGCATCGGCCAACCCGGGTAGCGCCGGGTGCCCGTCTTCAGCGCGTCGAGCGCCTGGTAGTAGTCGCGTGCGATGAGTTGGGGCTGGTCGTAGAGGCGGTCGACGCGGACCTGGCGCGCGACGGGCACGCCGTGCACGCGGAGTCGTGCGACGACCTCGTCGGCGGGCCAGCTCGCGGTCCAACGTGCGAGGTGGTCGTCGACGGCGTCGTGGTGGGCGCGACGGCCGTCGGCGTGCGCGAGCTCGGGCGCGCGGGCCCAGTCGGGTTCGTCGAGCGCCCGCACGAGCCCGTCCCAGTCGGCGTCGTCACGCACCGAGATCGCGACCCAGTCGCCCGGGGGCGGGAGATCGGCCGCGCCCGATCCGCCGGTGCCGGGCGCGCACGGGTAGACGCCCTGGGGCGCGCAACGACGGTCGCGGTTGCCCTCGCGGTGCGCGAGACGCCGGTTGAGGGACCAGTCGATCACCTGCTCGACGGTGAGGTTGGCGCCGACCTCGAGCTGCGCGATCTCGATCATCTGCCCCTCGCCGGTGCGGCGGCGGTGCTCGAGCGCCGCCTGGATCGCGACGGCGGCGTGCATGCCGATGACGGGGTCGAGGAAGCCGCCCGGGTTCATCGGACGGTCGGGCTCGCCCGTCACCGCGCACATGCCGGACGCCTGCTCGATGCCCATGGCCCAACCGACGTAGTCGCGCCACGGCCCTTCGAGACCGAAGCCGGGCATGCGCACCATGACGATGTCGGGTCGCAGCGCGCGGAGGCGCTCGTAGCCGAGGCCGAATTGGTCGACCACGCGAGCCGAGAAGTTCTCGATCACGACGTCGGCGCGCGGCACGAGGCGTTCGAGCAGCTCGCGCCCTTCGGGGCGGGTGAGATCGAGCGTGAGGTCGCGCTTGTCGAGGTTGGTGGCCTGCCAGATGCCGCTGCGGTCGTAGTAGTCGTCACCCTCCTGGGGGAACGCGCCGGAGAAGCGGAAGCCGTCGGGGCGCTGGACCGACTCGAGCTTGATGACGTCGGCGCCGAGCGCGCCGAGGTACATGCCTGCGTAGGGACCGGCCCAGAACGTGCCCAGGTCGAGGACCCGGAGCCCGGCGAAGGGCAGGTACCCCTCACCGCGTGCACCTCGCGCCGAATCGCCCGCCGATTCGGCGGGACGCGCGGCGAGTTCGGCGCCGAACGCGCCGACTTCGGCGCGAGGTGTTCGCTGACCTGCGGTTGCTCGCGCCGAATCGCTCGCCGATTCGGCGCGAGTCGCGGGGAAGGAGGGGTGGGTGGTGACGTCGAGCGGGGGCGGGGGGCCGTGCCGATGCGCCGGCGTCCGACCCAACCGCCACGGCGGGCCGGGCAGCGGGGACCCGCCCTCGGCCTCGGCCCCCGCCTCGGCCTCGAAGAACTCGCGCTGCGAGAACTGCGCGCACGACAGCAGCGACCGCCCGTCACCGACCGGGGCGGCCGGGATGCGGAACGCCTGGCTCAGCTCGACGATCTCCTCGCCCGTGTGCTCGTCCAGCCACGGCTGCAGACGGGCGTAGAACTTCTCGAGCTCCGGGCCGCCCCAGCCGAGCTCGGTCTGGCGTCCCGCGAACTCGTCGAGGCCGGCCATCGCGCACACGTCCTGCCAGTGTTGGCCGGTCAGGCAGTTGATGCCGACCCATCCGTCGCGACAGCGGACGATGCCCGGCAGCGTCGCGTGCCGTTGATCCGGAGGAGGCAGCCCGAGCGCGCGCAGGCTCTCGTTGAACAGCATCGGGTACGCGAGCGTGCCGACCAGGCATTCCAGCATCGACAGGTCGACGGTCACCGCAGCCGCGGTGTCGCGTGCGGCCCAGATCGCGGTGAGGGTGGCCGCGGCGGCGAACGCGGCGACCGTGTACTCGCTCAGCCGTCCACCGAACTGCACCGGACGCCGGCCGGGCAGACCGTGGGCCGAGACCCACCCACCCATCGCCTGCAGGGTGAGATCGGTGACCGGGACCTCGCGTGCCGGTCCCACCTGCCCGAACGGCGCGATCCGCACGAGCGCGAGCTCCCGGTTGCGCGCGACGAGCTGCTCAGGTGCCAGCCCTCGGTCTTCGAGCCCGCCGGGACCGAGGCTCTCGACCACGGCGTCCGCAGCCTCGAGGAGCTCCCACACGGCCGACGAATCCGCGTCGACGGCGACGATGCTGCGTTTTCCCGCGTTCAGGGCGCGAAAGAGTCCCGAGCGTTCCCCGTCGACGACGTCACCCGGGAACGGACCCCACGCGCGCAGCGGGTCACCCGTCGGCGGCTCCACCTTGATGACGTCGGCGCCCAGGTCGGCGAGCAATTTCGTGGCGTAGCCCGCGGCGATCTCGCCGCCGAGCTCGACGATGCGTACACCGTGCAACGCGCGTGGCGCTCCGGACCGGCCGGTGTCGTCCCGCTCTCGACCCCGCGCCACGCGTGACAGCTTAGAGCAGCACAATTGTTCGGCGGTCCGCTTGCGAACCCTCGACGCATCCGCGATCGTCGCACCGGAGTGGGCGAGCGGGGAAGAGGGCACAACGGAGCAGCGCACGATCTCTGGAGGTCAGGAACCGAATGCCCGTGGTCATCGCGGTGCTCGTGGCCCTGCTGTGGGTCTTCGCATTGCGACGTTGGTACCGCCAAGCCCCGACACCGCTCGAGTCGGTCGAGCATCAACAGCGCGCGCTCGACGCGTTGCAGCACGCCGCGTCACGGGCGCGCATCCCGACATCGCCCGGACCGACGAGCCGACCCGCTCCCATGCCCCCGCTCCACGGAGGACGCCCCCAACGTTCGTGGGCGCCGCTCGTCGTCGCGATGGCGGGCACGCTGCTCCTCGTCGGCGTCGGCGCGATCTGGTGGGTCGGACGCAGCTCCACCAACGACCAGTCCGCGATCTCGGCGACCTCACCCACCACGCGCGCTCGACGGCCGGCCTCGACGACCACCACGACCACGGCACCGCCGACGACCACGACGACGGCACCGATCGCGCACGCGACCATCACGAACCAGACGTCGAGCTCGATCGTCTTCGCTGTCGACAAGCCGACGTTCACCGTGACGATCGCGGCCACGGCCCCGTGCTGGGTGCGCGCGACCGCGCCGACCGCGACCGCGAGCAGCACGTCGACGTCGACATCGGGCTCCAACTCGAGCTCGGGCTCGTCGTCACAGACAACCGTCTTCGAGAAGACACTCCAGTCGGGCGACACACAGCCGATCCCCGCCGTCGGCGCGTTGCAGCTTCGCCTGGGTGCAGCCAACAACGTGACGATCGCGCTCGACGGTCAACCGGTCACGCTGCCGACACCGGTCCGCAACACGCTCAGCTTGACGTTCAACGGGAGCACCAATGGAGCATGACGACGCGGTCACGGACCACGCCGGCTCGCCGACGGACGATGCGTCCGACGCGTCCGACGCGACGGTCGACATCAGCGCGCAAGCACCCGACGAGGTGTACGACGACATCGTCGAGATCGCGACCCTGCCCCACTCGCCGCGCACGGTCGTGCCACCCCGCCGCTCGGGCAACCGGCACGGCGTGAACGAGGCCCAACGCTGGACCGACTTCGGGCGCTTCGTCACCGAGCGCCGCGACGAGATCGGTCTGAGCCGGCGCGCCGCAGCGAAGAAGGCCAAGCTCCCCGAGGCGACGTTGCGGGCGCTCGAGTCGGGATACCAGACCGCATACGGGGGCGTGCGGGTCCTGCCCAACCTGACGACCGACGAGCTCGGCCGCCTCGCCGACGCGCTCGAGATGGACCCGGTCGAGCTGCGCACCCGCCTCGGCCGTCCCGCACCCCGCCTGATCAGCGGCAACGAGCACCCGGACTCCCGCGCCACGTCGCTCGCCCGGCGCATCGCCCGCCTCGACGAGACCGACCGCCAGCTCGTCGAGCTGCTCGTCGAACGACTCTCGCAGCGCGACTGACACGGCCCCGCGCGCCGGCGCCGCCGAACTCCTCAGCTCGTCGGCAGCTCGCGGAACGGCGCGGTCTTGTCGGGACGCGCCTCACCCGGAAGGCCGAGCACCCGCTCCCCGATCACGTTGCGCTGGATCTGCTCCGTGCCACCGCCGATGCGGATCCCCCACTGACCGAGGAACTGCTGCTGCCACAGCCCGTTCTGCCTCGCGTCCTCGCCGATCAACATCCCGGACGCGCCCTGCAGCGCGAGCCCGAGGTCGCCGTTCTTCGCGACGTGCTGCGACATCGCGAGCTTCAGCACCGAGCTCTCCGGTCCCGGCATCTTGCCCTGCTTGATCGCGGCCTGTGCGCGTGCACCGAGGTACTTGATGAGCTCGAAGCGGACGAACGCGTCGACGAGCGACTGCCGCAGGACCGGGTCGGTGTTCACGCCACACGCGCGCGCGAGACGCTTGAAGTCGCCGAAGCCGAGCCCCGATCCGCCGCCACCGATCAGTGTCCGCTCGTTCGCGAGCGTTGTCTGCGTGACGCCCCAGCCACCGTTCACCGCGCCGACCACGTTCTCGGCTGGGATGCGCACCTCGCTCAGGAACACCTCGTTGAAGTGCGCGACACCGTTGATCTGACGGAGCGGTCGCACCTCGATCCCGGGCGTGTGCATGTCGACGAGGAAGTACGTGATCCCCTTGTGCTTGGGAACGTCGACGTCGCTGCGCGCGAGCAGGATGCCCATGTCACTGTGGTGCGCGCCCGAGTTCCACACCTTCTGCCCGTCGACGATCCACTCGTCGCCGTCGCGCACTGCCCGCGTGCGCAGACCGGCAAGGTCGGAGCCCGCGCCCGGCTCGCTGAAGAGCTGGCACCACACCTCGTCGCCTCGCAGCAGAGCAGGCACGTAACGCTGCTTCTGCTCCTCGGTGCCGTGCACGAGCAGCGTCGGCACGACCATGCCGAGCCCGACCGCGAACACACCCGCGTCGACGTCGAAGCGCGCCTGCTCCTGGGCGAAGATGCGAGCCTGCTTCGCGGTCCCGCCCCGTCCGCCGTACTCGGTCGGCACGTTGATCCCGGCCCAACCGCCCTCGAAGAGGGTTCGCTGCCATCCCTGGCAGCGTCGCACGTGCTCGGCGTCCGCCTCGGGCGAGTTGTCGGCCGACGCGTAGCGCCGGGTGAACTCGTTCTCGACCTCACGGGGCTTCGCGTGGCGCTGCAGCCAGGCGCGCGCCTCGGCCCGGAACGCCGCGTCCTCCGGCGACTCGTCGTCGAGGGCGCGCGGCGGCGCGCCGGCCGTGCTCACTGCGCGCCGATGACCCGGACCGGCTCGATCTTCGCTACGAGGTCACGCACGACCGGACCGAGCTCGGCGGGCTCCCAGCGCTCGCCCTTGTCGACGCCGGGCAGAGGCCGCCAGTTGTCGGCGATCGACACCTTGCCGCCCTGCACCTCGAACACGTGGCCGCTCACGCCGGCCGAGTCGTGGCTGCCGAGCCACACGACGAGCGGCGAGATGTTGCCCGGGTCCATCGCGTCGAACCCGTCGGTGGGCACGGCCATGTTGTCGGCGAAGAGGTTCTCGGTCATGCGGGTACGGGCGACCGGCGCGATCGCGTTGACCCCGACGCCGTAACGGCCCAGCTCCGCGCCGGCCACACGCGCGAACGACGCGATGCCCGACTTCGCGGCCGCGTAGTTGGCCTGGCCGATGTTGCCGTAGAGGCCGGCGGCCGAGCTGGTGCACACGACACGGGCGTCGACCTGCTCGCCCGCCTTCGTCTGCTCGCGCCAATACGCGGCGGCGTGACGGGTCGGGCAGAAGTGCCCCCGCAGGTGCACGCGCATGACCGCGTCCCAGTCGTCCTCGGTCATGTTGACGAGCATCCGGTCGCGCAGGATGCCGGCGTTGTTCACAACCGTGTCGAGCCGGCCGAACGTCTCGACCGCGCTGTCGATCAGTCGCTTCGCACCGTTCCAGTCCGCGACGTCGTCGCCGTTCGCGACCGCTTCGCCGCCCATCCCCCGGATGGTGTCGACGACCTCGCCCGCGGGCCCCGTGGAGCCACCGCTGCCGTCGACCTCCGCACCGAGGTCGTTGACGACGACCTTCGCGCCCTGACGCGCGAACTCCAACGCGTGACCGCGCCCGATGCCCCGTCCCGCGCCGGTAACGATGACGACGCGGCCCTCACAGATCTTCTCGCTCATGACTCCCTCAGCTCCGCCCTCCCGGCCTCCGGCCAGGGCTCCGCTTCGTCCGCACCCTTCGGCATGATCCCTCGGTGTACGAAAGGTTGGGTCACGACAGGTTCGGCTGGAGCTCGGACGACACGACCCACATGGCGAAGTACTGCGCCGCGCCGCCGTAGGCCTGGGCCAGCGCGACCTTCGCGCCCGGCACCTGGTGCTCGCCCGCGAGCCCGCGCACCTGCTGCGCGGCCTCACCGAAGCGCAACATGCCCGACGCGCCGATCGGGTTCGACGACAGCACACCGCCCGACGGGTTCACCGGGAACGCGCCATCGATCTCCGTCTCGCCGGAGTCGACCATCTTCCAGCCCTCACCGGGACCGGCGATGTCGTGACCCTCGAGCCACATCGGCTCATACCACGAGAAGGGCACGTACAGCTCGGCGACGTCGATCTGCGCACGCGGGTTCGTGATGCCGACCTCTTGGTACAGCATCTTCGAGCACTCCACGCCGGCCTGCGGCCGCACCGTGTCGCGACCGGGGAACGAGCCGAGCTCGCTGCGCATCGCCGTGCCGAGCACCCACGCGGGCGGCCTCGACGCGGCGCGCCCGCCTTCCTCGTCGGTCAGCACCATCGCGGCCGCGCCGTCGGAGCTCGGGCACGACTCGAGGAAGTGGATGGGGTCCCACAGCATGGGGGACTCCTTCACCTTCTCGATCGTGATGTCGGGGAGCTGCAGGTGCGCATAGGGGTTCTTGGTCGCGTTGAGACGGTCCTTCACCGCGACCTTCCACCCGATGTGCTCCGGCGCGCCGGAGCCACGGATGTAGGACTTCATCCACGGAGCGAAGATGCCGCCCGCGCCCATGCCGCCGCTGCGCCCTCCCGCCAGGCCCCACTGCGCGTTGCCCTCGGACTGCTTCTCGTACGCGACCGTGAGGACGCGCTTGTGACGCCGGGCCATGATCAGCGACGAAGCGACGATCGACGTCGAGCCGCCGACGCTGCCCGCGGTGTGCACGCGCATCATCGGCTTGCCCGCGGCGCCGAGCGCGTCCGCGAGCGACAGCTCCGGCATCATCACACCCTCGAACGGGTCGGGGGCCTTGCCGATGACGACGGCCTCGATGTCACTCCACGTCATATCGGCGTCGTCGAGCGCGCGCTGCGCGGCCTCGCGGACGAGGCCCGGCAGCGACAGGTCGTCACGACGCTTCTTGTGCTTCGTCTGCCCGAAGCCGACGATCGCGCAGGGCTCGTGTGAGCTCGCCATGAGACTCAGTCCCCTTCCAGCACGCAAACGAGGTTCTGCTGCAGGCACATGCCCGACGTCGCGTGGCCAACGGTGCGTGTGTGACCGCCTTCGACGATCTGCTTCGCGGCCTCCGCGATGCGCGCCAACCCGACCGCCATCACGGGGTTCCCCGCAAGCGGACCGCCCGATGGGTTGATCGCGACGTCGTCGCCCAAGCCGAGCGCCTCCTTGAGCACCGGCTCCTGGTGCGAGAAGGTTGCGCTCAGCTCCGCGACCTCGATCGGCGCGTCGCCGACGCCCGCGGCCTGACCCGCGAGCTTCGTGGACGTCGACACGGTGAGATCGCGCATGCCCGGCTGGTGGGCCTCGATGCGGTGGTCGAGGCCGCGGATCCACGCCGGCCGCTCGCACACCTGGCGCGCCTTCTCGGCCGTCGCGAGGATCACCGCGGTCGCGCCGTCGGAGATCGGCGGCAGGTCGTGCGTGCGCAGCGGCGCGTTGACGTAGGGCTGCGCGAGCAGCTCGTCGACGTCGAACTCGCCCGTCACCTGCGCGTGCGGGTTCTTCATCGCGTCACGCCGGCTGCGCGCCGCGATCTCGGCCATCTGGCGCTCGGTGACCTTGCCCGCGTCGAGCAGCGCGCGGGCCTGGATCGCGGCCATCGACACGGGATCGATCCCGAGCGGCGTCAACGTGTACGGGTCCATCTGCAGCGGATAGATCTCCGCGGGCTTCCCCGGTGACGACTTGCCCGAGCCGAACACGAGCGCCGTCTCGATGTCCTCGTGCTGCAGGCGGACCCACGCCTCGTAGAGGGCCCACGCGCCGTCCATCTCGACGTGGCTCTCGCTGATCGGAGGCCACGCACCAACGGCTTCGAGGTTCATCACGAACGCGAACGTCTGCCCCGACAGGTAGTCGCAGCTTCCGGCGCACGTGAACCCGAGCTCGCGACGCGGGATCTTCGACATCTCCAGCGCCTCGTTGATCACCGGGAACAGGAACTGCACCTCGGTGGCCTGCGCCTGACGCTCGTTGCGCGCCTGCGCGTACCCGATGATCGCGATGTCCTTGAGCGGCTTCACTGCGGCCATCACCACACCTTGTCGCTGAAGCTCTCGGCCGGCGTGTCGGGCTCACCCGTCGGCTTGAACCCGAGCAGCGAGCCCTCGAGCGCGCTGCCCGAACGGTTGCCGATCTCGTCGACGTTGCGCTTGCCCTTCTTGGCCCAGACCGCCTTCACCCGCATGCCCGGGCGCACCTCGTCGATGGGCGTGTCGAGGATGTCCTGGAGGATGAGCATGCCGCCCGGCGGGTCCAGCAGGATCGACGCCCGGACGAACGGCTCGGTCTCCTTCTGGCCGTAGTACTGGACCGGCGTGACGACGGTGTAGTTGGTGACCGTGCCCGCGTCGGCCAGCTGGATCTCGTTGCGCTCGTCGAGCTCGATCGTGTCAATCGGGCAGTACCCCTTCGGGGGGACGTAGACGAGCTTGCACTTCGGGCACTGCTGCGCGATGAGGCGGCCGTCCATCAGCGCGTCCCGGAAGCGCATGACCGGCGCGCTCACGATGTCGGAGTACGCCAGCGACATGAAGTACTCCATCATCGTGACCGGCTCGTTCGGGTCGGTCGACGTCGTGGTGTCGGTCACGCGGCACCTCCCTCGGGCACGAAGCACTCGATGTCGTCGATGCGGCCCTTGCGCTCGTCGCGAAAGCGCGCCGTGACCCGCATCCCGGTCTTCATCGCGTCGATGGAGCCCGCGTCGACCGCGTGGACCATCGCGGTGTCGGCGCCGTCGAGCTTGACCAGCGCGAACGCGAACGGCCGGTCGAGCGGGTGCTTGCGCGTCGGCTCCGTCACCCACGACCACGCGGTCACCGTGCCACCCGGCCCGACCTCGACGAAGTCGGGTTTGAGCGCGTTCCCGGTATCGGGGTCGTACTCGAGCGGCGGGACGATCACGCGCTTCCCGTCGCGGATGCCGAGGATCTTCCCGTCGCGCAAGCCGGTGAAGAACGGCCCGATGACCGGCCCCAACGTGCGCGTGTACGGGAACTCGATCGTGTGGGTGGTGGCCCGTAGCTCCGTCACGTCCCCGAGTAGAACACATTCCATTTCTGAGCGGCAACCGGAGCGGGCGAGTCGGAAACGGCCTCAGGTCGGGAGGAGGAGGCGGGCGGCGGACTCGAGCTCGTCGCCGACGTCGCCGACGTTGGACCAGTCGTTGACCCAGCCGAGCAACGACGAGAACCACACGTGCGAGAGCACGGTCACGACGTCCCTCGCGCGCGCGGGGTCGACGTCGTCGCCCATCGGTCCCGACAACAACTGCATCATGAGCACCGTCATCTGCGCCTGGCAGTCGGCCACCGCGGGATCCGGTGACGAGATGGCCGTCACCATCGCCTTGCCGAGCCGGGGCTGACGCTCGATCGCCCGCATCGCGCGACGCACCACGTCGACGACGCGGTCGGCCGCGGTCGCACCCCGCGGCGGTTGCCGCTCGATCCGGCCCTGGATGTCGCTCGAGAACTCGACGAGCGTCGCCGCGAGCAGATGATCCTTCGACGCGAAGTAGCGGTAGATCGTGCCCAGCGCGACGTGCGCCCGCGAGGCGACATCACGCATCTGCACCGCGTCGTACCCGCCCTCGGCCGCCAGCTCCATCGCGGCCTTGATCACCCGCTCGCGCCGGGCCGCCTGGTTCCTGGTGAGGGCCTCACCGTTCGCGTCGACGACCACGTCGCCACGCTAACGCGACTACGTCTGTGGGCAACTCTCCCGGGGCGGCTTCGGCGCGACGACACCCGTGGTCGTGGTGGTCGTCGACGACGAGCTCGTCGCGGCTTGTTGCGCCGCCTGTGCCTCGGCGACGTACAGGATCACCGGGGAGACGACCTGCTTGAAGTCCGCGCCGAGGAGGATGACGACCGCGTCGTCGGGAAGGTTCGGATCGTCGACGAGCCGACCGGCGCCACCGAGATAGGTCTGGACCGCGCGCGCCGCATCGAGCTGCTGCGGGCGGTAGTGGACCTCGGTGATAGCCGCCGGAGCGCTTGCGTCGCCGGCACCCGCGCTCACGAAGTGGTACTGCGTGACGAGCGTCTGCAATACCGAGTTGGCCTGGTTGGCGACGCCGGTGCCGTTGAGCACGTGCACCTTGATCTGGTCGGGCGGGATGTTCTTGGGCGGAGCGGGCGTGCCGCCGAACGTGTTCAACCGCTGGAACAGGTCGTCGGCGTCGGGCTGCTTGAGCACGAGGTTCACGTTGTCGCCCGCACCCTGCACGGGCAGCGTCATCGTCTGGAGCCCGTTCGGGTCGGACGGATCGACGTCGCGGAACGCACGAACGAGCGCGAGCAGCTCGCTGTGCTTGTTCGCGAGCGCGTCGTCGACCTTGAGCTTGCCGACGACGCTGTTCGCGATGTCGTTCGCCGCGAACACGTCGCTCTCCGACTTCTTGAACGCCAGTGTCGCGAGCTGCCGGATGAAGTCCTGCTGACGCGCGACGCGGTCCAGGTCGCCGCGCGGGCTGGCATCACGCCACCTCCCGTCCCGGTAGAAGAGAAGATGCCGCGCGCGCACGTATTGGAGCGCCTGTTGCCCGTTCAGCTTGAACGTTCCGGCCGACGGCTCGTAGAGACCGGTGCAGAGGTCGTAGGCCGGCGCCGGGAACGAGACCGGAACGCTGCCGATGGCGTCGACGATGCCCGCGAACGAGTCGAACCCGACCTCGACGTAGTGACTGATCTTGATGCCGAAGTCGCTCTGGATCGTGTCGATGAGAAGCTGGGGCCCACCGTTGAACGCGGCGTTGATCTTCTGACGGCCCTTGCCCGGGATGTTCACGAGTGTGTCGCGGGGCAGCGACACCACGAGCATCCGCTTCTGCGAGGGGTCGACGTGCACGATCATCATCGTGTCGGAGCGTTGGCCGCCTTCCTGTTGCGCGCTCCCGAAGGCCTGGTTCTGCTGCGCGGTCTGGTCGAGCGTGCGCGCGTCCGACCCGATGACGAGGAAGTTGCCCGCGTTCGCCGCGGGTTCCTTGGCGAGCTCCAGGTTGTGCACGTGGCCGATGCGCGACAGCTTCTGGTTGACTCCGGCCCTCACACCGACGAGCCCGCCGACGATCACGATGCAACAGAGACCGAGCGCGATCAGGTACCGGCGGGCGAAGCGGTCCCATGCCACCGCTGGCATCTTCATGCGAGGCTTCGCGCTCGCCGCGCGCCGCTCCGCCCTGGTGGGTGGCCGCGCGTCGTCGGCGGACTCGGACGCTTCGCGCCGCATCGGTGCGTCCGGCTCGTCGGGCGTATCGCGCGTGTCAGGCACCGCACGCCTCGCCCGCCGTGCCGGCGAGGTTCCCCGCGATGCGCGCCATGGCGTCGTCGAGGATCGCGGCGGTCCGCAAGTAGGTCTCGAGCGGTTCGCCGACCGGGTCCGAGACCTCGTCCTGCGGGTGCCCGATGGGCCGTCCGGGCTCGCGCAGCGCGGCGACACGGGCAAGCCAGTCGCGCACGGGCTCGTCCGCACCGCGCGGCCCGGTCCGCACGCCGAGGCGGGCCAGCTCGCGCACCATGAACACCCGGTCGCGCGCGTCAGGAGCGCGCAGCGCGACGAAGTCGACGTGTGCTCGGGTCATGGCGAGGACCAGGTCGGCGTGGGCGATGAGCTCCGGCGTGAGGGGTCGGCTGCGGTGCTGGGTCACGTCCAGCCCGTGCTGGCGCATGGCCGTGATCGCCTCGTCGGTCGCCCGTCCACGCCAGCGCATCGTGCCCGCGGAGTGCACACGCGCGTCGACGCCCTGCGCCTCGAGGTGGTGGCGGAGCAGGGCCTCGCCCATGGGGGAGCGGCAGATGTTGCCGGTGCAGATGACGAGGATGTCGATGCCGCCGGAGTGTAGGAGGAGAGGTTGTCTGGACGGTCGCGCTCACCGTGGTGACAAGCTCGGGGGCCCGAAACGAAGCGACGAGGAGGACCAGATGGGACCGCTCGATGGGGTGCGGGTCGTCGAGCTCGGCGTGTGGGTCGCAGGGCCGGGGGCCGGGGGCGTCCTCGCCGACTGGGGCGCCGACGTGGTCAAGATCGAGCCGCCGACGGGTGACCCGGCCCGGTCGTTCGCCTCGATGCTCGGCGGCGACCTCCCGTTCAACCCGCCCTTCGAGCTCGACAATCGCTCGAAGCGCAGCATCGTCATCGATCTCACGACCGACGACGGCCGGGACCTCGCGTACCGCCTCCTCGACGACGCCGACGTGTTCGTCACCAATGTGCGTCTCGCCGCGCTCGCCCGCCTCGGCCTCGACCACGACACGCTCACCGGTCGCTTCCCCCGCCTCGTGTACGCCGCGATCACCGGGTACGGGCTCGACGGTCCCGACAGGGACCGCGCCGCATATGACATCGGCGCGTTCTGGGCGCGCTCCGGACTCGCGAGCCTGCTCACGTCACCGGGCGCGCACCCGCCGTTCCAGCGCGGCGGCATGGGTGACCACTCCGCGGGCATGAGCCTCGCCGCGGGTGTGTGCGCCGCGCTCGTCGCGCGCGAGCGCACGGGTCGCGGCCAGCTCGTCTCGACGTCGCTGCTGCGCCAGGGCATGTACACGATCGGGTTCGACGTCAACACAACGTTGCGGTTCGGCGTGTCGATCGGCGTGGCCACGCGCGAGTCGATGGGCAACCCGGTCATCAACAGCTACCGCGACCGCGACGGACGATGGTTCTGGCTGATCGGCCTCGAGGGCGAGCGCCACTGGCCCGACCTCTGCCGCGCGGTCGGTCACCCCGAGTGGATCGAGGACGAACGCTTCGGTGACGCACGCGGCCGGCGCAAGAACAGCGCCCAGCTGTGTGGCCTGCTCGACGAGATCTTCGCGACCCGTGGTCGCGACGAGTGGGGTGAGGTCTTCGACCGCGAGAACGTGTGGTGGGCACCCGTGCAGAGCGTCGACGAGGTGGTCGACGACCCGCAGGCCCGCGCCGCCGGTGCGTTGGTGGAGGTCCCCGACGACGGGGGCACGGCGACGATGGTCGCGACACCGGTCGACTTCGCGGACACGCCGTGGCAGCCGCGCTCGATGCCGCCGGAGCTCGGCCAGCACACGGACGCGATCCTCGACGAGTTGGGGATGCGCGACGACGAGATCACATCGCTGCGCGAGCGCGGCATCGTCGCGTGAGCGAGCGGAGCACGACGTCGACGTCGCCCGGCGACAGCACAGCGCGGAGCGAGCGCGCAGAGGTCGTCGCTTGATTCCTGCCCGGGACCCGAGGTGATCCACGAGTCGTACGCGACGGTGTGGGAGGCCGTCGCCGACGCGGTTCCCGACGCCTCCGCGCTCGTCCAGGGGGACCGGCGCATCCGCTGGCGCGACTTCGAGCAGCGCGCAGCACGGCTGGCAGGCGCCCTGACCGAGCGCGGCGTCGCCCGCGACAGCAAGATCGCGCTGTACCTGTTCAACGCCCCCGAACACCTCGAAGCAGAGTTCGCCGCGTTCAAGCTGCGCGCGATCCCCGTCAACGTGAACTTCCGCTATCGGGAGCACGAGCTCGCGTCGCTGCTCGACAACGCCGACGCGGAGGTGCTGCTGTACCACCGCAGCCTCGCCGATCGCGTGGAGGGGGTGCGCGCGCACCTCGAACGGCTGCGGGTGCTCGTCGAGCTCCACGACGAGGGTGCCTCGACACCGCCCGTGCTCGACGGCGCCGTCGCGTACGACGAGCTCGTCGCGCACGGGCCGGTCGCGCCGCGCATCGAGCGCTCCGGTGACGACCTGCTGTTCTGGTACACGGGCGGGACCACCGGGCTCCCCAAGGGCGTCATGTGGCACCAGGGCACGCTTCTCGCGTACGGGCTTCGCGGCGCCTACACGCTGCAGGACGCGACGCCGCCAGAGACGGCCGTGGGCGTGGCCGACGACGCGGTGCGCTTTCGCTCGCGCGGCACCGCACCCGTCCAGCTCCCGGGATCGCCACTCGTGCACGCGACCGCGGTGAACGCCGCGAACCAGGCGCTGTCGCTCGGCGGCACGGTCGTGCTGCTCCCGTCGCGCCGCTTCGACGCCGAGGAGCTCTGGCGCGCCGTCGAACGGGAACGAGTCACGAACGTCACGATCGTCGGCGACGCCATGGGACGGCGCATGGTCGCCGCCCTGGAAGCGGCCGAAGCGCGAGGCGAGCCGTACGACCTGTCGTCGGTGCGTCGCATCCTCAGTTCGGGCGCGATGTGGAGCGCGCCCGTGAAGGATGCCTTGCTCGCGTGCGGCGCGGCGCTCGACCTCTACGACGCGCTCGGCTCCAGCGAGGGCGTGGGCTACGCGCTCACGATCGTCGACCGCGTCGGCGACGCGGCAACCGCGCGCTTCCGGCTCGGCGAGCTCGCGGCGGTGCTCGACGACGACGGCCGTCGGCTCGCGCCCGGCGACGGAGTCGGCGTGCTCGCGGCCCGGACCTTCGTCGCGACCGGCTACTACAAGGACCCGGCCGCGAGCGCGCGGGTGTTCCGCGAGGTCGACGGCGAGCGATGGGCGGTGCCCGGCGACTTCGCGCGGCTCGAGCCCGACGGGACGGTCACCCTGCTCGGCCGTGGCTCCGGCTGCATCAGCACCGGCGGCGAGAAGGTGTATCCGGAGGAGGTCGAGGAGGTGCTCAAGGAGCACCCGGCCGTCGCGGACTGCGTCGTGGTCGGGATCCCGCACCCCGAATGGGGCGAGTGCGTCGCTGCAGTCGTCGCGGCACGAGAGCGCACGACGGTCACGGCGGACGAGCTCGCGAGCTGGGTCGGCGCGCGCCTCGCGTCCTACAAGCGGCCGCGCCACATCACGGTCGTCGACGAGGTGCGCCGCACGTCGGTGGGCAAGGCCGACTACGCGTGGGCCCGCGACGCGCTCACCCGCTGAGCCGCTCGCGCACGAGCGCGTCGGCGCGGGCGGTGTCCTCCTGCAGGAAGAAGTGGCCACCGTCGAGCTGCACGAACGGGGAGCCGGCGCGCTCGGCCTGAGCCGCGAACCACTCCGCCGGCAGGTTCGAGCGGGTCCCCGCGGCCACGGTCGCGGTCGCGCGCAGCGACGCGAGGTGCCCCCACGCCTCACGTGCGCCGCGCTCGTCGCCCGACACCTCGAACACCGTCGCCTCGGCCTCGGGCCGGCACGCGAGCTCGACCTGACCGTCGGAGCGCTCGACCGTCCCCCACAGCACGTACGCGTCGAGCGACTCGCGTGCGAGCTCGTTCAACGGGGGACGGCTGCCGTACGACGCGATCATCGTCGCCCGGTCGGGCCAGACCGCGCGACGCTTGCGCGCGATCGTCGCCATGTAGTTGCTGTTCTCGCCGGGCACTGCGGCGGCGCCGGGAACGATGTCGCCGATCGAGAATGCGATCGCCTCGCACAGCAGCACGCGCCGTATCGTGCCGGGACGGACGCGGTCGATCACGACCGCGACGCCGCCTCCGAGCGACTCGCCGAGCGCCACGCACTCGCTCACGTCGAGCGCGTCCAGCACCGCGAGCACGTCGCGGGCCATGTGCTCGTACGCGTACCCGTCCACCGTCGCGGGCTCGTCGGTGCCGCCGTGGCCACGCAGGTCGACGCCGATGGGCCGGAACGCGTCGCGCAGACGCCGTGCGAGCGGGTCGAACAGCCCCGCGCAAAAGCCGTTGGGGTGCAGCAGCAACAAAGGCGGACCGTCGCCACCCCAGTCAAGCGCGGCGATGCGTAGGCCGTCGTTGCCGACGACGACCGGTCGAGGTTCCGGGTCGGCCGGCAAGCGCGAGGTGGGCTAGGCGGGCTCGGCCGCGAGCATCGCCCCGAGGGCGCGGAGCTGCGGCGTCTCGCTGCCGAGCGTGAGCTCGATCTGCTTCGCCCAGAGGAAGTAGCGGTGGAGCGGGTAGTCGCGGTCGACACCCATGCCGCCGTGCAGGTGCTGCGCCGCGTGCACGACGCGCTGGCCACCTTCGGACGCCCAGAACTTCGCCACCGCGACCTCGGAGGCGGCGGGCAGCCCCGCGTCGAGACGCCACACCGCCTGCCACGCGGTGAGCCGCACGGCCTCGGTGTCGATGTACGCGTCCGCGGCGCGCTGGCCGACGGCCTGGAACGTCGCGATGGGCCGCTCGAACTGCTCGCGCGTCTTCGTGTACTCGGCGGTCATGTGCAACGCCTGCTCGCACACGCCGATCGCGGTCGCGCAGAGACCCGCAGTCGCGCGCTGCACGATCCAGTCGAGGACGGCCGAACCGCTGGCGGGGTCGCCGAGCACCGCGTCGCCGCCGACCTTCACACCCGACAGCTCGAGGCGGGCCTCGGGAATGCCGCTGGTGGTGTCCTGGCGCTCGAGCGTCACGCCCTTCGTCTTGGCGTCGACGATGAACACGCCGACATTCCCGTCGCCCGTCGAGGCGGGGACGAGGATCGCGTCGGCGACGAGCCCGGCCGCCACCTCCTCCTTCACGCCGTCGAGCACCCACCCGTCGCCGTCACGCCGCGCCGTCGTCGTCGGGTGCAGCGCGTCGGTGCCGAACTCGGTGAGCGCGGCGGTGAGGACGGTCGAGCCGGACGCGACGCCGGGCAGCCATTGCTTCTGCTGTGCGGCCGTCCCGAACTCGGCGATCGGCATCGCGCCCATCACGAGCGTCGCGAGGACGGGCACCATCGCGACGGTGCGGCCGACCTGCTCGAGCAGCAGCGCGGCGGCGAGGAAGCTCTGCCCCCCGCCGCCGATCGACTCGGGCAGCGTGATGCCGAGGAGCCCCGCGTTCGCGAGCTCCTGCCAGAGCTTGCGGTCGAAGCGCTCGTCGCCGGCCTCGAGCTCCTTCAGGCGCTCGTGGGTGACCTGCCCCTCGAGGATCTGCTTCGCCAGATCGCGAACGGCCTCTTGCTCTTCGGAGAACGAGAAGTCCATGCCTACTCCCTACCGCGCGGCCATCGGCATGCCGAGGCCGAACACCGAGATGAGGTCGCGCTGGACCTCGTTCACACCGCCGCCGAACGTCAGGATGATCAGGCTCCGGTAGTTGCGTTCCAGGCGGCTCTTCAACGTCGAGCCCGTCGCGCCCTCCGTGAGGTACGAGCGCGGCCCGATGATCTCCATGAGGAGCCGGAACGCCTCCAGGTAGAACTCGGTACCGAACACCTTGATCGACGAGGCGGCCGCGACGTCGAGCTCACCGCGCGTCGCCTGCCACGCGACCTGCCAGTTGGCCAGGCGCAGGAACTCGAGCTTCGCGTGCACACGTGCGAGGTGGATCTGCACCCACTCCTGGTCGATGACACGCCGTCCGTCGGCCAGCTTCGTGTTCTGCGCCCACTCGCGCACGTCGTCGAGGGAGCGCTCGATGATCCCCGACGAGCACAGGGTCACCCGCTCGCGGTTGAGCTGGCTCGTGATGAGGCCCCACCCGTTGTTCTCGCCGCCGACCAGCGCGGTCGCCGGTACGCGCACGTCCTCGTAGAACACCTGGTTGATGTCGTGGTCGCCGAGCAGCTTCATCGGCGTGATCTTGATGCCGGGCGTGTCCATCGGGACGACGAACAGCGAGATGCCCTTGTGCTTCTTCACCTCGGGGTTGGTACGCACCGCGAGCCACACGTAGTCGGCGTCGCTCGCGAGGCTGGTGAAGATCTTCTGCCCGTTGATGATGTACTCGTCGCCGTCGCGCACGGCCTTGGTCTTGAGCGCAGCCAGGTCGGTGCCCGCGCCGGGCTCGGTGTAGCCGATGCAGAAGTGGATCTCGCCCTTCACGATCTTGGGCAGGAAGAAGTCCTTCTGCTCATCGGTGCCGAAGTGCATGAGCGTGGGCCCGACGGTGTTGATCGTGAGCATCGGGACGGGCGCGCCCGCGCGCATCGACTCGTCGAAGAACACGAACTGCTCGATCGCCGAGAAGCCGCGCCCGCCGTACTCCTTGGGCCAGCCGACACCGAGCCAGCCGTCCTCGCCCATCTGGCGGACGACCTTGCGCATCTCGGGCCCGACGCCGCCCGCGTGCGAGAGCTTCTCCTGCACCTCGGGCGTGAGGAGGTTCTGGTAGTAGGCGCGCAGCTCGTCACGCAGCGCCCGCTGGTCGTCGGTGTAGCCGATCTGCATGTCTCTCCTCCTCGGCGCACCGGTGGGTTGGTCATGTTAGGGACGGGCCGCTCGAAACGGCCAGTCTCGAGGGAATCAGAGGCCGAGGCCCTCCAACACACCGGCGCGCATGCCGGCGGTGAAGCCGCCGTCGACGACGAGCGCGTGACCGGTCACGAAGCTCGAGTCGTCGGAGACGAGGAACAGTGCCGCGCCCGCGATCTCCTCGGGCCGGCCGAACCGGCCGAGCTTGTGCTCCTCGCGGTAGCGCTCGCGCACGGTGGTCATGCCGGGTGAGTCCATGACCGACCGGAAGAGCGGCGTGTCGATGAAGCCGGGGCAGATGCAGTTCACACGCACGCCGCGGCGGCCGTAGTCGATGGCCATGTTCTTGGTGAAGATCACGACCGCGCCCTTCGACGCGTTGTAGGAGCTGCCGCCCTCCGTCCCCTCGATCCCCTCGATGCTCGCGACGTTCACGATGCTGCCCGAGCCCTGCTCCATCATCGGGACGACCGCGTGCTTGCAGACGAGGAACGTCCCCGTGAGGTTCACGCGCAGCACGCGCTCCCAGTCGTCGAGCGGGACGAGGTGCGCCGGACCTCCGCCGGCGACGCCGGCCGAGTTCACCACCGCGTCGAGCCGGCCGTGGTCGCGCACGATCGAGGGGACGAGCGCGGAGACGCCGTCCTCGTCGGTGACGTCGAGGCGGTCGAAGCGGGCTCCGGGCCAGTCGCTCGGATCCTGCAGGTCGACGCCGACGACCGTCGCGCCCTCGTCTGCGAAGCGCTGGACGCATGCGAGTCCCAACCCGGACGCCGCCCCGGTGACGAGCACGACCCGACCGTCGATCCGGCCCATGGACTACCCCCTGGTGCGACACCGTCGTTGGGCCGCGTATGCTGGATTGAAACGTGTTCTAGCGTCAAGGGTCCGGGCCACCGGGCCGGATCAGGGGGCCGCCCGCGATGGCCATGAAGTTCGCGCTCTTCTACGAGATCCCGGTCGCCCGCCCCTGGGACGAGGAGAGCGAGCACCGGGCGTACAAGGACACGCTCGAGCAGGCGATCCTGGGCGACAAGGTCGGGTTCCACTCCTTCTGGACCGTCGAGCACCACTTCCTCGAGGAGTACTCGCACTGCTCGAACCCGGAGGTGCTCTACGGCGCGATCGCGGCCCGCACCGAGCGCATCCGCCTCGGCTACGGCGTGCGCCTGCTGCCGAAGCCCTACAACCACCCGATCCGCAGCGCGGAGTCGGTCGCGGTGCTGGACCTGATCTCCGACGGACGGGTGGAGTTCGGGACCGGTCGCTCCTCGACGCGCGCGGAGCTCGAGGGCTTCGACGTGTCGCCGCACGAGACACGCGCGATGTGGAGTGAGGCGCTGCGTCACATCGTGAGCGCGTGGACCGAGGAGGAGTACCAGGCCGACGGGAAGTACTGGCGCATGGGCGGACCGCGCCGCGTGCAGCCCAAGCCGCTGCAGAAGCCGCACCCGCCGATGTGGGGCGCGACGAGCAGCCCCGACGGGCATCGCGAGATCGGCAGGCACGGCCTCGGCCTGTGCTCGTTCACGGTCGGCGTGCCGCCCGAAGAGCTGACGGAACGCATCGCGCTGTACCGCCAGGGTCTGTCCGAGTGCACCGAGCCGGTCGGCAAGTTCGTCAACGACCAGGCCGCGACCTTCACGATGGTGCACTGCGCGCCGACGAAGGAGGAGGCGTACGAGGACGCGGCCGAGAGCTTCGTCTGGTACGTGCGGCGCGGCTCGTGGCTCATCGGGTCGGTCGCCGAATGGCTCGAAGGCACCGACCTCGGCACCTACAGCTACGCCGCCGCGCCGCTGGAGCACCACCGCGCCGGCGCGCTCGACCACCTCAACTTCGACTACATCCACGAGTCGGGCGCGTCCGTCGTCGGCGACCCCGACGAGTGCATCGAGACGGCCAAGCGCTACGAGGCCGCGGGCTGCGACCTGCTGCTCTGCCTCGTCAACCCGTACAAGATCCCGCACGAGAAGGTGATGCAGTCCATCGAGCTCATGGGGAACCACGTCATCCCCGCGTTCTCGTAGCGACACACGCGACCGTCCCCCCGGCCGCCGAACCGAGGAGTTCTCCCCACATGCAGCTCAGCGACGTCAACCTCATCGACCGCGACCGCTACGTCTCGTCGGTGCCCTACGAGATGTTCGACACCTTGCGGCACGAGTCGCCGATCTTCTGGCACGAGGAGGACGAGCCGGGCGGTCACGGGTTCTGGGCCGTCACGCGCTATCCCGACGTGGTCGAGGTGAACCGCGACATCGACCGCTTCTCGTCGGCCCGCCGCTCCGCGCTCATCACCGAGCTCGCCGACGTCGACCTCGAGCAGCAGCGGATGATGATGCTCAACATGGACCCGCCGATGCACACGCGCTACCGGCTGCTGGTCAACAAGGGGTTCACGCCGCGCATGGTCGCGAAGCTCGAGGAGCAGATGCGCGAGCGCACGGCACGGCTCATCGACGACGTGGCCGCAAAGGGCCGATGCGACTTCGTCACCGACGTCGCGGCCGAGCTCCCGCTGCAGGTCATCGCCGACATCATGGGCGTCCCGCAAGAGGACCGCCACAAGATGTTCGACTGGAGCAACCGGATGGTCGGCTCCGAGGACCCCGAGTACCAGATCTCCGAGGAAGCGCCGCAGATGGCGGCCATGGAGCTCTTCACGTACGCACACGGCCTGCTCGACCAGAAGCGGGCGAACCCGCACGACGACATCATGACCGTGCTGACCCAGGTCGAGGTCAACGGCGACCGACTCAGCGAGCTCGAGCTCGACATGTTCTTCATGTTGCTCGCGGTCGCGGGCAACGAGACGACGCGCAACCTGATCGCGCACGGCATGCTCGCGCTCATCGAGCACCCGGATCAGATGAAGAAGCTGCGCGCGGACCGCTCGCTCATGCCGAGCGCGGTCGACGAGATGCTGCGCTGGGGTACGCCGGTCATGCACTTCCGCCGTACCGCGACGTGCGACACGACGATCGGCAACCACCCGGTCAAGGAGAATGACAAGGTCGTCATCTGGTACATCTCCGCGAACCGCGACGAGGCGATCTTCGACGATCCCTACACGTTCGACATCACCCGCAGCCCGAACGAGCACGTCGCCTTCGGCGGTGGCGGGCCGCACTTCTGCCTCGGCGCGAACCTCGCCCGTCTGGAGATCCGCGTGATGTTCGACGCGATCCTCGACCGCCTGGACGACATCGAGCTCGACGGCGACCCGAAGCGGCTGCGCTCGAACTTCATCAACGGGATCAAGCACCTCCCGATCAGCTTCGCCGCGAAGTAGCCGCCATGGACACGCAACCGCGGCTCGGCAATTGGGGGCGGTGGGGCGACGAGGACGAGCGCGGGACGCTGAACCTCATCACGCCCGACGTCGTGCGCGCCGCCACGCAGACGGTCACGACCGGGAAGACCTACAGCCTCGCCCTGCCGATCCAGCGCCAGGGCGTGCCGATCCTGGATTACCGCGGCGCGCCGATGCGGCTCGCGCTGACACACCAGAGCGATGTCGGGATGTTCGAGGCGTACGGCGCGCCCGACCACGTCGGCGCCAACGAGGACGTCATCGTCCTCGCGTCGCACAACGAGACCCACATGGACGCGCTGTGCCACGTGTTCTCCGAGCGCCGCCTCTACAACGGCTTCCCGGCCGAGTCGGTGAGCGCGGCAGCGGGGGCGACGAAGCTCGGGATCGACAAGGTCCGCTCGATCGTCGGGCGTGCGGTGCTGCTCGACATGCCCGGCTTCCTGGGCGTGGAGCGGATCGAAGCCCCGCACATCTTCACGGGCGAGGAGCTCCTCGCGTGCGCGCGTGACGAAGGCGTCGAGATCCGCGCCGGCGACATCCTGCTCGTGCGGACGGGTTGGATCGACGCGTTCCTGGAGGCGGCCGGCGCCGGCGGTGACGACGCGCTGCTCATGCAGCCGGGCATCGGTCTCGACGCGGCCCGGACCATCGCAGAGCTCGACGTCGCCGCGATCGGGTGCGACAACAGCGCGGTCGAGGCGATCCCCTTCGACGAGAACCGCTTCCTCTGCGTGCACATCGAGCTGCTCGTGAAGCTCGGCCTTCCGCTGATCGAGCACCTGATGCTGGCCGAGATGGCCGCCGACCGGTGCTACGAGTCGCTCTTCGTCGCCGCCCCACTGCCGGTCGTCGGGGGTACCGGGAGCCCGGTCAATCCCACTGCGATCGGCTGAGCGCGCCCGACGCGTCACCCTCGGCGCGGACGACCTCCAGTTCACCCAAGTCGTGGTCTCGTGCGTCGAGGCGGCGTTCCAGCATCCGGGCGAGTACGTCGCGAGCAACCCGGGCCCGGTGGTCCAGCAGGACGTGCTCGTCACAAGACGCCGTTCATCGTGTTCACGAACTCCTACGACCCGTTGCCCGCCGCGCGGTGCCGACACGTCGTTGCCGGCCTGTCCCGACGCGGCCGGTCTCTCGAGCGCGCAGCTCGCGTTCCTGCGGGGCCTGCTCGACCAGCTCGACGCGACCATCCAGCACGCGCTGCGCACGGAGCCGGGCGTCCGGGTCGCCGAGCTGCGCCACGCGTTCGACGGCCACCAGTGGTGCAGCCCCGACCCGTGGGCGTACGGACCGTCGGTGCTGCTCCAGAACCGCGCGAGTCGGGCACCTTTCCACCCCACGGTCCGCGGCCAGCAGGTCATCGCCGCCGACGTCCTGAGGAAGTTCAACGACTGAGCTCGCCGACGGGCCGCGCGTCAGGCCGCGCCCGAGCGCTGCGCGAGCCGCTCGAGCGCGCGGCGACGCGAACGGCGCCGACGCGCGCGGCGGCGCGGCCCGCGCGTGCCGTACGCGGCCGCGGCCGCGATCAGCGCGGCACCCGCGGCCCCGAGCGCCCACGTCGCGTCGTCTCCGCTCCCGCCGCCCGCTCCTCCCGTCGATCCCGCACCCCCGGACGCGCGGCCCGACGGGCCGGCGGCCGCGCGACCGGGCGGGGACGACGGCCCGCGCGCGGGCCCGGTGGTCGCCGACCCGACCGGTCCCGCCGCGGGACCGCTCGCGCCCGTGACCGCGGCCGACGTCGTGCCCGTGGCCCGTGACGACGCGACCCGCCCGCCCTGCGGGGCCGCGAGCGCGGTCACGACGGTCGGCTGCGGGGAGCCGTCGGGATAGATCGCCCGTCGCGTGATCAGCGTGCACCCCGACGCGCTCGACGTCGCCAACACGCAGCACAGCAGCGCCACCCGCCGCCAGAACCGCCGGACCGTTGGAGCCCCGTGCATCCCCGCCCCCGCACACCGCTCCCGTGCCCGCCGCGTTCGCCCGCGAGCATCGGAAGACGACCTGTTGGAGAGGGTAGGGAGCTTTGGTCCGCTTTAGCTACCGATCGCGGCAATTTTGCGGGGCAACTGCCGGACCTGGCGCCGTGACGGCCTCCGCCCTCATGCCGGCCAGGTGCCGGTCGCCCGCTCGAACCCCTTGGCCCCGGCCCGGTCGACCGCGGCCTTCACGAGGCCGAAGACCGCGCCCTGCAGCGCCGCAGCCGGGAGGACCTCGCCCCAGCTGCGTTCCCGATCCGTCGGATCCGGCGCGTCGTCACTGTGCGCCACGAGCTTCCACACCTGCTTGAACGCGACGCCCGCGAGCGTCGCACCGAGCAGGCTCACGAGCAGCCCCAGCGGCTTGTACAGGACCTTGGCCATCAGCGTCGCCGTCCCAGCCGCCGTCCGATGAGCAGACCGAGCAGGAACACGCCCGCGACCACCAGCGGCAGCGGCCGTTCCTGCACCCGGTGCGCGACCGCAGCAGCCCGCGATTGGGCCTGCTCGGGCGTGACGTCGCGCAACGTGTCGCGCACCTCGCCCGCCTTCTGCTGGATCTGCTCCGCGTTTCTCGACACGGTCTCCTTGACGCGGCCCTTGACGTCCGCCTTGTGGGCGAGCGCCTCCACCGTGTCCGCGAGCTCGTCGCGGTCGCGGGCTATCGCGTCGTGGACGTCGCGTGTGTCTTGATCCACTCGACATCCTCCTTCGTGCTCTCGACGGCCTCGGTCGGGACCGGCGGCGTCGCGCGTGCGACCTCGGCCCGCCCCATCGCCGCGGCGATCCCGGCCGCCAGCAGATATGCGACTCCGACGATCAACGCCGCGACCCAAACCGGTGTCGCGACCGCGATCGCCGCGATCACGCACGCGGTCAGACACCCGACCGCGAACAGCGCGAGCACACCGGCCGCGCCGAAGATGCCGGCGCCCAAGCCCGCGCGCTTCCCCTTCTCGGTCATCTCCGCCTTTGCCAGCGCGAGCTCGTCGTGCATGAGCGCGCTGATCTGACGCACGAGATCGCTCGTCAGCTCGGCGGTGCTCTTGTCGGGCGCCGCCGTGCTGTTCGTCGCGTCGGCCTGCCCGCCAGCCGTCGCGTCGTGACGGATGTCCGCGGTCGCCATGTTCACCTCCCGGCACTCGGTCCGACAGAGCCCGTGCCGCACCAGCGGCCTCCCGAACCGGATACCCGAATCGGCGGAGCAGGAAACGACGGCGCCACGTGACCAGCCACGCCACGCGTTGACCGAAACGTGCGGCGGCGAGGCCACTCGCACGCGTCAGGGAGCGAACGCGCGGCAGTCGTTCCAGTTGCAGCCGATGAGCATCCCGTCGACCCAGACGGGCGTCGCGAAGCCCGCCCAGTTGCTGGCGTCGTTCAGCTCGCGCAGCCGGCGGCCGTTCGTGGCGTCGGTGAGCACCAGGGTGTTGAACGTGTCGGTCCAGTCCATCGTCTGGCAGGCGATGATCGTCGCCTTGCCGTTCGTGGAGCACGCCGCGAGCAGCGGGCTCGGCAGCGCGCTCTCCCACGGCGGCTTCGGTGTCGCGCCGAGGGCCAAACCCGTCGCGGGGTCGAGCGCGCGCAGCGATGCCGCCGCGGCGGTTCCGCCGGACGACGTCCAGTGGGGCCACGAGTATCCCGACGGCGACGACACGGTGGAGACGCTCCACGTCGCGCCGAGGCTGGTCACGTTGGCGGCGACGTAGAGCCGGCCGTTCGCGAACGTCGCGGCCGGGAGGCAACCGTGCTGTCCGGCGGACGTGCCCGCCTGGACCTGTACCTCCCAGACCGGTCGCATGGTGTCGCGGCGCAGTGCGTAGAAGTTGCCGTCCTTGTTGCACGCTCCGACCATGGGGACGGAGCTTCCACCGATCGTCGCGGTGAACAGCGTCGGCGTCGAGCCCCAGTCGGGGTCGACGATCGACTGCGGCTGCGGCACCGCGAACTTCCCGACCGTGGCCAAGGTGTGCGCGTCGAGCTTCAGCAACGAGTACTGGTCGAACGCGTCGTCGTCGCGGGGCGGGTGCGCGCTGTCGGTGTCGCCATAGGTGCTGCCGGTCGTGACGTACACGTACTGGCCGTCGGTGACCGGAGAGGTCCAGATCGCGGCGCCGGCGTACAGGTTCGACGGCGGTGGTGGACCGACGCCGCTCGTGTCCGTCGTATACGTGCGGGTGGCGGCGTTCGGGTCGGTCGTCGCCGGCAGCGTGTGGTGGACGGCGACGAGCGCACCGGTGCGGACGTCGAACGCGAGCAGCCCGCTCGGCACGAACGGCTTGTCGCAGTCGGAGCTGACGCCCACGTACACGAGGCCGTTCGCGACGAGCGGAGTCGCCCACGAGTAGTAGTCGTCCTGGTTGTCGTTCGGGATCGCGTAGACCGTCGACTGCCACAGGACGTTGCCGGTCCCGCCGTCGAGCTCCTGCAGGGTTCCCTGCGGCGTGTACAGGAGAACTCGCGGGTTGCCCGACGCGTCGTCGGTGACCGTCGGTGACGACACGAAGCCCTGTGGCGAGCCGCAGTAGTGCTCCGTCTTCAGCCCGTACGCCCGTGACCACCTCACGACCGGCGCGCCGCCGCTGATCGTACGCATGTCGAGCGCGTACAACGTCCCGTTCCCGGCCGCGAGGAACATCGTGCCGCCGCGCGTGACGGGCGTGGCGTAGATCGAGTAGCCCGGGTGGAAGCCCCACAGCTTGTGCAGGCTCGCGACCTGCGAGGCGTCTGGCCCGGGATCGGGCGCGACGCCGGTGCCGCTGACGTTGCCGTGGAAGAACGTCCAGTCACAGCCGCTCAGCGCGAGCACCGCCGCAGTCACGGCGACGACCGCGCGCCAGCGCGCGCGTCGGATGTGTGTGGTCGTAGATCCGTCCAGGAGGTGACCCCCCGCCGCGAGGACGGTGTGATGCGCGGCAGTGTGTCAGACGATGGTGGTCGGTTCATGAACCTCGCGCGCCCCGTGTGCAGCGCGACGCGCCACGCTCAGGGCAGGAGGCCGCGGAGCGCGTCCGCGCCGTAGACCGGTTCCGCGAACGGGGTGTAGTCGGGTCCGCGACGCAGCGCGTGACCGCCGTCCACTCCGAGGAGCTGACCCGTCACCCACGACGATTCCGGGCCCGCGAGGTAGCGGACCGCGTTGGCAATGTCGTCGGGGGTGCCGACGCGTCGGAGCGGCATCTGGTCGAGGTAGTCGTCGAGCACCGGCCCGCCCATCGTGATGCCGGCGACCATCTCGGTGTCGACGAGCCCGGGGAGGACCGCGTTCACACGCACACGCGACGCGCCGAGCTCGTCGGCAGCGACACGCACGAGCATGTCGATGCCGGCCTTGCCCACGCAGTACGCGCCCAGGTAGCGGTGCGTGACCGGCCCGGCGATGGAGGAGATCGCGACGAAGGACCCTCCCCCGCCTCGCGCCATCACCGGCGCGGTGTGCTTGAGGGTCAGGAACGTCCCGGTGACGTTGACATCGACGGTCGCGCGGAACGCCTCGACGTCTGCAAGGACGAGCGGCCCCATGTGCTGGGACCCTCCGGCGCACGCGACGACGACGTTGAGCCCGCCCGTGATCGCGGTCGAGCGCTCAGCCGCCGCGCGCACCTGCTCCTCGTCGGTGACGTCGGCCCCGACGCGCTGCACGACCGCGCCCGAGGCGGCGACCTCTTCGATTGCTGCGGCACCGGCGCTCAGACGGTCCTCGCTGCGTCCGCAGATCGTGACCGACGCGCCGTCGGCCGCGAGGCGCTTCGCCGCCGCGAGCCCGATACCGCTGCCGCCTCCCGTGACCAGCGCCGCGTACCCCGCCAGGCTTCCCATCATGCGCACCTCGACCTCGAAATCCCAGCACCGAAGTGTGGTTGAATGCGCGCCCGGTCAACGCTGCGGTGACCGCAGCGAGGGACGAGCGGAGGTCGCTCGCCGGCGAACGAACGACGCGGGCGGCGGTAGCCGAACCCCGGGGCCGTGCAGCGAGAGAGTGAGCGAGAAGACATGAAACTGGGTTACCACATCGGGTATTGGGGTCGGCAACCGCCGCCGCACGCGCTCGAGACGATCCAGGAGGTCGAGCGTCTCGGCTTCGACTCGATCTGGACCGCGGAGTCGTGGGGTTCCGATGCGCTCACACCGCTCGCGTGGTGGGGCTCGCAGACCACGAAGCTGCGCCTCGGCACCGACCTCATCCAGATGTCGGCCCGGACGCCGACCGCGACCGCGATGGCCGCGATCACGATGGATCACCTCTCGGGCGGCCGCTTCGCGCTCGGCCTCGGTCTGTCGGGACCGCAGGTGGTCGAGGGCTGGTACGGACGTCCGTTCGCGAAGCCGCTCGCGCGCACACGTGAATACGTGTCGATCATCCGCAAGGTCCTCGCGCGCAACGATCGGGTCACCAACGACGGTCCGCAGTACCCACTGCCCTACACCGGCGAGGGCGCGCTCGGACTCGGCAAGCCGCTCAACGTGATGACGCACCCGTTGCGCGAGGACATCCCGATCATCATCGGTGCGGAAGGGCCGAAGAACGTCGCCCTCGTCGCCGAGATCGCCGACGGCTGGTTCCCGATCTTCTACTCACCCCGTCACGAGCACCTGTACAGCGATTCGCTCGACGAGGGCTTCGGGCGTCCCGGCGCGCGCCGCAGGCCCGACGAGTTCGAGGTCATGCCCACGGTCACCGTCGTGATCGACGACGACGTCGAGCGCGCCGCCGACGCGTTGCGTCCGATGCTCGCGCTGTACGTCGGCGGCATGGGTGCGCGCGAGATGAACTTCCACTACGACGTGTTCTGCCGGCTCGGCTACGAGGCCGAGGCGAGCCGTATCCAGCAGTTGTTCCTCGACGGGCAGAAGGACGAGGCCATCGCGTCGGTGCCGACGAAGATGGTCGAGGAGATCTGCCTCATCGGGCCGAAGGAGAAGATCCGCGACGAGCTCGACGTCTGGAAGGAGTCGCGGGTGACGACGATGCTCCTGGGCGGATCGATCGAGACCCTCCGAACCATGGCCGAGCTCACGCTCTGAGAGAATCGGTCGTCGCCGCGGCCACGCGCCGCCGTACGATCCAACGTGCGCACCGCGATCGCCGCCGGCCTCGAGGTCGAGGAGTGCCGGGAGGCGCCGGTCCCCGAGAGCGCCACCGTCTCGAACCCTGCGCACGCGGTCGTGCCCGACGCGGTGCGGGGCACGTTCGACGGCCTGCCGTTCATCCTTGCGTGGACCCTCGTGCGGCGCGAGACGGCCTGAGAGCACCCACGCCACCGAGCGTGGCCGGCGGCGCGTCGACCTTCGGTGCCCGCTTGCCCTCGAATCGCTCAGGGTACGGACCTGGCGCGCCGATCGAACGGGTCAGCGATGAGAACCGGACGGGAGCTCTCGATCGCGGCCCACCGGCGGGCTCTGTGCGCGGCGGTGATGGCCGGCTTCTTGGTCTCGGTGGCCGCGGCATGCAACCGCTCGGCCGGCGCCGCGGCTCCGTTCTCGTCGGCGCGGATCACCCGGGACGGCAGGGACGCGTTCACGGTGATCGATCAAACGGCCGGGGCGCGCGCGTCCACGCCGTCGGATCCGGGCAGCGCCTCCGTCACCGGACTGCGGACGAACGTCGGTCAGAACTCGCGCTTCGTGTTCGGCAACACGTGGACGACGTCGCGCGACCAGCAGTCGTGCGCGACGGTCGCCTCTGACAGCGGCCCGATCGATCAGGAGGGGCTCGCGCTGCGGATCACGACCAGGTCCGACGGAAGCGCGCGGGCGGTCGTCTTCGGGAAGAACGTGTTTCTCGGCGTCACCGCCGCCTTCAACGTGTACGGCATGGACGGCAGCAACGCGCGGACCCCCTTCGTCGAGCTCGGCTTCCACGACTACAGGAATCTCGACGGCGGCCGGATCCAGATCCGCGTCCCCTACACGATGTGCGCGCGCGTCGTCGGCAACGTCTTCACGGCGAAGGTATGGCATCCGGACCGGACGCGCGAGCCGGCCTGGAACGACCGCAACTCCGTCTTCTCGCTGACGCTCCCGGCCGCGTGGGTCGGCACCGGCTCCGCCGGCTACTACTTCGGCCACCTCCGCGCCGACGACACGATCACGTACACGAACATGCGGTCGCTGACGGCGACGTTCGGCTGATCAGCGCGGTGCGCGGGGCAGGCCGAGGCCGGCCATGCCGATGATCTCTCGCTGCACCTCGTTCACGCCGCCGCCGAAGGTCCCGACCGGCGCATGCCGGTACGCGGCCTCGAGCTCGCCTCGCAGCACGGCACCCGGTGTGTCGCGCTTGAGGTAACCGGCGCTGCCGAGCACCTCGAGCAGCAAGCGGCACGCCTCCACCCGCAGCTCGGTCCCGAACACCTTCATCGCGGACGCATCGGCCGGATTGAGCGCGCCCGTCGCGAGGCTGGTCGCGACGCGCCAGTTCGCGAGCTTCAGCACCTCGACCTTCGCGTGCACGCGAGCCAGCGTGAGCCGAACCCATTCCTGGTCGATGACGCGCGTTCCGTCGACCAGACGGGTGTCCTGGGCCCACCGGCGGACCTCCTGCAGATGACGGTCGGTCTGGCCCGCTGGTGCGAGCGCCACCCGCTCGTGATTGAGCTGGGTCGTGATCATCTTCCAGCCCTCGTTCTCGTTGCCGACGAGGTTCGACGCCGGCACACGCACGTCCTCGTAGTAGGTCGCGTTGGTGTGACCACCGCCGAGCAACCAGATGGGCGAGTGCTTGAAGCCAACCAGTGACGTCGGGACGAGCAGGATCGAGATGCCCTTGTGCTTCGGGGCGTCCGGGTCGGTGCGGCACGCGAGCCAGATCCAGTCCGCATCGTGCGCGCCGGTCGTGAACACCTTGTTGCCGTTCACCACGTACTCGTCGCCGTCGCGCACCGCACGTGTCCGCAGCGACGCGAGGTCGGTTCCCGCTCCGGGCTCGCTGTAGCCGATGGCGAAGTGCAGCTCACCGGCGAGGATACGAGGGAGGAAGTAGGCCCTCTGCTCGTCGTTGCCGAAGCGCATGAGCGTCGGGCCGACCGTGTTGAGCGTGACCAGCGGGATCGGCGCACCGGCGCGCTGCGCCTCGTCGAAGAAGATGTACTGCTCGAGCGGGGAACGGCCTTGACCGCCGTACTCCGTCGGCCAGCCGACGCCGAGCCAGCCGTCGACACCCATCTGCCGCACGACGTCGCGGTACGCGGGTCCCGCGGCCTCGGCACCCGAACCGAGGCGGGCCCGCCGCTCTGGAGTCATGAGCCCTTCGAAGTATCCGCGCAGCTCCTGCTGCAGCGCGCGTTGCTCGGCCGACAGCTCCAGCTCCATCGCGGCACGCTACGTCGACCGCTTCTCGCGCGGCAACATTCGGGCGCGGGCGCGTCGGCGTCGCTACAACGCGGCCGCGAGCGCCTCGGAGTGCTCCTCGACCGAGCCCAACACGGTGTCGAGCCACCAGGCACGCTTCAGGTAGAGGTGCGCGTCGACCTCCCACGTGAAGCCCATGCCTCCGTGCACCTGGATCGCGGCCTTGCCGTTGCGCACCGCGGCGTCGCCCGCGGTCACCTTCGCCGCGTGGACCGCGCGCTCGGGATCGCCGACCGTCGGATCATCGAGGGTGACACCTGCGGCGTAGACGGCCGCGCGCGCGACCTCGGCCCGGACGAGCATGTCCGCACAGAGGTGCTTCACGGCCTGGAACGAGCCGATCGGCCGGTCGAACTGCTGACGTTCCTTCGCGTAGGCAACCGCGACGTCGGTCGTCGCCTCCGCGATCCCGAGCAGGAGCGCGGCCGCGAGCGCGGCGCCCTCCGTGCGCCAGCGCATCACGACGTCCACACCCGCGACCGCGTCACCGTCGGGCAGCGTGCCCTTGACGCGGTGGAGCGGTGTCAACGGATCGAGCGGCCGGTCGACGGGCGACGCCTCGACCGACGACGGGTCGACGGCGCGGATCCCGCGCTCGCCGACCACCAGGAGAACATCCAACGTGTCGCGGTTCTCGATCAGAAGCGGGGTCCGGCGCTCGTCGACCACGCCGGCCACCCGTGACCCGTCGGCGGCGCCGTCGACCAGACCGGCCGCCAGATGGGTCCCGATCAGCGGACCGGGCACGAGCGCGCGCCCGAGCTCCTCGAAGACCAGCACCGCCGCGGCCATCCCGAGCCCCACACCACCATCGGCTTCGGGAAGACGCAGCGCGAACACGCCGGCGTCGGCGAGGTCCCGCCAGCCGTCACGGTCGAGCCCACCGGTGGCTTCGGTCGCGCGCACGCGCTCCATGGGGAACCGGCCCGCGCACAGGCTCCGCACACCGTCCTGCAGCGCCACCTCGTCGTCGGAGAGCTCGAAATCCATGTCTTTTCGCTCGCTCACTTCCTGCAGGGCTCCGGTGTTCGCCCTGCTTCACAGTGTCGTTCGCTCGCTTACGAGCGCCTCCGCTCGTCCCTCGCTCCGGCGCCGCACGTCGTATCGCTGAGTTGGGACGCTGATGGGTCTCTCACGCCGGTGAGCGTCCCAACCGAGCGGGGTTGGGGGCTAGCGGTCCTTGGGGAGGCCGAGGACGCGCTCGCCGACGATGTTGCGCTGGATCTGCGACGTGCCTGCGGCGATCGTCAACGACAGCGCGTGGATCTGGCCGTAGACGAGCGCGCCGTTCGCGATCCCGTCGATGTCGGCGATCGACAGGCCCGCCCGCTCCAGCACCCGCATCGACAGCTCACCGAGACGTTGACGCACCTCCGAGTAGTGCAGCTTGAACACGGAGCCGCCGACCCCCGGCACGCCCGTGCGCGCGGCCTGCGACACGTTGCGCTTCGTCAGCGCCCACAACGCGTCGAGGTCGGCCGCGAGATGACCGAGCTCACGCCGGACGCCCACGTCGTCGCGGCCCGTCTCGGTCGCGAACTTCGCGAGAGCACGCAGCAGCTCCATCGACTGGAGCATCTCGCTGACAAACGCGGTGCCGCGCTCGAAGCTGAAGGTGACCATCGCGACGCGCCAGCCGTCGTTCTCGGCACCGACCCGGTTCGCAACGGGGATGCGCACGTCGTCGAGGAAGAGCTCCGCGAACTCGGTGCTCCCGTGGATCGTCCGCAACGGGCGCACCTCGATGCCCGGTGTGTCCATCGGCATGATGAGCCACGTGATCCCGCGGTGCTTCGGCGCGTCGGGATCGGTGCGCACGAGCAGCTCGCAGAAGTCGGCCACCTCGGCGTGCGACGTCCAGATCTTCTGGCCGCTGACGACGTAGTCGTCGCCGTCGCGCACCGCACGCGTGCGCAGTGACGCGAGGTCGGAGCCCGCGCCGGGCTCGGAGAAGCCCTGGCACCACACCTCGTCACCCCGCAGGATCGCGGGCAGGTGCCGGGCGCGCTGCTCGTCGCTCGCCTCGGCGATCAGCGTCGGGCCCGCGTGCAGGAGCCCGACGAAGTTGGCCCCGACGTAGGGCGCGTGGAGGCGCTCGGTCTCCTCCAGGAAGATGAGATGCTGGGCGGGTGACGCGCCGCGGCCGCCGTACTCGACGGGCCAGTTGATCCCCGCGTAGCCGGCGTCGAACAGCATTCGCTGCCACGCGGTGTCGTAGCTCCGGCGCGCGGGCCAGTCGTTGCGGTCCGGCTCGGGCGGCAGCGTGGGCAGGACGTCGTCGAGCCAGGCCCTGAGCTCGGCGCGGAAGCGCTCCTCGTCCTCCGTGTAGCGCAGGTCCACGCCGGGGCAGTGTACGAGTGCGCTGACGGCGTGTCAGATTCGGAATCCGCCCGTCCGTCACGCGCGGCCCGTGGGCCTGCACGCACGCGATCGCGCGGCACTACCCTGACGTGCACGTCAGAGGGGGGTGCAGGATGCTCGACTGTCTCGTGTCCGGTGGCGACCTGATCGACGGGACCGGCGGACCGCGCCGGCGTGCCGACGTCGGCATCCGCGACGGTCGCGTCGTCGCCATCGCGGAGCCCGGCTCGATCGCGGAGCCCGCGAGTCGCACGATCGACGCCGACGGGCTGGCGGTCGCGCCCGGGTTCGTCGACATCCACACCCACTACGACGCGCAGCTGTTCTGGGACTCGGCGGCGACGCCTTCGCCGCTGCACGGTGTCACGACGATCGTGGGCGGGAACTGCGGGTTCACGATCGCGCCGCTCGAGCCGTCGGAAGCCGACTACATGATGCGGATGCTGGCGCGCGTCGAGGGGATGCCGCTCGAGTCGCTCGCGGCCGGCGTGCCGTGGGACTGGCGGACGTTCGGTGAGTACCTCGACCGGCTCGAGGGCCGCATCGGCGTGAACGCGGGTTTCCTGGTCGGGCACTCGGCGATCCGGCGTGCGGTCATGCGCGACGCGGCCGTCGGCGAGGAGGCGTCCGCGGAGCAGGTGGAGCAGATGGCCCGGCTGCTCGACGAATCGCTCGCCGCGGGAGGCCTCGGGTTCTCGTCGTCGCAGGCTGCGACCCACAACGGCGGCGACGGCCAACCGGTCCCGTCACGGTTCGCGACGCGCGACGAGCTGCTCGCCATGTGCCGGGTGGTGCGCGAGCACGCGGGCACGACCCTCGAGTTCATCCCCGCGGTCGGTGGCTTCGAGCCCGAGCATCTCGACCTCATGACCGCGATGTCGCTCGCCGCGAACCGTCCCCTGAACTGGAACGTGCTCGCGGTGAACGCGGCGCGCCCAGAGAACCACGAGCGACTGTTGGAGGCCGGCGACTACGCGGCCGAGCGCGGCGCGCGCGTGCTCGCGCTGACGGTTCCCGACGCGATGGTCGTGCACCTCAACTTCAAGACCGCGTTCATCCTCGACGCGTTTCCGGGCTGGGGCCCGACGATGGCGCTCCCGCCGGAGGAGAAGAAGCACGCGCTCGCGGATCCCGAGGTCCGCCGTCGCCTGAAGGAGTCGGCGGCGTCGCCCGAAGCCGGTGTGCTGCGGGCCATGGCGAACTGGGAGCGCATGCGCGTCGTTGACACGGTCGCGCCCGAGAACGAGGGGCTCGCGGGCGAGACGATCGGCAAGGTCGCCGCGACGCGTGGACAGGAGCCGTTCGACACGCTGCTCGACATCGTCCTTGCCGACGACCTGGGCACGGTGCTCTCGCCCCCGACCGGTGCCGACGACGACGCGAGCTGGAAGATGCGGGCCGCCGTGTGGCGCGATCCGCGCGCCGTCGTCGGCGCGTCGGACGCTGGCGCGCACCTCGACATGCTCTCGACGTTCACCTACTCGACGTCGATGCTCCGCGGGGTTCGCGAGCACCACCTCATGCCCATGGAGGAGGCGGTCCATCTCCTCACGGACGCGCAGTCCCGCCTCTACGGCATTCGCGACCGCGGACGCGTGGAGGAGGGTTGGCACGCGGATCTCGTCGTCTTCGACGAGGCGCGGATCGGTCCGGGACCGGTGCACACGCGACACGACCTACCCGCCGGCGCGGGACGCCTCTACGCAGAGGCGGAGGGGATCGAGCACGTGCTCGTGAACGGTGTCGAGGTCGCGGCCGGCAACCGCCTCACCGGCGACCTGCCCGGCACGCTGCTGCGGTCGGGACGCGACACCGACACCGTCGAGGTCCCCGGCGGATAATGAGCCGCACCGGAGCCTGCGGAGGTGCTTGCCAGCGAACGAGCGACACGGGCGACGGCAGGCCGACACCGGAGCCGTGCAGCGAGTGAGTGAGCGAATCGACATCGCTGAGCTCGAGTCCCACGGGTTGTACGACCCGGCCGCGCCCGACGCCGATGAGCAACGCGCGCTCCTGCAGTACCTCGTGTCGGAAGGTGTCGCCCTCGACGACATGGTGGAGGCACACCGGATCGGACGGCTGCCGTTCGTCGCCGGTGACATCCACATCCGACCCGGCGTACCGGTGTACACCATCAACGAGGTCGCGACGAAGACCGGGGTCGACGCGGGGCTCCTCATGCGCGTGTGGCGCGCGTCCGGGTTCGCGATCGCGCCGCCGGACAAGCCCATGTTCTCCGACGCCGACGTACAGGCGCTCGCCATGTTCACGCTCGCGGTGCAGCGCTTCGGCGAGGAGCCGACGCTGCAGCTCGCCCGGGTCTTCGGCGCATCGCTCGCTCGCATGGCGGCAGCCGCGTTCCACACCGCGCTCGCGTACGCGCAGGACGCCTTCGCGCCGCGCGCCCCGAGCGTCCTGGCGGCGGCCCGCGCCTCGACCGAGATGGGTCTGATGGCGGAGATGTCGGGGACGGCACTCGACTCCTTGTTCCGGCATCACATCGCAGCCACGGCACAGTGGTTCGACCGCGTGCCGAGCCCGGACCCGGAGACCGCACCACTCGCAATCGGCTTCGCCGACCTCGTCGGCTTCACCTCCCTCTCCCAGCGCCGCGACGTCCACGAGCTGGCCCGCACGGTCGGAGAGTTCGACGCCCTGACGTCGGAGATCGCGAGCGACGGTGGCGGGCGGGTCGTGAAGCTCATCGGTGACGAAGTGATGTTCGCGACGGCGGATCCGCGCCAGGCCGTCGCAATCGCGTTGGAGCTCGCCGACGCGCTCGCGGACCACCCGATCCTCCCGACGATGCGCGCGGCGGTCGCGTGCGGCACGGTGCTCGTCCGTGACGGCGACTGCTTCGGCCCGGTGGTCAACCTCGCGGCCCGGCTCGTCCATCTGGCCGAGCCCGGTCACGTGGTCGTGCCGGTCGGGACGGTGGTCTCCGACGATGCGTTCCTCGTCGAACCGACGGGCACCTGCGACGTGCGCGGCTTCGACGAGCCGGTCGCCGTCGCGCGCGTCGACCGCGCCTGAGTCAGGACGCGCGCTCCCAGGCGGCGCGGTACTCGATGAGGCGCGCCGCGAGCTCCTCCGGACGGGCGAGCGCGGGGAGGTGCCCGCCGTCCATCTCGTCCGGGACGATGCCCAGACGCTCGCGTACGACCCGGCGTTGGAACTCGGCCGGGAAGAACCGGTCGTCACGGCAGAGAAGGAACGCGGTCGCCACGTCGGGCCACGCCGGGAGCGGCCACGGCTTCTCGAACGGCGCGCCCGACTGGGGCCGGACGTGGTGCTCCGACTCTGCCGTCACCTCGGGCGCGACATCGTGCAGAAAGAGGGTGACGGGATCGTCGTCGTCGGGCGACCGTCCTTCGCGCTCGGTTTGGGCCCGGCGCGCCTCCTCCCACCCGGTGTTGGCCCACCAATCAGCGCCCGATTCACCGGGCGCGGGCACCATCGCGGCGACCAGCACGATCTGGTCGACGTGCATCCGATCGCACACGAGCGGCGCGGTGAACCCGCCCAGCGACTGCGCGACGAGCACGACCTCATGACGGTCGCCGATCGCGTCGACGACCGTGTCGGTGTAGACGCCAAGGTCGGCGCGGTCGTCGTCGCAGGGCAGGTCCACCGCGACCACGTCGTGGCCGCGCGCCCGGAGCTCGGGCGCGACCAGGTGCCAGTACCAGGAGTCGGAACCGGCTCCGGGGATCAGGACGAACGTGGCCATCGTTCGCGACCTCAGCGGTTCCCGCGCAGCTTGAACATCGCACCGGTCGGATCGGCGGCCTGGGCCAGCCGGCCGTATGGCGTGTCCTCCGCGGGCAGGACGATCGCGCCGCCGAGGTCGACGACCTGGGCCAGCGCGGCGTCGGTGTCCAACACAGCGAAGTAGACGTCCCAGTGCGCCGGAACTCCGTCGGGAAGGAACTGCGACGCGTCCATGATCCCCGCGAGCGCGCGCTCACCCTCGCCCAGCGTCGTGTAGCGCAGCTCGGGCTCGTCGCTCATCGTGCGCGTGTCCCAGCCGAACACGTCGCGATAGAACGCGACCGACGCGTCGTAGTGGCGCGTGTGCAGCTCGAACCAAGACGGCGCGCCGGGCTCGTCGTAGACGCCGAAGCCCTGGTGCAGCTTCGGCTGCCAGATGCCGACCGCCGCGCCGCCCGCGTCGATCAGGACGCCCATGCGACCCAGCTCCAGGACGTCCGTCGCGGGAGCGACGACCTGCGCGCCGTTCGCGACGGCAGCGTCCACGGTCGCCTTCGCGTTCTGCACGGCCAGATACACCGACCAGCTGTCCGGTTGGCCGGACTGGCCGTCGTTGCGCATCGAGCCGGCGACGCGTACGCCGTCGTGGAGGAAGTTGACGTAGCCGCCGTACTCGGGGCCGGGATCCTCCGAGGTCCAGCCGAAGAGCCGCTCGTAGAAGGCGCGACTCGCGTCGGGATCGGACGTGAAGAGGTCCACCCAACAGGGCGCGCCGACGGGGGCGGTGTCTCGCTTCGGCATCGGAGCTCCTCCACGCTCGTGGTGTCGGGTGTGGAGACGGCAGCGGGCCCCGGAACTCATCGGCGGCGCACGCCTGACGTGCACGTCAACATGCCTGGACAGGGGGTCACGGGGTAGACAGGAAGCCGCGAACTGCCGGAGGGCGCTGAGCAGCTGTCGCCCCGTTGGCAGCGGCCGCCTTGCCACCAACAAGCCCGACCCGCTCCGACCCCGGGGGCGGCCAAGAAGATTTGGAGTCGGTCATGCCCGAAGCCGTCATCGTCGCCACCGCCCGCACACCCATCGGCCGGGCCAACAAGGGCTCGCTCGTCGACATCCGCCCCGACGACATGTCGGCCTTCATCATCGACGCACTGCTCGACAAGCTCCCCCAGCTCGACCGCGGGCTCATCGAGGACGTCATCTGGGGATGCGGCCAGCCCGCCGGCGAGGCGGGCACGAACGTCGCCCGGGTCGCGTCGATCCTCGCCGGGCTCGACGCACCGGGGACGACGGTGAACCGCTACTGCTCGTCGTCGCTGCAGACCATCCGCATGGCCGCGCACGCGATCAAGGCGGGCGAGGGCGACGTGTTCGTCGCTGGCGGCGTCGAGACGGTGAGCCGGTTCGCGAGCGGCGTCGCCGACAGCGGGCCGAAGAACGAGCGCTTCGCCGACGCGGTGACGCGCACGAAGAAGCGCACCGAGGGCGGTCAGGACCCGTGGACGCCGCCGACCGGCCTGCCCGACGTGTACATCGCGATGGGCCAGACCGCCGAGAACGTGCGCGAGCTCGAGAAGGTGACGCGCGAGGAGATGGACGAGTTCGCCGCGCTCTCGCAGCAGCGCGCGGTGCGCTCTCAGGAGAACGGGTTCTTCGACCGCGAGATCACGCCCATCACGACGCCCGACGGCACGGTCGTCGGCAAGGACGACGGCCCGCGGGCGGGGACGACGGTCGAGAAGCTCGCGACGCTCAAGCCGGTGTTCCGTCCCGACGGCGAGGTCACCGCGGGGAACAGCTGCCCGCTCAACGACGGCGCGGCGGCCGTCGTCGTGATGAGCGACACGAAGGCGCGCGAGCTCGGCGTCAAGCCGCTCGCGCGCATCGTCGCGAGCGGCGTCTCCGCGCTCGACCCGGAGATCATGGGCCTCGGCCCGGTGGAGGCGTGCCGGCAGACCCTGAAGCGCGCGGGGATGACCATCGACGACATCGACCTGGTCGAGATCAACGAGGCGTTCGCGGCGCAGATCGTCCCCTCCGCGAAGCAGCTCGGCATTCCGTGGGACAAGCTCAACGTGAACGGCGGCGCGATCGCGCTTGGCCACCCGTTCGGCATGACCGGTGCCCGCATCATGACCACGCTGCTCAACGGGCTCGAGGACGCGGACAAGACGTTCGGCCTCGAGAGCATGTGCGTGGGCGGCGGTCAGGGCATGGCCATGATCGTCGAGCGCCTCCCGTAAGCACGAAGATGCGGCACTGAGCGTCGGATTCCGACGCTCAGTGCCGCATCTCGCGTTGGGGATCAGACCGGGAGCTCGTCGAAGGGGACGTCGCGGTCGACACGCACGTCGCCCGGGAGACCGAGCACGCGCTCGCCCACGATGTTGCGCTGGATCTCGTCGGTGCCGCCCCGGATCGACATCGACGGCGCGGTGAGGAACAGCGTCGACCACTCCCCCGCCGACGACACCGCCTCGGGGCCGAGGATGCGCATCGCGGTGTCGGTGTAGCGCCGGAACGTCTCGGTGAAGCGCAGCTTCATCCCCGAGCCCTCCGCGCCGGGCCGGCCCGCCTGAGCGAGGTCGCGTGCGCGCCGCGCCGCGAGTCGCGCCACCTCGAGGTCCACGTAGGTGCGCGCCAGCGCGTCGCGGACCAACATGTCGTCGAGGCGACCGCGGCTGCGGGCGAGCTCGACGAGACGCTCGAACGTCAGCGTGGGACCACCACCACCCAGCGCGCCGCGCTCGTGTGCGAGGCAGGTGAGCGCGACGGCCCACCCGGCACCCACCTCGTCGATCCGGTCCGCGTCGTCGACGACGGCGTCGTCGAGGAACACCTCGTTGAAGTGCGCGTCGCCGTTCATCTGCCGGAGTGGCCGCACGTCGACACCGGGCTGATCCATCCGGAGCGCGAACGCGGTGATGCCCGCGTGCTTCGGCACGGTCGGGTCGGTCCGTGCGAGCAGCAGCCCCCAGGCCGAGTAGTGGGCCCGGCTCGACCACACCTTCTGACCGCTCACGCGCCACTCGTCGCCGTCGCGGACGGCTCGGCAGCGCAGGCCGGCGAGGTCGGAGCCCGCGCCGGGCTCGCTGAACAACTGGCACCAGATCTCCTCGCCCGTGCGGATCGCGGGCAGCCAGCGCCGGCGCTGCTCCGGTGCGGCGTGGGCAAGGACCGTCGGACCCACGAGCGCGAGGCCCACCATGAACGGGTAGAGGTCGGGCACGCGGAAGCCGGCCAGGACGCGGTTCACCACCGCCGCACCCTTGACGTCGAGCCCCAGCCCCCCGTGCTCGACCGGCCACGTCGGAACCGCCCAGCCGCCGTCGGCGAGCGCCCGCAGGTAACCGCGACCCGGCTCCAGGTCCTCGTTGCCTGCACCGAGAACGACGACCGGCTCGTCGGGATCGCGGGGGTCGAGGCGCGCCCGCAGCGCCTCCCGTACGTCGGCCTCCAGGGATGACGGAGGTTCAGGCGTGGGCACGGCGGTCGCGGACGACCTGTTCGAGCGCCTCCGCGACGACGGGGGTCGCGGCGTCGGCCCAGATCGCGTGCCCGGCGCGGCTCGGGTGGAACCAGTCGGCCGAGAAGAGATGCGGATCGCGGCTGAAGCCCGAGTTCATCGCGCCGACGGGCAGCTTCTCGACGTCGTCGAAGCGGCTCGCGACGCGCGCGTGCACGGCGTCGACGGCGCGGGACCGTGCGCGAGCGACGAGCGCCAGCGGGAACGGCACCCGCGGCACGTTGCCCAGGTCGCCGACGCCGGTGAGGATCACGAGCGGGACGATGGTGAGCAGCTGCTCGACGATCTCGGTGAGATCCCGCTCGACCTGCTTGAGCGGCGTCACGTGCATCACATCGTTCGCGCCGGTCGAGACGATCGCGAGGTCGGCGTCGACCTCGAGGGCGCGCGGCACCTGGTCGTGCAGCACCTCCGTGGTGCGCGCGCCACCCGTCGCGACGCTCACGAGCCGGACGCGCCACCGGTCGCGCAGCCGTTCCGCCATCTGATGGACCCAGATGTCGTCGGGCGACTCGAGGCCCGACCCGGTCAGCGTGCTGTCGCCGAGGAGCAACACGGTGACCTCCGGTCGCGACGGGTCGCCCACGACGCCCGACGGATCGTGTCCGGTCACCGTGGGGAGGCCGCGGTGCACGGCGTACATCGCCTCGCCCCAGAGCGTCGCCACACCAGCCGCCACGACGGCGGGGAGCGCGAGCAAGGGCGCGAGCGGCGGCCGGCGTCGGATCATGCAGTACCGCCCTGCTGTCCGGTCGTCTGCATGCCGAGCTTGCGGTGGTCCCACGACACGGTCCGGTCGACGTGCAGCTTCACGACGACACGCTTGTTCAGCATCACCTCGACGAAGGGTCGCATCTCTTCCGTGTATTTCCCGCCCTGGTACCGCTCGAACACGCTGACCCCCAGCTCGAACATCCGCTCCGGGTCGTCGACGATCTCGCCGCGCCCGACGAGCTCCACACCCCGCAGCTCGTCGTAGGTCTCTCCGTCTTCAACCAGCACGGTCATCTGGGGATTCCGGCGCAGGTTGAGGACCTTCTGGCTCTTCGCCTTGGTCTCGATCGCGATCGCCCCTTCGAGGAAGCCGTACCACATCGCCACGAGGTGGATGCTGCCGTCGTGGTTGACCGTCGCGATCGACATCGTGTGACGACCTTGGAGGAACTCGTCCACCTCCTCGTCGGTCATCTTGATCAGGTCACGCTGCTTGACACCCATGTCGCTCCCTCGCTGGTGATGGTCAGGCGGACACGGCCGCGTCGACGGGGATGATGGCGCCGCTCACGTAGCGCGCCTCGTCGGAGCCGAGGAACGCGATGACGGCCGCGCAGTCGTCGGGCCTGCCCATCGCGCGGTACGGCATGATGCGCGTCAGCAGCGCCATCGACGCGCCCTCGGGGAACGCGAAGCTCTCGGTGATCGCAGTGTCGATGCCGCCCGGCGCGAGCGCGTTCACGCGCAGACCGGCCTCGGCGTACTCGACCGCGAGCGCCCGGGTGAACAAGGCCACGCCGCCCTTCGACGCGGAGTACGCCGCGCTGTACGGCTGGCCCTTGATGCCGGCCGTGGATGCGATGTTGACGATGCTGCCGCCCGTCTCGAGGAGCATCGGGATGCAGGCCCGGCTCATGAGGAACGTGCCGCTCAGGTTGATCGAGATGATGCGGTCCCACTCGGCCAGCGACAGCTCGTGGGTGTGGGCGAACCGTCCGACGCCGGCGATGTTGCACAGGACGAAGGGACGGCCGAGCTCCGCGACGATCGCCTCGACCGCGTGCGTGACCGCGGCTTCGTCGCTCACGTCGCAGCTGAGCGCGCACGTCTTCGCGCCGGCGGCCGACGCGTCCGCCGCGGTCACGTCGTTGGCGGCGGTGACCACGTCGAGGCACGCCACCGCGGCGCCTTCCTCGGCCAGGCGCAACGCGGTCGCCCGGCCGATCCCGGAACCGGCACCGGTGACGATGGCGACCCGTCCGTCGTACCGACCCACAGGCTGCTCCTGTCCTTCAGGGAACGGCAACCCTACGACGGCGCTCTGTGGCCGGGCCAGACCGCGCGCGCGGTCCGTCGGGCAGAATGGGCGCCGTGCCGATCGTGCTCCGCAAGGCCCAACGAGGGGGCCCGTGACGACTTCAGCGGCGAAGACCTCCACGGTGCTGACCTGCGCGGTGCCGACCTCCGGGCCGCGCATCTCGTCGGTGCGGGACTGACGACCGCGGTCACGACTGCGTACGGAGCGCGTCGATCACGCGCACGTAGTCGTCGACCTCGACCGCGCCCTGCACGAGCCGGCGACCGTCGATCACGACCGCGGGGACGGCGTAGATCCCGAGCTCGATCGCTTCGTGGTACTCGGCGAACACGGCGGCCTGCGCGTCCTGACCGTGATCGGTCAACGCGGCGTCGAACCCGGCCGGGTCGAGACCGATGTCGGCGGCGATCTCGACGAGCACCCGCCGATCGGAGACCGTGCGGTTCTCGACGAAGTACGCCTGGAACACGGCCCGCTCGTAGCGAGCGGCCGCGTCGGTCCCGAGCTGGCGCGCCACCCGGGCCGCGACGGCAGGTCCGACGCTGGAGGTCGGCGGCGCCGCGTCGCCGCTCCACACGTGGAAGCCGCACGCGGGCTCCATCGCCGCCGGCCGCCGCCACGACTCCGTGTAGCGGCGGAACTGGTCGAGGGTGCGAGCCTCCGGTTCGGGACGCAGGAGGAACGCCTTCCACTCGAGCGTGATGCCGTCACCGAGGCGCTCCTGCAACCGGTCGAGGCGCACGGCCGCGACGTAGCACCACGGTCAGAGGAAGTCGGACCACACGGTGAGGGCGACGGCCTTGGCCATTGGGCCAGCATGGCAGCTGACCGCAGCGCGAGACATCCGGGAGAGCGACGTGGACGAGCAGCATGCCGACGAGCAGAACCCGCCGCAGGGGGCCATCGCCCGCACGCTCGACGCGGTGCCCCGCGTGCTCGCGAGCAAGACGCACATCGCGTGGTTGTTCGTCTTGTTCGTGTGGATCGTGCTCCTGGCCGCGGTCGCACCGGACCTCGTGAGCGCACGCACCGAGCTCATCCTCGGCAACTACACGAACGTGACGAGCGCCATCGGCGCCTGCATCGCCGCCGGAGGCACCGTCACCGCGGTGCACCACCTGCGCCGTCAGTCACGCATCTCGGAGCAGCGCCTCAAGCTCGAGGAGGAGCGCCATGCCATGGCGACGCAGACCCACCAGCTGCTGCGCGAGCTGCACGCGTCCCAACTGGGCGGGACGACCGGCGCTCAGGACGCGTGAGCGTCCCGCACAGCGAGGCGCTACAAGCCCGTCATCGGGTAGGGGAACTTCGCGCCGACACCGCCGTCGACGACGAGGGTCTGGCCGGTGACGTACGCGGCGAGATCCGACGCGAGGAACAGGATCGCGGAGGCGATGTCTGCGGGGAGCGCGACCCGGCGCAGCGGCGCATTCTCGGTGTTCCGTGACCGTCCCTCGTCGCCGAGATACGCGGACACGCGCGGCGTCCACACCACACCGGGCGCGACGGCGTTGACCCGGATGCCCAGCGGACCGAGCTCGACCGCCCCGGAGCGCACGAGGGCCATGAGCCCGGCCTTCGCCGCGCCGTAGGCGGCGTGGCGCGGCGCCGACGTGATGCCCGACACCGACGCGACGAACACCATTGCGCCACCGTCGCCGCGCATGACGCGGCCGCCGAGCTGCATCGCGAGGTACGCGTGCCGCAGGACGATGTCGAAGTGCCAGTTCCAGTCGTCGTCGCTCACGTCGAGCAGGTCCGCGTAGCGGGCCATGCCGATGATGTCGACGAGGCCGTCGACCCGGCCGAACGCCGCCTGCGCGCTCCCGAACATGCTCTCGGCGTCGTCACGCTTGGTCGCGTCGCCCGACCACGCAATTCCGTCGACCTCCTTGGCGACATCGTCGGCGAGGTCGGCGTCGAGGTCGACGCAGAACGTCCTCGCTCCGGCGGACGCGAGCGCGTGCGTGGCCTGGCGGCCGATGCCCTGCCCGGCGCCGATCACCACGAAGTTGCGGCCGTCGAGGCGCAGCTTGCCCGGATAGTCGGGCACCTCGGTGTCGTCGGAACGTGTCATCGCTTCCTCCCGCGCCTACTTCACCGCGACGGGTTGCACGGGTGCGCCCACCGCGTTGGTGAACGGCAGGGGTGACGCGTCGAGGAAGCAGGTGTAACGACCGTCGTCGGCGCAGTCGGCCGCCAGGGCTTCGAAGTTCCAGTTCTGGCCCTGCGTCATCCCCATGTCGACCAGGTGCAGGAGGTGCACCGGAAGGAGCGCGTCGTCGCGCTCGCACGGGAACACCTCGAACGTGACGTTGTCGGTCGCGACCGCGGCGACGTCGTGGTCACGGAACCACTGCACGGTCTGCAGCGACGGACCCGGCGCGGGCGCGCCGTACCCCATCTTGTCGCCGGCGAGGAACAGCTGGATCTGACCGGTGCGGAGCAGGATCACGTCGCCGGGTCGGACCTCCATGTCGCCGAGCGCGGCCGCGGCGTCGAGATCGTCGGCAGTGATCGCGTAGCCGCCGTCGAGCCGCTCCACACCCTTGGCGCGGGGAACGTCGAGCAGCACACCGCGCGACACGAGCGTTGTGATGTTGTGGATCCCGAGCTGCAGCGCACCGAGCTCGGTGATGGTCGACGCCGGGACACCGTTGTAGAGGTTGCCCTCGTAACTGACGTGGCCGAGCCCGTCCCAGTGCGTGCACGCTTGGATGCCCATGTGCACGGTGTCGTCGCTCGTGCAGAAGTCCGACGGGTCGCCGGTCATCGACGCGTTGATGGCGAGCATCGTGCGCAGCGGATTGGTACGTCCCGGGATGATCCCCGTCTGGGGTCCGTTCTGGTCGAGCGGGATGCCGAGCCCGAACCGCTTGCCGGTCTGCACGTTCGCCGCCGCCTCGCGCACGACGTCGTCGGTGATCAGGTTGACCGTGCCGATCCGGTCGTCGCCGCCCCAGCGACCCCAGTTGCGGACCTTCGCCGCCAGCTCCTTCACTTCGTCAGGCAGAGCCACGGTTCAGCCTCCCGCGGTCGAGCTGTCAGTCCGCCGTGCCGCTGCGGTCGATCGCGTCCCCCGGCGTGCGAGCTGTTGGCAGGTGAGCGGCGAGCTCGCGAGCGCGACCATCAAATCGTGAGCACGCCGCGTGCGAGCTTGCCGTCGTGCAGGTCGTGCACCGCGCGCTCCCAGTCCTCGATCGGGTACTTCGCGGTGACGAGCTCGTCGAGCTTGAAGGTCCCCTTGCGGTACATGTCGATGATGAGGGCGACGTCGTGGTGGGGCCTGTGCGACCCGGCGCGACAGCCCATGACGCCCCGCTCGACGTGGGTCATGTGCGTGACCCGCGCGGTGAACTCGGCCGTCGGTGCGGGCACGCCGACGATCACGACGTTGCCGCCCCAGTCGAGCATGTCGAGGCCCTGACGGATCGTCGCCGGTGCGCCGACGCAGTCGAACACCCAGTCGGTGCCGCCGGCCTCGAACGGCCCGGTGACCGCTTCGTCGCTGAACGGCAGCAGCGTGCGCACCTCGGCGACGGTGTCGACTCCGGGACCGGCGAGGACGAAGTCGGTCGCGCCGAACTCGCGCGCCCACTGCTCCTTCTCGGGGAGCGTGTCGACCGCGATGATCCGGCTCGCACCGGCGATCTTCGCGGCCTGGATCGAGTTCAGACCCACACCGCCGACCCCGAACACGACCGCGGTCTGTCCCCGTTGCAGGTCGGCGCGGTTCCACACCGCGCCGGCGCCCGTGAGCACGCCGCAGCCGACGAGCGCGGCCGACTCGAGCGGCACGTCGTCGGGGATCTTCACGCACTGCTTGCCCTCGACCACGCTGTACTCGGTGAAGAACGACGCGGCCGCGAAGTTCCACGCGGGCTCGCCGTCGAGGGTGAACGGCTGGGTTCGGTTGCCCATGCTCGAACGGCAGTACGCGGGCCGGCCGGTGATGCAGAACCGGCACACACCGCAGTAGGCCAGCGTGTGCAGCACGACGTGGTCGCCCGGCTTCACGTTCGTCACCGCGTCGCCGACCTCGGCGACGATGCCCGCGCCCTCGTGGCCGAGCACCGACGGCGCGGGCCACGGGATCGTCCCGTCGATGACGCTGAGGTCGCTGTGACACAGCCCGGCCGCCACGATCTGGACCTTGACCTCGGTCGGGCCGGGCGCGCGAACCTCGATGCCCTCGAGCAGCTCCGCCTTCTCCCCCGTGTAGACGAGGCCCTTCATCGCTTCCCCCTATGTGCCGCCGATCGCGCTGGCAAGCTCGCCGCTCCCGGCGTGCTCAGGCCGGCCAGATGATGCTCTGCAGCTCCGTGTACGCGTGCATGCCGAAGTCGCCGCCGTCGCGACCGATGCCGCTCATCTTGAACCCGCCGAACGGCGCCTCGTGATGGCGTTGGGCGGTGTTGACGCCGACGTGTCCGCAGCGAAGCTCCTTGGCGACCCGGAACGCCCTGGTGGTGTCGGACGAGTACACGTAGTCGTAGAGACCGAAGTCGCTGTCATTGGCGATCGCGATGCCTTCCTCCTCGGTGTCGAAGGGCACCGCGACGATCACCGGTCCGAAGATCTCCTCGCGCACCGACGTCATCTCGTTGTGGCAGCCGGCGATGAGCGTCGGGCCGACGTAGTAGCCCTTGTCGACGCCGGAGGGGTTCGTCCCGTCGACGACGAGCTCGCCGCCCTCCTCCTTGCCGAGGTTGATGTAGTGCTCGACGCGCGAACGGTGCGCACCGGTGATGAGCGGTCCGACCACCGTGTCGGCCCGCATCGGGTCGCCGACCTTCAGCGACGGCGCCGCGGCGGCGAGCGCCTCGACCAGCTGGTCGTAGATACCGCGCTGCACGACCGCGCGCGTCGGCGCGGTGCAGATCTGACCGGAGTGGAAGCCCCACACGCTCACGAGCGCGGTGACGGCGGCCTTGATGTCGGCGTCGTCGAAGACGACGCACGCACCCTTTCCGCCGAGCTCCATGAGGAGACGCTTCATCGTCCTCGCGCCGGCCTCGTAGATCTTCACACCGACCGCGGTGCTGCCGGTGAACGAGATCATGTCGATGTCGCGCGCGTCGACCATCGCGGCACCGACCTCCGGACGGGACCCCGTCACGACGTTGACGACACCCTTCGGGAAGCCGACCTCCTCGCACAGCGCGGCGAACTCGATGATCGTCAGGGGATCCTGCGGCGCGGGCTTCATCACGATGGTGTTGCCCGTCGCGAGCGCAGGCGCGACCTTCCCCGCCATGTTGACGAGCGGGAAGTTGTAGGACGTGATGCACCCGACGACGCCGACGGGCTGGCGGTACGCGGCCGCGTTCATGAGCGCGCCGGGCGCGAGCGGTGTCGCGGGCATGACCGACGGTTGGAACGCGATGTCGATGTTGGTGACCGCACCCTTGGCGTAGCGCTCGAAGCGCGCCGCGGCCTGGGGCACCTGGAGCTGCGACCCGACGGAGAGGGTCGCGCCCGTCTCCGCGATCACGAGCGGGAGGAGGTCCTGCATGCGCTCGCGCAGCTTGTCGGCCAGGGCCTGCAACAGCCGGGCCCGCTCCTCCGGTGGCGTGTGCGACCAGGCAGGGAACGCGGCCTTGGCCGCGGCGGCGGCCGCGCGCACGTCGTCCACCGACGCCTCGGGTGCCGGTGCGACGAGGGCCTCCGTGGCCGGGTTCACGATGTCGTAGGTGCCGGCCGAGCCGTCGACCCATTCCCCTCCGATGAGCAGCCGGTACTGCTTGTCGGTGAGCGTGGCGGACATCGGCGTGCCTCCAGAGGCGGAATCTGATGGAGCGTCAGCGCACTGTAACGCGTTGCACTCTCGGCGGACCCGGCGGCATCGCGCCCCCGCACGGCGGTCGCCGCGACCGTCAGCGGGCGCGGCGTGTGCGGGACGCGGCGAGCGCGGCCAGGCCCGCCGCGACGAGCACGACGCCCAGGTCCAGGACGTGCGCGGGCGATCCACCCGTGAGCGGCAGCGTGTCGGACGCGCCGCGCTCGGCGGGCGCGGCGAGGCTCGCGCCCTGCACATCGACGCCGCCGGTCCCCGACCCGCCGACCGCGCCGGAAGGTGACGTCGCCGTCACGGGCGGCCCCGGCGGCGGCGCGCCGGGTGTCGTCGTGTCGCCCAGCACGCCCGTCGGCGACCCGGCGACGAAGCCGATGGGCGCGGTGAACAGGTCGTGACCATCCCATGCCGCGTACACCGAACCTATGAGCCGTTCGGCCCATCCGTTCCGACCAGGCGTCGACGCACGTCGTCACGCAGGTCGCCCTTCGCGATCTTTCCGCCCGACGAGCGCGGCAGCTCGTCCACGACGACCAGGTACTCCGGCCACGACTCCTTCCCCACGCCGCGCGCGGCCAGGTGCTCGCGCAGCTCGTCGAGGGTCGGCGCTGCAACGCCGGCGTGCACCTCGACGTAGACGCAGACCCGTTCGCCGAACACGTCGTCGGGTGCGGCGACCGCGGCCGCGATCGCGATCGACGGGTAGGACGCGACCTCGTCCTCGACGACCGCGGCGCTGATGTTCTTACCGCCGCGGATGATGAAGTCGGACGCGCGTCCCGCGACCATGAGGTAGCCGTCGTCGTCGATCGTGCACACGTCGCCGGTGAGCATCCACCCGTCAGCGGTGGAGAGCGCTGCGTTCGCCTCGTCGTCGTCCAAATAGCCGTAGCAGGTCGCCGGTCCACGACAGCCGGCGACGCCCGGACCTCCGGACGCCGTCAGGTCAGAACCGTCGTCGCCGAAGAGACGGACGTGCATCTCCGGGATGATGCGCCCCGCGGTGCGGAGGCGGCGGTCCCGCGAATCGTCCACGGTCGTCGCGCTGAGCGCGCCCGTCTCGTTCGACCCGTAGAACTGCAGCACCGCGCAGCCGGTGCGGTTTTCGAACTCGGCTGCTCGCTCGTAAGGAACCATCTCGCCGCCCGTGAACATCACCCGCAGCGACGACGTGTCGGTCGTCGCGAAGGCGGGCGTGTTGAGCAGCATGACGAACTGCGTCGAGACGCACGCGATCACCGACACCCGCTCGCGCTCGATCAGGTCCAGGCATCCTTCCGGCGTGAACCGGCTCATGAGCACGCACGGACTGCCCAGCAGCGTGGGCGTGAAGTGCGCGGTCCAGAGCCCGAAGCCGAACGGGGCCGGGATCACGCTCATGAACACGTCGTCGGGACCGAGGCGACCGTTCGTAACCGCGAGGCGGTGGAAGAAGCACCAGCGTGCCTGGGCGTGCACGACGACCTTGGGCAGGCCGGTCGTGCCCGACGTCGAGTTCACGAGGAAGACGTCGGTCGCGCCGACCGGCTCGCGATCCGGCGCCTTACCCGGCGGCGCCGCGTCGAGGTCGACGACGGGGATACCGAGGCGCGCGGCCACGTCGCCACGCTGCGGCGTGGTCACCAACGCGACCGCGTGGGCCTTCCTGAGGACGTGCTCGGCTTCGCGGTCGCCGGCACGCGGACCGATGCCCACCACGACGAGTCCCGCCTTCTCGAGCGCGACGAACACCACGTGCACGAGCGGACCGTCGGGCAGGAGCACGCCCACGCGTGACCCGGGCGCGAACCGCGCGAACAGGCCGGCCAACGCGTCGGACCGGGCGTTGTAGTCGGCCCACGTCAGGCGCCCGTCTCCCTCGACGAACGCGGTTGCGTCGGGCCGCTCGCGCGCGTGGCGGGCGACGGTCGCCGCGATCGTCGTGTCGTCCCAGTACCCCGCGGCGCGGAACTCCGCGGCCAGCGCGTCGAAGGGCACCGGCTAGGGCATCCGGAGCTGGTCGGGCACCGGATGACGGAACAGGCGCGCCGCGTTCTCCCAGCAGATGGCGCGCACCTCGTCGGCGGGGAAGCCGCGCATGTGCGCGTGCAGCTGGGCCTGGGTGTCGGGCCAGCTCGAGTCCGCGTGGGGATAGTCCGACTCCACCAAGATGTTCTCGACGCCGATGCGGTGACGGGTCTGCAGGCCCGACTCGTCGTCGATCGCACAGAACCAGAAGTTGCGCTGCAGCACCTCGGCCGGCGAGAGGTCGACGTCGCGCCACGTCGGCAGGTAGCCGAGCTGATAGCGGTAGCAGTGGTCGAGCCGGTCGAGGAGACCCGCGACCCAGCCCACCCCGCCCTCCGACAAGCAGATGCGCAGGTCGGGGAAGCGCACCGCGACCTTCGAGTAGAGCCAGTCGACCGCGGCGTACATCGCGTACGCGAAGAACAGCACCGCGACCGTGTCGGGCGGCGCGTCGTCGGCCGTCGCGGGCGACGAGCCCGACGACCCGACGTGCAGGCACACGACGGTTCCCGTCTCCGCGCACGCGGCGAGGAACGGGTCCCAGTAGCCGGTGTGCAGCGAGGGCAGGTCGAGCTTGTCCGGCGCCTCCGAGAACGTGACCGCGGTGAACCCGCGCTCCGCGTTGCGGCGTATCTCGTCGGCCGCGACGACCGGGTCGCGCAGGTACGGGATCTGGTTCGCGATGAACCGGTCGGGATGCGCGCCCGCCCACGCCTCGAGGTGCCAGTCGTTGTACGCGCGCATGGCCGCGAGCGCGAGCTCGTCGTCACCCGGCCACATCGTCAGACGTTGCCCGACGAACCCGGGAAGGAACGACGGGAAGCACAACGACGCGTACACGCCGTTGACGTCCATGTCGTGCACGCGCGCGTCGACGTCCCAGGCACCGCGGCGCATCTCGTCGAAGCGTGTGGGCTCGAAGCCGTACTCGCTCGACGGCCGGCCCGCGACCGCGTTGAAGCCCACGTTGGGCAGCACCTCGCCCTGCCAGACCCACGCCTCGCCACCGTCGTCGGTCTCGATGACGCGCGGTGCGTCGTCGGCGAAACGTCGCGGAAAGCGTCCCTCGAACGCGTCCGGCGGCTCGACCACGTGGTCGTCCACGCTGATGATCGTGGCGAACCGCTCACGGGGCTCGGGCTCGGGCAGGAACGTGACCTGGCCACGCCGGGCCTTCGAGCCGCCGAACGCCTCGGAGCGCTGCAGGTCGTCGATCGACATGCTCATGACAGCCTCATTGCAACACCTCGGGCTCGTCCCGCAGCAGCTGGCGGACCGCGCCCTCCCAGTGGACGCGGGGTGCGTTCCGCTTCAACAACGCCTTCATCTCGGCTCGTGCCGGCGCCGGGATCTCGACCGGCTCCCGGCCCGCGCGCAGCACGTCGTACGTCATACGGCACATGCGCTCGAACGTGACCGCCTTGTACGTCGCCTCCTGGATCGTGGGGGCCGTGACGATCACACCGTGACTCACGAGCAGCACACCGCTCGCGCTGCCGACGCGCTCGGCCAGACGCGCGCCGGAGCTCGCGTCGTCGATCGAGCCGTCGTACTCGTCGACCACACCGAGCTCACCGTCGAAGATGCACGCGTTCTGGTGCACCAGCCGCGGCGCCTCGCCCATCGCCGCGAGCAACGTCGCGTAGTAGGGGTGGTTGTGGATCACGACGCGCGCGTCCGGACGGACGCGGTGCAGCTCGGTGTGGAGGAAGACCGCGGGCGTGACGTCCCATTGGCCCGCCACGACGTGACCATCGGGGTCGACGGCGACGATGTCGGACGCCTGCACCTCCTCCCACCACTTCCCCCAGGGGTTGGCCCACAGGTTCGGGGTGACGTCGTCGGCCCAGGTGATGTGGCCGGCGATGTGCTCGCCGAACCCGGTCCCCGCCAGGATGCGCAGCGCGCACGCGAGCTCCTGCTGCAGCGTGAGCTCGACGCCGATCCCCGGCCCCGGCAGCGGCCGCTCGGTGTCCTCTGGTCGCTCCCGCTCCCGCTCTGAGGGCTTCGCCCGGCGGAGCTCCGCTCCCGCTCCCGTCGTCGTCATCGCCCCACCCCACGCTGCGTTGGGACATGAACGGCACTCATACGCTGCATTGTTGTCCCAACGCGCCGGTGGCGGTACCTGGTGTTCACCGCAGCTGCCACTCGACCCGCTTGCCGGACGCGAACGCCTCCTGGCCCGCCTTGAGCCCTTCGGTCGTCGTGCCCATGGCGACGAACGCGTACGCCATCTCGAGCGCGGCCTTGTGCCCGGCATCGCGCGCGGTCCAGAGCGAGCGCATCGTCGCCTGCACCGCGAGGGGCGGGTACGACGCGATGGTCTCCGCGACCCAACGCGCATGCTCGGCCAACCGCTCCGCGGGCACCACCTCGGTGACGAGACCGATCTCCTTCGCACGTGCCGCCGACAACCGCTCGGCGTTGCCCATGAGCGAGAGGCGCATGATGTCGCCGAAGGGCATCTTGTGCAGCATGTGGACGGGCTCGAAGCCGGCGGGCATGCCGTAGCTCACGTGCGGGTCGAAGAAGGTCGCGTGCTCCGCCGCGATCAGGAACTCGCACTCGCCGAGCATGTAGAACGCGCCGCCGCACGCCATGCCGTTCACGGCCGCGATCACCGGCTTCCACAGATCGCACGTCTTCGGACCGATCTTCTGACCCGGGTCGTCCAGCATGAACGGGCTCGAGTAGGCCGCCGACTGACCGCCGGCCTCCAGGTCGTCGCGCCAGTCGGTATCGATGTCGGAGCGGTCGATGCCGGTGCAGAACGCCTTCTCGCCGGCCGCGGTGAGGACGACCGCGTTGACGTCCTGGTTCGCCCGCAACGAGCGCCATACGTCGTAGAGCTCGTCGGTCATCTTCGTGTTGAACGCGTTGTACACCTGTGGTCGGTTCAGCGTGACCCAGGCGACGCCGTTCTCCTCGCGGTAGTCGAGCGTCTCGTAGTCGGGCATACGGGTCGGCCTCCTCGTCGCGGTCGCCGGCGCTGACGCGCCGTCAGGTGCGGCGATACTGTGCGGCGCACCGCCGAGGGAGGTCAACATGCCGCTCGATCCGGTCACCCGCGGGATCATCGACGCGATGTCGCAGGTGTTCCCGAAGGTGCACACCATGGAGGCGGCCGACGCGCGGGCGATGGCCAAGGCGATGCCCGCCACGGCGGCCGAGCCCGAGCCGGTAGCGGTGGTCTACGACCGGGATCTCCCGGGGCCGGCGGGCGACATCCCGGTGCGGGTGTACCGGCCGCAGCCGATCGGTGGCGACCCGCTCCCCGTCGTCGTGTACTTCCACGGCGGCGGGTGGGTGCTGTGCGATCTCGACACCCACGACACCACGTGCCGCGCGATGGCGAACGGCGTCGACGCGGTGGTCGTCTCCGTCGACTACCGGCTCGCGCCCGAGCACAAGTTCCCCGCCGCGGCCGAGGACGCGTACGCGGCGACGCAGTGGGTGTTCGACCACGCCGACGAGCTGGGTGCCGACCCCGAGCGGCTCGCGGTCGCGGGCGACAGCGCGGGCGGGAACCTCGCGGCGGTCGTCCCGTTGATGGCCCGCGACCGCGGCGGACCGCCGATCCGCTTCCAGCTGTTGATCTATCCCGTCACCGACTACTCGTTCGACACGCCGTCGTACCGCGACAACGCCGAGGGCTACTTCCTGCTCCGGATCCACATGGAGTGGTACTGGCAGCAGTACATCGGCTCCGACGAGGAGGGCGCGAACCCGTACGCGTCACCGTTGCGGGTGAAGGACGCGTCGGGCCTCCCCCCGGGCCTGGTGATCACCGCGGAGCTCGACCCGCTCCGCGACGAGGGCGAGGCGTACGGGAAGAAGCTTGCCGACGCGGGCGTGCCGTTCACGGTGCGCCGCTACGACGGCATGTTCCACGGCTTCTTCTCGATGGGCGAGTTCCTCGACGGCGCGAAGCAGGCAACCGCCGACTCCCACGCGGCCCTCAGGACCGCGCTGAGCCCTTAGGCCAGAACGCGTTTGCCGGCGCAAGTCGCGGTTGGCAGGGCGCCGCCCTGACGCCCGCGGTGCTTGCCCCGCTCCGACTCCGTCGGCGGCGCAGAGGATACAGCTACGCGTACTCGGGGAGTTCCAGGCCGAGCATCTTGATCGCGTTGCCGCGCATGATCTTGAGGATCACGTCGTCGTCGAGACCCTTCGTCTGGGCTTCGGCGATCTCGCGGGTGCGGGGCCACGTCGAGTCGGAGTGCGGGTAGTCGCTCTCGTAGGTGACGTTCTCGACGCCGATCTCCTCGATGGAGCGCAGGCCGTGCGCGTCGTCGAAGAAGCAGCCGTACACGTGGTCGCGGAAGAGCTGGCTCGGCGGCTCGAGGACCTTGTCGGCCACGCCACCCCACGCGCGGTTCTCCTGCCACACCACGTCGGCCCGCTCGAGGACGTAGGGGATCCAGCCGATCTGGCCCTCGGAGTACGCGATCTTGAGGTCGGGGAACCGGTTGAACGCGCCGCACATCAGCCAGTCGACGAGCGAGTAGCACGCGTTCGCGAACGTGAGCGTGGACCCCACGGCCGGTGGCGCGTCGGCCGACGTCGAGGGCATCTTCGACGACGAGCCGATGTGCATGCAGACGACGGTGTTCGTCTCCGCGCACGCTCGGAAGAGCGGGTCCCAGTAGTTGCTCGTGTCGTGGATCGACGGCAGGCCCAGGAACGGCGGGATCTCGCTGAAGCACGTCGCCCGCACGCCGCGCGCCGCGTTGCGACGCACCTCCGCCGCCGCGAGCTCCGCGTCCCAGAGCGGGATGATGATGAGCGGGATGAGACGGCCACCCGACTCACCGCACCACTCGTCCACCATCCAGTCGTTGTAGGCCTCGACACAGAGCTTCGCGAGGTCCTTGTCGCTCGCCTCGAGGAACGTCTGACCGCAGAAGCGCGGGAACGTCGGGAAGCAGAGCGACGCCTCGATCCAGTTCGTGTCCATGTCCTCGAGGCGCGGCGCGACCTGGTACGAGCCGGGACGCATCCACTCGTACGTCGTGCCTTCGACCGTGATGTCGTCGCGGTCGTGGCCGACGGCCGCGTCGAGACGCATGAGCGGCCGGCGGAGGTCCTCGTAGAACCACCAGTCGACGGGAGCGCCCTTGTCGCCGGGCTCGCCCGGCACGACCGTGAGCTTGCCGCCGATGAAGGTCATCTCCTTCACCGGTGCGCGCAGCACGCGCGGACCGACGTCGCGGTACTTCGCCGGGAGCCGGCTCTGCCACACCTCGGGCGGCTCCACCACGTGGTCGTCGACGGAGATGATCTTCGGGAACTCACGCATGGGGGCAGCCTACCCCCGGATCTGACGATCCGTCAGCAGCGATCGACCCAACGCGCTACCGTCCCGCGGCGCACGGAGCGAGGGACGAGCGAGTGCGCTCGCCAGCGAGCGAACGACGCGGGCAGCCCAGGGCCAAGGCCGGTGCCCTGCCGCGAGGGAGTGAGCGAGAAGACATGGAGATGAGCGGGAAGGTCGCGATCGTCACCGGGGGGTCGACCGGGATCGGGCGGGCCTCGGCACTGGCGTTCGCACGGCGAGGCGCGAACGTCGTCATCGCCGACGTCAACGACGACGCCGCGGGCGAGGCGGTCGAGCTGGTCAAGGCGGAGGGCACCGAGGCGCGCTACGTGCGCACGGACGTCACCGAATCGGGCCAGGTGGCGGCGATGGTCGAGCAGACCGTGGGTGCGTTCGGACGCCTCGACTACGCGCACAACAACGCGGGCATGAGCGGCATGTCGGCCGGGGTCGTGGACTGCACCGAGGAGCAGTGGAACCGCACGCTCGCGCTGAACCTGACCGGCGTGTTCCTGAGCATGAAGCATGAGATCCCCAAGATGCTCGCGGCCGGCGGCGGAGCCATCGTCAACACCTCGTCCGGCGCGGGTCTCGTCGGGTTCGCCGCGCTGCCCGCCTACGTCGCGAGCAAGCACGGCGTGATCGGGCTCACGAAGTCGGCCGCGCTCGAGCTGGTGCGTGCAGGGATCCGGGTCAACGCGATCTGTCCCGGCACCACGCGCACCCCGATGATCGAGAACTACATCGGCGGCGATCCCCAGATGGAGAAGCTCATGACGATGGCGTCACCGCTGGGTCGGATGGCGAAGCCGGAGGAGATGGCCGAGGCCGCGGTCTGGCTCTGCAGCGACGCGGCCTCGTTCGTCAACGGTGTGGCGCTGCCGGTCGACGCCGGCGCGGTCGCGCAATAACGAGCGCGCAACAACGAGGAGGACGCGCACGTGGCTTCGATCGTTCCCGACGGGGAGCTCGTCTATGGCATGCAGCTGCAGATCCAGGCCCAGAGCAAGCTGTTCGTCGAGGACTGGGAAGCCACCGCGGGTCGCGACGAGCTCCTCGCGCTCGCGAAGCACGCGGACGACGCCGGCTTCTTCTACCTCGCGGTGTGCGACCACGTCGCGGTCCCGAAGCCGGCCGACGAGCGGATGGGCACGACATGGTACGACACCATCGCGACGCTCGCGTACCTCGGTGCGATCACGGAACGCATCCGGCTGCTCTCGCACGTCTACGTCGCGCCGTACCGGCATCCGCTCGTCACGGCGAAGTCGTTCATGACCCTCGACGAGCTGACGGGCGGCCGGGCCATCTTCGGCGTCGGCACCGGGCATCTCGAGAGCGAGTTCGGGTTGCTCGGCGTCCCGTTCGCGGAGCGCGGGCGGATGACCGACGAGGCCATCGACGTGATCCGCGCCGCGTTCGACGACGAGTACCCGTCGATCGACACACCGCGGTGGCACGTGCGCGACGCCGGGATGCGCCCACGCCCGCGCCAGGCCCACATCCCGATCTGGGTCGGCGGCTCGTCGAAGCCCGCGCTGCGGCGTGCGGCCGAGCGCGGCGATGGCTGGCTGCCCCAGGGCACGCCCCGCGACGTGATGCCGGCGTCGATCGCGTACCTGCGCGAGCACCGCGCGCGCACGCGTGGCGACGACCCGATCGACCTCGGCGTCGTCACCGAGATGCTCTACGTCGGTGAGCCGGGCTGGGATGTCGGCGCGAACACGTTGTCGGGCGAGCCCGAGCACCTGGCCGAGAAGCTGCGGGAGTTCGGCGCCATGGGCGTGAACAGCCTCCAGGTCCGGTTCCGCAACCGGACCCTGCAGGAGCTGCTCGACCAGGTCGACGCGTTCGGCGCCGAGGTCGCTCCGCTCCTCAACCCCTGAGCGCGTCGTTCAGTTGGGACACGATCCGGCGCGAGAGGCGCGGTTCATGTCCCAACGCACCCTCGGGGGTCAGCGGGAGCGGGGGAGGCCGAGGCCGCGCTCGGCGATGATCGAGCGCTGGATCTCGCTGCTGCCCGCGTAGATCGTGGTGACGATCGCGTGGCGGAACGCGTGCTCGATCCAGCCCCCCGCGGGCGCGCCGGGATCGCCGTGACCGAGCACGCCCGCGGCCCCGAGCAGGTCGAGCAGGTCGGAGCTCGCGGCGCGGAACGCCTCGGTCGCGAACAGCTTGGCCATCGAGCCCTCGACGATCGGCAAACGTTCCTGTGACGACACCCACACCATGCGGTACGCGAGGAGGCGTCCGACCTCGTTGTCGATCGCGACGCGCGCGAGCCGGGTCCGAACGTCGGAATCGTCGAGCCGACCCGCGGCGCGCGCCCACGCAACGGCGCGGTCGAGGAGCCGGATCGCCTCGCCGTTCGCGGTCGGGTTCCGTTCGAACGCGAGCGCGACCGTCATCACGTTCCAACCGCCGTTGACATCACCGACACGGGCCGAGTCCGGCACGCGCACGTCGCTGTAGAAGGTGATGTTCGTGCGTTCACCGCCCAGCGTGTGCACCGGTCGGACCTCGATGCCGGGGCTGTCCATCGGCGCCAGGAACATGGTGAGGCCGCGGTGCTTGGGCAGCGTCGGATCGGTGCGCGTGAGCAGGAACACGTAGTCCGACTCGTGTGCGAGCGTCGTGAACATCTTCTGGCCGTTGATGATCCAGTGGTCGCCGTCACGCTCCGCCCGCGTGGTCACCGACGCGACGTCGGAGCCCGCGTCGGGCTCGCTGTAGCCGAGGCACATGAGGATCTCGCCCCGCAGCGCGCGAGGGATCACGTCCCGACGCTGCTCGTCGTTGCCCGCGAGCAGGAGCGTTCGCGCGACGAGCTCGGTCGTGCCCCAGCCGTCCATGGGTGCGCCGGCGCGCGCGACCTCTTCGTCGAACGCGACCATCTCGAACGGATCACGCTCCTGACCGCCGAGCTCGCGTGGCCACGACGCCGCCAGCCAACCCCGATCCGCGAGCGCTCGATGCAGTCCCCAGTCGTGGATGGTGCCGGTCTCCAGCACCCGCTCGAGAACCTCGGGCGTGACCGCGGCGTCGAAGAACGCGCGCGCCTCGGCGCGGAACGCCTCCGGCTGGGCCCCGAGGGAGAAGTCGAGTGACTCCTCGGGGCCGCTCGGGGCGGGCGCCGGGCGCGGCGCGTCCTCGTACAAGCGGTCGCCGACCAGCGCGACCGTGTCGGCCGGATCGCCGGCGGCGAGGAAGTCGGCCTTGGCGCGTCGGTAGTAGAGCTGCACGTCGTACTCGAGCATGAACCCGTAGCCACCGTGCACGCGCAGGCTCGCGGCCGTCGTGTCGCCCGCGACCTTTCCGGCGAACGCGAACGCCATCGCCGCGAGCACGGCGAACCGCTCGGGTCGCGCCGCGAGCGCCCACGCGGCCTCCAGTACGAGCAGGCGCGCGCCCGTGAGCGCGGTCGCGACGTCGGCGAGCCGTTGCTGCACGGCCTGGAACGACCCGATGGGCGCGTCGAACTGACGACGGGACTTCGCGTACTCCACGCCGAGATCAAGGGCTCCCTGCCCGATCCCGACGAGCGTCGCCGCGGTCAGCACCCGCCACTCGTCGCACGCGTGCTCGAACGCAGCTCGCGCTCCTGCACCGCGCGCGAGCACGACCGCGTCACCGCTGACTGCTCGATCGGCCAGTGGCGTTCCGCCGAGGTTCGAACGGGACTGCGCGCGTGGATCTCCGTGAACGAGCACGAGCTCGTCGCCGACCAGTCCGACGAGGTCGCGCGCGACCGCGCCACCGGGCACGAGCATCCACACACCGTCGACGGCGGGTCGCAGTGCCAGCGTCGAGGGCTGGTCTCCGCACGCGACGCCGAAGCGGTCGAGGAGCCTGGTCGCGACGAGCGACTCGACGACGGGCGCGGGCGCGACGTGTGACCCGGCCTGCTCGCACACGACCGCGAGATCGACCAGCGAACCGCCGCCTTCTGCCGTGCCCATCGCCGGCACACCAACTCTGACCAGATGACGCCACAACGCAGCATCGAACCCGAGCGGTTCGGCAGCACGGACCCGCTCCGGTGAGGACTCCTTCGACAGCAGGGTCGCGAACGCGGCTCGCAGCGCGAGCTGGTCGTCGGAGAGGTCGAGGTTCACGTAGGTATCCGGGTCAGGTGGGGACGTCCCATTCGACGTGAGCTTGGATCGCGCCGCCGTCCTCGTCCAGCCAACCCTTGCCGCGGGCGTACTCGACCATCCCGTCGAACCGGTCCGACCATCCCCCACCGACGTGGCCCGCGGCGAGCGAGCGCAGCGTGTCGACGCGAACGAACGCATCCTCGCCGGCAAGACGACCGACGTCGCGGCCCGCGAGCACCTCGGCGAGGCGAGCCGGATCCTGTGTGCCGACCACGAGGAGATGGAAGCGCGTGCAGTCGTCCGCCTCCTCGAGCGTGATCGCGGGTGGCGCCGCCGCGAGATGGATCTGCACGTACACGTGTCGCCCCTTTACCTACGGGATCGACAGCCCGCCGTTCGGACGGAGGATCTGCCCGGTCACGAAGCTGGACGCGTCGGACGCGAGGTACAGGACCGCGTACGCGATGTCGTCCGGTTCACCGATCCGGCCGAGCGGTGCCGCGTTGCGCATCGGGGCCGACGCGGCCGCGAGCTTGTCCTCGTCGATGGTGCCGTCGGGGTTCATGAAGTGGCGCCCGGTCATACCGGTGACGATCCACCCGGGAGCGATCGCGTTCACGCGCACGCCACTCGGCCCGGCCTCCACGGCCAACGTCTTCGTCATCTGCGCAACCGCGGCCTTGGCCATCGCGTAGCAGACGATCGTGGGCGCCGGCGTGTCGATCGCGCCCGACGACATGTTGATGATGCTGCCCGACCCCTGCTTCGTCATGACGCGCGCCGCGGCTCGGCACCCGTAGAACACGCCCTTGAGGTTGACGCCGAGGATGCGGTCGAGGTCGGCGTCCTCGGTCTCGACGACGAGGCTGTTGTGCATGATCCCGGCGATGTTGCACATGACGTCGAGCCGTCCGTGCTCTCGCGCGGCACCGTCGACGAGCGCGTCGACGGCTGAGGACTTCGACACGTCGACCTGCGCCGCCGACGCGCTGCCACCCTCGCCGACGATCTGCTTCGCCGTCGTCTCGGCGGCGTCACCATTCACGTCGGCGCACACGACGCTCGCGCCCACCGCGGCGAGCATGGTCGCGCTGGCCCGACCGATCCCGCTCCCCGCGCCCGTGACGACCGCGACGCGACCGCCGAGATCGAATGCCTGCCGTGGATCCTTCATCTCGCCTCTCTCCTCGAACTGTCGGCCGGAGCCTACGTTTCGGGCACCCGACCGTGGACCGTCTTCGTGACCGCCGCGGTCGCCTCGAGCAGCCGTTCCGCGAGCGCGGGCACCTCGCGGGCCGCCAGCGCCTCGCGGAAGCCGAACAGGGTGAGCGCGAGCGCGACCCTCCCGTCGGGCCCGAACACGGGCGCGGCCATCATGCTCAACCGGTACGACGCCGAGTGCTCCAGCTCGCCGAGGATGTACTCCTCGTGACCGAGCTCCTCGACCAGCCCCGCGACCTCACGGTCGTGTCCCAGCGCGGCGCCGAGCCGCTCTCGCGCGCCACCCTCCAATGCGAGCGAGTAGCAGCGGCGACGCACCGTCCCCACTGCGGCCCGGTACCGCCCCACCTCGCGGTCGGTCGCGCCCGGCCCGAGCCGCCGCAGCCACGTCTCGATCGCGTCGTCGCCCGACCAGGCCATGAACACGGTGCCGAGCGGCGGAACGAGCGGCAACCGGTGACCCACCTGCACGCTGGGTGCGAACGGTCCGAGGTCGCCACGCCGGGCGAGGATGACGATCTCGTCGCCGATCGCGGCACTGGCCACGCAGAGCACGCGCAGGTCCTCGGCCAGACGGCGCATCTCGTCGCGCGCGTAGTCGACGACCTCGAACTGGCGCGACGCGGCCGCGTTCCCGACCGATACCAGCGCGGGACCGAGCGAGTACGTCTTGTCGACGGGATGACGAACGAGGTAGCCGGCATCGGTGAGCGCGGCGGTGAGCGCGTGTGCGGTCGCTTTGCTCATCTCGAGGCGGCGGGCGAGCTCCGACACGCCGAAGCGTTCGTCGGCGTGGGTGGCGAGGAAGTCGAGCAGCGCCACCGTGCGCGCTGCGGAGGGGACCGGCCGGGCCATCAGGCGAGCGCTCCTGCAACCGCGGCGCCGAACTCGCGGGCGAGGATCTCGTGGCCCTCGTCGCCGGGGTGGATGCCGTCGGGGAGCAGCTCCGCGGTGAGGAGGCCGTCGCCATCGACCACGGTGAGACGGTCGTCGTCGCGACGGCGCGCCGCGCGCTCGATCGCCTCCCGGAGATCGCGAAGGGTCGCGCCGAGCCGGTTCGGGTTCTCCTCCGCATCCGGGCGCAGGACTGGCGTGCACACGACGACCGGCGTCTCGGGGTGACCCTCGCGGACGACGTCGAGGAACGCGGTGGTGTTGGCGAGGATCTGCTCGACGCTGTGCGGCGTCCGGGTCCAGCAGTTGGTCCCGTGGCTGATCGAGATGACGTCGGCCGGGATGCCGGCGATGTGCTCGGCCGAGACGATCTCCCCACGCGCCGACCCCGCGTACCCGAGGTTCACCACGTCGAGGCCGTGGGTCCGGGCTGCGATCGCGGGCCACGCGCCCGCCGGACCGGACGCGAGCCAGCCTTCGAGGATCGAGTCGCCGTACGCGACCCAGCGCGGACCGCGGGGCGCAGGTTCGATCGAGCCGCCGCGCGCCTCGATCGACAGCACGGTCGGTTTCATGCCCTCGGGCAGGTAGACGGTTGCCGGCACGTCGGACGTCGCACCGGCACCGAACGCGAGCCGCACACGGCCTTCACCGAGCTGCGCCGGGACCTCGTCCACGCACGACCCGTCACGCCAGAGCGCGAACGTCGTGCCCGCGCCAGGACCGCGGTAGCCGAGGTCCGCGGTCTCGGTGCGATACGTCAGCTCGACCGCGTCCGCGTCGCCCGCGAGCTCGAGGCGCACCGTCGCGGGGATCTGCGCGGTTCCCCACGTGTCGATGGGGAGGCGCGCGAAGTCCGTCGGATCGGCGCGCGGGTAGGCGACGCCCGCGCCCGCCGGCCACGCGCACCCGCGCACGTACGGCGCGACGTCGCCCGTCGTCACGACGCGGTGACGGAGACGCTCGTGTCGACGTCGCGCGCCGCGAGCTTCGGGATGATCTCGCTCCCGAGCAGCTCGATGGTCCGCATGATCGACTCGTGCGACAGATGCCCGAACTGCACGTAGCAGATCAGCTGGTCCACACCGAGCTTCTCGTAGCGGAGCATCTTCTCGAGGCACTGGTCCGGGTCGCCGACGATGATCATGTCGGCCTCGTGGAAGTCGCGCACCTCGAAATTGCCCTCGATCTGCTTCTTGAGCAACGGGAACACCGCATCGCGCTCCTCCTGCGAGACGTTCGGCAGCTCCCATTCGAGCGTGAACTCGGCAAGGTTCTTGTACCACCACCA
>DATBEZ010000007.1:0-21481 GCA_036558745.1 Acidimicrobiia bacterium
GCGGAGCGGGCCGACGTCGAGATCGAGTTCGGCAACGCGGTGCTGCCGTCGTTCCCCACGCCGCCGGGTCACGACGAAGACTCCTTCCTGCGCGAGCTGTGCATCGAGGGTGCCAAGGAGCGGTACGGCATCTCGCCGGGGCCCGACGTGCTCGAGCGCATCGAGTTCGAGCTCGGCGTCATCAAGACGATGGGGTTCTCGGCGTACTTCCTCATCGTCTGGGACCTCGTCCGCTACGCACGGTCACGCGGCATCCGCGTCGGGCCGGGTCGGGGGAGCGCTGCGGGCTCGTGCGTCGCGTACTGCCTGCGCATCGTCGACATCGACCCGATCAAGTACGACCTGCTGTTCGAGCGGTTCCTCAATCCGGGCCGCAAGCAGATGCCCGACATCGACATGGACTTCGACTCCCGCTACCGCGGCGAGATGATCAGGTACGCCGCGCAGCGCTACGGATGGGACCACGTCGCCCAGATCATCACGTTCTCGACGATCAAGGCCCGGGCCGCGGTGCGCGACTCCGCGCGTGTGCTCGGCTACCCGTACGCGGTCGGCGACAAGATCGCGAAGCTCATGCCGCCGTTGATCATGGGCCGCGACACGCCGCTCGCCGCGTGTCTCGAGCAGCAGCCCGGTCACGACGACGGTTACAAGATGGCCGCCGAGCTGCGCGAGCTCTACGCCGCGGATCCCGACGCCCGTCGTGTCGTCGACGTCGCCCGCGGGCTCGAAGGGCTGCGCCGGCAGGACGGCATCCACGCGGCCGCGGTCGTGATCACGCGCGACGCGCTGACCGAGTACGTCCCGATCCAGCGCAAGCCGGAGCCGGGTACGGCGATCGAGGACGCGCCGATCGTCACCCAGTACGAGATGCACGGCGTCGAGGACCTCGGTCTGCTCAAGATGGACTTCCTCGGCCTGCGCAACCTCGACGTGCTCGAGGTGACGCTCGACCTCGTCGAGCGCTCGACCGGCGTCCGTCCCGACATCGACAACATCCCCCTCGACGACCCGCCGACGTTCGAGCTGCTCCGGCGGGCCGACACCATCGGCGTGTTCCAGTTGGAAGGTGGGCCGATGCGCGCGCTGATCCGTGCGCTCGCGCCGTCGACCTTCGAGGACGTCGCCGCGCTCGTCGCGCTGTACCGGCCGGGACCGATGGCCGCGAACATGCACACCGACTACGCGGACCGCAAGAACGGCCGCAAGCCGGTGACCTACTACCACGACGACCTGCAGGAGATCCTCGGCCCGACGTTCGGGCTGATGATCTACCAGGAACAGCTGATGCGTGTGTCGCAGAAGCTGGCCGGTTACTCGCTCGAGGAGGCCGACAACCTCCGCAAGGCGACGGGCAAGAAGATCCGGGCGCTCATCGCCAAGGAGCGCACCAAGTTCGTCGACGGCTGCGAGACCCAGGGCTACGGGCGCGACTTCGGCGAGAAGATGTTCGACATCATCGAGCCGTTCGCCGACTACTCGTTCAACAAGTCGCACTCGGTCGGCTACGGCTACGTCGCCTACCAGACCGCGTACCTCAAGGCGAACCACCCGCGCGAGTACCTGGCCGCGCTGCTTACGAGCGTCAAGGCCAACAAGGACCAGACCGCGGTCTTCCTGAACGAGTGCCGGCAGATGGGCATCCCGGTGCTGGTGCCCGACGTCAACGAGTCCGACAGCGACTTCGTCGTGCGCGAAGGCTCGATCCGGTTCGGGCTCTCGGCGGTGCGCAACGTCGGCGAGGGCGTCGTGGCCCAGATCGTGGTCGCGCGCGACGAAGGCGGGCCGTTCGTCGACTTCTTCGACTTCTGCGAGCGCGTCGACCCGACCGCGTTGAACAAGCGCACGGTCGAGTCGTTGATCAAGGCCGGCGGGTTCGACTCGCTCGGCCACCCGCGGCAGGGCCTGCTGCACGTGTTCGAGGGCATCGTCGACCGGGCCGTGCAACGCCGGCGCGAGCGCGACGCGGGGGTCATGAGCCTCTTCGGCGAGCTCGGCGGCGGGGCCGACGGCGACGGCGACCCCAACCACGTGGACCGGGTGTCGATCCCCGACACCGAGTTCGGCAAGGCCCAGCGCCTCGCGTTCGAGAAGGAGATGCTCGGGCTCTACGTGAGCGAGCACCCGATGATGAGCGCCGAGCGTGCGCTCCGTCGCTACACGGAGTGCACGCTCACCGACCTGCGCGAGCTGCGGGAAGGCGAGATGCGCACCGTCGGCGGCGTCGTCACCGCGCTGGCCCGCAAGTACACCAAGCGCGGCGACCTGATGGCGACGTTCGTGCTGGAGGACCTCGCGGCCGCGGTCGAGGTGATGGTCTTCCCCAAGACGATGGCGCAGTTCGGGCATCTGCTCGACGAGGACGCGATCGTCTGTGTGAAGGGCCGCATCGACACGCGCGACGACGCGGCGAAGATCATCGCGATGGAGCTCACCCGGCCCGAGATCGTCCTCGACGGCGGACCCCCGGTCCGGCTGCGGATCAAGGTCGGGTCGCTGACGGACCAGCGCGCGGAACGGCTCGAGGAGCTGCTGCGCGAGCATCCCGGCGACAGCCCGGTGTTCCTCCACCTCGAGAGCCCCGAGAAGACGACGGTGCTGCGTCTCTCCGACGACCATCTCGTCGACGCCCGCAACGGTCTGTTTGCCGAGCTGCGCGTCCTGCTCGGTGCCGACTGCGTCGTCTGAACGCTCGAAGGGTCTAGGGCGTCGCGACGACGAGGCGGTAGCCGACGTCGAGCGCGTCGAGGTCGCGCAAGTGGCCGTGCCGCTCGTCCCACGCTCCTGACTCGAGGTCGGCGCGGAGCTGCGCGACCGCGCGCTCGCACACCGCGGGGTCGAGCAGGTGGAACACCGAGATCGCGGCGCGCACGTCGGGATCGAGGTAGGCCTCGGGCCGGCCCCAGTACGCGCAGAAGAACCCGTCGGTGCAGTCGGCCGGGATCGGCACCGCGTCGACGCGCGCGCCGCGCAGCGCGTCGACGACCTCGTCGACCGCGGGTGCGGGGATCGTGACCGCGTCGGGGAGGTAGTCCCGCGTCAGCCAGAACGTTCCTTGCTCGCCGACCTCGAAGTGGAACACGACGATCGGACCGCGGGTGACCCGGCGCATCTCGCCGATGCCGGCTCGCCAGTCGGGCCAGTGGTGGATCGTGAGGGACGCCAGCGCGGCGTCGAACGTCGCATCGGCGAAGGGCAGGCGCTCGGCGACCGCCCGCACGGCAGGAGCGGCGTTTGGCGCGCGTTGGTGCACCATCACCGACGACGGTTCCACCGCGGTCACTGCTCGCTCTGTCGGCTCGTAGGAGCCGGCGCCGGCACCGACGTTGAGCACCGTGCACGCGTCACCGAGCGCGGCGTCGATCTGCGCGGCGACGCGCGGATCGGGCCGCCGATGGCGCGCGTAGCCGACGCCGAGCCGGTCGTAGATCGCGCTCACGGGAGCTTCGCGATCACCTCGTCGGAGAACCGGCCGAGGCGCGAGCGGAGCTTCTCCAGGTCGAACGCGAGCGGTGGAACCACCGCCCGGGACACGCCGAGGTCGACGAGCCGCGCCGCGCTGTCGTAGTCGAACGCGCCCGACGTGATCTCGATCGCGTCGGGATCCCGTCCGGCGTCGCGGGCGCTCGACCGCACGGTCTCGAGCAGCGGCGGCAGCTGGTCGGCCTGGAACACGCCCGGGAAGAAGCCGTCGCCGAGTCGTCCGGCGCGGCGCGCTGCCACCTGGGTGTGACCACCGACGACGACAGGGATGCTGCCGGGCTGCACGGGCTTGGGGTACGAGTTCGCGTTCGTGAAGTCGCAGAACCGTCCGTGGTACGTGTCGTCGCCGTCGGACCACAGCACGCGGAGCGCGGCGACGAAGTCGTCGGTGCGCGGGCCCCGGTCGGCGAAGGGCACGCCGAGCGCGTCGAACTCCTCCTCGAGCCAGCCGACGCCGATGCCGAGCTCGACCCGTCCGCCCGAGAGCACGTCGAGGGTGGCGAGCTCCTTGGCGAGCGTGACCGGGTTGCGCTGGGGGAGGATCAGGATCCCGGTGGCGAGGCGGATCCTGCTCGTGGCCGCGGCGACGTAGGCCAGCCAGATCAGCGGATCGGGGATCTCGGCGCGCTCGCCGCCCGGCATGCGGCCGTCGGGGGAGTAGGGGTATTGCGACTCGTAGCCGGTCGGCACGACCGTGTGCTCGACGGTCCAGAGCGACTCGAACCCGAGCTCCTCTGCCATGCGGGCGATCTCCGCCGCGCCCTCCGGCCGCACCGCCGCGCCGACATTGGCGAACATAATTCCAAATCTCACGGGGCTGAGCTTATGGACGTGAGCCGGATGCGGCGACCGGAGCGAGGGACGAGCGGAGGTCGCTCGCCAGCGAACGAACGACGCCGGCGGCGGCACGTGAAGGCCGGAGCCGTGCAGCAAGGGAGTGAGCGAGAAGACATGGCGCAGCCCTTCCTACCTAAGCTGCAGTAGTGAAGATTGGGGTGCTGGGAGCAACCGGACCGGCAGGCAAGGGTCTCGCGGCCCGCCTCGCCGACTGTGGTCACGACGTCCTGGCCGGATCCCGCGAGCGGGTGAAGGCCGAAGCGGTCGTCGACGAGTTGCGTGAGAAGTGGGGTGACCGGGTCGCCCGGATCACGCCGGCGAACAACCAGGCCGCGTGCGACGCCGAGGTCGTGGTGCTCGCGGTCAACGCCGACGCCGCGCTCGCCACCGCGCAGTACTTCTCCGACCTGCTGAGCGGCAAGATCGTCGTGTCGATGGCGAACCACCTGGTTCGCAACGGGACCGAGTTCAACGCGGTGCTGCCCCCGCACGGGTCCATCGCGAAGGAGATGCAGGCGATGCTGTGGCGGTCCCAGATCGTCACCGCGTTCCACCTGGTTCCCGCGGCCGAGTTCGTCAACCTCGACGAGCCCATGGTGAGCGACGTCGTCGCGTGCGGTGACGACGACGCGGCCCGCACAACCCTGATGGAGATCATCGAGGGCATTCCCGATCTCCGAGCGTTCGACGGCGGCTCGCTCGAGAACGCGGTCGGGATGGAGACGTTCGCCGCGATCCTGTTGACCATCAACATCCGACACAAGGTGCGCGCAGGTCTGCGCTTCGGCGGAGTGTGACGTGCCGATCCGGCTCTACGACACCGCGTCGCGCAAGGTCGTCCCGTTCGAGCCCGATCGCGTCGTCAGCATGTACGTGTGCGGGATCACGCCCTACGACTCCACCCATCTCGGTCACGCCGCGACCTACCTCGCGTACGACCTGTTGACCCGGAGGCTCCAGGAGCTCGGTCACGAGGTGCGCATGGTGCGCAACGTGACCGACGTCGACGACTCGATCCTGCCCCGCGCCCGGGAGCTCGGCGTCCCGTATCTCGAGCTCGCCGAGTCGGAGATCGCGCGCTTCCACTCCGACATGGAGGCCCTCGACATCCTGCCGCCCGTGGCCGAGCCGCGCGCGACGGAGACCATCGACGAGATCATCGAGATCGTCGAGCGGCTCCTCGACCAGGGCCACGCGTACCTCACCCATGGCACCGTCTACTTCGACGTGTCGACGTTCCCGCGCTACGGCCAGCTGTCGCACTACTCGCAGGACCAGATGATCCGCCTGGCACGCGCCCGCGGCGGCAATCCCGACGATCCGCACCGTCGGGCGCCGCTCGACTTCGTGTTGTGGCAGCCGTCGTTGCCGGACGAGCCCGCATGGCGTGCGCCGTTCGGCGTCGGGCGTCCCGGTTGGCACGTCGAGTGCTCCGCGATGGCGATGCAGGAGCACGGTCCCACGCTCGACTTGCACGGTGGCGGGACCGATTTGATCTTTCCGCATCACGAGTGCGAGGTCGCGCAGAGCGAGGCGCTCACGGGCAAGCCGTACGTGCGTCACTGGATGCACTCGGCGATGGTCGCCTACGAGGGCGAGAAGATGAGCAAGTCGCTCGGCAACCTGGTGTTCGTGAGCGACCTGCTGAAGGCCGCCGATCCGCGCGCGATCCGACTGACGCTCATGCGGCACCACTACCGCACCGGCTTCGAGTACCACGACACCGATCTCGAGGAAGGTGTCGCGCTCCTGCACCGGCTCCTCGCCGCCGCGCAGCGTCCGGGCGGCATCGATCCGCGACCGTTCGCGGCGCGCGTCCGCGATGCGCTCGACGACGACCTCGACGCACCACGCGCCATCGAGGCCCTCGACGATCTCGCCAGCGCAGCGCTGTCGGGTGGCGACGATCCCGCCGCGCCCGCGACGCTGCTCGACCTGGGCGATCTCCTCGGCCTCGATCTCCGCCGCCCGCTTTGAGCGGCGAGTGGAGCACGTGAACGACCAGGCCCGGCGCCAGCACATGCGGAGCGAGCGCGACCATCAGCTCTCACTCAGGCGGCCGCCGGTCCTGGCGGGAGGCGATCAGCGATGGCCGTGACGACCGGTCGCGCGAGGCAGCACGCGAGCGCGAGGGCGACGATCCCGGCCGAGAGGTACTCACCACCACCGCCGTCGGTCCGCAGGACGATGGAATCGACGCCCTGACCGCACAGCCACAGACCGGCGACGCCCGCCACCGTGGCCGCGACGGTCGGCACGAGCGTGTCCGGCAGCACGTCCGACGGCGGACGCCGTCGTCGCCGTCGGACCGCGACGGCGAGCACGACGGCACCGAGGACTCCTGCCGCGCTGCGGTACATCACGATCTCACCGAAGTGATGTTCGGTCGCGGCCTGCTCGCAGCTCGTCGCGTGCGGCTCGTATTCGAAGAAGTCCGCGCACCGTGCCGCCGTGTACGTGACACCCGGTGGGTCGCCGGCCACGAAGCCCTTGCTCCCGAGCGCGCCCATGCCCCACGCGAGGAGACCGCTCACGCCGATCGCGACCAGCGCGATCCCCGCGAGCCGCGCGCCTTCCGCGCCGACGTCGTGCACGACAGGACGGAAGCGTGTGATGTGCCGGAGCTTCGCCATGCGCGGAGCCTATGGATCGTGGCGCGAGACGCAATCGCGAACGTGTGCGGATCGTGTGGAGATCCTGTGCACGACGCTCCGTGTGCGCGCCCCGGAATGGTGACCGGGGCCGCAGCGCGCCGCTGGTAACGTCGCCTCGCGATGAGCGACGTCATCACCGTCACCTTCCCCGACGGCTCGAGCCGCGAGTACCCGGCGGGCAGCACCCCCGCGGATGTGGCCGCGTCCCTCGGGCGGCGCCTGGCCAAGGACGCGCTGGCCGCGAAGGCCGACGGCACGTGGATCGACCTCGATCGGCCACTCACCGACGACGTGGCGCTCGAGATCGTGACGCCCACGACCGACGACGGACGTGAGGTCCTGCGCCACTCTTCGGCGCACGTCATGGCCCAGGCCGTCACGGATCTGTTTCCGGGCGCGATGTACGCGATCGGTCCCGCGATCGCGGACGGCTTCTACTACGACTTCGAGCTGCCCGGCGGTGCGCACTTCACCGACGACGATCTCGGTCGCGTCGAGACCAGGATGCGCGAGATCGTGCGCGACGATCAGCCGTTCGTGCGCGAGGACCTCGGTTTCGACGCTGCGCTCCGGGAGTTCGCCGACCAGCCCTACAAGCGCGAGATCATCGAGCGCGTCCGCGAGGGCGCGAGCACCGACGTCGAGGCGTCGGAGGTCGAGGTCGGCGACACGGTGTCGGTGTACCGCAACCCGCGCAACGGCGAGGCGCCGTTCGTCGACCTCTGCCGCGGTCCGCACGTCCCGTCAACCGGGCGGCTCGGCGCGTTCAAGCTCACGAAGGTCGCGGGCGCGTATTGGCGCGGCGACGAGCACCGGCCGATGCTGCAGCGGATCTACGGCACGGCGTGGGAGTCGAAGCAGGCCCTCGACGACCACCTGCACCGCATGGCCGAGGCGGAGCGCCGCGACCATCGCCGACTCGGCGCGGAGCTCGACCTGTTCTCGTTCCCCGACGAGATCGGCTCGGGGCTGCCGGTCTTCCACCCCAAGGGCGGCATCATCCGGCGCGTGATGGAGGACTACTCGCGTCAGCGTCACGAGCAGGCCGGCTACGAGTTCGTCTACTCCCCGCACATCACGAAGGCGGAGCTGTTCGAGACGTCGGGCCATCTCGAGTGGTTCGCCGACGGCATGTATCCGCCGATGGAGCTCGACGGCGGCACCCAGTACTACCTCAAGCCGATGAACTGCCCGTTCCACATCCTGATCTACCGCAGCCGCACGCGCTCCTACCGCGAGCTGCCGCTGCGGTTCTTCGAGTTCGGGACGGTGTACCGGTACGAGAAGTCGGGCGTGGTGCACGGGCTGACGCGCGCGCGGGGCTTCGCCCAGGACGACGCGCACATCTTCTGCGCGCGTGAGCAGATGGCCGAGGAGCTGCGGTCGCTGATCGTGTTCGTCCTCGACCTGTTGCGCGACTACGGGCTGAACGACTTCTACCTCGAGCTGTCGACCAAGCCGGAGGGCAAGGCGGTCGGCTCCGACGAGGACTGGGAAGAGGCCACCGCGGTGCTGCGCACCGTCGGCTCCGGCATGGGCCTCGAATTCGTCATGGACGAGGGCGGCGGCGCGTTCTACGGACCGAAGATCTCCGTGCAGGCGCGCGATGCGATCGGTCGCACGTGGCAGATGTCGACGCTCCAGCTCGACTTCCAGGAGCCCCAGCGCTTCGACCTCCACTACGTCGGTGCCGACAACGAGCGCCACCGTCCCGTCATGATCCACCGCGCCCTGTTCGGGTCGGTGGAGCGGTTCTTCGGCGTGCTCGTCGAGCACTACGCCGGTGCGTTCCCCGCGTGGCTCGCGCCCGTGCAGGCCGTCGTGCTGCCCGTCGCCGACCGTCACGACGCGTACGCGTTCCGGGTCGTCGACCGCTTGCGTGCGGAGGGCTTCCGGGCCGACATGGTCGATGCGAGCAACGACACGCTTCCCAAGCGCGTCCGTACCGCCAAGACCGAGAAGGTGCCCTATATCCTCGTCGTCGGTGACGCCGACGCGGAGAACGGCACCGTGGGCGTGAACAAGCGGGGCGGCGACGCGCCCGACAAGGACGTGCCGCTCGACCGCTTCATCGAGCACCTCGCCGCCGACGTGGCCGAGCGCCGGTAACGCGGCGCGTGCTCGATCGGCTCTGGGCCGGGTGGCGGTCCGCGTACATCGAGGGTGTCGCCGCGGAGCCGACCGAGCACCCCGACGACTGCCTGTTCTGCCGTCTCGCGGAGCTACCCGACGACGAGGCGTTCGTGCTGGAGCGAACGCCGCGCACGTTCACGGTGATGAACGCGTATCCGTACACCTCGGGTCATCTCCTGGTCGCGCCGTTGCGTCACGTCGGCGATCTCGAGAGCCTCGACGCGGACGAGGCCGCGGACGTGATGCACGGCGTCCAGCGCGCGTGCGCCGCGGTGCGCTCCGCGTACCGGCCCGACGGGCTCAACGTGGGCGTGAACATCGGCCGTGTCGCGGGTGCCGGTGTCCCCGGTCACGTGCACGTCCACGCGCTCCCGCGCTGGTCGGGCGACTCGAACTTCATGACGAGCGTGGCCGAGGCCCGCGTCCTGCCCGAGAGCCTCCGCGCCAGCTGGGAGAAGCTGCGCATCGCCTGGCCGACGCGCTGAAACGGCCCGAACGCGTCGACCAGCCTGCGGCCTGTTGGTGGGGTGCCGCTTGCCACCAGTGCAGCTGGCCCCGCTCCGACTCCGGGGCGCCGCAATGGATATCGTCGGGCACGTGGCCGACGACGAGGTACCAGACGACGAAGCGCACGTGCCCGACACTGACGCGCTGCCGGAGGACCTCGACGTCACCGCGTACGTCGGGCCCTACGTCTTCCCGAACATGACGCGTCGCCGCATCGCCGGCGCGCTGTACCTGGCCCTCGCGGTGGTGTGCCTCCTCGGCTACGCGGCGACGTCGAACGACGGCGCGCTGGCCGCCGCGATCCTCCTTGCCGCGATCGCGGCGTACCACTTCATCGCGGGGTGGAACCTCGAGGTCGACCAGACCGAGGCGCTCGTCGTCGCGACCCGCACCGTCGGCTTTCCCGTCGGGCACGCGTCCGCACAGCTCGCGTGGCGCGGCCTGCGCAGCCGTCCGGCGTGGCGCATCCTGCTCTACAGCGCCGACGAGCCGCCGAGCATGCGCGGGCTCGTCGAGCTCGACGGCGTCGACGGTCACGTCATCGGCGAGTACACGGAGCTGAACCCCGAGGACTGGTCGCAGTACGGCATCACCGGCGAGGTGCGCTGAGGCTGACGCGCAGCCGACCCGCTCGGCGTTGGGGCCCCACCTCGGCGGACATCAACAACGCGGTGGCGAGCTCGGGTCACGGCACGACCGGGAGCGACCGCGGCTTCTCGCAGCTCGAGAACGGCGTCCAGCACAACCACGCGTTCCAGCTGCCCGTCGATCCCGCCGACCAGGTGCTCCTCTCACACCAGATGGACCTGAGCCGGCAGACCGCGCTCGAGTATCCGACGCTCGCCGACGCGCCGCGGTCGGTCCGGGTGCGTTCCGGCGCGAGGCCGCGTCCGCAGACGTGCGGGAGCTCCGCAACGGCATCTGGGTCGAGGTCGCGCTCGCGATCGTGGTCGTGTCGATCACCGCCGCGCTCGTGAACGCCCAGCCGACGCGCGAGGCCGCCGCCGCGACCCCGCGCACGTTCCACACGGTGCTCCACACGCCGGACATCGCGTTCGACGTCGAGGTCCAGCCCGCGTTGCCGGGCGATGACACCGTCGTGGTCAGGCCGCGCTTCGTGAAGGATCCGAACGGACAGGTCCTCCAGCTCGACGCGAGCATGTCGTTGACGGGGCGGGTCGCGCGCATCCCGATGGCGTTCGCCCCACTCGCACGCGGTCGCTACGTCGCGACGGTTCAGGTCCCGTTCGCCGGCGATTGGACGTTCCAGGTGCGGGCCCTCCGCACGCAGATCGACGAATCGGTCGCGCTCACGCAGATCCGGATCGGCTGACCGCGACGCGCGACGGCTCGCGCGCCGACGCGAGAAATTCCGCGCGGGCGGCGCGGTCGTCGCGCAGGCACCCGGTCAGAGCAGTCGTGACCGTTCGGACGCCTCCCACACCCGATCGGAGCGTCCAGCGCTCCGCCTCGACGATCACACCGGCCCCGCGCGCGGACACCGCCGTGCTCAGCACCGACGCGACCCGCACCGTCAGCTGCTCCTGCGTCGACGCGTGCGCGGCGACGCGCTCCACGAGTCGGGCCAGCTCGGACGCGCCGACGACCCGGTCGGCGGGTGCGTACGCGACGTGGGCGACGCCGTGGTACGCGAGCCCGTCGAGGTCACGCGACGCCTCGAACGGGATGTCGCGCACGAGGACGAGCTCGTCGTACGACCAGTCGTTCGGGAACGTCACCAGGTCGAGGTCCGCCGCGGTCTCCAGCTCCGGAGCCGTTTCCAGCTCGAGTGCGGTCGCGGTCTCACGCGCGGCGCCGATCATGCGGCGTGGTCGCCCGGGAACACGTCGCTCTCGGACTGGTGCCAGACCGGGCTGTCACCCGCGGTCTCCACGTTGAACCCGTAGTCGTAGACGAGCGTCCCGCCGAAGGTCGCGCCGAACGACACCAGGCCGGCGACCACGAGCGAGAGCACGAGGATCGCGACGTTGGGGTGCGTGCGCGTGTGGTACACGTTCAGGCGCAGCGCGATGTCGACCAGCGCGAGCACCGTGACGGTGATCATCGTCCACGCGTGCGTGTTCGCGGTGCGGCGGGCCTGGGTGCCCTTCTCGGTGGAGCGCAGCCAGTCCCAGAAGCCGGTCAGCGCGGCGAAGACCGAGACCGCGGCGCCGGCGATGAACACGAACGTGCCGGCGCGGAAGAAGTCGCGGGCCCAGGCGTCGTGACGGCCGAAGCTCGCGATCACGTCGAAGGCCGCCCCGAAGATGTACGCGGCGACGGGGAAGTCGGTGAGGGGTGGGTGCAGCGGTTTGCCCGCCCAGCCCCGCAGCCCCTTGAACTTCCGTCCTCGCATCGTCAGCGTCGGCCGCACCGAGAATTTGCGCATCGCTTCCTCCTTGCCCGGGGTCGCTTCGCGTTCACCCACGGTCGTGTCCCGCCTGCCGCGGTTGCGCGCGCCGACTCCCCGCATCGCTGGCGACGGAGACCACCACGCAGCAACGCCCCTCGGCGGGTTCGAGGCGCGCCTCGAGGTCGTCGCGCCCCAGCCCGTCGAGCACCCCGTCGACGAGCGCCGCGTTCATGCCGCAGACGAGCTCGGTCGCGACCTCGGTCAGAGCGTGGAACGGGCAATTCGCGAGGACGACGTCGCCCGCCTCGTCGGTGACGGGTTCGAAGCCGAGGTCGACGAGGACGCGGTCGAGCACCGCTCCGGGCTCGGGGTCGCGAGTCGTGCGCTCGCGCCCGCGGGCCGCGTTCCCCAGCGCGCGGCCCTCGGTCGCCGCGACCCGCATGACCTCGTCGCGCGCCGAGCCCGGCGCCCCGGCCCGGTCCACCGCCCGCGCCAGCAGGCGTCCGGCGAGGGCGTAGCTGCGGGGCGGGATCTCGATCGCGATCTCGGCACCGGAGGGCACGTAGCGCTTCGCGGGCCGGCCCGCGCCGGGGCCGGAGCGGCCCGGGGGCCGGGCGTAGTCGGCGCTGACCAGTCCGGCCTCCAGCAGCCGCTCCAGGTGGAAGGCGGCCAGGCTCCGGGACAGGCCCGCGCCTGCCGCCACCTCCTCGCGCGTCACGGGGCGGCGTGCCTCGCGCACCCAGCGGTACACGGCCCGGCGGGTCGGGTCGGCCAGGACCGTGGACTGCTCGAGCTGACGCTCCTGCTCGCCCGTCACGCGACCGGAGGGGCCATCGGATGGAGCCACGCCGAGAATCTAACACCAACGGTCGTTGGTGAAACATCGCACCCGGGCGCGGGCGGCGAGCCCTCAGCTCGTGACGACGGCCGCGGCGGCGTCCCCCGTGGGCGCCCATGACGGCGCGACGAGCATCGCGAGGCCGAGCCCGGCCAGCACGGCCAACGATGGATCGGCCGAGGCACGGAACCGGGCGGTGCCGTAGCTCGCGGCGATGACGACGACCCAGACCGCGAGCAGCACGAGGGACGGGACGACGCGTCCGGTGTCGGCGACGGCACGGAGGCGCGCGGCCGCGCGCCCGCGCCGCCGGCACGACGCCCAGATGCCGACGAGGGCCAACGGCAGGACCAGGACGATGTGGAACCACCGTCCGACCCGTTCCCACGCCGCGTCGCGTCCCTCGTAGGGGATGCGGTCGAGGTCGACCTTCGACCAGTAGAGACCGATCGCGCGTCCGATGCGGTAGGGGACCGAGGTCGCGACCGCGACCGGCTGGCGGCGCATGTCACGGAGCGCGAGGCGCGCCTCCGCCCGGCTGAACTGCGCCTCGGCCCGGGGCCCGGGCGTGGGCGGGAGCACGACGAGGTTGGCATGACCGGCCACGGCGGCGGCCTGGAACGCGCGCCGGGTCGCCGGTGAGAGCTCCCGGTCGGCGCCGCCGAGGCAGTAGATGTCCCACGAGCCCTTCTTGTCGCCGTGGAGCGCGAGCGGGCAGTTGGCGCCGCGCAGCAGGGCGCCTGCGTTGGCCGACATCACGAGCACGCCGGAGCTCACGATCGACGCGAACGACGACCACGCGAGCGCGACGAGGAACGCGGTGCCGATCGCGACGGCGAAGGGTCGCAGCGTGAGATGGCGGGACCTCGCGACCGCTGCCGCGCCGACAACCGCGGCGGCCGCGACCACGAGCGACTCCGAGCGCGTGAGACCGCTCAGCGCGACCAGCAGCCCGAGGACGACCGCGTCACGGAACCGTGCCGACCCGGCGAGGAGACGGTCCACGAAGAGCAGCGCCAGCGTGACGACGAGCGGAACCAGCGCTTCCGACATCAACGACACGGACGCGCCCGCGAGGAGTGGGTTGAGCGCGACGAGGAGCCCCGCCGACGCGGCCGCGACCGTGCGGACGCGCGGTGGGGCGCGGTCGGCGATCCGCCAGGCCAGCGCCGCGACCGCGCCGGCCGTCGCGCCGCCGAGCGCGGCGGACGTCCACAGATCGGCGCGGACGGGGTGCAGCCAGAACAGCACGCGTTGACCGATGGCCAGGGCAACCGGGTAGGCCGGCGGGAACTCGAAGCTCCAGGCACGGTGGCCGGACACCGCGGGGATCATCCCGAAGTGACCGGTTGCGACGGAACGCGCGACCGTCGTGTACCAGGTGTTGTCGGTCCCGCTGAGCAACGCCGGCGGGTGCGCGAGCAGGTAGACCGCGCGGACCGCGAAGCCCGCGATCGCCGCGGCGAGCACGACGATGCGTCGCATCGATCACACGGTCAGCTCGTCACGATCACGGGTGTGGGGACGGCGCGGGTGTGCACGACGTAGTTGCCGTCGAGCTCGAGCATCTCGATGCGGTTGACGGTGATGGTCGGCACGACTCCCTGGGTCGCGGGGTAGAGACGCAGGCGGAGCCCGGTGATGCCGCGGTTGTGCCAGTCGAGCGGGAGCTTCACCGCGGTGCGGCTGTGACCCCCGGTGTACAGCTTCAGCCCGGTGTTCTCGTCGCTCGCGTACCAGGTCGGGTCGCCGGTGAGCTGCACCTGCACCGCGACCGCAGACGCGTTGACGGGAGCGGTGTCGATGTCGACGATCGCGTACTGGCGCGCGTCGCCGGCCGCGAGGTTCAACGGGTCGGTCGAGAACGTCGCCTGCTCGCGGCGCATCTCGTCCGCCATGACCTGCCACGCGACGGGATACGGGTCCATCACCGACTCGCGCACCTCGCCCACGGCCGGCGGCGGAGCCAGCGTGGGCTGGAACCGGAACGGCGTCGTCCCGACCTCGCTGAACACGTTGTTGCCGGTCGCGACGCGCAGGATCGGGTGCGTGCCCGCGAAGTACTGACCCGTGAACGGCAGGAACGAGTGGTCGAGCCCGACCGTGTTCTCCGGATAGTTCGGCGGGCACTGCGCGCAGGTCTGGTACGTCGCCGCGGTCACGGCACCTTGCGCGTCCAGGGTCAGGTCGATGCTGCTCTCGATGTCGGTCGTGCGCCCGAACTCCGACCACAGGAGGAAGGGGATCGCGCCGGTGCCTGCGTCCTCGTTGCTCCAGAACTGGGTGTACGAGAGCTTGACCGCCCCGCCGCCGAGCGACTGCTGGGCCGCGAACGCGAGCAACGGCGTGTCGCTGTGCGCGTTCACGCTGCGCCCGTAGACCACGGGTGCATGCGCGAGCGCGACGTATCCGGGATCGTTCGGGGTGACGACGTCGAGCTGGGCTTGGCGGAGCAGGACGCTCGCGTTCGGGTTCGCCGGTGACGACAGGTCACCGCGCACGGCGATCGTCAACGTGTGCACGCCGGCGCTGATCGCACCCGTGAAGCCCGAGTACGTGTGCGCGGCCGCACCCGCGTACAACACGAAGCTCTGGCTCGGACCCGCGTCGAGCGTCGCGTCGACGACGACCGAGGTCGCGGTCGTGGATACCCACGCGGTTCCGGGTGCTGCGAGCGTGAGCTGCACGACGCCCTCGCCGGCCGCGTCGGCCACCATGGGCAACGCGAGCGGCGTGCCCGCGTGGATCTCGGTCCCCTGATCGGCGAAGTGCCACACGCAGCCGCTCAACCCGCCGACCGCGAGCACCACGGCGACGACGAGCCACCACGATCGACCCCCCAACCCCGGCATCCCTGCTCCCCCCGGAGGCCCTGCCGACACGCGCCTTCTTACTTCTCGTCTTCGTGTGCCTTGCGGATCTTGTCGGCGAGGTGCGACGGGACCGGGTCGTAGTGCGAGTGGTCCACGCTGAAGCGGCCGCGACCACCCGTCAGCGACCGCAGGTCGATCGCGTAGCGCAGCACCTCCGAGGTCGGCACCATCGCGGTGACCTCGACCTCGCCGTTGCCGACCGACGCCGATCCCTGGATCCGTCCGCGCTTCGAGTTGAGGTCGCCCATGATGTCGCCCTGGTTCGCCTCGGGCGCGGTGACGACCAGCTCGCTGATCGGCTCGAGCAGGATCGGTCCGGCCTTCGCCATCGCGTCCTTGAAGCCGATCGACCCCGCCATCTTGAAGCTCATCTCCGACGAGTCGACGGGGTGGAACTTGCCGTCGAACACCGTCACCTTCACGTCGACGACCGGGAAGCCGAACACACCGCCCTGGGCCATCGCCTCGGCTACACCCTTCTCGACCGCGGGGATGAACTGGCGGGGGATCGCGCCACCGACGATCTGGTCGACGAACTCGAAGCCGCCGCCGCGCTCGACCGGCTCCACGCGCAGGAACGCCACCCCGAACTGACCGTGGCCACCGGTCTGCTTCTTGTACTTGCCCTCCGCCTCCGAGCCCGCGGTGATGGTCTCGCGGTAGGGGACCTTCACGTCCTCGGTGTCGACCTCGACACCGAACTTGCGGTGCAGCTTCTCGAGCGCGATCGACAGGTGAGTCTCGCCCATCCCCTCGAGCAGCGTCTGGTGCGTCTCCGCGTTGCGTTCGACCCGCAGCGCCGGGTCCTCGTCCTGCAGGCGGTGCAGCGAATTGGCGAGCTTGTCCTCGTCGCCCTTCGACTTGGGCTTGATCGCGAACGACAGCACCGGCGCGGGCACGATGAACGGCTCGATCTCGACGTTCGCGCCACGCACGCCGAGCACGTCGCCGGTCGAGGTGTCGGCGAGCTTCGCGACCGCGGCGATGTCGCCGGCGGGGATCTCGGAGGCGGTCTCCTGCTCCTTGCCTCGCATCGTCGTCAGCTGGTGGAGGCGCTCGTCGGCCATGGTCCGGCCGTTCACGAGCGAGTCGTCGTGCTTCACCGCGCCCTGGAGCACCCGGAACAGGTTGACGCGGCCCACATACGGATCGACCAGCGTCTTGAACACGACGGCGGCCGTGGGCCCGTCGCTCACCCTGGGCGCGGGACCCTCTTCGACGACGAAACGGGTCAGGCGGTCGACACCGATCAACCGGGTCGCGCTGCCGCACAGGACCGGGTAGACGCTGGCCTCGGCGATGCCCTTCGCGAGGGCCTGGCCGAGCTCCTTCTTCTCGATCGTCTCGTCACCGAGGTAGCGCTCCATCAGGTCGTCGTCGGCGACGACGATGCCCTCGACGAGCGCGTCGTGCACCGCGTGCTCCTCGGTCGCCATGTCGTCGGGGATCGGACCCTCGGTCGCGACGCCCGAGTCGTCGTAGGTGACCGCGATGTCGTCGAGCAGGTCGATGACCCCGCGGAAGCTCGACTCCTCGCCGATCGGGAGCTCCAGCGGCGCGACGCCCGCACCGAAGCGGTCCTTCAACTGATCGAGGGTGCGCTCGAACGACGCGCGCTCGCGGTCGAGCTTGTTCACGAAGATCGCGCGCGGCAGGTCGCGCTCCTCGGCCATCCGCCAGGCGATCTCGGTCTGCACCTCGACGCCCTCGACCGCGGAGATGACGAAGACCGCGAGGTCGACGGCGCGCAGTGCCGCCGCGACGTCGCCGACGAAGTCCGCGTACCCGGGCGTGTCGATGAGGTTGACCTTGTGCCCGTCGAACTCGAACGGTGCGAGCGCCAGCGACACCGAGATCTGCCGGCGGGCCTCCTCGGGGTCGAAGTCGCAGACGGTGTTGCCGTCCTCGACCCGACCCATGCGGGGAATGGCCCCGTTCCCGAACAGCAGGGCCTCGGCCAGCGTGGTCTTGCCGGCACCACCGTGACCGACGAGCGCCACGTTGCGGATGTTCGACGTCGGGAACGTCTTCACATCGACCCCCACTGATGTTCGGCCTCGAGGGAGGCGTGCGGAACCCGGATTGTACGCAGCGCACGCGAGCGGCGGACCGGGGGTCGCGCGGGTCGCGCGCCGTGGACGCGGGCGTGGGTGAGACGTGGGTGAGGCCCCGGGATCCGGACCAGCGGTGGTACCGTGGATGCGTCCTTTCGCGAGCGCGCCGGACGGCGCGCCGTTCCCGGTTCCCAGGAGCCCCGGCCATGCTCGACGTCCGTTGGCGCGCCAAGGTCGAACGGGCGCTGGAGCCCGTCGGGCGGGGCCTCGTGCGGGTCGGCATCACCGCGGACTGGCTCACCCTGACCGGGCTCGCGTTCTCGGTGCTGGCGGCGCTCGCCATCGCCAACGGCTACCTGATCTGGGGCCTCGTCGGGCTGGTCGCGACCGGCGTCCCCGACATCCTCGACGGGACCGTGGCCCGTCACAGCGGCCGGGCGGGTCCCCGCGGCGCCTTCTTCGACTCGGTGTGCGACCGGGTGTCGGACGCGGTGCTGCTCGGCGGCGTCGCCTGGTACCTCGCGGGCCGTGGCGCCTACCTCCCGGTCCTCGCCCTCGCCGCAGCCGCGCTGTCGATGCTCATCTCCTACGAGCGGGCCAAGGCCGAGAGCTTGGGCTTCTCGGCCCGGGGCGGGCTCATGGAGCGGGCCGAGCGTCTCGTCCTGTTGGGCGCGGGGCTCGCGTTCGGGATCCTCGTCCCGGTGCTGTGGGTGATGGTCGCGTTGAGCGCGTTCACCGCGATCCAGCGCTTCGTGATGGTGTGGCGCCAGGCGTCGGCGCCCGCGGGTGAGGCCGCGCCCGGTGGCGCCGAGCCGCTCGCGCGCCGGCTGCGCGAGGCGCGCCACCGCCGTCGCCACGGCGACGAGGAGCTCGACCTCGTCGAGGGCCCGCCGCGCCGGTTCGCGCAGTGGTGGGAAGCCCGCCGACCGGCCGCCGAGCGCTGGCGACGGCGCCAGCAGGCGGGACCGGTCCGCCGCCGGCCGCGCCCCTGACGCAGCGTGTCCGACGAACCGGGCGCGAGATCGGCGGGCTCGCGCACGACCTACCTGCTGTACCGCAGCGGGGCCGTCATCGCCCAGACGCTGCCCGACGGCGTCGGCCGTGCGATCGGTCGGGGCGCGGGCGTGATCAAGGCGTTCTTCGTGCCCCGCGAACGCGCGCGTGTGCTGCGCAACCAGGAGCGGGTGCGGGGTCCGCTCGGACCCGTGACGGCATGGCGCGCGGTGTTCGCGACGTACCAGTCGTACGGGCGGTACTGGCACGAGCTCTTCCGCCTCCCGCGCGACGCCCGGCGGTCGCTCGAGCCCCGCTTCGAGGCCGGAGGCTTCGAGCACATCGAGGCGGGGATCGGCGCCGGCACGGGGGTCATCCTCGCTCTGCCCCACGTCGGCGGTTGGGAGTTCGCCGGCGCATGGCTCGCGGCGCGGGGATACCCGCCGACGGTGGTGGTCGAGCGGGTGGAGCCGCCCGAGCTCTTCGACTGGTTCGTCGCGGTTCGCCGGATCCTCGGCATGGAGGTCGTCGCGCTCGGCCCGGAGGCCGGGGCGACGGTGGCCCGCGCGCTCCGCGACAACCGCGTCGTGTGCCTCCTCGCCGACCGCGACATCACCGGCGACGGTGTGGCCGTCGAGTTCTTCGGCGAGACCACGACGCTGCCCGCGGGGCCGGCCACCCTCGCGTTGCGGACCGGCGCGGCCCTCGTGCCCGTCGCGGTCTACTTTCGGCGTCGTGGCGGCCACTACGCCAAGATCGGCCCGCCGGTGGCCGTCGAGCGGACGGGCCGGCTCCGCGACGACGTGGTCCGGATCACCCAGACGCTGGCCCATCGTTTCGAGGGTCTGATCCGCGAGGCACCCGAGCAGTGGCACCTGATGCAGCCCAACTGGCCGAGCGACCGGGAACCGTCGTCCCCGACATCCGCGGACGACGGGGACGCGGGCTTCGCCCGTGCCGCCGCCGGCGACGGCGCGTGAGGCACGCATGCGCGTGAGCATGATCTGCCCGTACTCGCTGTCCACGCCGGGCGGCGTGCAGGTGCAGGCTCTCGGTCTGGCGCGGGCGCTGCGCGAGCTCGGGCACGACGCGCGTGTGATCGCACCCTGCGACGGACCGCCGCCCGAGCCCGGCGTCGTCACCGTCGGATCGAGCGCGGGGTTCCGCAGCAACGGATCGATCTCGCCCGTCGCGGCGGGACGCGAGGTCACTCGGCGCACGCTCGAGGCCATCCACGCGTTCCGTCCCGACGTGTTGCACCTGCAGGAGCCGATGGTGCCCGGGTGCACCGTCGCCGCGCTGCTCGGCACCGACGTGCCCTCGGTCGGCACGTTCCACGCGTCCAACACGCAGGGCATCCGCTGGTACCGCTACTTCCGCCCCGCGGTGAAGGGCGCGAGCAAGCAGCTGTCGGTGCGCACCGCCGTGTCGGAGGAAGCGCGCGTCTCGGCCGAGCAGGTGATCGGCGGGCACTTCTGGGTGCTGCCGAACGGCATCGAGGTCGAGCACTACGCGAAGGCCGACCCGTGGCCGACCGACGGCGCGCCGGTGATCCTCTACGTGGGACGCCACGAGCCGCGCAAGGGACTCGGTGTGCTGCTCGACGCGTTCGCGGAGCTCGACCGCGACGCGTCACTGTGGATCGCGGGGGAGGGCCCCGACACCTCGGAGCTGCGCGCCCGGGAGATCGCCAACGTCGAGTGGCTCGGCACCATCCCGGAGCCGGAGAAGGCGGCGAGGCTGCGGGCCGCGACACTCTTCTGCGCGCCGTCGTTGCGTCAGGAGTCGTTCGGCATCGTGCTGCTCGAAGCGATGGCGGCCGGCTCGGCCGTCGTCGCGTCCGACATCGCGGGCTACCGCAACGTCGCCCGCGCCGGCGAGGACGCGCTGCTCGTCCCTCCCGGCGACGTCGACGCGCTGCGCGACGGGCTGCGCGCGCTCCTCGACGACCCGGGCCGGCGTGCCGGCCTCGTCGCCGCGGGGGAACAGCGCGCCGCCCAGTTCTCGATGCTCAGCGTCGCCGAGCGCTACCTCCCCGTCTACGACGCGGCGATCGCGAGAGGTAGACCGTGAGACGCGCCGTACAATGAGTCGAACCGCCGCTCCAGGAGGCGCATGGTGGTAGCCGTCATCGTCATCGTCGCGATCGTGGTCATCCTGCTGATCGTCTTCATGGTCAGCTACAACGGCCTCGTCCGGTCGCGCAACCGCATCGACAACGCCTACTCGCAGATCGACGTGCAGCTGAAGCGCCGCCACGACCTCATCCCGAACCTGGTCGAGACGGTCAAGGGCTACGCCGCCCACGAGCGGGGGACGCTGGACTCGGTCACCCAGGCGCGCGCGAACGCGATCAGCGCGGGGCAGAGCGGATCGCCGCAGCAGCAGGCCCAGGCCGAGAACGTGCTGTCGGGCGCGCTGAAGAGCCTGTTCGCAGTGGCGGAGGCGTACCCGGACCTCAAGGCGAACCAGAACTTCCTGAACCTGCAGGAGGAGCTCACGTCCACCGAGGACCGGATCGCGTACGCGCGGCAGTTCTACAACGACAGCGTGCTGCGCTACAACAACAACATCCAGACGTTCCCGCGCAACACGATCGCCGGGATGTTCAACTTCCAGAAGCGCGAGTACTTCGACGCGGCGCCCGAGGACGAAGCTCCCGTCCAGGTGCAGTTCTAGCCGCCACCGCGCACACCACGTCAACGAGGTCCCACGCTGTACGAACAGATCGCGCGCAACAAGCGCCGCAGCTTCCT
>DATBEZ010000008.1:0-50645 GCA_036558745.1 Acidimicrobiia bacterium
GGTCAGGAACGCGACGAACCCGTAGAACATGTGGAAGCGGATCCCGTTCTGCTTCGCGAGCTCCTTGTGCGTCGCGACGACGATCGTGCCGGCGACGATCTGCACCAGGATCGCGGCCTCGGCGACGATCGTCGAGATCCACACCCACCGCCCGCGGAGCTGCTTCCAACGCCACGCCGCGAGCGCGTACAGGCCCGCGAGCGCGTTCAGCACGATGACGACGTAGCCGAACTTCCGGTGGAACGAGAGGATCGTGTCGACCACGGACGGCTAGAGGACCGCGTCGTCGTGGGCGGCGAAGGCGGTGGCGTCCCCGCGGAGCTGGTTCTTGAGGACCTTGCCGGCCGGGTTCCGGGGCAACGGCTCGTCGCGGATCTCGACGTACTCCGGAACCTTGAAGTTGGCGAGGTGCTTGGCGCAGAACGCGCGGATGTCGTCGACCGTCGCCGTCGACCCGGGCCGGAGCTGGACGACGGCCTTGACCTCTTCGCCCAGCTCGCGGTGCGGCACGCCGACGACCGCGGCGTCGACCACGTCGGGATGTTCGAACAGCACGTGCTCGACCTCCACGCAGTACACGTTCTCGCCGCCGCGGATGATCATGTCCTTCGCCCGGTCGACCAGGTACAGGAACCCGTCGGCGTCGAGCCGGCCGATGTCGCCCGTGTGGAACCACCCCTCCGTCAACGCCTCTGCGTTCGCGTCGGGACGGTTCCAGTAGCCGCGCACCATGATCGTCGGCCCTCTGAGCCAGATCTCCCCCGCCTCGTCGACGGGCACGTCGGCATGCGTCGCCGGGTCGACGACGCGAACCTCCACCGTCGGGACCGCGCGGCCGACCGAACCGGGATGCGTGAGGTAGTCGTTGCCGACGTTCGCGGTCGCGACGGACGCGGTCTCGGTGAGGCCGTACGCGGTCGTGAGCGTGGACTTCACCTTGGGGAACGCCTCCTTGATGCGCTCGACGAGCTCGGGCGCGGCCGGTGCGCCGCCGTAGCTGATGCGCGACACCGACGAGAGGTCGTGGTCGGCGAAGTCCGGCGCCTCGAGGATCCGCCAGACGATCGTCGGGACACCGCCGATCGCGTTCACGCGCTCGCGCTCGATGAGGTCCATCGCCTTCGACGGATCGAACCGCCCGGGCGTCATCAGCACGAGCTTCGCCCCGGTCGCGTACGACAGCATCATCGTCGCGAGGCAGCCGGTGACGTGGAACAGCGGCACGACGAGCAGTGTCGCCGACTGGCCACCGCCCTCCGACAGCTCCGGCGGCGCGTTGCCGCTCATCGCGCCTGCCACCGCGTTGCAGAAGATGTTCTGCAGGTTCGCGATCGCCTGCCGGTGCGTGACGGTCGCGCCCTTCGGCCGTCCGGTGGTGCCCGACGTGTACATGATCGCGAGGAGGTCGTCCTCCGCGACGTCGACGTCGGGCAGCGTGCCGGGATCGGGAGCACCGAGCAGGTCCACGCCCGGACGGGCGCGTTCGTCGCCCTCGTGGTCCATGACGAAGACGTGCTGGAGCGCGGGCAGGGTGTCGACGACGTCACGGGTGACGTCCCAGCGTCGTGCATCGGCGAAGAGCAGCTTGCAACCCGAGTCCTCGAGCGCGAACTGCAGCTCCTCGGCCTTCCACCAGGCGTTGAGCGGCACCATGACGGCCCCGATCGCGGCCGTGGCCCAGAACATCACGACCCACTCGACGTTGTTGGCGGAGAGGATCGCGACCCGGTCCCCGGGCGCGATCCCGAGATCGAGCATCGACTGGGCGACCCGGCGCACGAGGGCGTTGTGCTCCGCGTAGGTGAGCCGGCGGTCGCCCTGGACCAGGAAGTCGACGTCGACGCGCGCGTCGGCCGCGACGACGAGCTCGCGCAGGGAGCGCATACGCTGCGCGTACACCTGGAGCGTCACGCCGAGCACCGACTCGGCCGTGACCTCGAACATCCCTCCGGGTCCGGTCAGCTCGGCGAGTGCCTCGTCGTACGATGCCACGGCGTCGAGCCTACGTGATGGTCTCCGGACGCCTTCGGGCGGCCGGGCCCTCGCACGTCAGGCGGTCGGGGCCTCCTCGTGCTGGACCACGTCGAACTGCCACAGCTCGCTGCCGGTCCCCACCGGGCCCTGCGTGTTGTGTGCCTTGTGGCCCTGCTGGAACGCCGGTCCGTTGAGCCACCCCTGGAAGTCCTCCTCGGAACGCCAACGGGTGTAGACGAGGAAGACGTCCCGGTCGTCGGTGGGACGCAGGAGCTCGAACGCCTCGAAGCCCGGCATCTTCGAGACCTCGCCCGCGCGGGCGGCGAAGCGCGCCACCAGGTCGTCGGCCCGCTCCCGCGGCACCGTGATCGCGTTGATCTTCACGACACTCATGACTGGGCTCCTCGCGACAGCTGGTGGAGGGTCCCGTTCTACCAGGGCGTGTGTCGCGTCACGACTCGGCGACGGGATGCGCGAACGCGATCGAGTTGCCGTCGGGATCCTTGATCATGATGGTCTCGAACTGCGGCCCACGGCTCGGCTCCGGGCTCCGCACCCCGGCCGCTTCCAGCGCCGCGGCCTGATCGTCGATGTCGGTGACCGCGACGGTGAACGAGCCCTGGCCGGCACGCTCGGGACCCGCGTAGACCTGGAGCGCGCCGCCCTCCGGGAAGTACCACTCGACGACCTCGCTCATCGGACGGGCGTCGGGAGCACCGAAGATCCGCTCGTACCACGCCACGGCCGGACCGAGATCCCGTACCGCCACGCTCGCGAACACATTCGTCATCGTCATCGGACACTCCTTCCCCTCGGCGCGCTCGATCGTGTACCCGGCGGCCACGACCAGAACACGCCCGTGCGCGTCACTGCATTCGACCGCGGTCGACACCGGGACTCATCGCGCGGCTGCAGAACTCGGCTGAGCACGGGAGCCGGCGGCGTCAGAATGATCGGGCATGTGGACCGTTCGATCTGCCGAAGCGTCCGACCTGCGCGCCGTCGTCGAGCTCTGGGAGCGCGAAGGCGGGCCGACCTCCATGCCCGGCGGTCTCGGCGAGGCCGTCGCGTTGCTCCGGCGTGATCCGGAAGCGCTCGTCGTGGCGACGACCGATGCCGGCGTCGTCATCGGCGCGCTGATCGTTGGCTGGGACGGCTGGCGATGCCACCTCTACCGGCTCGCGGTCGAGCCCCGTCACCGACGGCGAGGCGTCGCGCGGGCACTCGTCGTCGAAGCGACGCGGCGCGCCAGTGCACTCGGCGCGCGGAGGCTCGACGCGATGGTGAGCCTCCAGAACACGACCGCCGTGGCCTTCTGGGAGGACCAGCGGTTCAGTCGCGACCGGGCCGACGGTCGGTTCTGCCTCGTGGTCGGCTGACGTCGAACGGCTCAGGTCGCGGCGAAGGTGTAGTGGATCGTCGAGAACTGGCCCTGGAGCGCGCTCGGTGCGTTGCGCGGGAACGTCAGCGTGACCCGGAGGTAGTTGTGCGCGCCGGGCGCGGCGTTCAGGTTCACGAGCGCCACCGCGTTCTGGATCACGGGCCGGCTGCTCAACACCGCGACCGCCGGTGTGGTGCACGTGTAGCCGAGGGCGCCGCGCGCGAGCACGTTGCGGTGCTCCGTCCACGCAACCGGGCATCGCTCGATCGTGAGCTGCAACCCGTTGACCCGGTCCGTGTCGAGCCGTGAGCTCGGCGACGCCTTGGTCGTGAGGGTCACGAGGCGCAACCGAACGGTGCCGGTGTTGCGGATGTCGACGACCCGTTGGGCCGCGTCACCCGAGCTCAGGCCCGCGGCGCCGACACCCAACCGGTTGCCCGGCGCGTCCGCACTGATCGGCCCGATCGACGCGAACCCGGTCGAGGCGCCGGCGCTGCGCTCGCTCAGGCTGAACACGGCCGCTCCGCCGGTGCCGAGGACGGCGAGCGCCAGCGTGGCGACGGCCACCGTGAGCAGCACCGATTCCGCCAGCCAGCGGCCGCGCCGCGGCCGGGCGTGCCTCGAGGTCACCACTCCTCATCGCCCGGTCGGGCGCCCAGGTGAGCAAATCAGGCAACGTCGCGGGGGTCGCGTGCCCGCTACGGGGTGACCACACGACGGAGGCGGTTGCTGTTCGTGTCGCCGATGATCAGATCGCCCGACGGGAGCAACCCCGCGCCCCCGGGGTGGTTGACCGTCGCCACCCGGTCGTAACCGCCGTCGCCGGAGTACGACGCGGTGCCCGTGCCGAGGACCGTCGAGACGCTGCCGCCGGCGACCTTGCGGACGCAGTTGGCGTTGGTGTCGGCGATGAACACGTTGCCGGACGCATCCACGGCCACGGCGGCGGGCTTGTTGAGCGACACCGCGGTGGCCGACCCGCTGAAGCTGCAAGCGGTCGACGCGCCGCCACCGGCGACCGACGCGACGGTCGTCCCGCTGATCTCCCGCACGCAGTTGGCGTTCGTGTCGGCGACGAAGACGTTGCCGGAGCCGTCGGTCGCCAAGCCGCCCGGTTTGTTGAGCGTGAGGCCGCTCGCCGCGCCCGCGTAGCTGCACGCGGCCGATCCCCCGCCACCGGCGACGTACGAGAGCGAGCTGCCCGTCACCTTGCGGATGCAGTTCGCGTTCGTGTCGGCGATGAACACGGTGCTCGACGCGCCCACGGCCACGCCGGCCGGCGCGTTGAGCGCGAAGCTCGTCGCGGTACCGCTCGCGTTGCAGGTGGTGGTCGCGCCACCGCCCGCCACGGGCGCGATCGTCGTCCCCGAGATCACCCGCACGCAGTTGTTGCCCGAGTCGGCGACGTACACGTGACCGTTCGCAGGGTCGACGGCGACCGCGGCCGGGTGGTTGAGCGCGACCGACGTCGCGGAGCCGCTGAACGAGCACGCGCTCGTGGCACCGCCGCCTGCGACCGTGGTGATCACGCCGGTCGTCGCGTCGATGCGTCGGACCCGGTTTCCGTTGGTGTCCGCGACGTACACGTCGCCGGACGCGTCGCTCGCGACGCCGTTCGGGTGGTTGAGCCGGGCCGCGGTCGCGGCGCCGTTGTCACCGCTCGACCCGGCGGTGCCGGTGCCGGCGTAGAGCGTCACCGCATCGGCGCAGCCGGTCGTGGTCATCTCGTTGCTGTTCGCGCTCGTCCACGTGCTTGGCGCGTGGGTGGCTCGCACGACGTAGAAGCGCGCCGTGGGCGGCGACGGGTTCGTGTCGTCGGCCGTCACCGCGGCCGCGGAGGCCGTGCTCGTCAACACCGCGTAGCCGCTGCCGCTCGTGTTGCTCCGCAGCACGTCGTACCCGAGCGCGAACGTCGGCGAGCTGTTCGTCCACGTGAGCCTGACGTCGTTCGCCGCCGACCAACGGCACGTCAAGGGTGACGGCGCGTTGAGCAGCCCGGTCGAATAGGTGGCGACCGGTGCGACCGGAGTCCCCGTGAACATCGCGAGGGCACCGGGCCCGACGACGAGCGTTCCGAGAACGCTCGCGGCGACGAGCGCCAGAGCGAGGCGGACGCCGTGCACCGTTACGCCGGCTGACCGTTCCGCTGCGTGGCGGTGAAGCCGTAGCTGATGACGGACGTGAGGTTCTGGAACGTGTTCCCCGCGGTCGTCGGCAGCGTGAGCTTCACGCGCAGGAAGTTGTCGGTGTTCGCGGTGAGGGTCAGGTTGGAGAGCGCGAGGCCGGAGCCGATCACCTGACGGCTCGCGACGACGCTGCTCTGCGTGCCCGAGCACGTGTAGGTGTAGGGGAACGCCGACTCCGTCCACGCGACCGAGCACTTGTCGATGACCATCTGCAGACCGTTGGTCGCGTCGGTGTCGAGGAGCGAGCTCGTCGTGGCCGTCGTCGTGAGGGTGACGCTCGCGAGCGTGATGCTGCCGGTGTTCTTGGCGTCGACCGTGCGCTCGATCGTGTCGCCGGCTGCGATGTTCGTGGCCGCGACGCTGAGACGGTTGTTCGCGGCGTTCACGTTGATCGGCGCGAGGGACACGGTGCCCGAGCTCACCGACTGCGACACCGACTCCGTGTCGGTGAACAACGCGTACGCGCCCACACCGATCACGAGCGCGGCGGCGACGAACAGCGCGCCCGAGAGCATGAGCTTGCTCGCGAAGCTGCGGCGCCGGGTGCGATCGGAACGTGCGGTCATCGTGGGGTCCCCTCTCTCGGTGCGGTGGCTCGGTGTGGTCGTCTTCACGCGGTGTGCAGCGCTTCGTCGGCGCCGTCGCCGCCGTCGCCGGTGGCGTCCTCCAGAGAGCGGGCGGCGGCGGCCGCACTCGCGGTCGCGGTGGTCGCGGCCCGGGCCGCGATCGCCGCGGTTGCGATCAGCGTCTTGTCGGTCACTGCGGTCTCGGTCGCCGCGGGTTCCGTCACTCCAGGCACCGTCGTCGCGTCCTCGGTCGTGACGTCCTCGGTCGTGACGTCGGGCTCGGCCTCCTCACGCCGCCAGATCCGGCTCAGGCCGACACCGAGGATCACGAGCGATGCGAGGACGATGCCGGCGAAGCGCGGTCCCGGCTGCGCCATCTCGTCGACCGCGGTGCCAACCATCGGGATGACGTGCCGGACGCGCCAGACGGTCGTCGAGCGCATGCGGATGAGCCAGGGGTCGGGCGCGGCGTTCGCGTCGCCCTTGGTTCGGTAGAGCCGCTCGCCGTTGTGCATCACGATCTCGTTGATGCGGTGGACGACGAGCGGGTGCGATCCGGTCGGAGCGCGGAAGAGCACGACGTCGCCGACGTGGAGCTTCGCGGTCTGTGTCGGCTGCGCGAACACGGCGGAGCCCTTCGGGGCGACGGGCGTCATGGAGCCCGAGCGCACGGGAACGATCCGCCACGCGCCGAGCATCATGCCGGCGACGACGAGGACGACGATGGTCAGCGCCACGGCGAGCGTCGACGCGGCGAGGATGTTCGCGACGCGGCGCAGGCCGTGGAAGCGCCGCGTCGGTGAGGTCCGCTCGGAACCCACGCTCATGGTGCCGTTCGTCGTCACGCCGGCTGCCCGTTGCGCTGGGTCGCCGTGAACGCGTAGTTCACGACCGAGGTCTGGTTCTGGAGCGTGTTGCCCGCGGTCGAGGGCAGCGTGAGACGGACACGCAGGAAATTGTCGGTGTTCGTCGTGACCGCGATGCTGTTGAGCGTCAGCGAGGCGCCGATGACCGCACGAGTCGCGAGCACGGAGGTCTGCGTCCCCGAGCAGGTGTACGTGTAGGGGAATGCCGACTCGGTCCAGGCCACCGAGCACTTGTCGATGACCATCTGCAGGCCGTTGGTCGTGTCGGTGTCGAGCAACGAGCTCGTCGTCGCGGTGGTCGTGAGCGTGATGCCCGAGACCGTGATCGTGCCGACGTTCTTGAGGTCGACGGCCCGGTCGATCGTGTCACCGGCGGCGACGTTCGTCGCGCCGACGCTCAGCCGGTTGTTCACGCCGTTCACGTTGACCGGCTGCAGGTTCACGGTCCCCGACCCGATCGACTGCGAGACCGACTGGGTGTCCGTGAAGAGGGCGTAGGCGCCCACGCCGACGACCAGCGCGGCGACCACGAACAGCGCGAGCGAGAGCAGCACCTTGCGGGTGGCGACGCGACTGCGGACCAGCCCCCGTGGACGGTTCGCGAACATGACCGGATTCCCCTCGGACGTGACCGTGGACGCCGGTCTTGAACGGCGTCCGGTGACAGTGGTTCATCGTCCGGCCAAGGTCATGGGCCGAGATGCGAAATGTCACAACCTGTGAGGGCCGTTGGTCCCGAGCCGAGTTGAACGACCGCCGCCGACCGCGGCGACGCAGGTCAGGAGCGTTCGTCTCGCAGGAAGCGCTCGATCTCCGACGCCAGCTCGTCGCCGCTCGGGAGCTGGTCCTCCTGGGTCGCCTCGAGCTGGCGCACGATCTCGGCGACGTCGGGCCGCTCGCCCAGGCTCTCCTCGAGCCGGCTGCGGTACGTGTCGACCTGGGCGTCGAGCGGGGCGAGGTCGACGGTGATGCCGGCGACGTCACGCACCTGCTCGAGCAGGGCCCGGATGGCGGCCGGTGACGGCGTGGTCGCCACGTAGTGCGGCACCTCGGCCCAGAGCCCGATCGCAGGGATGCCGGCGGACTCCAACGCGACCTGGAGCACGGTCTGCATCCCGGTCGGGCCCTCGTAGTCGGGCCGGACGCCGCCGAGCTCCTGGAGGACGGAGTGCCGGGTCGCGGTGGCGACCACCCGGGACTCGCGCCGGTGCGAGACGGCCGCGGGCAGGCCCCCGAGCATGACGCCGGTGCCGACCCCGAGCTCCCGCGCCAGCCCGACGAGCTCGTCGGTGATCGTGCGCCAGCGGGTGGAGGGCTCGGGCCCGTAGACGGCCACGACGTCGCGCCCCGCCGAGCCGGCCAGCAGCTCGATGGCGGGCCAGTCGATGGAACGGCTCACGCCGTCGACGAGACGGACGGTCGGGCGCACCTGCTGGAGGTCCATCACGTCGGCGAGCTCGACACGGCCGAAGCGCCGGACCGACTGCAGCTGGTCGACGAGATAGGCGACGGCGCCGGCACCGGCCAATCCCGCGTCGACCCAACCCGAGAGCGCGACGACGAGGATCGGGTTCCGAAGCTCGGGACGGCGCTCGACGACCAACACGGACAACCACTGTAGGGCGGGAGTCGCGCGTCGGTGGATAGCGTGCCCGCATGCGACTGCGGATCTTCACCGAGCCCCAGCAGGGCGCGAGCTACGACCAGCAGGTGACCTTGGCGCGCCTCGCGGAGGAGCTCGGCTTCGACGCGTACTTCCGCTCCGACCACTACATGCGCCTGGGCGAAGGGACGGGACTCCCCGGCCCGACCGACGCGTGGATCACGCTCGCCGGGCTCGCACGCGACACGTCCACCATCCGTCTGGGCACGCTCGTCACCCCGGTGACGTTCCGCCTGCCCGGCCCGCTCGCGATCTCGGTCGCCGAGGTCGACGCGATGAGCGGTGGCCGCGTCGAGCTCGGGCTGGGGTCGGGCTGGAACGACGAGGAGCACCGCGCGTACGGCATCCCGTTCCCGCCGACGCCGGTCCGTTTCGAGATGCTCGAGGAGCAGCTCGAGATCGTCACCGGACTGTGGGGCACGCCCGTCGGTGAGCGGTTCTCGTTCTCCGGCAAGCACTACGCGGTCCGCGACTCGCCCGCGTTGCCCAAGCCCGTGCAGCAGCCGCGCCCGCCCATCGTCATCGGTGGCTACGGCCAGCGCCGCACGCCCAAGCTCGCGGCGCGCTTCGCTAGCGAGTTCAACCTGCCGTTCCCGCCGCTTCCGATGTACCGGGACGCCGTGTCGCGGGTGCGCGCCGCGTGCGGGGACGCCGGGCGCGACCCGTCGACACTGCGCACGACGGTCGCGCTCGTCGTGTGCTGTGCGACGAACGAGGACGAGCTGGCGCGCCGCGCGAAGAACATCGGGCGCGAGGTCGGCGAGCTGCGCCAGAACGGCGCCGCGGGGACGCCGGCCGAAGTCGTCGACAAGCTCGGGGCGTACGCCGAGGCCGGCGCGCAGACCACGTACCTGCAGGTGCTCGACCTCGACGACCTCGACCACGTGCGCCTGCTCGCGCAGGAGGTCATGCCGAAGGTGGCAGACGTATGAGCACCACCGTGCGGACGGAGCGGAGCTCCGCGGGGCGCAGCCCTCTGGAGCGGGAGCGGAGGGAGCCATGAGCAACACCGTGCGGACGGAGCGGAGCTCCGCGGGGCGCAGCCCTCTGGAGCGGGAGCGGAGGGAGCCATGAGCAACACCGTGCAGTTCGGGGTGCACGCGGGGTTGCAGAACACGACCCTGGCCGAGCTCCAGGCGTTGTGGCGGCGGGTCGAGGACGCCGGCTACGACTGGATCTCGATCTGGGACCACTTCTACGCGGCCGACGCGAGCGGGAGCGCGACGTGCCTCGAGGCGGTGACGACCCACGCCGCGCTCGCAGCCGCCACGACACGGGTCCGCTGCGGGAGCCTCGTGTACTCGGTCGGCTACCGCCACCCCGCGGTGCTGGCGAACGCGATGGCGACGCTGGACCAGCTCGCGCAGGGGCGGGTCACGCTCGGGCTCGGCGCGGGCTGGCACCAGGCGGAGTACGACGCGTACGGCATCCCCTTCCCGGAAGCGCCCGTGCGCCTGCGCATGCTCGACGAGGGCGTCCAGTGCGTGCGCGGCCTGCTCACCGAGGACGTCAGCGACTTCAAGGGCGAGTTCTTCACCCTCCAGGGCGCGCGCTGCGAGCCGAAGCCGGTGCAGGAGCGCCTGCCGATCTGGGTCGGTGGCGGCGGCGAGAAGGTGACGCTGCGGATCGTCGCCCGTCACGCGGACGGCTGGAACATCCCCTTCACCGCGCCCGATGTGTACGCGCACAAGGTCGAGGTGCTCCACGCGCACTGCGAGCGCGCGGGTCGCGATCCCGCGACGCTCACGAAGTCGGTGAACGTCGGTCTCGCGTTCAGCGACGACGACCTGCGTGCGCAGTTCTCCACCATGGCCGACTACGTGCGGCCCGGAGTGCTGACCGGAAGCACCCAGGAGATCGTCGACCGCATCGGCGCGTACCGCGATGCGGGCGCGACGTGGGTCATCCTCGCGGTGCGGGCGCCGTTCCACGTCGAGAACCTCGAACGCTTCGCGACCGAGATCTTCCCCGCCTTCGCGTGAGCGAGCGGGCCACGATGCCGCCGGCGCCCGGCGCCAGCACAACGCGGAGCGAGCCCGCAACGGACTTCGCGTGAGCGAGCAGAACGACGACGACACCGGAGGCGAACTGCGGCTCGATCCGCTCACGCTCGAGTGGGTGACGATCGTCGGGCACCGTCAGGACCGGCCCAACCTGCCGTCGGGCACGTGCCCGTTCTGCACGGGCGGTGTGGAGGCGCCCGAGCCCTACGACGTGAAGGCGTTCGCGAACCGGTGGCCGGCGATGGTGCCGGGCCCGGCGGTCGAGCTCGGCGCCGGCGTCGTGCGCGCGCCGGCGCGCGGCGCCGCCGAGGTGGTGCTCTACACGCCCGACCACCACGCGACGTTCGCGTCGCTCGGTGTGGAGCACGCGCGGCGCGTCGTCGACTTGTGGGCCGACCGCACCGAGGCCCTCCTCCGCCGAACCGAGATCGAGTACGTGCTCGTGTTCGAGAACCGCGGGATCGAGGTCGGCGCGACCATCGACCACCCACACGGTCAGATCTACGCGTTCCCGTTCGTGCCGCCGGTGCCGCGCCGCGAGGCCGAGGTCGCGAAGGCGTTCGGATGCCCGCTGTGTTGTGTGGTGCCCGCCGAAGCCGACGACGGCGCCCGCGCGGTGCACGACGGCGGCGACTGGCTCGCCTGGGTGCCGTTCGCGTCCGGCTACCCGTTCGGCGTGCTGGTCGCGCCGCGCACGCATGTCGCGAGCCTGACCGAGCTCGACGACCGCGCGCGCGACGGGCTCGCCGCCGCGCTCGTCGACGTCTTGTCGCGCTACGACCGCCTGTTCGACCGCCCGTTCCCGTACATGCTCTGGATCCATCCCGGCGTGCACCTGCACGTGCATCTCACACCACCGTTGCGCTCCCGCGACGTTCCGCGCTTCGTCGCCGGCGCGGAGCTCGGGAGCGGCACGCTCGGCAACCCCGTCGCGCCGGAGCACGCGGCCGCCGCGCTGCGCGACGCGTGACGTGGGCGTGAGGAGGTGCGGCGGCGGAGCGACGGAGGAGCGCAGCTGCTCGCCAGCGAGCGCACGACCGTTTGAGTCCGGGTGCACGCCGGAGCCCTGCACGGAGTAAGCGAGCGAGACCACGCGGACGACACGACGCCCCGGCACGTTGCCGGGGCGTCGTCGGAAGCTCTCGCCGCTCGGGTGCGCTACCGCATCCCACCGCCGGTGAAGCCGCCGGAGTTCCCGCCGAAGCCACCGAACCCGCCGAAGCCACCGCGGGCGGCACCGCCCTGGCGCGGAGCAAGCGCCTGCGGCAGCGACGTGCCCTGGAACGGCGTCGGCACGACACCGTCGGCTGCGTACCGGTAGAGCGCGGTGCGGAAGATGCCGCTCAGCGCGGCGATGACGGCCTGCGCGACCGCGAACCATGCGACCGCGATCGCGATCGTCACCGCCATGATCACGCCCACGCCGCTGGCGACGCCGATCGCGCCGATCGCGAACGCAGGGAGGATCACCAGGAACCCGATGAGGCCGAGGCCGAACTGGAGGAAGATGTTCTCGCCCCAGGTCTTCGTCAGGAGGTCCTTCGACCGCTTGAGCGCCGTGCCGGGGCCGGCGTCCTCGAGCATGATGATCGGCACGGTCAGGAAGGTCAGCACGCTCCACGCCATGCCGAGGAGCGAGCCGATGATGCGTCCGACGATGCCCTGACGCTCGAGCTGGTTGAGGATGATCGTGACCGTCGCGGTGACGATCGCCCACGGGAGCAGCCGGTGCAGGCGCTGGTTGGCGGCCTGGAGCGCCGAGCCGACCGTCGGGTGTCCGCCGCGCAGCACCTCGTCGGCGGCCGCGACGAGCGCGCCGAGGAAGTACACGCCGACGAACGCGACCCCGAAGTAGCCGAGCACGATCAGCACGTAGCCGATCGCCCCGATCTGGTTGTGCCCCGCGGCGTCGTGCGTGCGGGTCAGGAGGACGAGCCCGGCGTCGATGCCGAAGACGACGAGCGTCGCGAGGAAGGAGAGGACCGGGAGCCACACGAGCTGCCGGTCGGACTTGAGGACCGCCCATGATGCCTTGGCGATCTCGATGGATCTCTGCCAGCGGGTCATAGGTCCCATTATCGACCACCGGCGGCCGAAGTTGACACCGCGTCGATCGGCCCGACCCAGGGGTAGCGTGAGCGGCCGTGGCCGACGATCGAGCGGCGAGGCTGGCCCGGGCGCTTCGCAGCGAGCCGGGCACGCTGCGAGTGCTCCGCGCCCCGGGCCGCGTGAACCTCATCGGCGACCACACCGACTACTGCGAGGGCTTCGTCCTGCCGCTCGCGATCGACCGGGACTGTCTCGTCGCCTGGCGACCCCGCGCCGACGGCCGCGTCGTCGCGCGCTCGCTCGACGCCGACGGCGTGGTCGACGTCGCGGCCGACGGCACCGACGACCCTCAGGGCGTCGAGCCGCGGTGGGGCGGGTTCGTCGCCGGTGTGGCGCGCGCGCTGGCCGCACGAGGTCGCGCGCCGTTCGGGTTCGACGCCGCAGTCGCGTCGACCGTTCCGCTCGGCTCGGGCCTGTCGTCGAGCTCTGCGCTCGCGGTCGTGCTCACGCTCGCCGCCGCCGAGGCCGGGAAGCTCACGCTGGAGGCGCGCGACGCCGCGCAGGCCGCGCTCGACGCCGAGGTGCTCGCGACGGGGGTGCCCGGCGGGCTCATGGACCAGCTCACGTCGCTCCTCGGACGCCGCGACCACGCGCTGCTGATCGACTGCCGCTCCCTTTCGGTGGAGCCGGTCCCGCTCCCGGCGACACACGCGGTGCTCGTCGTCCACTCCGGCCTGCCCCGCGCGCTGGCCGGCAGCGCGTACGCACAGCGCCGGGCCGACTGCGAGGCCGCGGCCGAGCGTCTCGGGTTGCACGCGTTGCGCGACGCGCGCCCGGGACAGGTTGCGGAGGATCCCCGCGCCCGGCACGTCGTCTCGGAGAACGCGCGCGTCCTCGAGGCCGCCGCGGCGCTGCGCGCGGGTGACATCGACGCCATCGGCCGGCTCATGCTCGCGAGCCACGCGAGCCTGCGCGACGACTTCGGGGTCTCGACGCCCGAGCTCGATCTGCTGGTCGAGCTGCTCGTCGAGCTGGGCGCCGTGGGCGCGCGGCTCACGGGTGCCGGCTTCGGCGGCTCTGTCGTCGCGCTCGTGCAGCGCAACCACGCCGACGACGTCGCCGCGCGCACCGTGCTCGGCTACGAGAAGGAGACCGGGAGGGTCGCGACGGCCTTCGTCGCCCGCGCCGTCGACGGGGCGGGCGAGTTCTGCGCGTGAGCGAGCGGAGCCCTCCGCCGACGCAGACTGGCGACAGCACAGCGCGCAGCGAGCACGCCATGGACATCGCGTCAGGGCGTGCCGCCCGGTCAGCTCGCGATCCGCGTCATGCGCCTCGTGGGACGGGTCTGCGGCGCGATCCGCTCGAACTGGAGCTCGTCGAGCCAGTCGTTCGGGACCGGCAGGCGCTCCGCGACCGCGGTCGCGAACGCGGGGTGGACCCGGCGCAGGTGCACGAGCTGCGCGGTCGTGTAGCTGAGGTGCACGCCGACCCACAGCTGACGGGCGACGACGTACGCGACCGCCGCGGCGGTCAACAACGCGGCGGGAACGGCCCACGGGACCGCCGCGTGCACGGGCTCGAACGCGACCCACAGCACCGCGAGCACGCCGGCGAAGCAGCACCACCGTGCGATGCGGTCGGCGAGCTGCTGGCGGCGGCGCGCCCGCTTCGTGAACGGCAGCGACACGGTGATCGTCCGCCGGGTGAAGAGCATCGCCGCGAGCACGAACGGCACCACCCCGAAGGGCAGCAGCACCCAGGTCCAGCCCGGGATCACGCGGTGGCGTCGCACGATCCGGTGCCGGGTGGGCTCGCCCGTCTTCGCGCAGACGAGCGGCAGGTCACCCCGCTCCAGCCTGTCGACCGAGATCGCCGCGCTCGCCATCCTGCCTCCCGAAGGGCCGCCAGGATGGCAGTCCCCCGCCGGGCGGAGAAGGACAAAACACCGACAGAATCCCGACTGGGGGGCGTCAGCCGGAGAGCGCCTCGCGCAGTCGCCCGAACGCCTCCGGAGTGCGGATGCCCCACCAGAACAGGTCCCGGCCGTCGACGACACGCACGTCGGCGCCGAAGACCGCGGCCACCTCGGACACGTGGCGCGGTCCGAACGCGTAGGGCTCGGTCGGCAGGAGCACGAGGTCGGGCTCGCGCCGCGCGCCCTCGGCGAGCGTCGTCTCCGGGTACCGCTCGAGCTCGGCGGCGAACACGTTGTCGACGGCGAGCGCGGCGAGCAGCGACGACCCGTACGTGTCGCCGTTCATGGTCATCCACGGCCGGCGCCACACGAAGACGGCACCGCGACGACGCGGGCGCTCGGCGTCGAGGCGCGCCGCGCACCAGGCACGCCACTGGTCGGCGGCGAACGGGGCCGGCACGTCGACGCCCACGAGCTCGGCGAGATCCCGCACCGCGGGCCCCACGTCGACGAGCGTCCGCGGCGACATGGAGTGGATGCGCACGCCGGCGGCGACGAGCGCGTCCGCGTCCTCGCGGCGGTTCTCCTCGTCGTTCACGACCACGAGGTCGGGCCGCATCGCGACGATCGCAGCCACGTCCGGGTTCTTCGTGCCGCCGACGGTCGCGATGCCGGGTTGCTCGCAGAACCGCGTGCACGCGACCGGCCCGACGCCGAGCCCGAGCAACGTCTCGGTGACCGACGGGACGAGCGAGACGACACGCGCGGCGGCGCCACTCACATCCGCTGGAGCAGCTCGGCCTTCTTCGCCTCGAATTCCGCGGGCGTGATGTGGCCCTGATCGCGGAGCGTCGCGAGCTGCTGGATCTGGTCAGCGATCGACGGTGACGCGGGCGCCGCGGCGGGCATCTGCGGCGCGTGCCACCCGGCCTGGCGGCGCGCGTTCACCTCCATCTGGCGGTAGATCTCCTGCTGCACGCCGTCGGGGTGACGCACGTTGTCGAACGTCGTCTGGCCCTCGCGCCCGGCCGATTCGATGGCGAGGTCACCAGCACCGATGATGCGGTTCCAAATGTTCTGGTTGAAGTTGATGTTGTTGATCCGCTCGAGCGGGATCTCCACACCGTGCTTGGCCACCACGCCCGTGCGGAACACGACCCGCTGGTCGCTCACGACGAAGTACGTGAACCGCCACTGCAGGTACTCGTACGCGAGCCACAGCGCCCAGACGAGCAGCAGCACGAAGTAGACCGCCCCGGAGTACTTGCGGACGTCGCCGTGCACCTCGAAGAGCAGCACGAGCAGGATCAGGAGCGGGATGCCCGTGAAGATGTGCTTCGAGAAGTACCACCAGTGCGGGCGCAGGTCGAGGACGACATTCTCGCCCTGATTGACCAGCTGCTTCGGGTACGGCATACGCGAGAGAATACGTCCCGAGACGAGAGGTCCCGCGCTAGCCGACCACTCCGAGGACGCGATCGAGGTACGCGTTGCGGAACCGGCCGTCGGGATCGAGCTTGGCCCGCACGGCCTGGAAGCGCGACCACTCCGGGTACCGCGGCGCGAGCGTCGCCGCGCTCTGGAAGTGCATCTTTCCCCAGTGGGGCCGTCCGCCGACGCGGTCCATGATCGCCTCGACACCGCGGAAGTAGCGCTCGTAGGGCGTCCCCGTCGGGAGGTGGCACGCGATGTACGCGTTCTGCCGTCCGTACCCGGTGCTGAGCGGGATGTCGTCGGGACCCGTGACGCGCAGCTCCACCGGGAACGACACCATCAGGCCCTCGTCACGGATGAGATCGCGCACGGCGCGCAGGCAGTCGGCCGCGTCGGCCCGGGGCACCTCGTACTCCATCTCGACGAAGCGCACGAGCCGGGGCGAGCAGAACACGCGGTCGCTGCGGTCGACCTTCTCGCTGCGACCGATGTTCGCCACGACGAACTCGGCGAGCTTCGGCACGAGCGACGGCGCCACCTGACCCGCCTTCGTCACCGCTCCGAACAGGTAGTTCGTCATGAGGATCTCGTCGCGCCACTTCTTGTAGCCCTGCTTGGCGTGGACGGGCTCGTCGGTGCGGTTGTTGCACTTGATCGTCGCCACGTCGGTGTGCGGCCACCAGTACATGTCGACGTGGTCGTTCTCCTCGACGACGGTCGGGAGCCGCGCCAGCAGCTCGTCGAGCGTGGTCGGCTCCTCCACCGAGTGCAGCCGGAACGCGGGCTCGACCTGCAAGGTCATCTTGGTGATGACGCCGAGCGCGCCGAGACTCACACGCGCGCACGCGAAGACCTCGGGCTCCTCGTGCTCCGAGCACCGCAGGACCTCGCCGTCGGCCGTCACCAGCTCCATGGCGCGCACCGCGGTCGCGAGCACGCCGAGGCGCAATCCGGTGCCGTGCGTTCCGGTCGCGAGCGCGCCGGAGATCGTCTGCCGGTCGATGTCACCCAGGTTCGTCAACGCGAGACCGCGGACCGCGAGCTCCTGATTGAGCTTCCACAACGGGATGCCCGCCTCGACGGTGACGGTCGACGCGTCGGGGTCGACCGCGAGGACACGGTCGAGGTGGCCGAGACGCAACATGCGACCGTCGGTGCACGCAGTGTCGGTGAACGAGTGACCGGATCCCACCGCCTTCACGGTCTGACCCGCGGTCTTCGCGGCCCGCACCGCCTCCACCACTTCGAGCTCGCTCGCCGGATCGCTCACCGCGATCGGGTCACAGCGCTGGTTGTGTCCCCAGTTCCGCCAGTACGTCGCTCCCCGTGCCATGTCCGGATGCTAGGTCTGTGTTCATGGCTCCCTCCGCTCCCCTCGGAGGGCTTCGCCCGGCGGAGCTGCGCTCCGTCCGCACGTGTCCATGGCTCCCTCCGCTCCGCTCGGAGGGCTTCGCCCGGCGGAGCTGCGCTCCGTCCGCACGTGCGAAACAGCCCACTGGCGGTGGGAAAAAGCGCTTGACGCTCACGCGTCGCGTCCGTACGATCCGGCGTACGGTTCGACGTGGTCGGGTCGGTCGGCGCCCCGAAGACTCGTTCGGAAGGGTGCATGGCCCCCGGTGGCGGAGAGCCGAGCGCCATCGCCGTATCGACGCCGGCGTGAGCCGGCCGAGACGGTCGAGGTGCGGCGCCCGTACGGGTGACGTGCCGACCGAGGTGGTGGTGGCGGAGAAGCGCCCCGAGGAGATCGGAGCTGCGACGCAGCGAAGACTACTCGGGGCCTCTTCGCGCCCGGCTTCTCCGTCCGGCCGCGACCCTTCGTGACGCGGCTGCTCACGGCCTCGCGATATCCGCGTCGCGCGACATCACCGTCGGTACCGTCGCTCGAGTGGCGGGAGCGGGTGTGCTGGGCCGGTCGAACGCCGGGGCGGAGGCGACCCTCGGCCCGCGCGCCGACGCGGGCGACCTGCTCGCCGGGCTCGACCCGTCACAACAGGCTGCGGTGACCGAGACGGCTCGACCGCTCGCCGTCCTCGCGGGTGCGGGCGCGGGCAAGACCCGCGTGTTGACCCGGCGCATCGCGTGGGAGGCCGCGAACGGCCGTGCCGACCTCGACCGCGTCCTCGCGGTCACGTTCACCCGGAAGGCCGCGGGCGAGCTCGTCCGGCGGCTCGAGCACCTCCCGGGCGGGGGCCGGGTCACGGCGGGCACCTTCCACGCGCTGGCGCTCGCGCAGCTGCGCCGCCGATGGCGCGACCGCGGCCGGTCCGCGCCCACGGTGCTCGAGCGCAAGGCCCGTCTCCTCGCGCCGATGCTGGGTCGCGGCGCCGACGGACGGACGCGCGCGTCCGACGTCGCGACCGAGATCGAGTGGGCGAAGGCGCGCATGATCGAGCCCGAGCGCTACGCGGAGGCGGCGGCGCGCGCGGGCCGTCGACCGTCGATGCCGCCGGCGGACGTCGCCGGCGTCTACGAGCGGTACGAGCAGCAGAAGCACCGACGGCGTCTGGTGGACTTCGACGACCTGATCTGGTTGTGCGTGCGCGCGCTCGAGAGCGACGGCGACTTCGCCGCCGCGCAACGGTTCCGCTTCCGCCATCTCTACGTCGACGAGTTCCAGGACGTCACGCCCGTGCAGTTGCGGCTCGTGCGCGCGTGGCTCGGCGATCGCGACGCCCTGTGCGTCGTGGGCGACCCGGATCAGGCGATCTACCGCTTCGCCGGCGCGGAGCCGGAGCTCCTCGCGCACTTCGAGGACCACTTCCCCGGGGCGACCGTGATCCGGCTGGAGCGCAACTACCGGTCGACTCCCCAGATCGTCGCCGCGGCCCGTGCCGCGCTCGCACCGGCCCGGCGCCCCGCCGGCAACCTCACCGTCATCCCGGGCGGCCCGCCCCCGACGTTCACCGAGCACGCGACCGATACCGCCGAGGCGGCCGCGATCGCGCGTGCCCTGCGCGACGCGCACGCCGGCGGCCGCCCGTGGTCGACGATGGCCGTGCTCTACCGGACCAACGCGCAGTCGGTGCTCTTCGAGGAGGCGCTCGCCCGCGCCGACGTCCCGGTGCGCGTACGTGGCACGAGCCGCTTCCTGGACCGGCCCGAGGTCGTCGCGGTGCTCGAGACGCTGACCACGAACGCGCGGCAGGTGCCGGGCCGGCCGTTCGCCGAGCACCTCGTCGACCTCCGCGAGGACGCGACGACGATGCCCGACGAGCAGCGCGAGCACGCGGCCGCGCTGGTCGCGCTCGGGAACGAGTACCTGGCGCACGACGGCGAGCGTGGCACCGTCGACGGGTTCGTGGCGTGGCTGACCGCGACCCTGCGCAGCGACGACGGGGAGATCGAGACCGCGGACGCCGTCGACCTCCTCACGTTCCACCGCGCCAAGGGACTCGAGTACGAGACCGTGTTCGTGTGCGGCCTCGAGCACGGGCTCGTGCCCATCACGCACGCGTCGACGCCGACCGAGCTCGCCGACGAGCGCCGGCTGCTCTACGTCGCGTTGAGCCGGGCGGCGCACACCTTGCACCTGAGCTGGGCGCGCGAGCGCATGCTCGGCGGACGCGCGGCTCGGCGTGAGCGGAGCCCGTGGCTCGGCACGATTGTGGCCGCGTCGGCGATCGACGACACGCAGCCACGCGCTCGGCCGTCAGGGCCTCCCGACGCGTTGCGCGACGCGCGGGCACGCCTCGGCCGTCCCGCGCCCACCACGCGCGCGCGTCCACGTCGTGCGCGTGGGATCGAGCCGGAGGACCGCGCGCTGTTCGAGTCGCTCCTCGACTGGCGACGCGCCGTCGCGCGCGCGGCTGCGGTTCCGGAATACGTCGTGATGCCCGACCGGACGCTGCACGCCGTCGCCGCGCAACGGCCGGCGTCACCCGCCGCGCTGGCCGCGTTGCCCGGTATCGGGGCGGCCCGCCTGGAGCGCTACGGCAGCGCGATCCTCGACCTCGTGACCCGCTCGTCCGGGAGCTGAGCCTCCGCAGTTGGGACACGAAGCGGCGCTCTGGCGCCGCTTCGTGTCCCAACCGGTGCCGAAGGGGGGCAGGTCAACGGCGTCGCCGCGGGTCGGGACTTCCGCCCGTTGACACCGCCCGGCTGTCGGCGCAGCATGACCGCAACGCTCCCACGGATCGAAGCGGACGCAACGGAGGATCCCATGCCGCGGATGCACTCCACCTTCCCGCTCTTCCCCACCGACGACGGTTGGCCCTATCCCGACGGATGGCGCGAGGAATCGAGCGACGACGACATCGACCTCGACGCGCTCGAGCTGCGCGCCGACCCGCACGCGTTCGACGCGCTGACCGCGGCCGAGTACACCGTGCTGCAGAACCGCTTCGGCCTCTCCGGTCCCGCGTGCTCGATGAAGGTCATCGCCCGCGACCTCGGCTGCTCGCACGCAGCCGCGGCCGAGATCCTCGGCAGCGCGATCGACAAGCTGCGCACCCGCCTGACGGCGTACTGAGTCGCGTCTCACCGCACAGGTTCGCTCGCCGCATTCGACGCGTCGGGTTGTGGCCAGGCGACGTGCAGCTCGCTGTGGACCACCAACGTCGGCGCGGCCATCACCAAACCCGTCGCGGTCGGCGCCGGGCGCGTCTACGTGTCCGACGACGGCGGAACCCTGCACGCCTACGCGTTGCCCTGACGGACGCAGCGCCCCCACAGACCACGACCGGCGCGCCGCGCCGCGAGCTCCTCGTCGAGCATCTCGCGGGCGTGTGACCCGTTCGGCGCGATGACGAGCAAGCGCGCGTAGCCGCCGCGCAGCAGCTCGTCGTTGAAGCGACGCCCGTCGACGACGACGTACGCGAGCAACCGGCCGTACCGGTCACGCGCCTCCACGTCGCGCTCGAGCGTCACCCGCCGTCCCTGCAGCCGTGACTTCGTGTACGCGGAGGCCTCCGGGCCATAGCACTGCACCGGCTTGCGCGGATCGACGGTCTCCGGCGTGTCGACACCGAGCAGGCGGACCGTGGTGCGACCACCGGGACCATCGACGACGACGGTGTCACCGTCGACGACGTGCACCACCTTCACCACACGATCGGCACCGCGATCGATCCGACCGAGCCACCACCCCCCGAGCGAGGCGGCGGCCAGGACGGCCACGACCACGGCTCGGGAGCGAGCCATGACCCGGACTCTACCGGCACCCTGTGACAGTCACGAATGCGAGCTCGAATGCGTGAGCTCGCGTCGCGCGCGGGTATCGGCCGATCCCCGAAGTCGCGCCGGTAGGGTGACGTCGCCATGCTCCGCCGCATGCGGCGCCTGCTCGTGCTGCTCCTCATCCTCGCCGTCGTCGTCGCGGCCGTGGTCGTCGTGCTCGGCAACCGCTCCGCGCTCGACCACTCGCGCTCACGCGTCGACACGCGCTGGTCGGCGCTGCGCGGACCGCTCGACGCGCGTTACCGCCAGCTCGCCGCCCTCGACGCGGTGCTCGCGCAGGACCTCGGCAAGGGCGCCACGCTCCCGACCCAGCTCACCGCGGCGTTGCGGGACTGGGCGGACGCGACGAAGGGCGGCGACACCGAGGCCGGGGTACAGGCGGCGAACCGGCTCGAGAGCCTCGCCGGTCTGGCGCGCGCGACCGCGACGTCGACCGACCGGTTGAAGAGCGAAGCGAGGCTGCAGCAGGCGGTCGCCGCGTTCAACCACACGACGCCACCGCAGACGACCGTCGACGCGTACAACGCTGCGGTGCGCGGTTACGAGCACGATCGCACGACGGGCCTCCACCGCCTGACGGCCGCGGTGTTCGGCTATCACGCGCGTCGAACGTTCGAGGCCGTGCCGGCGGGTTGAACCTCACCGCGGCATCGAAGCCGCGACCGGGGTGACCCATCTAGGGTTGTCGTCGTGGAGCACCCGCCCAACCCGCTCATCTACGTCTCGCGGCTCGTCAAGCTTCCGCTGCTCGACGGTGAGGGCACCCCCATCGGACGCATCGTCGACGTCGTGCTCGGGCCGCCGAGCGGCGGCGAGGCGCCACGGGTGAACGGGTTCGTCGCGCTGGTGCAGCGCCGCCGGATCTTCGTGAATGCGAACCGGGTCGGTCGCATCGACGCGTCGGGTGTCGAGCTGCGCAGCGGCGCGGTCGACCTGCGTCACTTCCACGTCCGTCCCGCGGAGCTGCTCGCCGACGAGCAGCTGCTCGACCGTCAGGTCGACGGCGAGATCGTGAACGACGTCGCTCTGCGCCCGTCGGCCGGGCGCTCCTGGGAGTGGGAGATCGCCGCGCTCTCGCTGCGCCCGCTGCGATCCCTCCGCCGCCGGGCGCGATCACGCGTCGTGCCGTGGACCGCAGCGCGCGCGTTGTTCGACTTCGGCCCCCTCGGTGAAGAGGTCGGCGCGACGCGCGACCTGCACCCGGCCGACCTCGCTGCCGCGTTGCGGGCGATGCCGCTCGAGCATCGCCGCCAGCTCGCGTCCGCGCTCGAGGACGATCGTCTCGCCGACGTGCTCGAGGAGATGTCGGAGGAGGATCAGCTCCGGCTGGTCGAAGGGCTCGACGCCGAGCGACTCGCCGACGTGCTGGAGGAGATGGCGCCCGACGACGCGGCCGACCTCGTCGGCGAGATGCCCGCGCCGATGCGCGTGCAGGTGCTGGACGCGATGGAGCCCGACGAGGCGGGCTCCGTGCGTCGACTGCTGCTCTACGACGTCAACACGGCCGGCGGGCTCATGACCCCGGAGCCGATCATCGTGCCGCCCGACGCCACCGTCGCCGAGGCCCTCGCGCGCTGTCGCGACGGCGAGATCCTCCCCGCGCTCGCGGCGCAGGTCTTCGTCGCGCGACTCCCGCTCTCGACCCCGACGGGCACGTACCTCGGCTCGATCGGCTTCCAGCGGCTGCTCTGCGAGCCGCCGGGAATGCTGCTCGAGCGGTGCCTGGATCCCGAGCCGCGCTCGATACGGCCCGATCTCCCCGAGATCCAGGTGGCGAAGCAGCTCGCGGCCTACAACCTGCTTGCGCTCGCGGTGTGCGACGACGCGGGTCGTCTGCTCGGCGCGGTGACGGTCGACGACGTGCTGGACCGCACGCTGCCGGAGGACTGGCGTGGCGCCGGCCGTTGAGCGGGGGCGCGCCATGAGGAACGGGAGCGCGGCGGCATGAGACGACGCGAGGACCTGTCGACGCCGCGGGGCGGGATCAGCCTCGGCATCCACTACGACCCCGAGGCGTTCGGTCGCTTCTCCGAGGCGATCGCTCGGTTCCTCGGTACCGCACGTTTCCTCGTCGCGCAGACCGTCCTCGTGGGCCTCTGGATCATCTTCAACGTCGTCGCGTACACGCTGCGCTTCGACCCCTATCCGTTCATCCTCCTCAACCTCGCGTTCTCCACGCAGGCCGCGTACGCGGCGCCCTTGATCCTGCTCGCGCAGAACCGTCAGGCCGACCGCGACCGGGCCGAGACCGAGCGCGACCGTGAGACGAACGCGCGCACGCAGGCCGATGCGGAGTACCTCGCGCGGGAGATCGCGTCGATCAGGTTCGTCCTGTCGGACGTGGTCACCACGGAGGACCTCGCCGACGCCGTGTCACGGCTCACCGAGGCGGTCGAGCGCCTCGCTCCCGACACCGACTCCGACGTCGCCGCGTCCTGACCGCGGGGACGCCGCGTCGCTCAACCCCGGAGCAGGAGCTTGATCGCGAGGTAGGCCGGCTTCTCCGTGCCGTTCGCGCGCAGGACGCCGAGGTCGTAGGCCCAGTCGGTACGGTCGTACGTGCGGTCGCGGATCATGTGGATGAACAGCGGACCCGTGAAGCTCCACGTCGACCACTGCTGGATCTCGTCCGTCAGGTACTGGGCTTGCTTGAGCTCGCTGACGCCCATCGACGTTGTGCCGGTCGGCGTGCCGAACTCGGTGCCCCAGATCTGCTTCGCGCCGTCGCCGTACGCGGCCATGACGGCGTGGATCGTCACGGTCTGCATCACCGCGTTCCAGCCCGTGTTGTTGACGAGCGGCGAGTACGGCAGCGGCGGGTACGGGTGGTGGCCGAGCGCGTCGAGCGAGCCGTGCACGCCGGCCTGGTACATCGCCTTCACGTAGTTCACCGGGCTGCGCACGTCACCCGGGTCGCGTCCGAGGTCGCCGTGCGGCGCGAGACCGCCGCTCACCACCGTCGCGGTGCGGTCGGCCGCGTGGATGGCGGCGTACGTGGGCTTGAGCAGCGCGACGTAGTCGGCCGCGCTGATCGACGCGGCCCAGAAGTCGGGGTTGTTGGGCTCGTTCCAGATCTCCCACGCGTGGATGCCGCGCGGCGCGTAGCGCCGGACGGCCGCGGTCGCGAAGGCTGCGAAGTCGGCCGGGTTGCGGGGCGGGCATTTGTCGGTGCCGGTGCAGGACGCGCGGCGCGCCCACTGCGGTGTGTAGGTCATGAGGCCGAGGACCTTGAGGTGCCGGGCCTGCGCCGCGGCCACGAGGCGGTCCTCCATCGTCCAGTCGAAGGTGGCGCTCGACGTCTTCTGGATCTTCGACCAGTCGAACGAGAGACGGATCCACGAGGCGCCGGTCGCCGCGGTCGCGTCGAGGTCGCGGGCGAGATCGGCGTTGCTCTCCCACTCGAAGAAGCCGTCGGTCGAGAAGCCGACCTTCTGCGGTGTCAGTGCGCGCGGGGTGGTCGCGAACTCGGGGCCGCACCCGGCCACGACCGTGATCACCGCCACCACTGCCACGATGAGCGCGGTTCGACCCCGCGCGACGACCCGCACCACCGAAGGCCCCTCCGACGCCCGCTGCTTTCACGGGTCTGCTCGTCAGGAACGGGGCCCGGTTGAGGGTTTCGGGCCGGGTGTTCGGAGCTCGGCTCACCGGGAGGCGCCGAGCATCCCTTCGTTCGCCCGTTCGATCCGGGCCACCTCGTCGAGCGGGGCGATGCGCCAGAAGTCGCGCACCGCTCCCGACCAGTCGGCGAGCAGCGCGCCGGCCAAGGGCGACCCGGTGACCTCGCGGTGACGCTCGACCAGGAAGCGCAGCTCCACCTCCTGCCCGCCGTCGGGCCGGACGCCGTCGACCAGCTGACGGTTGAGCCGCGCTCCGAGCGCGCCGGCCGGGTCATAGACGTAGGCCTGCCCGCCGGTCATGCCCGCACCCAGGTTGCGACCGGTCGGACCGAGGATGACGACCGTGCCGCCGGTCATGTACTCGCACGCGTGGTCGCCGGTCCCTTCGACGACCGCGACCGCGCCGCTGTTGCGGACCGCGAACCGTTCGCCGACCCGCCCCGCGACGAAGAGCTGCCCACCGGTCGCGCCGTAGAGGACGGTGTTACCTGCGAGCACGGGATCGCCCGCGTCGTCGGCCGGGGCGCGCACGACGATGCGCCCACCCGCCATCGCCTTGCCGACGTAGTCGTTCGCCTCGCCGACGAGCTCGAGCGCGATGCCGTCGGCGAGGAACGCGCCGAAGCTCTGCCCCGCGCTCCCCCGCAGGCGTGCCGTGACGCGACCCGGTGGCAGGGACTCGCCCCATTCGAGGCCGATCGCGCCACCGACCGACGCGCCGACCGAACGATCGGCGTTCGTGATCTCGTATTCGAAGACCTCGTCGTCGCCTTCCCACAAGGGCCGGAACGCGTCCTGGAGCATGCGCTCGTCGAGGGCCGAGCGGGGTCGCTGGATGGGTGCGGCGGCCACGAAGCGCCTCGGGCCGTCGAGGGCGGGAGGCGCGAGCAGCGCGTCGACGTCGAGCGCGTCGCCGCTCCCGTCACCCTCGGACGCGCGGTCGCGCGCACGCCGGCGCAACAGGTCGACGCGGCCGATCGCGTCGTCGAGCGAGCGCAGCCCGAGCGACGCCAGGAGACGCCGCACCTCTTCGGCGACGAAGAGCATGTACGCGGCGACGCCCTCGGGAGTGCCCGCGAACTTGGCCCGCAGGTTCGGCCGTTGCGTCGCGATGCCGGTCGGGCACGTGTCGCGATGACACGCGCGCACCATGATGCAGCCCTCGGCGACCATGGCCGCGGTGCCGAAGGAGTACTCGTCGGCGCCGAGCAGCGCCGCGACGATCACGTCGCGTCCGGTCTTGAACCCGCCGTCGACCCGCAACCGCACCCGGTCGCGCAGACCGTTGTCCACCAACGTCCGCTGCGCGTCGACGAGGCCGGTCTCCCACGGCATCCCTGCGTGCTTGATCGACGACAGCGGCGACGAGCCGGTCCCGCCGTTCGCACCGGAGATCTGCACCACGTCGGCGAGGCACTTGGCCACGCCGGCCGCGATCGTGCCCACGTTGTCCTCGGCGACGAGCTTCACCGAGACCTCCACGAGCGGGTTCACCTGCTTCAGGTCGTAGACGAGCTGCGCGAGGTCCTCGATCGAGTAGATGTCGTGGTGCGGCGGGGGTGAGATGAGCCCCACACCGGGCTGGGTGTGCCGCAGGCGCGCGATCTCGGCCGTCACCTTGTGCCCCGGCAGCTGCCCGCCCTCACCCGGCTTCGAGCCCTGGGCCATCTTGATGTTGAGCTCGTCGGCGTACATGCAGTACTCGGGCGTGACGCCGAAGCGACCGGACGCGATCTGCTTGATGCGCGAGTTGCGGTCGCGGTCGCTGCCGCGTGTGCGGAACCGGTCGGCGGCCTCGCCACCTTCACCGCAGTTGCTGCGCCCGCCGATCATGTTCATCGCGATCGCGAGCGTCTCGTGCGCCTCGGCCGACAGCGACCCGTGCGACATGGCACCGGTCGAGAAGCGCGCGGTGATCGCGCGCGCGGGTTCCACCTCGTCGAGCGGAATCGCCGTCGCGCCGGCGATCGGCTCGAGCAGGTCGTGGAGCTCCGTCACGGGCCGCGATGCGACGAGCGCCGCGAACCGGTCGTAGAGCTCCGAGCTGCGGTCACGTAGCGCCTGCTGCAGCACGTGGGCGGCGCGGCGCTCGCGCTCCTCGGGTGTCATCACCGCGCTCGCGTCGCCGCGAGCGGAGCGGACGGGTCGCCTCGCGCCACTGCCGTTCCCGTCGCCGTCGTCGTCGCCGCCGCTCGCCTTCGCCGGCACCACCGCGCTCACGTCGTGGAGCGCGTCGCATACGTCCGGGTTGTTCCCGTGGAACTCGCCGCCGCGCTTGCGGAAGCGCACGAACCCGGGCTCGTCGAGCGCCGCGCGCTCCGACCCGAAGCCGTGCGCGTGCCGCTCGAGCACCGCTGCGCCGAGGGCACGGAAACCGAGCCCGCCCACGATCGACGCCGTGCCGCGCAGGCACCGGTCGATCACCTCCGCGTCGAGGCCGAGGCCGTCGAAGAGCTGCGCGCCGCGGTAGCCGTCGACGGTGGAGATGCCCATCTTCGACATGATCTTGAGCACGCCGTCCTCGACCGCGGCCTGGTACCGGGCCTGCGCCTCCGCGGCATGGAGGTCGCCGAGCTGGTCGTCGTCGGCGAGCTGGGCGACCGTCTCGAGCCCGACCCAGGGACACACCGCGTCGGCGCCGTACCCGAGCAGGCACGCGATCGCGTGCACGTCGCGCGCGTCGCCGGCATCGGCGACGAGCGACACCTGGTCGCGACGGCGCGCGTCGACCAGCCCGTGGTGAACCGCGCCGACGGCGAGCACCGCGGGGACCGGCGCGCGCGACGGCCCGATAGCCCCGTCCGACACGACGATGACGCTCGCGCCGTCGTCGAGCGCGGCCGACGCCTCGCGCTGCAGCCGGTCGAGCGCGCGCTCCAGCCCGTCGGGCCCGTCGTCGACCGGGAACGTCGCGTCGAGGAGGGCGCCGCGGAACGGCGAACGGTCGGCGTCGAGCACCACGTCGACGCCCGATGGGTACAGGAAGAACGACGGCAGCTCGAGCAGGCGCGCCGCGGCGGGGTCCTCCGACAGCAAGGGCCGGCGCGGACCGAGACAGGTCCGCAGCGACATGACGAGACGCTCGCGGAGATGGTCGATCGGCGGGTTGCTCACCTGCGCGAAGCGCTGGCGCAGGAAGTGCGCGAGCAGCCGCGGACGTGTGGTCACGGCCGCGAGCTGCGTGTCGTCACCCATCGAGAAGCCCGGTTCCTTGGCCTCGACCGCCATGGGCTTGAGGATCATCGACAGCTCTTCGCGGGTGACGCCGAACGCGGCCTCGACACGGATGTGGTCGTCGCCGTCGACACCGCCCTGCAACGGCTCGCCGAGCGGGAACGGCGCGAGACCGTCCTGGGCCCACACGCCGTAGGACGCGCGGGTCGCGAGCGCGGTCTTCACCGCGGCGTCGTCCTGGAAGCCGCGGCGCGGGTCGACGCAGAGCATCTGGCCCGGCCCGAGCCGTCCGCGCCGCACGCGTCCGTGACCGGTGATCGGCACCGCGCCCACCTCGGTCGCGGCGACGACCAACCCGTCGTCCGCACGCTGCCAGCGCAGCGGCCGGAGCCCGTTGCGGTCGAGGGCGGCGCCGACCGCGACGCCGTCGGTGAAGACGAGCCCGGCCGGACCGTCCCACGGGTCGACGAACGACGCGTGGTAGCGGAAGAAGTCGCGAATCACCGGTGGCCGGTCGCGCGACGACTCCCACGCTTCGGGGACGAGCATCGCGACCGCGTGGCGGACGTCGCGACCGGCGCGCACGAGCAGCTCGACGGTCGCGTCCAGCTTGCCCGAGTCGGAGTCGTCGGTCGCGAACAACGGCCGGAACAACGCCTCTGGTCCGAGCCCCGCAGCCTCGGTGCCGAGCACGCCACGCGCGGCCATGCGGGCCTCGTTGCCGGCAATGGTGTTGATCTCGCCGTTGTGGCACAGCATGCGGAACGGCTGGGCGCGCTCCCACGTCGGCGCGGTGTTGGTCGAGAACCGGCTGTGGAACACCGCGAGCGGAGCCATGAACGTGTCGGACGCGAGGTCGGGGTAGAACTCGGCCAGCCGGTCCGGCAGGACGAGCGCCTTGTACACGACAGTCGCGAACGAGAAGCTCGGGAAGTAGACCCGCACGCCGGCCTCGGCGCATGCAGCCTCGGCCCGCCGGCGCGCGACGAGCGCGCGTCGCTCGAGCGCGGGGTGATCCTCGCCCGCAGGCGCGCGCAGCAACGCGTGCCGCACGGCGGGGAGCGACGCCCGCGCCGCGGCACCGAGCCGGCTCTCGTCGACGGGGACGTCCCGCCAGCCGAGCACCTCGATCCTCTCGGCGCCGCACGCGGCCGCCACCGCGTCTTGTGCGACTGCGCTCGAGTCACCGCCCTGGAAGAACGCCGAGACGACGCCGAGCGGCTCGTCGGGCGACAACGGTCCCGCGCCGAGCTCCGTCGCCACCGCGGCGAAGAACGCGCGCGGGATCGGCACGAGCAGGCCGGCGCCGTCGCCGGAGACGCCGTCGGCCGCGACGGCCGAACGATGACGGACGCCGGTCAGGCCCTGCAGCGCCAGCTCGACCACGTCGCGGCCGACCCGTCCGTCGACGGTCGCGACGAAGCCGATCCCGCACGCGTCCCGCTCGCGCGTGACGCGGCTCGGCGCAGCGCCTCTGGGGGTCGAACGCACGACTCACCTCGCAGAAATGCGGGCCGAGGGTGCGACCCCTGCCTGGCGCCACCCCCGGACCGGTCCGGATGACCGCTCGGACGACGCCGCTGTCGCGTTCACGATCGTAGCGCCCGCGCGCGCGGGCTTCGCGCGCGAATTTCCGTCTCTCCCTCGGGCGGGTGACGCTCGAACGCAGGGTGACGGCCTGCGCAACAGGAGTCGGCTAGACAGGGAACATGGACCCGAGCGACGGCGCGACCGATCGGCCCACGATCGCGGTGCTCGGCGGCGGCCAGCTCGGTCGGATGCTCGCGCTCGCGGGCGTGCCGCTCGACGTCGGGTTCCGGTTCCTCGACCCGACCGCGGAGGCGCCGGCGGCCACGCTCGGCCCGCTCGTCGTCGGTCCGCTCGGTGACGCCGACGCGCTGACCGAGGTCGCGCGCGGTGCCGACGTCGTCACCTACGAGTGGGAGGGCGTGCCCGGTCCCGCCGCGGCGCGCCTCGCCGAGCACACACCCGTGTACCCACCCGTGCGCGCGTTGACGGTCGCGCAGGACCGGCTGCACGAGAAGGAGCTGTTCCGCAAGCTCGACATCGGCGTGCCCGTCTTCGCCGCCGTCGACGACCGCGACGATCTCGACCGCGCCGTGCGCGACGTCGGGCTTCCCGCCGTCCTCAAGACCCGGGTCGGCGGCTACGACGGCAAGGGCCAGGCCGTTCTGCGCGACCCCTCCGACGTCGAGCCCGCCTGGCGCACGCTCGGCGACACGCCCCTGATCCTCGAGGCGTTCGTGCGCTTCGACCGCGAGCTGTCGGTGCTCGGCGTGCGCGGCGCCGGCGGCACCACGGCGTGCTGGCCGCTGGTCGAGAACCGTCACGAGCGTGGGATCCTCCGACGGTCGATCGCGCCGGCGCCCGACGTCGGGGACGCGCTGCAGGACCAGGCCGAGGTCGCGATCGGACGGCTGCTCGACGAGCTCGGCTACCGCGGCGTGCTCGCGCTCGAGCTGTTCCAGGTGGGCGACCGGCTGCTCGCCAACGAGATGGCACCCCGGGTGCACAACTCCGGCCACTGGACGATCGAGGGTGCGGTCACGAGCCAGTTCGAGAACCACGTGCGGGCCGTGCTCGGCTGGCCGCTCGGCTCGACCGCGCCCTGCGGCGTGAGCACGATGGTCAACTGCATCGGCGCGCTCCCCGACCCACGCCAGGTCCTCGCGGTCGAGGGCGCGCACCTGCACCGCTACGGCAAGTCGACCCGCACCGGCCGCAAGGTCGGCCACGTCACCGTCGTCGCACCCGACCGCGCCGAGCTCGACCGGCGCGTCGCCGCGCTCGACGCGATCCTCCCGCCCGACGACGGCTGACCGTCGCGCAAGACGGCATTGCTCGGTTCCTCCTACTCGCTACTTGATCGCGCCGGTCTCGCGGAGCTTCGCGAGCTCGTCGGCGCCGAAGCCCCAGTCGGCGAGCGCGGCGTCGGTGTGCTGGCCGGGCCAGGGCGGCGGACCCTGGATCCCGCCGGGCGTGCGCGAGAAGCGCGGCGCGGGCGCAGGCTGGTCGACGCCGTAGTCGTCGACGATCGTCGCCCGGGCGCGCAGCTGCGGATGGTCGATGCACTCGGTCATGGTCAGCACCGGCGCGAAGCACGCGTCGGTGTGCTCGAGGATCTCGCACCACTCGTCGCGGGTCTTCGACTTGAACAGCTCGGTGAACCGTTCGCGCAGCTTCGGCCAGCCGGTGTGGTCCATCTGCGGCGGCAGGTCCTCCTGGTCGAGCCCCGTGCGCGCGAGCAGCTCCGCGTAGAACTGGGGCTCGAGCGAGCCGATGGCGATGAACTTGCCGTCGGCCGTCTCGTACGTGTCGTAGAACGGCGCACCGCTGTCGAGCACGTTCACGCCCGGCTGCTCCTGCCAGACCCCGAGCGCGCGGATACCCCACATCATCGCCATGAGCAGGGCGGAGCCGTCGATCATGGCGGCGTCGACCACCTGACCCTTCCCCGACGTGCGCGCTTCGAGGACGGCGCTCACGACGCCGAGCGCGAGCAGCATCCCGCCGCCGCCGAAGTCGCCGATCAGGTTCATGGGCGGGACGGGCTTGTCGCCGGCGCGACCGATGTGGGCCAGCGTGCCCGCGAGCGCGATGTAGTTGATGTCGTGGCCGGCGGCCTGCGCGTACGGGCCCTCCTGCCCCCAGCCGGTCATGCGGCCGTACACGACCTTCGGGTTGCGGGCCAGGCACGCGTCGGGCCCGATGCCGAGACGCTCCGTGACGCCCGGACGGAACCCCTCGATCAGCGCGTCGGCCTGCTCGACCAGTCGCATCACGGTCTCGACGCCGTCGGCGTTCTTCAGGTCGACACCGACGGAACGACGCCCTCGGTAGATGACCTCCTTGTTCTGGCGCGAGAAGTCACCCGTGACCGCCTGGGCCCGCTCGACACGGACGATGTCGGCGCCGAGGTCGGAGAGGACCATCGCCGCGAACGGTCCGGGCCCGATACCCGCGAGCTCGACGATCCTCACGCCCTGGAGTGGTCCCACCTGCGGTCCTCCGTCATCGGCAGCCGAACCCCCGACGATAGGGGTGCACTGACCCACGCGTCAGATTGCCGGCACCGAAAGGGCCGCACGACGACGCGGTTGCACGCACGGCCGCGCCGGGGTACACGCACGGTGTGAACGTCGTCCCCCAGCATGCCGTCGCGCGCCTCGACGAATACCTCGCGGCCGGTGGCGGGCAGGGCATCTCGAACGCGCGCCGAGCCGGTCCCGAGGCGACGATCGACGAGGTCGCGCGCGCCGGTCTGCGCGGCCGCGGCGGCGGTGGGTTCCCGACCGGGACGAAGTGGCGCTCGGTCCGCGACGCCGGTGGAACCGACCGGTACATCGTCGTGAACGGCGCCGAAGGCGAGCCCGCGACGTTCAAGGACCGCACCATCATGCGGTACTGCCCCTACGAGGTGATCGAGGGCGCGGCGATCGCCGCGCACGCGGTCGGCGCCGTCGGCATCTACGTCGCGACGAAGCGCGCGTTCGCCCAGGAGCTCGGGCGCTTACGCGACGCGGTGCGCGAGATGGAGGACGCCGCGCTCGTGGGTGATGTCCCCATCGAGGTGGTCGAGGGACCCGAGGACTATCTCTTCGGTGAGGAGACCGGGACGCTCGAGGTGATCGAGGGCAACGACGCGCTCCCGCGCGTCCTCCGCCCGTACCAGCACGGGCTGTTCGCGACCGCGCCGCAGCTGGGTTGGGTCGCGCACGAGCTTCCCGCCGGTCACGAAGGCACGCACACCACGAACCCGACCGTCGTGAACAACGTCGAGACGCTCGCGCACGCGACGTGGATCCTCGCCCGCGGCGCCGACGAGTTCCGTCGGGTCGGCGTCCCCACCTCGCCGGGGAGCATGCCGTTCACCGTGTGCGGCGACGTCGACTGTCAGGGTGTGTACGAGCTGGCGCTCGGCACTCCGCTGCGCGAGCTCGTCGAGGGCCTCGGCGCGGGGACGGGAACCGGGCACCCGGTGAAGATGGTGCTCTCGGGTGTCGCGAATCCCGTGCTGCACGCGAGCGAGCTCGACGTGGGGATGGACTTCGACGCCATGGCCGCGATCGGCAGCGGCCTCGGATCCGGTGGCTTCGTCGTGTACGACGACACGATGTGCGCGGTCGCGGTCGCGCGCGCGTTCTCCCGCTTCCTCTTCGTCGAGTCGTGCGGCCAATGCCCGCCGTGCAAGCTCGGCACGGGGACCATCACCGAGACCCTCGAGCGGATCGAGGGCGGCCGGGGCGACGCGACCCAGATCGGCGTCCTGCAACGCACCCTGGCGACCGTCACCGACGCGAACCGCTGCTACCTCGGGACGCAGGAGCAGCGGGTGGTCGGCAGCCTCCTCGACCGCTTCCCCGAGGACTTCGAGACCCATCTCGTCGGCACGTGTCCGCTCCGCCACGACGTCGTCGTCCCCAAGATCGTCGACTTTGGTGCGGACGGGAAGTTCGTGTTTGGGTAGTGGTCGGTCGCCTCGGGCATGATGAGGGCGAATCCAGCGAGAAACGTCCAGCGAGAACGTCGCGCCACGCGTTCGGAAGGAGCCTCCGTGAGCTATTCGCTGCCAGACCTCCCCTACGACTACGCCGCCCTCGAGCCCCACATCACGGGCCAGATCATCGAGCTGCACCACGACAAGCACCACGCGGCGTACGTCACCGGTGCCAACCAGACCCTCGAGAAGCTCGAGGCCGCCCGCTCGAACGGCGACTTCGGCGCCGTCGTCGGCCTCGAGAAGACGCTCGCGTTCAACCTCTCGGGGCACGTCCTGCACTCGCTCTACTGGAACAACATGTCGCCCGACGGCGGCGGCAAGCCCGAGGGCGAGCTCGCGGCGGCGATCGACGACGGGTTCGGCTCGTTCGACAACTTCAAGAAGCAGCTGACCCAGGTCACCACGACGGTGCAGGGCTCGGGCTGGGGCGTGCTCGCCTGGGACCCGCTCGGCCAGCAGCTCTACACCGCGCAGGCGGAGCAGCATCAGGACAACTTCGGTCAGGGCTCCACGCCGCTGCTCGTCATCGACATCTGGGAGCACGCGTTCTACCTGCAGTACAAGAACGTGAAGGCCGACTACGTCGAGGCGTTCTGGAACACCATCAACTGGAACGACGTCGCGAAGCGCTTCCAGGGCGCCCGCAAGAACACGCTCGTCTGAGCTCGGGGTCGATGCCGTAACGCAGGCTCGCCGCCCCTCGAGAGGCAAAGCGGCGAGCCTGCGAGCGCGATCGAAGAGGTAGCGTCGCGGGGTGCCGCGCACCCGGACGCTGCGTCCCCACACCGAGCGTCACCGGACGTCGCGCATCGGCTGGTTGCGCGCGGCCATCCTCGGTGCCGACGACGGGATCGTCTCGGTCGCCAGCATCATGATCGGGGTGGCCGCCTCGGCCGCGAGCCGCAACGCGGTGCTCGTCGCGGGCATCGCAGGTCTCGTCGCCGGCGCCGGGTCCATGGCCGCGGGCGAGTACGTGTCGGTGAGCTCACAGCGCGACACCGAGCTCGCCGACATCGCGCGGGAACGGCGGGAGCAGCTCGTCAGCCCGGAGCACGAGCTCGAGGAGCTCACCCAGATCTACATGGACCGCGGCCTCGACGAGGACCTGGCCCATCGGGTCGCGGTGCAGATGCACGAGAACGATCCCCTCGGCAGCCACCTCCGCGACGAGCTCGGCATCACCGACATCACCCGGGCCCGCCCGATCCAGGCCGCGCTCGTCTCCGCGCTCAGCTTCTCGGCCGCCGGGCTCGTGCCCATCCTCGTGATGCTCGTCTCCCCGCGCAGCGCCCGGGTCCCGGTGCTCGCGGCCACGGGCCTGGTGATGCTCGCGATCCTCGGCGCCATCGGCGGCCGGCTCGGTGGCGCGCCGCGCGGCCGCGCCGCGGTGCGCGTCGTGCTGGGTGGCGGGATCGCGATGGCCGCGACCGCGTTGATCGGCGGCCTCATCGGCGCCGCCGTCTGAGCCGGATGGCCGCGCCCGACCCGGGGCGCCTCGCGCGCGTGCTCGTGCCCCGCTTCGGCACCGGGGTGACCGTCGTCGGGCTGCGCCGGCTGTCGGGCGGCGCGTCACGCGAGACGTGGTCGTTCGACGCGGTGGCCGGTGGAGACGTTCGCCACCCGCTCGTCCTGCGCCGCGACCCCGGCGAGCACCAGGGGCAGAGCGACCGCAGCGTCGAGTACGAGCTGTTGCGCGTCGCGCGCGATGCGGGCGTGCTCGTCCCCGAGGTCGAGGTCCTGCTCGGCCCCGACGACGGTCTCGGCGCCGGCTTCGTGATGCGACGGGTCGAGGGCGAGACCATCGCCCGCAAGATCCTGCGCGACGAGCCGTACGCGAAGGCACGGACGGTGCTGGCGGCGGACTGCGGGGTGCAGGCGGCGCGGATCCACGCGGTCGACACCGACCGCCTCCCCGCGCTCCCGGTCCAGGGCGCCGCCGAGCAGATCGTGCAGTACCGGGACACGATGGACGCCCTCGGCGAGTCGCACCCCGCGTTCGAGCTCGGCTTCCGGTGGCTGCTCGACCACACGCCGCGGGAGTCGCCCGCCCGTCGCGCGCTCGTCCACGGTGACTTCCGCAACGGCAACTTCGTCGTCGGTCCCGACGGGCTCCGTGCGGTGCTCGACTGGGAGCTCGCGCATCTCGGCGATCCGGTCGAGGACCTGGGCTGGCTGTGCGTGAAGTCGTGGCGGTTCGGCGCGGCGTCGCCCGTCGGCGGCTTCGGGGGCTACGACGAGCTCCTCGACGCGTACGAAGGTGCCTCCGGCCGCACCGTCACGCTCGACGAGCTGCGCTTCTGGGAGGTGTTCGGCACGCTCAAGTGGGGTGTGATCTGCCAGATGCAGGCGTCGTTGCACTGGAGCGGCGTGGTGCGCTCGGTGGAGCTGGCTTCGCTCGGGCGCCGTGTGGCCGAGATGGAATGGGACCTGCTCGCGACCATCGAGGAGCTGGGTGGATGACGCAGGACCGGCCGAGCGCGGTGGAGCTGCTGGACGCGGTGCGTGAGTTCCTCGAACGCGACGTGATCCCGGTCACGGAAGGTCGGGTGTCGTTCCACGTGCGCGTCGCCGCCAACGTCGTCGGCATCGTGGCTCGCGAGATCGAGCACGGTCCCGTGCTGGACGCGGAGGAGCACGCGCGGCTCCGGGCCCTGCTCGGTCACGACGGCGACCTGGCCGAGCTCGAGGCCGAGCTCGCGCGTGGCATCCGGGACGGCAGCCTCGACGACCGTCGGGACGACATCGTGGACCACGTGCGCGCGACCGTCCGCGCGAAGCTCGTCGTCGCGAACCCCAAGTACCTCCAGAGCTAGAGGTTGATGCCGTGCGGATCGCCACCTGGAACGTGAACTCGCTGAAGCAGCGACTGCCACGCGTCGAGGAATGGCTCGAGTACGCGAAGCCCGACGTCCTGTGCCTCCAGGAGACGAAGCTGGCCGACTCCGCGTTCCCGCAGCTGACGTTCTCCGCGCTCGGCTACGAGTCGGTCCACCATGGGCAAGGACGCTGGAACGGCGTCGCGATCCTGTCGCGCGCGGGCATCGAGGACGTGTCGCACGGGTTCGGCGACGGTGTCGAGGATCCGTACGTCGGCGACGCGCGCCTGCTCGCCGCGACCTGCGGTGGCGTCCGCGTCGTGAGCGTGTACGTGCCCAACGGGCGCGAGGTCGGCAGCGAGTTCTACGAGCGGAAGCTGACGTGGCTCGGCTGCCTGCGCGACTGGCTGGCCACGAGCGCGAAGCCGACCGACGAGCTCGCCGTCCTCGGCGACTTCAACGTCGCACCCGAGGACCGCGACGTCTGGGACCCGAAGGCGTTCGTCGGCGCGACCCACGTCACGGCGCCGGAGCGGGAAGCGCTCACGAGGCTGCGCGAGTGGGGGCTGCTCGACGCGTTCCGCCAGGTCTGGGACGAGGACTGGCTGTTCACCTACTGGGACTACCGCGCCGGCGACTTCCACCAGGGACGCGGGATGCGCATCGACCTCGCGTACATGACGGAGCCGCTCGCCAAGCGGATCACGTTCGCCCTCGTCGATCGCAACGCCCGCAAGGGCAAGTCCCCCTCGGACCACGCCCCCATGCTCATCGACCTCGCCGACTGAGCGACCCGGCCTGCGAAGGTCGGGGTACATCGACGCTGTGACGGTGTCCGAGCCGTGGGACCACGCGCTGAGCTGCCCTATTCTGGTGCCGATCCCACGTTGCGATCGGATGAGGTTCGGTGAAGCGACGAGCTCGGAGCGACATCGACGCCCACCTCGCCGAGACGCTCGCCGCGATGGCCGACGCCGTGGTCCTCACCGACGGGGACGGCGCCGTCATCCACCTCAACCCCCCGGCCGAGCAGCTCTTCGGGCGGGCGCTGGCGGACACGGCCGGCCGGTCGCTGTTCTCGCTCTTCCTCGACGGCTCCTGCGACGAGCTGCGGAGCCGGCTCGACGACCCCGACGCCCTTCCCGCCACCGGCCGGGCCAAGGTCGAGCCCGGCGACGGATCGCGGGAGGCCTTCCCCGTCGAGGTGACGTGCTCCCGCGGCGCGATCGACGGGGCGCCGATCGTCATCTGCGTCGTGCGTGACGACCGCGCCGAGCTCGCGACGACCGAACGCTCCGGCGCGTTCGAGACCGTGGCCGATCGCGCGCCGGCGCTGATCTGGACGTCGTCACCCGACGGTGCGCTGGTGTACGCCAACGACAGCTGGCTCCAGTTCACCGGCCGCAGCCTGGACGAACAGGTCGGCGACGGCTGGCTGGCGGAGGTGCACCCCGACGACGTCGGGTCGTGGCGACACGTCACCGCGACCGCGGACCGCCGGCGGGGATTCGAGCTCGAGCTCCGCATCCGTCGCGCCGACGAGACGTACCGCTGGATGCACGTGCGCGCCGCGCCCCGCCGGGAGTCCGACGGCACGTTCGCGGGCTGGGTGGTGTCCTCGTTCGACCTCACCGAGGAGCGGGCCCTCAACGACGTGTTGCGCCGCCGCGCCCGTCAGCAGGCCGCGGTCGCCGACCTCGGACGCGCCGCGCTGCTCGGGCGCAGTGTCGACGACCTGCTCGAGGACGCGACCCGCATCGTCGCCGACTTCTTCGACGTCGACATCGCCGCCGCGTTGGAGCTGCTGCCACCCGGCGACGAGTTCCTGGTGCGCGCGGCATACGGCTTCGCTACCGCGCGCGCGGGGATGAAGGTTCCCGCCCGTCCGAACACACCTGCGGGGATCACGCTCGCGACGGCGGGCCCGGTCGCGTTCGACGACCTGCGTACCGACACGCGCTTCGAACCCCCGAACATGCTCATCGAGCTCGGCGTCGTGAGCGGTGTGCTCACGCCGATCCGCGGCCGGGAACGACCCTTCGGCGTCCTGGCCGCCTACGCGACCCATCACCGGCCGTTCGTCGAGGAGGACATCGTCTTCCTCCGCAGCGTCGCGAACGTGGTCGCGGCCGCGATCCTGCGTCAACGCGCCGAGGTGGAGCTCAGCAACCGTGAGGCGGAGGCCCGGCTCGCGCTCGACGCCGGCGACATGGGCTCGTGGCTGTGGGACCCGCGCACCGGCTCCATGACGTGGTCCGCCGAGCTCGAGCGGCTCTGCGGGCTCGAGCCGGGCACGTTCCCCGCGACGTTCCGCGCGTTCGTCGACATCGTCCATCCCGACGACCGCGAAGCGACGTTGCAGGCGATGGCGGAGGCGGAGGCGCGGGGGGACCTCGTCGCCGAGTACCGCGTGGTCCGTCCCGACGGCTCCGTGCGCTGGGTCGAGGGGCGAGGCCGGCCGCTCCCCGAAGGGCCGCCGTCGCGGTGGATCGGCGTCACGATCGACGTGACCCAACGCAAGCACGCCGACGACGAGCTGCGCCGTCTGCTCGACGTCGAGCGACGCGTCAGCGCGGAGGCCGAGGCGGCGCGCCGCGCGCTCGCCGCGACCGTCTCGCGCCTCGACACGCTCGTGAACCACGCACCCATCGGCCTCGCGTTCTTCGACCTGGACTTCCGGTTCACGCACGTCAACGAGCCGCTCGCGCGCATCAACGGTCGCCCGATCGATGCCCATCTCGGTCACACCGTCGAGGAGGTCGTCCCTGGCGTGTGGCAGGTCGTCGAGCCGGCGTTCCGCCATGTCGCCGAGACGGCAGAAGCGGTCGTCGGCATCGAGGTCGGCGGTCAGGTCGGGCTGCCGGCCGAGGCCCAGCAGCATTTCCTCGTCACCGTGTACCCGGTCACCGACCAGGACGGTGTCGTCGGGATCGGCAGCATCGTCATCGACATCACCGACCGTAAGCGCGCCGAGCTGCGCGCCGAGCTCATCGGTGACGCGGGTCAGCTGTTCGCGTCACCGCTCGCTGCCGACGAGCTGCGGACGCAGATATGCGACGTCGTCGTGCCCCGCTTCGCGGACTCGTGCACCCTGCACGACGAGGCCCGGCTTCCGCCCGCGCTGCTCGGCGGGACGTTGCTCGTCGAAGACGTCGACGAGCTGCCCGCCGACGCCGACCCGGAGGTCGCCGATCTCCGCGCGCGCTTCCGTCGCGACGGCCTGATCTCGGTCGTCTCGGTACCGCTCGAAGCCGGCGGGAAACCGTTCGCGGCGCTGGTCATGGGCCGGACGCAGGAGTCGGGGCGGCGCTACGACCGGGCCGACATCGAGCTGGCCGAGGAGCTGGCCCACCGTTTCGCACAAGCGCTCGAGAACGCGCGGCTGCGCGCCGACGCCGCGGCAGCACAGGAGCGCCTGCTCCTCCTCGCGCGTGTCGGCGAGCTGGTGACCGTGGAGCTCGACTCCACGGCCCGCCTCGAGCGCGTCGCGCATCTCGTGCTCCCGACGATCGCCGACTGCTGCTCCGTCTACGTCAACGAGCCCGACGGACGCGCACGGTTGTGCGCGTTCGCGCACGTCGACCCGGCGGCGCAGGAGGCGTTCGACGCGAGCGGCGCGCTCCCGGTCCTCGCGGGCGACACCGCTGCTCCCCCGGTCGTCGCGATGCGCACCGGCCGGCCCTCACTCCTGCCGGACGTGCCGAGCTCGCTCGTGACCGACGTCTTGACCACCGCGAAGGAGCGCGACCTCGCGCGCACGACGGCGATCCGCTCGATGCTCGCCGTCCCCTTGCACGGGCCCGAGGGCACGATCGGCGCGCTCGCCTTCGCGTACGCGGGCTCGGGCCGCCGATACGGCGACGACGACGTGCCGATCGCCGAGGAGATCGCGCGGCGCGTCGCGCCGGCGCTCGAGAATGCGTTCCGGTTCGAACGCGAGCAGGCCACCGCCGAGATCCTCCAACGCAGCCTCCTTCCCGAGGAGCTGCCTGCGATCGAGGACGTCGAGCTGACCGCGCGCTACCTGCCGGGCACGTCGGGCGTGAAGATCGGTGGCGACTGGTACGACGTCGTCGACATGGGACCGGGGCGGGTCGTTCTCGCGATCGGCGACGTGGTCGGTCACGGTGTGCGCGCCGCGGCCGCGATGGGCAAGCTGCGTCACACGCTCCAGCTCTTCGCCTACGAAGGACTCACGCCGTCACGCATCCTCGAGCGGCTGAACGCGTACGTGTGCGCCGACGCGAGCGGCGACATGGCGACGTTGCTCGTGATGGTGTACTCGCAGGAGACGGGCACGCTGCGCTTCGCGAGCGCGGGACACCCGCCGCCGCTCGTACGCGAGCCCGACGGTGCGCTCACGTACCTGCCCGGCGGTCGTGGCATGCCGCTCGGCGCGTCCTCGTCGGCCGAGTACGTCGAGGACCACGTGCAGCTGCGACCGGCCTCCGTGCTCGTCATGTACACCGACGGCCTGGTCGAGCGCCGGCGCGAGGCGCTCGACGTGGGGTTCCTCCGCCTCGGCGAGGCGTTGGCGCACGCACCCGAGGAGCTGGATCCGATCGCCGACCATCTCCTCGACGCGCTGCTCGAGAGCGGCGGTCCCCGCGACGACGTGGCGCTCCTCGTCACCCGCCCTCGGCCCGCGCCGGCCGTGCTCGAGCTCACGCTGCCGGCCCGGCCCCAGGAGCTCGCACCGTTGCGCCGCACGATCGGAAGCTGGCTCACACGCGGTGGCGCGTCGCCGAACGACGTCTTCGACGTGACGCTCTCCGTGAACGAGATCGTCGCGAACGCGATCGAGCACGCCTATGGTGTCGACGACGCGGAGTTCCAGGTGGACGCACGCTTCGACGACGGCGCGGTGGTGTTCGTGGTACGAGATACGGGGCAGTGGCGCGAACCACCGGCGGCCGGTGATCGCGGGCGGGGGCTGCAGATCGTGCAGAAGCTCATGCACGACGTCGACGTGCGGCGGACTCCCGGGGGCACCGAGGTGATCATGCGCCGCCGCCTGCATCACCCGTCGCGCGGGAATGCCCGGGGGTGAAGCCGTTGGCGCAGGTGCGGTTGGAGCAGACCGACGGCGTGCTCGTCGCGCACCTCGTCGGGGAGATCGACCTCTCCAACGTCGACGAGGTGCGCGCGCTGATCATCGCTCGCGTGTCGCAGGAGACGGGCGCGCTCGTGCTCGACCTGACCACGACGACCTATCTCGACAGCACCGGCGTCCGCCTGCTCTTCGAGCTCGCGGAGCGTCTCCAAGCCCGCCGTCAGCCGTTGCGCATCGTCGTGACCGACGAAGCGCTCGTCCGCCGGGTCATCCTGCTGACGAAGCTCGACGAGCAGGTCCCGCTCGACTCCACCGTCGCCGACGCGGTCGCTGCGCTGACCAACGAGGGCAGCGAGGCCTGACCGGTCGCGCGCGGGACGCGTCTCAGCTGCGCGACTTCAGCGCCTCGATCAGCTTGGGCACGACCTTGTTCACGTCGCCGACGATCCCGAGGTCGGCGATGCTGAAGATCGGCGCCTCCGGGTCCTTGTTCACGGCGATGATGTTGTCGGAGCCCTTCATCCCGACCATGTGCTGCGTCGCGCCCGAGATGCCGAGGGCGATGTAGACCTTCGGCTTCACCGTCTTGCCGGTCTGGCCCACCTGCTTCGCGTAGGGCACCCAGCCCGCGTCGACGATGGCACGGGACGCACCCGAGGCGCCCTTCAGGAGCTTGGCCAGGTCGTCGACGAGCGGGTCGTAGTTCTCCGCCGAGCCGATGCCACGGCCGCCCGAGACGACCACGCTCGCGTCCTCAAGCTTCGGCCCCTCGCGCTCCTCGACGTGACGGTCGCGCACGGTCGCCTCCGCGGCGCGCCCGGCATCGCCGGTCTCGATCTGCACGACCTCACCTGCGCCGGCACCGCCCGGCTCCGCCGCGAACGACTTCGGGCGGATCGCCGCCAGGTACGGCTTCTCGCCCTTGTAGGCGGTATCGACGAGCAGGTTGCCACCGAAGATCGCGGTCCCGACGGTCACCGTGTCACCGTCCACCGAGATCGACATCCCGTTCGTGACCACCGGGCGGTCGAGCTTGACGGAGAGGCGCGCGATCGCGTCGCGACCGTCGTAACTCTGCGCGAAGAGGATCAGGTCGGGCTGCTGCTCCGCCGCGAGCTTCGCGATCGCGGCCGCGGCGACGACGCCGGTGAGCGTCTGACCCGGATCGGTCGTGTACACCTTCGCCGCGCCGTACTCGGCCAGCTTCGGCGCGACCGTCGCCGCGTCGGCACCGATGAAGACGGCCTCGACGGTGTCGCCGAGCTCACGCGCCTTCGTCAACAGCTCGAGCGTCGCCGAGATGGGCGTACCGCCCTCCGCTTCGGCGAAGACCCAGACTTTGGAGAGAGCCATTGCGCTGATGTCCTTCCTGGTTCCCGGTGCTGCCGTGTCGCGCTCGTCGCGTCCGGCGCGTCAGATGACCTTGAGCTGCTCGAGGAACTGAACGACGCGCTCGAACGCCTCGCCGTCGTCCTCGACCTTCTCGCCTGCCTGGCGCGCCGGTGCGGGCTCGACCTTCGTGATCTCCTGGCGCGCGCCCGCCCAACCGACCTGGTCGCCACCCAATCCGAGATCGGATGCGGTCACCTGGTCGACCGGCTTGTTCTTCGCGGCCATGATCCCCTTGAACGACGGGTAGCGGGGCTCGACCACACCCGCGGTGACGCTCACGACCGCGGGCAACGACGCGTCGACGACGTCGTAACCGGCCTCCGTCTGGCGCTCGATCGTGACCTTCCCGTCGCCGATGTCGACCTTGCGCGCGTACGTGAGCGACGGCCAGCCGAGCAGCTCCGCGACCTGGGGCGGCACGGTGCCCGTGTAGCCGTCGGTCGACTCGGTCGCCGCGAGGACGAGGTCGACCTCGCCCGCGCGCTCGATCGCCTTCGCGAGGACCTTCGCGGTGCTCAGCGCATCGGAGCCGGCGAGCGCGTCGTCGGAGACGAGGATCGCCTTGTGGGCACCCATCGCGAGCGCGGTGCGCAGGCCCGACACCTCGTTGTTCGGGGCCATCGACACGAGCGTGACCTCGCCCCCACCCGCCTTGTCGACGAGTTGCAACGCCATCTCGACGCCGAAGCTGTCGGACTCGTCGAGGATGAGCTTGCCCTCCCGCTTCAGCGTGTTGTCGCCCTCCAGAGAGCCCGGCGTGGCCGGGTCGGGGATCTGCTTCACACAGACGACGACGTTCACACTGACTCCTCGGGATCTCGGTCAGGAGCCGCGGGCGCGCAGGTGGCGGCGGCGTTGACGTGCGTGATTCTGGCGCGAACCTGAGCAGCGGTGCGAAACCGGCCGTCGCCGACGGTGGGCGGGTCAGGTGACGTCGCGGCGCAGGAAGAGCGCCGCGCTGAGCGCGACCGCGACCGCGAGGTAGGCGGCGAGCAGCGCGGCGGAGGCCAGCGTGGAGCGGGTGATGTGCTCCGAGGTGACGTGTGTCCCCGTGAGCACCACGGCGAGGTTCTCGGCCAGGAACCAGGGGGTCCAGGCCGGCCTCTGGGCCCGGAGGACCGCCTCGACCGCGATGAGGTGGACGACGAGCGCGCCGAGCGCCGCGGACGTGTTGCGACCGAGCGTCGCGAGGCAGGCACCGAGACCGGCCAGCCCGCCGGCGAGCGCGGTCCCCCGCAGGACCTGCCCGGCGACGCCCCGGGCGAACGCGGCGTCGGCACCGGCGAACGTGCCGCGGGTCACGGCCACCGGAACCAGCGCGAGGGCCAGCAGCGCCTCGACCACGAGGTAGCCGGCGGCGACGACGAGCATCGCCGCGACGACCTTCGCGACGAGCACCCGCAAGCGGCGGGGCTCCCAGGTGAGCAGGGTCGTGAGCGTGCCGAACCGGTACTCGGCGCCGACGAGCGACGCGCCGACGAGCAGGCCGACGACCATCAGGACGGCATACCGAGCGAGTACGCGCGCACGCGCTGTCCACCGCGCGCTCGCAGCCCGACCATGTCGAGCGCCTTGTCGACGCGCGTGCGCGGCACGCCCGCGACGTCGGCCAGCAGACGAAGGTTGCGGCGACCCGAGAAGTTCGGGAAGAACAGCGGCGTCTCGACGATGGCGCCGATGCGTCCGATCACGCGTCCCAGGTCGTGCTGCGCGTCGGCGCCGAGGACGCTCGCCCGTCCGGCCGAGGGCGCGACGAGCCCGAGCATGCAACGGATCGTGGTCGTCTTTCCCGAGCCGTTCGGTCCGAGGAACCCGTAGACGCCTCCGGCCGGCACCACGAGATCGAGCCCGTCGACCGCCGCCTGCACGCGACCGCGCGACCGATACTCCTTGCGGAGCCCCTCGATCTCGATGACGCCCATGGCTCGTCCCCCGCCGCCGAGGTCGGTGACGGTATCCGAGGCGAGGTCCGCCGCGCGGGCTGCGGTGCGCGTTCCGGTTACGCGATGGCCGTGGAGGCGCGCGCCCGGCGCAGCGCTTCTTCGACCAGGGTGACGAGCACGTTCTTGACCGAGCTGCGGTGCCGCGCGTCGCACAGGAGGATGGGCACGTCCTCGCGCACGACGAGCGCCTCGCGCACCTCCCACGGCGTGTGGCGGGCGAAGCCGTCGAAGCAGTTCACCGCGACGACGAAGGGCAGCGAGCGGGACTCGAAGTAGTCGACGGCGGGGAACGACTCCTCGAGTCGGCGGGTGTCGACGAGCACCACCGCACCCACCGCGCCGCGAGTGAGCTCGTCCCACATGAACCAGAACCGGTCCTGGCCCGGCGTGCCGAACAGGTAGAGCACGAGCGCGCCGTCGACCGTGATGCGCCCGAAGTCCATCGCGACGGTCGTCGAGGTCTTCGACGTGGACACGGGACCCGGGTCGTCGACCCCGATGCTCATCGACGTCATCGCAGCCTCGGTCGTCAACGGCGTGATCTCCGAGATCGCGCCGACGAACGTCGTCTTGCCCACCGCGAACCCGCCCGCCACGAGCAACTTGACCGACAGCGGCGCGGCCGGCCGTGGGTCCGGCACGAGGTCGTCGTCAGAGCGCACGAATCCCATCCAGCAACCTCTCGAGGAGCGCGATGTTGTCCTGGTCGTCGAGCCCGGCCGTGCGGCCGAGGTCCACGAGACCGATCGCGGCGAGATCGGCCACGAGCACGCGCGCCACACCCACCGGCACACCGGCGCGCGCCGCGAGCTCCGCGATCGACGCCGTCTCGCGACACAGCTCGAGCATCTCGGCCGCTTCCGCCGGCGCGAAGGGCGGCAGCTGGCCACTGGAGCCCTTCGCCACGACGAGTGTCTCGATCGGCAGGTCGGAGCCGCTCCCGTGCGTGCGCCCACCGGTGACGACGTAGGGCCGCACGAGGCGGTCGCGCGCGCGACCGCGGTCGCTCGTCTCGAAGCTCTCGCGGTCGCTCACTGGGGAAGAGACGCCTTCAGCTCGGCGATGAGACGGGGCGACAGCGCGTTGCCCGCGCGCTCCACCAGGACCGCCATCTCGTACGCGATGAGACCGATGTCGCAGGGCCGCGTCGCGGTCACCGCGAGCGCGGAGCCGTCGCTGATGCACATCACGAGGAGCAGCGCGCGCTCCAGCTCGATGACGATCTGGCTCACGGGACCGGCGTCGAGCGGTTGGCCCGCGCCTCTCGCGATGCTCGTCAGCCCGGCCGCGACCGCGGCGAGGCGGTCGCCGGACGCGCGGTTGAGGCCGTCCGACATCGCGATCAGCAGGCCGTCCGACGACACGACGACGGCTTCCGCGACCGACGGCACCCGGTTCACGAAGCTGCCGACGAGCCAGTTGAGGTTTCGCGCCTCCGTGCTGAGCGTTTGCATCACCGGTCCTCCGTCACGTGCGACGTCGCAGGCTCCGCGTTCGCGCCCGGTTCCGTGTGTGCGGCCATGACGCCGCGCCGGCGACCGGCCTCGTAGCGGGCGAGCAGCTCGAACACCTGCTCGGGTGCGCGCTGCGGCGGCCCCGACGGCGCCGTCTCCGGTGCCGGCGGTGTCCCGGTGTGCGCGCTCGGCATCCGCTGCGGCAGCCCCGACGGCGTCATGCGGTCGAGGCCGTGGTCGTCGGAGCCGCCTCCGGCGGCGGGTGCCGGCGGCGCGGGCAGGCCGGCGTCCGGTGGACGCGCGACGTCGTCGGGCGGGACGTGCTCCGAGCGTGCGGACCATGGCGCGTCGGGTACCGGAAGCACGGGCGCGGTCGTGGGCCCGGGGGACGGCACGCCGGTCGGCGGCGCCCCGGCGCCGTCGGGCGCGTCGTCGGGCGTGAGCCACGAGAGCGCGCCGTCGGTGTCGTCGCGCCATCCGTCGGGCTCGAGCCACGCGTCGCTCTCACCGTCGCGGCGATGGCGCACCGAGAAGCCGCGGTGCGGGCGCTCGGCGCGGGGGGCGCGCGTGAGGCGACGGGCGGAACGGCCGGGACGGCCCGCCGCGGCACGATCGCCCGACGGGAGGAAGTCGTCGAAGGTCGTCGGGGAGATGCCCGTGGGCGCGACCGGCAGGTGGTCGGCGGCCTCTGCGCGCGTCGGATCGAACGCGACGGCAGGCTCCGTGGACGCGACCGGCTCGGGTGCGAGGGGTTCGTACGGAACCGGTCGCGGTGCTTCGGGTGCTTCGTGTGCGACCGGCGGCGCGGGCGCGACGGTTGTCGGGACCTCCGGCGCGGGCACGTCGACCATCGGCGGCATCGGCGGCACCGGCGCGGCTGCCGCGGGCGCGGGCGCGGGCGGGGGCGTGGGCGGCGCGACCGTCGACGGGGCCGGCTCGGGCGTTGGTGCAGCGGGCTGACGCCGGGGTAGACGGGAGTGCGGATGCGCGTCGACGGTGTCGTCGAGCACGAGCTCGTCGCGCGCCGGCTCGATGACCGGCGGCGTCGGGATCGAGCGCGCGTCGCGCTCGTCCCACGTCGGAACGGGGCGCGTGGCGGGCGGTACCGCCGGCACCGGCATCCCAGCGTCGACGGTGGGCGGCTTCGCCAACGCGAGCACGGTCGCGGGCAGACCGACGAGCGCGACCGTTCCCGGCGAACCCGCGCGCAGCTGCACCGCGACACCGGTGCGGGCCGCGAGGTGCGCGACCACGAACAGGCCGAGCGACCGCGAGAGCGCCAGGCCGGGCGGCGGCGGCTCCGCCAGCAGCCGGTTGGCCGCGTCGAGCCGGTCGTCCGTGATGCCCAGACCCTCGTCGGTCACCGACACGACGTACGCGGACTCATACCACGCCCCCGACACGACGACACGGGAGTCGGGCGGCGAGAACGAGGTCGCGTTCTCGAGCAGCTCGGCGAGCAGGTGGGTCAGGTCGACGACCGCGGCGCCGTTCACCTTCACGGAGTCGTCGAGACCCAGCACGTCGATGCGCGCGTAGTCGGCGATCTCCGACGCCGCGCTGCGCACGAGGTCGAGCACCGCAACGGGCGCGCCCCAGGTGCGGATCTGCTCGGCACCCGCGAGCACGAGCAGACTCTCGGCGTTGCGTCGCATGCGGGTCGCCAGGTGGTCGACGCGGAACATCGCGTCGAGTCGGTCTGCGTCCGTCTCGTCGGCCTCGAGATCGTCGATGACGCGGATCTGGCGGTCGATGAGCGCCTGGTTCCGACGGGCCAGGTTCACGTAGAGGTCGCTCACGCCCTGTCGCAGCAGAGATCCCTGCTCGCGAGCGACCTCGACAACCGTGCTCTCCATCGTGTTGAACGCGCGCGCGAGCTCACCGACCTCGTCGCGGGAATCCACCGGGATCGGCGTCGCCTCCTCGACCTCGCCGTCGCCACCGCTGCGCACCGCGTCGAGCAGCCGCGGGAGCCGGTTCTGGGTCACGTCGTTGGCCGCGTCGGTGAGACGACGCAGCGGGCGCGTGGTCATCCGGGCGATCGCGAACGCCAGCGCCAGTGCGAGGAGCAGCACACCGAGCGACGCAGCGCCGTACGCGAACATCTGACGCTTGGCCGCGTCCTTGCGGTCCGATCCGATCTGGTTGGTCTGGGCCAGCACGCCGTGCGCGGCACCGAAGAGCTGCTCGCTCTGCTGCGTGCTCGCGTCGTACCACTGCGTCGCGTTCGCGCCGCTGCCGGTGAAACGACCGGCGAGGGCCTGGCTCCGCAGCGCGCGCACCCGGTCGACGGCCGCGCTGCCCGACCGCAGACGGGCGTCGAACGCGTTCCGCAGCGCGGGCGACGCCTGGGCCTCGAACGACGCCTGGTACGCGTCCTGCGAGGCGACGCTGCCGATCGCGTCCTGGAGCATCGCCGGGTTGAGCGAGCCGCGCGCGAAACCTGCGATGAGGACGGCGCGCTCGTCACCGGCCGACGTCGCGATGCGCAGCACGGTGCCGAAGTCACGCAGGTTCGCGACCTCGGTCGCGTCGTGGAGCGACGAGCCCATCGCGTCGACGACGCGCAGGGCCTGGCGCACCTGGTCCTGGTAGTAGCCCGTGACGGAGTCGACCGGGATGAGTCGCAGGTCCACGAAGCGCCGCTGCTCGCCCACCAGGTCCAACCCGCTCAGCAACTGCGACAGGCGCGTGACCGCCGTCGTCGCACCGGCGGCCCGCAGCTCCGACGCCTCCGCACGCAGGCTCGAGGTCTGACGGTCGGTCTGGGCCCGGGCCGCGAGGAGCTCCGCGTGCACCTTCGCATCGGGCGATCCGAGGTACCAGTTCGACAGCGCGTTCTCGTTGTCGAGGGCCTGCACCATGAGCGTGACGGCGCCGGCGGGATTCTGCAGGTGCTGCGCGCGCGTCTCGGCGCGCACCACCGACAGACGGCTCGTCAACCCGGGCACCGTGATCGCGACGAGCGCGCACAACGGGAACGCCACGAGCAGGATGAGCTTCGAACGGAACCTCAACTTCCGGATCACGGTGTCCCCTTGTGGGTCGCGTCCCGCTGCCCGCCGAGCTCAAGCTCCGGCGCGCCCGTCGGGGCGGGGGCGGTGTCTGGATCGACCGGTGACTCGACGACGACGGCGCCGGCGTCGAGGAGATGGCGCAACGACCGGCACGCGGAGAACGCGCCGATGCCCGCGTCGCGCACGACGTGCGCGACGGTGCCGCCACCACGGAGCGCGCCGAGCACGCGCCAGTCGTCGGGTCGGACCATCACGCCCGACGGCGGGAGGTCGGCGACCACGCGCAGCACCGACGACGCCGGCGGCATCGCCACGGCGATCGCCTTCCACTCCCGGACTCGGCTCTGCTTCGCGGCGAGAAGGTCGGCCACCTCGAGCCCGTTGCCGGGGAGGCGCGTGCCGTCGTCGGGTACGCCGTCGGGTCCGGCCGCGACGAAATCGAGCGTCGCGTCCCCGCTCGTCGCGATCTCGAGCTCCAGCAGCACGTCGACCGCGTGCTCGAGCACGGCGGCGTCCACCATGTCGTGCTCGTACGCGCCCCCGAGTGGTCCGCGTTCGAGCTCGCAGCCGGTGCGCCGGGCCACGAGGTCGTGCACGTCGGCACCACCCTCGACCGATGCGCCGACGACCCGGCCGCTCTCGAACGTGAACGTCCCGGCCCGGTCCGCCTGCACGTGCAGCACACCGGAGTGCGCGGCCGCACCGACGAAGCCGAGCATGTCGTCGAGCGACAGCGTGCCGTCGGTGACGCGCAGCATCGAGTGCTCGCCGCGCGAGACGCCGAGATCGGCGAGCGACGCGTCCGCCATCACGAGCCTCCCAACGCCTGGTGCAGCGCGACGACGTTCAGGGGCGAGCACGAGAATCCGTGCGCGGGGTACGCGCGCACGAACGCGCCGTTGCGCACCTGCAGGTAGGAGAAGCACCCGAGCTGACGGTTCGCACCCGGGTCGCTCGGCACGTGCAGGCCGTTGCCGTCCCAGTGGTGCACCTTGCGGAGCGCCTCGAGCAGGCCCGCGCGCGTCACGTTGGAGCCGAGGCCGCGCAGGGCCTCGGCGAAGAGCAGACCGGCCGACCATCCTTGAACGCCGAGCGCGGTGGGCTGCGCGCCGGGGTGCGTCACGTCGAGCCAGTGCAGATAGCGCTGCAACTCGGGCGACGTCGACGCCTCGGCGAAGGGAACCGTCGTCGCGATGACATAGGTGCCCTCGACCGCGGCACCGCCCTGCTTCAGGAAGTCGACGTCGTACGCCTGCTGGCCCGCGTCGACGACCGTGGGCTTGATCCCCGCCTTCGCGAGCGCCTTCTCCGCGTTGACGAGGTCGGTCAGCTCACCCTGCACGTACACGTAGCCGGGCGCGTGACGCTTCAACGGCGCGACGAGCGTGTCGAAGTTCGCGCCGACGACGTCGAAGGGGACCTGGTCGGCGAAGTGGAAGCCTG
>DATBEZ010000009.1:0-43215 GCA_036558745.1 Acidimicrobiia bacterium
CGCCTTCCGGCGTCGTCTCGAACGCTTCGCGCCCGCCGCGGAAGTCGAACACGTGCTCGACCGCTTCGAACAGGGTGTGGCGGTCGGCTTCGGGGACGCCGAGCAGGATGCAGATCATCTGCATCGGGAGTTCGGCGGCCACGTCGACGAGGAAGTCGAACGGCTCGCCGTCGGGGACGGCGTCGAGCGCGGCGCGCGTACGGCGCCGGAGCTCGTCCTCGACGCGGCGGACCATGCGCGGCGTCAACCCCGTCGACACGAGGCGTCGGATCCGGGCGTGGCGCGGGTCGTCCATCATGTTGAGGACGACGCCGGCGACCGGGAGGTCCTGCAACAGCGTGCCGCCGTGCTCGCGCGTCCCTCCGCGCTCCGACGAGTACGTCGCCACATCGCGCAGCACCGTGAGCGTCTCGGCGTAGGTCGCGACCGACCAGAACCCTTCGCCGTCCGGGGTGTGCACCGTCGGCTCGTGCCAGTGGACGGGCGCCTCGCGGCGGTGGATCTCGAACAGGTGGTGAGGGAACCCGTGCGCGAAGTTGTCGAGGTCGGTGAGGTCGATCTCGTCGAGCAGCAGCGGCGCGGTGGTCATGGGTGTCCCGCGTTCGGCGGCGTGGCGCGGGGTCAAGCTAGCCCGAGATGACGGGGAGCGCGCTCGCCGAGCCGGTCACGAAGAGCACGCCGATCGCGAGGCTGCACACCGCGGTCACGATCGACACCGCCGCATACGCGCGGAAGTTGCGCGCCGCGCTCGCGAAGCCCAGCGCGCCGGCCACCGCGACGACGCTGTTCGACGTGAGCAGCCCGGCGATGAACGCGAGGAGCACGACGATGCCCGCACCGGCACCACCGACGCCTGCCGCCGTGAGGAACACCAGCACCTGGGTCGGCGTCTCCGCGCCCACGCCGTGCAGCATGCCCACGAGGAACGACGTGCCCGTTCCGTAGTCGCCGAAGGGGTCCGCGGGCATGCGGGCGACGTGCCGGTGGACATGACGGTGCGGCGCGACCGATGGGGTGCGGCCGTCGTCGTGTTCCGCGTCGTTTGATGGGGACGCGTCGGATGGGGACGCGTCGACCGATGCTCGCGCTGCGGCCTCCCCGGCGCGCACGAGCTCTGCCTCGACGTGCTCGCCCTCATGGTGATGGTGCGTCGCTCCCGGGTCGTGCGCGTGCTCGTGGACGACGACCACGACGTCGCCGCGGGCCGGTCGTCGCCGCCGGCGGATGCACGAGCGGCCGAGCGCGAACAGCAGCATCCACCGGCTGCGCAACCGGAAGTCGCGCCCGCGGCGGGCCAGCCCGACGAGCACCCACACGCCGAGCACGACCAGCGAGGCGCCGACGAACCGCTCCATCACGTCGTCGACGCCGTGGGGGAGACGACGGGAGAGCAGCACCGCGGCGAGCCCGAGTCCGAGGACCACCATCGCGTGCCCGAGCGCGTAGCAAGTGGCGAGGCGCAGCGATCGGCGACGCGACGTCTGCGAGCCGGTGATGTCGCCGATCGCGGCGAGGTGGTCCCAGTCGATCCCGTGCCGGAACCCGAACCCGAACGCGGTGACGACGAGGCCGATGCGCAGCCCGGTACCCGCGCTGGCCAACACGTCCATCCCACTCCCGTCGTCCCGTCGTCCCGTCGTCCGGGCGTTGCGCGACCCGGAACCCCGGCCGCCGACCACCCCAGGTTCTACCCCGGGTCCGGGGCCTCCGCCGACGCCGCACGCGTTTGATCGTTCGCCGGGCGGGTAGCCCACTGAGCGCTAGCACATCCACGCACAGCGCGAGCGCGACACGGCGACGCCCGGCGCGGGAGCTCGCATCGCGTCCACCGTGCACGGACGCACCCGGTTCGCGCGCAGCTCCCAGTGCTCGACCAGCTGCGCCCGCCACGCCTCGTACTGCTGCCGCTTGTGAGAAGGAGGCAGGTGCGCATCCAGGAACGGCACCACGACCTCCACGAGCGCGCGAGTCGACTGCACCGTCAACGCGATCTCGTCGTCATCGTCGTGATCTCGGCGCCTCGGCGACCGCACGATCGAGCCCATGGCGGAGAACTGGTGCAGCAGGTCGCACATCCCCGCGTCGGTCGCACCCCCCGCGGCGAACGTAACCGAGGACGCGGTTTCGACGTGGCGGTGAAGGTTCCCTCGGCAGCGACGAAACCGCCGAGGAAGAAGCCCACGCCGCGCCAGGTCTCGAACAGGCTGGAAGAAATGAGGTGGAGGCGACCGGGATCGAACCGGCGGACCTCTTGCATGCCATGCAAGCGCTCTACCAACTGAGCTACGCCCCCTGGCGCGGCAACGGTACCAGCCGTGACGCGGGCCTCGAATGAGTCGTAGGTCGAACACACGTTCGCATCCTGTGCCGAAGGTGTGACAGGAATGCAGGCCGTCGATCGCGATGACCGGCCGTTAGCCTCGTGACGTGACCGATACGCGACGACCAGCCACGAACGCGAACCCGTCGGATGCTCCGAGCTACCGGTACGACGCGAAGCTGGCCAACGCGATCGAGGCGAAGTGGCACGACCGCTGGGACGAGGAGCACACGTTCTGGGCCCCGAACCCGACCGGGCTGCTGAGCGAGGGCTTCGAACGGGTCGCCGACGAGCCCAAGCTCTACGTGCTCGACATGTTCCCCTACCCGAGCGGCGCAGGCCTGCACGTCGGTCACCCGCTCGGCTACATCGCGACGGACGTGTACGCGCGCTTCCAGCGGATGGCCGGTCGCAACGTCCTGCACGCGATGGGCTACGACGCGTTCGGGTTACCGGCCGAGCAGTACGCGGTGCAGACCGGTCAGCACCCGCGCGTCACGACCGAGGCCAACATCGCGACCATGCGCCGCCAGCTGCGCGCGCTCGGGCTCGGTCACGACTCGCGGCGCAGCATCGCGACGACCGACGTGTCGTACTACCGGTGGACGCAATGGATCTTCCTGCAGATCTTCGACTCCTGGTACGACCAGGAGGCCGACCGCGCGCGACCGATCGCGGAGCTCGTCGCCGAGCTCGAGTCGGGGGCGCGCGACGCGGCGCCCTCCACCGACGGGCGTCCCTGGAGCGAGCTCGACGACGTGGAGCGCCGGCGGGTCGTCGACGGGTTCCGGCTCGCCTACATCGCCGAGGCGCCCGTGAACTGGTGCCCCGCGCTCGGGACCGTGCTCGCGAACGAAGAGGTGACGAGCGAGGGTCGCAGCGAACGGGGGAACCATCCGGTCTTCAAGCGACCGTTGAAGCAGTGGATGCTGCGGATCACCGCGTATGCCGAGCGCCTCCTCGCCGATCTCGACATGCTCGACTGGACCGACTCCATCAAGCAGATGCAGCGGAACTGGATCGGCCGCAGCGAGGGTGCCCGCGTGAGGTTCCCGGTGGTGAACCACGAGGGGCTCGACATCGAGGTCTTCACCACCCGTCCCGACACGTTGTTCGGCGCGACGTACATGGTGCTGGCGCCCGAGCATCCGCTCGTCGACGAGATCATCCCGGTCGACTGGCCCGGCGGTGAGCAGTTCGACGAATGGCTGGAGACGCCCGCCGCGTGGCGTGGCGTGTTCGGCGCGGACGTGTCGCCGACCGAGGCGGTCACCAAGTACCGGCGGTTCGCGACCGCGAAGAGCGACGTCGAACGGCAGGTCGAGACGCGCGAGAAGACAGGTGTGTTCACCGGCGCGTTCGCGTTCAACCCGACGAACGACCAGCCGATCCCGATCTTCGTCGCCGACTACGTGCTCATGGGGTACGGCACCGGGGCGATCATGGCGGTGCCCGCGCACGACGAACGCGACTTCGAGTTCGCGCGCGAGCTCGAGATCCCGATCGTCGGCGTCGTACGGCCTCCCGACGAGTGGCTCGAGGCACGCTCGCTGACGCCCGACGTTCCCGCGGCCGAGTGGCCCGAGCCGTTCGTCGGCGACGGCGTCGGCATGAACTCGACGAACGACCAGGTCTCCCTCGACGGGCTCGACACACCGGCTGCGAAGCGCGCGATCGGGGAGTGGCTGCGCACGAGCGGATACGGCGAGCCCACCGTGAACTACAAGCTGCGCGACTGGCTGTTCTCACGCCAGCGCTACTGGGGCGAGCCGTTCCCGATCGTCTACGACGAGACCGGCCTGCCCGTCGCGCTGCCGGAGTCGATGCTGCCGGTGGAGCTCCCGGAGATCGGCGACTTCGAGCCCCGCATCCAGGCCGAGGACGACGACAGCGTCCCGGAGCCGCCGCTCGCGCGCGCCGACGGCTGGGCGACGGTCGAGCTCGATCTCGGCGACGGCCCGAAGCCCTACGTCCGCGAGCTCAACACGATGCCGCAGTGGGCCGGCTCGTGCTGGTACTACCTGCGCTACCTCGACCCGACCAACGAGGACCGCATGGTCGATCCCGCGGTCGAGCGTTACTGGATGCAGAGCCGGCGCGCCGACGGCGCACCGGCCGCGGGCGGTGTGGACCTCTACGTCGGTGGGGTCGAGCACGCGGTGTTGCACCTGCTCTACGCGCGCTTCTGGCACAAGGTGCTCTTCGACCTGGGGTACGTGTCGACCCCGGAGCCGTTCCAGCGCCTGTTCAACCAGGGCATGATCCAGGCGTACGCGTACGCCGACGATCGCGGTGTCTACGTCGAAGCAGCCGATGTGGAGCAGCGCGACGGTGGTTACTTCGCCGGCACCATACCGGTGACCCGTCTCTACGGGAAGATGGGCAAGAGTCTGCGCAACGCGGTCACGCCCGACGAGATCTACCGCGACTACGGCGCCGACACGTTGCGTCTCTACGAGATGTTCATGGGCCCGCTCGACCAGAGCCGGCCGTGGAACACCGCCGACATCATCGGTGTGCACCGCTTCCTCCAGCGTCTGTGGCGCATCGTCGTCGACGAGGACACCGGCGCGGTGCGCGTGTCGTCCGATCCCGCCGACGAGGAGACCCGGAAGCTGTTGCACCGCACGATCGCGGCCGTGCGCGACGACATGGCGACGATGTCGTTCAACACCGCGATCGCGGCGCTGTTCACGTTCAACAACCACCTGTGGCGCGTCGTCGAGGAACGCGGTGCGGCACCTGCGGAGGCGGTCGAGTCCCTGATCCTGATGGTCGCGCCGCTCGCGCCGCACGTGGGCGAGGAGCTGTGGGAGCGCATCGGTCACACCACCTCGTTGACCTACGTGCCCTATCCGGCCGCCGATCCCGCGCTCCTCGTCGACGAGCAGGTCGAGATCCCCGTGCAGCTCAACGGCAAGGTTCGGGCCCACGTGCACGTCGCGCCCGATGCCGACGAGGCCGCGACCGAAGCCGCGGCGCGTGCCGACGCGCGCGTCGGCGAGCTCCTCGCGGGCAAGACGGTGCGCAAGGTGGTCGTCGTCCCCGGCCGCCTCGTGAACTTCGTCGTGGGCTGAACGTGCTGCTCGGTCGTCTCGGTCCCGTCGAGCTCACCCGCTTCGACGTCGTCCCCGAGGTCGACCGAGCCCGCGCCCGCGTGCTCGTCGTGCCCTGGCTCACACCCGGAGTTGCCGCGATGACGCTCGGCCGTGTCGTCCTGGTTCGTCGCGGTCACGAGCGCGACCGCGCGCTCCTCGCGCACGAGCTCGTGCACGTCCGCCAGTGGCGGGAGCTCGGGGTCGTCGCGTTCCTCTGGCGCTACCTCCGCGCGTACGCCGTGGGTCGCGTGCGCGGCGCGCGGCACTGGGACGCCTATCGGTCGATCCCGCTCGAGGTCGAGGCCCGCGTGTTGGCCGGCGCGTGAGGCGCCTGCTAGGTTGACGACTTCTTCCCCGTACGTCTCGCGCTGACGCGACGCGCCCGCGGGACGTCGGTCACTTCCCCCGGTCGGTTCAGGTTCCCGCCGGAGGTCGTGATGTCGGATCCCGCCCGCCCTCGGAGCGTGCCGCGTCCCGAGTTCGTCGAGCATCCGTGGGACGCGCTCGCGGAACGCCTGCGCCCGTGGCGACGCGACCCGCGCGTCGCCGTCGTGCTCCTCGTCCTCGCCGCGCTGGCCGCAGGCACGATCTGGTACCAGATCGGGTCGCGCACCGGAGGAGGGAGCGCGTTCGGCGCCGCGACGACGCCGAGCACCCCGGCGAGCGCGAGCGCGCCCTCGTCGCGAGCGCGGACAAGGGCCACGACGAACGCGCCACCCGCGACCACCACGTCGTCGGGCGCGGTCGCGGAGGTCGTCGTCGACGTCGCCGGGGACGTCGTGCGCCCCGGAGTCGTGCATCTGCCGTCGGGCGCGCGCGTGACGGATGCCCTCGCGGCCGCAGGTGGTGCGCGACCCGACGCCGACCTCGGCCGGCTGAACCTGGCCGCGAAGCTCGTCGACGGCGAGCACCTGGCCGTGTCCAAGGTCGGTGAGCCGGCGCCTGCTGCTCCGGGTGCGGGCGGCGCTCCCGACGACAGCGGTGGCGCACCCACGTCCGATGCGCCGCTCGATCTCAACGCCGCGACCCAGGCGCAGCTCGAGGCGTTGCCGGGGATCGGTCCGTCGCTGGCCCAGGCCATCATCGCCGAGCGTGACCGCAGCGGTGGCTTCCGTTCCGTCGACGACCTTCGACGGGTCCGCGGCATCGGTGACGCGCGCTTCGCCCAGATCGCGCCACTGGTGCGCGTGTGAGCGACGTCCGCGCGTTCGCCGCGCCGCTGACCGTGCTGGCCGCGGTGGTTGGAGGTGTGGTCGTCGGCGAGCACCTGGGTCCCGCACCTGCCGTCCATGCATGCGCGTCGGGTCTCGCGCTCGTCGCGGTCGCATCCGTCGCGCGCGGGCCGCGCGGGCTCGCGTGTCTCGTCCTCGCAGCCGCGCTCCTCGGCACCGGCGCGACCCGGCGCGCGCTCCACGGGCTGGTCGACACTCCTTTGGCGCCGCTCGCGTCGCAGCACGCGCCGGTCGACGCGTCGCTCACACTCGTCGACGATCCCGACTCGGGACGTTTCACGACCCGGGCGATCGCGCGGGTCCGCACGCTGGCGGCACCCGAAGCCGTCGGCGGCGGACGACGCCTGGTCGTGGTCACCGGCTCGTCCGACGTCGGCTCCCGTCTCGCGGTCCTCGAAGCCGGCGATCGGGTGGTCGTGCGCGGTCACCTGCGACCGCTCGTCGGCTACGACGCGCGGTTCCGGTGGCGTCACGCGGTCGCCCGTCTCGCCGTGACCGACGTGATCTCGGTGGAGCGGCCCGACACGCCGCTCGCGCGGGCCGCGAACGTGGCGCGCCACGCGGTGCTCGGCGGTACCCGCCTGCTCCCGGGAAAGGAACGGGGCCTCGTCGGTGGCTTCCTCCTCGGTGGCACCCGCGGCGTCCCGCCCACGATCGTTGACGAGTTCCGCGCGTCCGGCCTCAGCCACCTCCTCGCGGTCTCGGGCGAGAACGTCGCGTTCGTCCTCGCGATCGTCGGTCCCGCGTTGCGCCGGCTCGGTCTGCGCGGGCGCTTCCTCGCCGGTGTCGCGGTGCTGCTGCTCTTCGGTGCGATGACGCGCTGGGAACCTTCGGTGCTGCGCGCGACCGCCATGGCCGGTCTGTCGATGACCGCCGTCCTGCTCGGTCGTCCGGTGCCCGCCGCGCGGATCCTCGCGCTCGTCGCGACGGCGCTTCTGCTCGCCGATCCCTTTCTCGTCCACTCCGTCGGGTTCCTGCTCTCCTGCGGCGCATGCGCGGGTCTCGTGCTCGTCGCGCCGGTGCTCGACCGGCATCTCCCTGGTCCCGACGTCGTGCGCATGCCGCTCGCGACGACGGCCGCCGCGCAGCTCGGTGTGCTGCCCGTCGCGATCGCGACGTTCGGGTCGCTGCCGCTCGTCGCGCTGCCGGCCAACCTCGCGGTCGCCGCCGTCGTCGGACCGTTGACCGTCGCCGGGCTCGTCGGCGGCACGGTCGGTGGGCTGCTCGCATCCCGCGCGCCGAGCGTCGCCGCGCTCTGTCTGGCTCCGTCGCGCGTGCTGACCGACTACGTGGAGCTGGTCGCCCGGGTCGCCTCGCGCGCGCCCGTGCCGGTCGACGCCCGCACGACGTGGCTCGTGGTCGCGCTCGCCTGCGCGCTCGCCGCGACGCTGGTGGTCCGCCGGGCGCGGACCGGTAGTGTCGCCGCACGATGACGGCGTTCCGGCTCGGCGACCGCGTCCACGACGTGACCACACGGACGCTGGTGATGGGCATCCTCAACCGCACACCCGACTCGTTCTACGACCGTGGCGCCACCTTCGCGCTCGACGACCTCGTCGGTCGGGGCGAGCAGCTCGTGCACGACGGTGCCGACATCCTCGACGTCGGTGGCGTGAAGGCCGGTCCCGGACCCGAAGTCGGCGAGGCCGAGGAGCTGGATCGTGTCGTGGGGTCCATCGAGGCGTTGCACGCCCGTCTCGACGTACCCCTGTCGGTCGACACGTGGCGCGCGAGCGTGCTCGACGCGTCGTGTCGCGCCGGCGCGGTCGTGGCCAACGACATCAGTGGCTTCGCCGATCCCGATTACCTTCCGGTGGCCGCGAAAGCGGGCGCGTCCGTCGTCGCGACCCACATCCGCCTGCGCCCGCGCGTTCCCGACCCCGAGCCGGTCTACGACGACCTTCTCGCCGACGTCGTCTCGTTCCTGGTCGACCGCGCGCAGCGCGCCGAGGCGGCGGGCATCGATGCGGACGCGATCGCGCTCGACGCGGGCCTGGACCTCGGGAAGACGCCGGCGATGAGCGCGGTGCTGCTGCGCGAGAGCGATGCGCTCGCGTCACTGGGCTACACGCTGCTCCTCTCGGCCTCGAACAAGCGGTTCCTCGGCGAGCTCATGGGTCTCGACATCGACGACCGGCGCGACGCGTCGCTCGCATGTGTCGCGTACGGCGTCGCGCACGGCTGCCGGATCGTGCGGGTCCACGACGTCGCCGGCTCGGCGCGGGTATGTCGCGTGGTCGAGGCGATGCTCGAGGTCGAGCGCGAGGATGGAGCCCGATGACCGTTCACCTCCTGCGCGCGGCCGACCCTGCGCTCCGGGCCCAGGCGCTCGACCAGCTCGTCGCCACCCTCCTGGGCGACGACGACCGGTCGTTCGCGCTGGAGGACCACTCGGTTCCCGCGCGCGGCGACACCGACGCGACCAGCGAGGGGCGCGCCGCCGTGATCGCCGCGGTGGTCAACGCCGCGTCGAGCCCGCCGTTCATGACGTCGGGGCGCGTGGTGGTGCTGCGCAACGCCGAGGACCTCACCGCCGACGACGCCGCGCCCCTCGTGCGCTACCTGGCCGACCCGCTCGAGACGACCGCGCTCGTCGTCGTGCCCGGCGGTGGCAAGCTGACGGCGTCGCTGGCCAAGGCACTCGACGCGGCCGACGCGCAGGCCGTCGGTCCGGGCTCGGAGCGCACCGGCGACGTGCTCGACGAGCGCTTGGAGACCGCGGGGCTGAAGCTCCGCCCCGACGCGAAGCGCGCGGTCACCACGCGCCTCGGCGAGGACTCGGGTCGCGTCGGCGCGTTCGTCGACCTGCTCTCTTCCACGTTCGGTCACGGCGCGGTGCTCGACGCGGACGACGTCGCGCCCTACCTCGGCGAGGCCGGCGCGGTACCGGTCTACGCCCTCGCCAACGCGGTGGAAGCAGGCGACGTCGCGGGCGCGCTCGAGACACTCGAGCGCATGCTCACCGTGACGAGCCCGCGCCAGCCCAAGCCGATGCACCCGTTGCAGGTGATGGGACTGCTGCACAACCACTACCGGCGTCTCGCCCGGCTCGACGATCCCGACGTGGTCGACGAGCGCAGTGCCGTCGCCGCGCTGGGCGGGAAGGTGAAGCCCTACCCGGCGCGCAAGGCGTGGGAGCAGGCCCGGGCGCTCGGGTCGGAGGGGATCCGCGAGGCATTCGCCCGTCTCCACCAGGCCGACATCGACCTCAAGGGGGCGCGCGCCATCCCGGAGGACGTGGTGATGGAGGTGCTGGTGGCGCGGTTGGCCGGTCTCTCGGCGCGGTCGGGGCGTCGCGGCCGTCCGGCGGCGGCGAGGCGGGCCCGCCGCTGAGCGCTACTCGCTCGAGCGGGCGGCTTCCGCCGCCTTGCGCATCAGGCGAGAGGTCCGGCGAGCGGCCTGATTCTTGTGGATGATGCCCTTCTGGCCCGCCTTGGCCAGGCGCTTCTGGGCGAGGCGCAGGCGCTCGGCCGCGTCCTCGGTGTCGCCGGCGGCACCCTCGGCGGCCCGCTTCACCCGCGTCTTGAGCTCCGAGCGGACACCCAGGTTGCGCTGGCGCCGCTTCTCGTTCGTCAGGATCCGCTTCTTCTGGCTCTTGATGTTCGCCATGCGCGTAAGGACTCCGCAGTCGTTCCGGGAACCGGCTCAGGCTAGCAGGGTGGCGCCGCGGCGTCGCACCGTCCCGCCGTTCGCGGTGGTCTGGGCGACAATGGGTGTCCCGTGACCTCGCTCGACCGAATCCGCAACTTCGCGATCATCGCCCACATCGACCACGGCAAGTCGACGCTCGCCGACCGAGTGCTCGAGCTGTGCCGCGCGGTCGACCCCCGCGACATGCGCGCCCAGTACCTCGACTCGATGGACCTCGAGCGCGAGCGCGGGATCACGATCAAGGCGCAGAACGTGCGACTCGAGTGGCAGGGTCACGTCCTCCACCTCATCGACACGCCCGGTCACGTCGACTTCGGCTACGAGGTCTCGCGCAGCCTCGCCGCGTGCGAGGGCGTCGTGCTCCTCGTCGACGCGTCGCAGGGCATCGAGGCCCAGACGCTCGCGAACTGCTACCTCGCGCTGGAGCACGATCTCGCGATCGTCGCCGCGCTCAACAAGATCGACCTGCCCGCAGCCGAGCCCGACCGCGTCGCCGAGGAGATCGACCGCGTGCTCGGTATCCCCGCGGAGGAGATCCTGCAGATCTCAGCGAAGACGGGTGAGGGTGTGCCCGAGCTCCTCGACGCGATCGTCGCCCACATCCCTGCACCGAAGGGCGACGCCGACGCGCCGTTGCAAGGTCTGATCTTCGACTCCTACTACGACGCGTACCGAGGCGTGATCAGCGCGGTGCGCCTGTTCAACGGCACGATGAGCTCGGGGGAGCGGCTCCGCTTCCTCCAGGCGCGCGCGGTGCACGACGCGGAGGAGATCGGCGTCCGCGTGCCCGCGCCGACGCCGGTTGCCACGCTCGGTCCGGGCGAGGTCGGCTATCTGATCGCCGGGATCAAGGACGTCGGTGAAGCACGCGTGGGCGAGACGGTCACCGACGCGTCGCGACCGGGCGAACCGCTCGAGGGCTACCGCGACCCGAAGCCGATGGTGTTCTGCGGCCTGTACCCGGTCGACGGCGACGAGTACGCCGACCTGCGCGACGCATTGGAGAAGCTGCGTCTCAACGACTCGTCGTTCACGTACGAGCCGGAGACGTCGGGCGCGCTCGGCTTCGGCTTCCGTTGCGGCTTCCTCGGTCTGCTGCACATGGAGATCGTCCGTGAGCGGCTCGAGCGTGAGTACCGGTTGGAGCTCGTCGCGACCGCGCCGAACGTTGAGTACGAGGCGCACACCACGACGGGCGCGGTCGAGGTGGTCGACAACCCCTCCGCGATGCCGCCCGCGAACGAGGTCGAGTTCATCCAGGAGCCGTACGTCAACATCACAGTGCTGACCCCGACGGAGTACGTCGGCACGCTCATGGAGCTGTGCCAGCAGCGGCGGGGAGAGATGGGCAAGCTCGAGTATCTCTCCGAGGAACGGGTCGAGCTCGTGTACGCGATGCCGTTGGCCGAGATCGTGCTCGACTTCTTCGACCAGCTGAAGTCGCGCACGCGCGGCTACGCCAGCCTCGACTACGAGCCCACCGGCTACCGCCGTTCCGAGCTCGCGAAGGTCGACGTGTTGCTGAACGGCGTGCCCGTCGACGCCTTCTCTGCAATCGTGCATCGCGACCGGGCCGCCGACTACGGCCGGCGCATGGCGGTGAAGCTGCGCGAGCTCATCCCGCGCCAGCTCTTCGACGTGCCCATCCAAGCGGCCATCGGCGGTCGGATCATCGCCCGCGAGACCGTGAAGGCGCGCCGCAAGGACGTACTCGCCAAGTGCTATGGCGGTGACATCACGCGGAAGCGCAAGCTGCTTGAGCGCCAGAAGGAGGGCAAGCGGCGCATGAAGCAGATCGGGCGCGTCGAGGTGCCCCAAGAGGCGTTCGTGGCCGCGCTCCGCCTCGACGAGTGACGTACTCGCGCGCAGACCGCTGGACGACGACCGCGCTCGAAGCCGACGCACTGGCGCGTCTCGTCGGCGCGTTGCGGGCACGTCGGGCCAAGATCGTCGAGCGCGACGACCGTCGGGTCGAGGCCCACATTGGGTCGCAGCTGCTCGCCCGGCTCGACGTCTCGCTCGTGCCGAAGCGGTGGTTGCCACTGCACGTCGAGGTGACCGTGGCACGAGGCGATGGCACCGACGCGCGCACCGCGGTCGAGGTCTCGATCGAGGACGCGCTGGGTGTCGGCGCGGCCGGCACGAGCAGCCGCTACGACGAGCTCTTCGACGAGACGCTCGCCGCCCTCCGCTCGGCCACGCCGTGAGCCGCGAGCCGGCTGACGTGGTCAGTCGCGGGGGAGTCCGAGCACGCGTTCGCCGATGATGTTCCGTTGCACCTCCGACGTGCCGCCGCCGATCGTGAGCGCGCGCGAGAACAGGTAGCCCGACGCCCACATCGACGTCTCGGTGCCGAACGGCCCACGGTCCGACAGCATCCCGTCGCTGCCCGCGAGCGCGACCGCGACGGCCATGACCCGTTGCCCGTGCTCGTCGGCCAACGCCTTGCGCACCGACGCCTCCGGCCCCGGCTCGAGACCACGGAGACGCGCGCCGAGGGTCCGCATCCGGATCAACGTCAGCACCTCGGCCTCCGCGTAGAGAGCGGCCACCTGCTGGCGCAGCGCCGGGTCGCGCACGCCGCCCTGAGCGCGCACGATGCCGATCAGGTCGTGCGCGGTCGGTCCCATGCCCCACAACGCGCCTTCGCCCGACAGCGACACGCGCTCGTTGCCGAGGGTGACGCGCGCGAGGCGCCAGCCGTCGTGCACCTCGCCCACCACGTCGCCCGCGGAGATCCGGACGTCGTCGAGGAACACCTCGTTGAAGTCCGCGGACCCGTCCATCTGGCGGATCGGTCGGATGGTGATACCCGGACTGCGCATGTCGGCGACGAAGTACGTGATGCCGAGGTGGGGCTCCGCGTCCGGGTCGGTGCGGGCGAGCAGGATCCCGTACCGAGCGACGTGGGCGCCGGTCGTCCAGATCTTCTGACCCTGCACGACCCACTCGTCGCCATCGCGGGTGGCGCGCGTCGTCAACGACGCGAGGTCGCTGCCCGCGCCCGGCTCGCTGAAGAGCTGGCACCAGATCTCGCTGCCGTCGAGGATCCCGGGGAGCCACCGGTGGTGCTGCTCCGGCGTTCCCGCCATGAGCAGGGTGGGCCCGGCCCAGCCGATGCCGATCGGGTTGACCGGCCGCGGCGCCCGGGCCGCACGCAGCGTCTCGTCGATCGCGAGCTGCTCGAGCGGTCCTGCGTCCAGCCCCCAGGGACGGGGCCAGTGGGGCGCGACCAGGCCGGCCTCGGCCAGCCGCCGGTTCCAGTCCTTCGGGAACGTGCCACCCGGCGCGTGCTCCGCGAGGAACGCGCGTACCCGGTCGCGGTAGGTCTCGGCCTCCGGCGGCAGCGCGATGGAGGTGGGCATGCGCGCGGAGGGTACGCCCGGGCTCGTGGTCGCGCTCGCAAGCTCGCCGTTCGTCGGTCATCCGCGGGCGGCCCCCGCGCCGAATGACGTGCAGTGGGCACGGACGACCTGCGGGAAGCCAGCGATGCGCGCCTCGTCGTCGGCATCGGCCGCTTCCACCAGGAGGCCCTGGCGGAGGCGTACCGGCGCCACGGCGGCGCGGTGTTCGCGCTGGCCCGACGGCTGCTGGGTGACGGCGCGCTCGCCGAGGAGGTGCTGCAGGAGGTGTTCCTGCGTCTGTGGAACGAGCCCGACCGCTTCGATCCCGAACGGGGTTCGTTGCGCTCGTACCTCCTCGCTCACGCGCACGGTCGCAGCGTCGACCTCATCCGTTCGGAGACGTCTCGCCGCCGTCGCGAGGAGCGTGACGCGCGCCTCACGGCAGAGGCGGGCTACGACCTCGAGCACGAGGTGTGGGACCTCGAGGTCGCGGGCCACGTGCGGGACGCGCTCGGCGCGCTCTCCGACGACGAGCGCGCCGCGATTGAGCTCGCGTACTTCGGCGGTCATACGTACCGTGAGGTCGCGCGGTTGCTCGGTGAGCCGGAGGGCACGGTGAAGAGCCGCATCCGCGCCGGCCTCGGACGACTCCGCGCGTCGCTCACCGAAGCCGGGATCGGTGGATCATGGCCGAGCTGAGCCGCGACGAGCTGCGCGACCTCCTCGGCGCGTACGCGCTGGACGCGGTCGACGCCGACGAGCGCGATGTCATCGAGCGCGAGCTCGCGCACGATCCCGCGGCGCGGGCCGAGGTCGCCGAGTACCGCGAGCTCGCGGCGGCGCTGGCGAACATCGGTGGCGACGCGCCGGTGGGTGTGTGGAACCGCATCAGCGCCGCGATCGAAGGAGAGCCGCGACCTGTCGTCGCGCCGGTCGTGCCGCGCGCCGAGCTGGAACGTCGCCGTCAGTCGCGCGGGGTGCGCATCGCCGCGGCCGTCGCCGCGATCGCGGCCGCGGCGGCAGTGGTGCTCGGCGTGCGCGTCGGACAGCAGGAGCACCGGATCGACAACCTGTCGGGCGCGATCGGCGACATGCAGAGGAACCCGCTGCAGCGCGAGCTCGCCGCCGCGAAGAGCCTGCCGGGCGCGCGCACCGTGTCGCTCACTGCGCCGGAGGGTCGCAGGCTCGCGCAGGTGGTCGTGCTTCCCGACGGCACGGGTTACTTCGCGGAACGGAACCTGGCGCCGCTCCCGGCCGGTCGCGTGTACCAGCTGTGGGCGCTCGTCGGCGACGCGAAGCAACCGACCGCGGTGTCGGCCGGGGTGCTCGGTGCGGATCCCGGGCTCGCTGCGTTCACCTACGACGGGCACGTCGTCGGCTTCGCCGTCACCGACGAGCAGGCCCCCGGCGCGGTGGCGCCGAGCCAGACGCCGCTCGCAGCAGGCAACGTCGCATGACGTCGAGCCGTCCCGGCGGCGCGATCATGCCTGGGTGACGTTCGGCGTCTACGTCCACGTTCCGTTCTGCACCACCCGGTGTGACTACTGCGACTTCGCGACGTGGACCGACCGGGCCCACCTCGTCGCGCGCTACGTGGACGCGTGTGCGAACGACGTTCGTCGACGGGCGGAGCGCGGTGAGCTCGCGCCCGCGACGAGCGTGTTCTTCGGCGGCGGCACACCGTCACTGCTGATGCCCGGACAGCTCGCGACGATCCTGCGCGAGATCCCGCTGTCTCCGGGTGCCGAGGTGACCGTCGAGTGCAACCCCGACTCCGTCGACGACGCGAAGCTCGCGGGCTACCGGGGTGCAGGTGTCGACCGCCTCTCGTTCGGTGTGCAGTCGATGCGTCCGCACGTCCTGCGCGCGTTGGGACGTACACACGACCCCGACAACGTCGACGCGGCCGTTGCGGCGGCGCGCCGTGCGGGCTTCGAACGCCTCAACCTCGACGTGATCTACGGCACGCCCGGCGAGTCGCTCGACGACTGGCGCGCGACTCTCACCGGTGTGCTCGCGCTGCACCCGGACCACGTCAGCGCGTACGCGCTCACCGTCGAGCCGGGAACGCCCCTCGCCAGGCTGGTCGACGCCGGGACGCGCGCCGCGCCCGACGAGGACGACCAGGCCGACAAGTACCTGCTCGCCGACGAGCTGCTCACGGGAGCGGGCTTCGCCTGGTACGAGATCTCGAACTGGGCCCGCCCCGGGCAGTCGTGCCGGCACAACGAGCTCTACTGGGACGGCGGCGACTACGTCGGCATCGGCTGCGCCGCGCACGGCTACACCGGTGGACGGCGGTGGTGGAACGTCCGGACCCCCGAGCGCTACGTCGCCGCGATCGAGGGCGGCACGGGGGCGGAGGCGGGGAGCGAGCGCCTCGACGACCGCGCCCGTGCCGACGAGCGCCTCGCGCTCCGGCTGCGGACGCGGGGCGGCGTGGCGCTGGACGCCGTCCAGGCGCCCGTCGCCGAGGGGCTGGCCGCGCTGGGTCTCCTGGAGCCGGACGGTCCGCGGTGGCGTCTCACGCAACGTGGCCGGCTGCTCGCTTCCGAGATCACGATCCGCCTGCTCGCCCCGCATCCGGTGTCCGATCCGCTGGCACTCGGTACACTCGAGTGCTAACCGCCGAGGTCATGGGGCAGTGCGACCCCGGGCCGGAGAGCAGGCGACCGGTAACACACTGCGGCGACCGGAGCGCGAAGGAGCGCAGGTCGCTCGCCAGGGAGCGAACGAAGTGGTGAGCACAAGGTCGACGCCGGAGCCGGCAAGCGAGTGAGCGACCGAGAAGACACAGATATCGACGAGAGGAAGGCCTCGATCCTTCGCGCGGTCGTCGAGGAGTACGTCGAGACGGCCCTGCCGGTCGGGTCGGCGACGATCGCCCGCTCCCGCGCCCTCGGGGTGTCGAGCGCGACGGTCCGCAACGACATGACCGTGCTCGAGCGCGAGGGGTACCTCGTCGCGCCGCACACGTCCGCGGGACGGATCCCGACCGACCTCGGGTACCGCTTCTTCGTCGACCACTTCACACGTCCCGACCTCCCGACGAACCAGCGGCGTGTGGTCGCCGACTTCTTCGCCCGCGCGCACCGCGCGCTCGAGGATCTCCTCCACGAGACCAGCCAGTTCCTCTCCACGTTCACCGACCACGCGGCGGTCGTCGTCGGACCCCAGCCCGACGCCGCCCGCGTGCGGAGCGTGCAGCTGGTCGGGCTGCAGGCCAACGTCGTGGTCGCGGTCGTCGTCATGTCGAACGGCAGCATCGAGAAGGAGGTCGTCGTCCTCGACGCCGACGTCGAGGTGACCGACGAGCAGCTCGCCCGGCTCGGCAGCAGCCTGACCGAGACCTTGCAGGGAGCCCGGCTCGCCACCCTGCCCGAGCGTCCGCCGGTAGGCGAAGCGGTGCTCGACAAGCTCGGCGACGCGGTGCGCGACGCGTTCGCGGCGCGTGGCGCCGATGCGTCGGAGCAGCTCTACGTCGGAGGCGCGAGCCGCCTCGCGGCGGAGCAGACCTCGTTCGCGACGGTGGAGAGCGCAGCCCGTCTGCTCGAGATGCTCGAGCACCAGGTCGTCGTGGTGTCGCTGGTCCGCAACCTGCTCGATCACGGCATCACGGTTCGGATCGGCACCGAGAACGAACGCTCCGAGCTCCGTGAGTGCTCGCTCGTGCTCGCGCCCTACACGATCGAGGGTGAGGTCGCGGGTACCGTCGGGGTGCTGGGTCCCACCCGGATGGACTACCAGCAGGCGCTGGCGGCGGTGGCCGCGGTGTCCGATCAGCTCGGTCGACTGCTCTCGTCGTAGACGACCGACCCGCGGAGAAGGAACGAAGCGCACCGATGCCCGACTTCTACGACGTCCTCGGTGTGAGCCGGAACGCCACCGACGACGAGATCAAGCGCGCCTATCGCGCGCTCGCGCGCCAGTACCACCCGGACGCGAACCCGAACGACCCCGCGGCCGAGGAGCGGTTCAAGGAGATCACCGTCGCGTACGAGACGCTGCGCGATCCGGAGCGGCGCCGGCGTTACGACATGTTCGGCGAAGGGCCGAACGCGGGCGCAGGCATGGGCGCCGAGGGCTTCGGGCTCAACGACCTGTTCGACGCGTTCTTCGGCGGTGACCTGTTCGGCGCGCGTCGGGGTGGCGCGACGGGTCCGCCGCGTGGCCCCGATTTCGAGTCGCGCGTCGAGCTCACCCTTGCGGAGGCCGCGTTCGGCGTCACCCGAAGCGTGCAGGTGCACGTTCCGGTGGCGTGCGCGCGGTGCGAAGGCTCGGGCTGCGAGCCCGGCACGCACCCCGCGCGCTGCGAGACGTGTGGCGGGCTCGGCGAGGTGCGCCAGGTGCGGCGGTCGTTGCTCGGTCAGGTCGTCACCGCGTCGCCGTGCCCGACGTGCGGAGCGACCGGCACGCGCATCCCGTCGCCGTGTCGGGACTGCCGGGGCGACGGCCGCATCGCGGGCACCCGCGACATCGAGGTGCAGGTGCCGGCGGGGATCCACCACGGCCAACGGCTGCTGCTGCGCGGTCAGGGCCCTGCCGCGCCACGAGGTGGCGTGCCCGGCGACCTCTACGTCGCGGTCACGGTCGCGCCCGACCCGCGCTTCGAGCGTCACGGCGACGATCTGCTGCACGTGCGCCCGGTGGCGATGACCCAGGCCGCGCTCGGTGCGCAGATGACGATCGAGACCCTCGACGGCGAGGAGGAGCTGACGGTCCCCGCCGGGACGCAGTCGGGTCGGGTGTTCCGCCTCAAGGGTCGGGGCATGCCGACGGCCCACGGGCGGCGCGGCGACCTGCTCGTCGACGTCCGGGTCGAGACGCCCGACCAGCTCAAGCCGGAAGAGGCCGAGCTGCTGCGCCAGTTCGCGGAGCTGCGGGGTGAGACCGTCGCCGCCCCCGAGCACGGCCTGTTCTCGCGCATCCGCTCGGCGTTCCAGTAGGCCGTGGCCGGGCCCGCCGGGTACCCGGCGGCCGAGGGCGCGGTCGCCCACGTCCTCGTCGACGGGCTCGGCGAGCACCTCACGGTCGAGGGCGACGACGGCCATCACCTCCAGCGGGTCCGGCGCATCCGGCCCGGCGAGCTCCTCACCGCGGCGGACGGCGCCGGGCGGTGGCGTCGCTATCTCGTGGGCGACGTCGGGCCGGGGCGGCTGGCGCTCACCGCCGGAGGTCCCGTCCACGAGGAGCCCCCGCTCGAGCCGGGCCTGGCGGTCGCGTTCGGGGTCACGAAGGGCGAGGCGCCCGAGCTGGTCGTCGGCCAGCTGACCCAGCTCGGCGTCGACCGGATCGTGGCCGTGACCACCGCCCGGTCGGTCGTGCGCTGGAGCGGTGACAAGGCCGAGAAGGCGCGGCGACGGCTGCAGCGCGTCGCCAGGGAGGCCGCGATGCAGTCGCGTCGCGCGCGCCTGCCCATCGTGGAGCTGGCGGACTCGCTCCAGCCCCTGACCGCTCGTCCGCACCCGGACCTGGTGGTCGCCGAGCGTGGCGGCGGCGACGTCGCCACGCTGCCGACGCCCGCCTCGGGCGGCTGGCTCCTGGTGGTCGGCCCCGAGGGTGGGCTGGAGCCCGGCGAGCGGGAACACCTGGAGCCGGCGCGTTCCGTGGGGCTGGGACCCTTTCAATTGCGGGCCACGACGGCCGCAACGGTGGTCACCGGGTTGTTCACTTGCCGTCGCCGAGCCGCTATCTTCTCGCGCGGGAAAGAGCCGTGATCGCGCGCCCTGCGCGAAAAACACACAGTTCGTCGTGGTCGCTGTTATTGTTCGGTCGGGCGGGTCCGGGCATCGGGGGCGGTTTGAAGATGAGTGGATCTCGCGTCGGGGAACGGCTTCGGGCCATCAGACGCCAAAAGGGACTGTCGCTTCACGACGTCGAGGCGCGTTCACAGCAGGAGTTCAAGGCCTCCGTGCTGGGCGCCTACGAACGCGGGGAGCGCGCGATCTCGGTCCCGCGCCTGCTGCGTCTGGCCGAGATCTACGAGGTGCCGGGTGACCAGCTCCTGCCGCGCGACATGGAAGTGGAGATCAACCTCACCGAGGGTGCCTCCACCTCGATCGACAACGGCTTCACCATCGACCTCGTCGCGCTGCACGCGCTCGACGACCCCGACGCGGCCGTGCTCTCACGCTACGCGGCGACCATCCAGCTCCAGCGCCAGGACTTCAACGGCCGGCTGCTCACGATCCGGAGCGACGACCTCCGGGTCCTCGCCGCGGTCCTGGGCCGACGTCCCGAGGAGCTCGGTGTGCGCCTGGAGCAGCTCGGCCTGCGCGCACGCGCCTGATCGACGACCCTCGTCGATCGACACCGGTCGCGCGTGCCGGACTGCATCTTCTGCGCCATCGTGGCCGGCGACATCCCGTCGGAGCGCGTGCTCGAGACCGACGGCGTCGTCGCGTTCCGTGACGTGAACCCGCAGGCGCCGGTGCACGTGCTCGTCGTGCCCAGGCGCCACGTCGAGCACGTCCACGCGATCGAGCCCGGCGACCCGTTGCTGGGTGAGCTCTTCGGCGCGCTCCAACAGGTCGCGGACGCCGAGGGCGTCGCCGGGCCCGGTTACCGCGTCGTCGCGAACGTGGGCCGCAACGGCGGCATGTCGGTGCCGCACCTCCACTTCCACGTGCTCGGTGGCCGCCGCCTCGGCTGGCCCCCGGGCTGACGATCGGCTCGTCCGGGAAGCGCGCGAGTTCGCTTCGATGCGCCCGTGGTGGCCGCTACGCTTCCTGCCGACGTGTCCTCCACCCAGGTCAAGGTTCTCGTCCCCGGCAACCACCTCATGGTGGGGCTCCTCGGGCAGCGGGACGAGCTGCTGCGTCTCGTCGAGCGCGCGTTCCCGGTCTCGATCCACGTGCGCGGCAACGAGATCACCGTCACCGGTGACCAGGAGGAGGCCGAGCGCGTCGCCCAGCTCTTCGAGGAGATGGTGATGCTGCTCGAGCAGGGTCATCACCTCGACCGCGAGGGCGTGAGCCGCACGATCGAGATGCTGAAGGCCGACCAACGCCCGAGCGAGGTCATGTCGACGCAGGTGCTGCGGGGCCGCAAGTCGGTGCGCCCGAAGACCGCGGGCCAGAAGCGCTTCGTCGACGCCGTGCGCGACAACACGGTGACGTTCGCGATCGGACCTGCCGGCACGGGGAAGAGCTACCTCGCGGTCGCGCTCGCGGTGCAGGCACTGCAGGAGAAGCGGGTCAACCGCATCATCCTCACCCGACCCGCGGTCGAAGCGGGGGAGCGGCTCGGCTTCCTGCCCGGCGACGTGCTCGCGAAGGTCGACCCGTACCTGCGTCCGCTCTACGACGCGCTCTACGACATGCTCGACCCCGAGGCGGTCGGGCGGTTGATGGAGCGCGGCGTGATCGAGGTGGCGCCGCTCGCGTACATGCGCGGCCGCACGCTCAACGACTCCTTCATCATCCTCGACGAGGCGCAGAACACGACGCCCGAGCAGATGAAGATGTTCCTGACCCGCCTCGGCTTCGGGTCGACGATCGTCGTGACCGGCGACGTGACCCAGATCGACCTGCCGGAGGGTCCTGGACGCTCGGGGCTCGCGGCGCTCGAGGGCGTGCTCGCCGACATCCCCGGTCTCGCGTTCGTGCACCTGAGCTCGCGCGACGTCGTGCGCCACCGCATCGTGCAGGACATCGTCGACGCATACGAACGCCGCAAGGACACCCCCACCGGACCGACGAGGTAGCCGGGATGTCGGTCGATGTGTTCGCGGCGGACGAGCAGCAAGAGATCCCGGTCGACGTCATGCGCTGGGTGCGCCTCGCGCGCATGGTTCTCGAGGAGGAGCAGGTTCCCGGCGGCGCGGAGCTGTCGCTCATCTTCGTCGACGAGCGCGCGATCGCGGATCTCAACGAGCGGTTCCTCGGCGGTGCCGGCCCGACCGACGTCCTCGCGTTCCCGATGGACGACGACATCGTCCCGGCCGGCCGCCAACCCGATCAGGGCGGCCGGGGCCCCGGGTCACCGAGCGAGCCCGGCGAGCCACCGGCGATGATCGGCGACGTCGTGGTGTGCCCGTCGTACGCGCGCCGCGAGGCGGAGTCGCGCCGGCGGGCGCTCGACGAGGAGCTCGCCCTGCTCGTGGTGCACGGGGTGCTCCACCTGCTCAGCTATGACCACGCGGAGGAGCAGGAGTCGGAGGCGATGCAGCGGCGGGAACGGGAGCTGCTCGAACGCTTCCGGCGCCTCGAGCAGGAAGGCTGACGGCGTGCGAAGACCGCCACCGCGACGGGACGACCCGTCGTGAGGACGAGCGACTGGATCATCGTCGCCGTCATCGTCGTCCTGTTCATCGTCTCGACGGTGATGTCGCTCGCGGAGACCGCGTTCACCCGCGTCAACCGGATCCGCGTGCTCGCGCTCGAGGAGGAGGGCACGAGGCACGCGGGGCGGCTCGTTCGCATGCTCGACTCGCCGGTCGCGACGCTGAACGCGGTGCTGCTCGTCCTGCTGGCGGCGCAGCTCGCGTCGGCCACCCTGCTCGGCGTGCTCATGGAACGTCTGCTCGGCCCGCTCGGGGTCGCGGTCGGCACGCTCGTCGAGGTCGGCGTGTTCTTCGTGTTCGCGGAGGTCGCGCCCAAGACCTACGCGCTCCAGCACACCGAGCGCGCCGCGTTGCGCGTCACGCCGCTCCTGTTCGCGCTCACGACGTTCCCTCCGTTGCGCGTCCTGTCCCGGGCCCTCATCGGTCTCGCGAACGTCGTGCTCCCGGGCCGCGGTCTCCGTGAAGGCCCGTTCGTCACCGAGGACGAGATCCGCACCATGGCCGACGTCGCCGCCGAGGAGCAGGCGATCGAGAGCCAGGAGCGGCACCTCATCCACTCCATCTTCGAGTTCGGCGACACGCTCGTGCGCGAGGTGATGACCCCGCGACCCGACATGGTCGCGGTCGAGGCCGACGACACGGTCGTTGCCGCGCTGCAGACCGCGATCGAACACGGCTTCTCGCGGTTACCCGCGTACGAGGACAGCACCGACAACATCATCGGGCTCGTCTACCTGAAGGACCTGGTGAGCTCGGAACGCGCGGACCAGGGCTTCGAGCCGGTGCGCACCGCAGTGCGGCCCGCGGTGTTCGTCCCCGAGCAGAAGCGCGTCGCCGAGCTCCTGCGCGAGATGCAGCAGAAGCAGTTCCACATGGCGATCGTGGTCGACGAGTACGGCGGTACCGCGGGTCTCGTGACGATGGAGGATCTGCTCGAGGAGATCGTCGGCGAGATCGCCGACGAGTACGACCGCGAGGAGCCACAGCTCGAGCGCATCTCCGACACCGAGCTGCGCGTGCCCGGACGCACGGCGATCGACGAGGTCAACGAGGAGCTCGACGTCGAGCTGCCCGACGACGAGTGGGACACCGTCGGCGGGCTGCTCTTCAACCTCCTCGGGCACGTGCCGGACGAGGGCGAGACCGTGTCCTTCCAGGGTCTCGAGTTCCGCGCCGAGCGCGTGCAGGGGCATCGCATCGTCACGGTGCACGTGCGCCGGCTGGAGTCGCCCGACGGCGGCGGCGAGCAGTCGCCGGCCGAGTCGCCCGCGTCGAGCCCCGCGTCACCACCCGCGTGAGCGACGGCGCGTCGTTTCGAAGCGGGTTCGTCTCGCTCGTCGGCCGCCCCAACGTCGGCAAGTCGACGTTGCTGAACCGTCTCGTCGGCACGAAGGTGTCGATCGTGTCCGACCGGCCGCAGACGACGCGCACGGAAGTGCGTGCCGTGCGGACCACGCCTTCGGACCAGATCGTCTTCCTCGACACGCCGGGCATCCACAAGCCGCGCACGCTGCTCGGCGAACGCTGCAACGAGCGGTCGCTGGCGACGCTCCGGCACGTCGACGTCGTGTGCTTCCTGCTCGACGCGTCGGGCGCGATCGGGCCCGGCGACCGCTTCATCGCCGAGCAGCTGGCGCCGATCGAGACGCCCACCGTGCTCGTCGTCAACAAGGTGGACGCGGCCTCGAAGCCCGACGTCGCGCGCCGCCTCGCCGGCGCGGCGGAGCTCGGCGAGTTCGACGCGTTCGTGCCCCTCTCGGCGCGCACGGGCGACGGGGTCGACGCGCTCGTCGCGGAGCTGGTCGCCCGTCTCCCGGAAGGGCCGCGCTACTACCCGGAGGACGTCGTGAGCGACCAGCCCGAGGCGTTCCTGGTCGCGGAGCTGGTGCGCGAGAAGCTGCTGGCCGTCGCTCGCGACGAGCTCCCGCACTCCATCGCGGTGACGGCCGAGCCGCTCGAGCCCGACGATGACGACGATGATGACGATGACGACACCGAGGACGCGCGTGATCCGGTCCTCGTGTACCGCGTGGTCGTGCAGGTCGAGCGCGACTCGCAGAAGGGGATCGTCATCGGCCGGCGGGGCGCCGTCCTCAAGCAGGCCGGGACCGAGGCCAGACTCGAATTGGAAGCGCTGCTCGGCGCGCGGGTGTACCTCGACACGGTCGTGCGGGTCGAGCGCGACTGGCAGCGGCGGGTCCACGCCCTCGACCGTCTCGGGCTCTAGGGTCGCAGGCCGCGGCCGACCGCGCCGCGTGACCCGCATGTGCGATTGCGCGCTCTCCGCACAGCGAGAAGCGGGCCCGTGATCCGGAATCGGTGAGTTGAAGTGGAAGAATCCCGTCGCTATAGAGTGCGCCGGAGGTCGGCGGAGCCGGCGCGGCGCGCTGACCCGGGCCCATTCACCGGGAAGGGGACATGAGGGATCCTTCGACGCGTCCGGGGCGGCGGGCGCTGCTGGCGCTCGTCGTGGTCGGTGTGGCGCTCCTCGGTGCCTGCGGTGGCGGCAAGCAGAACGGGCAGAACGTCTTTCACCCGGCGGGCCGCCAGGCCGTCAAGATCGACAACCTGTTCACGCCGGTCGCGTTCATCGCCGTCGGCGTGCTGGTGCTCGTGCTCGCCCTGCTGCTCGTCGGCGTCTTCAGGTTCCGCGAGCGCCCCGGGCGCGACACGAACGTCAAGCAGGTGCACGGCAACACGCCGCTCGAGATCACCTGGACCGTCATCCCCGCGCTGCTGCTCGCAGTGATCGCGGTCCCCACGGTGAGCACGATCTGGACCCTCGCGAAGAAGCCGACGGGCAACGTCGTGAACATCAACGTCGTCGGCAAGCAGTGGTGGTGGCAGTTCCAGTACCCGCGGGAGAAGGTCGTCGTCGCCGACGAGATCGTCATCCCCGTCAAGACGCCGATCCGCCTCACGTTGCGCGCGTGCGACTCGTCGCTCGGCACGGGGTACACGGGCTGCAGCGTGATCCACAGCTTCTGGATCCCCGAGCTCGCGGGTAAGACCGACGTCGTGCCCGGTCGCGTCAACCACATGACCATGGAGGCGAACCGGACGGGCACCTTCCTCGGTCAGTGCGCGCAGTACTGCGGGCTCTCGCACGCGAACATGCGCATGCGGGTGAAGGCGGTGAGCGCGTCCGACTACCAGGCCTGGATCGCGTCACAGCAGCGGGGCTCCGCGCAGCCCTTCGAGGACGCGAACAAGGCGCCCTATCCCGGCGCGCCGACGCTCGTGACGAAGACGTTCGCCTGCACGAACTGCCACACGTTCAACGACTCGTCGAAGATCTCGTTCGGCCCCAACCTGACCCACCTCGGCAGCCGTGACGTGTTCGCGAGCGGTGCATACCCCCTGACCCGCGACAACCTCGTCAAGTGGGTCATGAACGCACCCTCGTTGATCCCGATGCAGTCGCAGAAGTGCCTGGAGCCACCACCGGCCGCGTGCGTCGGCATGCCGAGCTTCACGAAGAACCTGCCCAAGGGTCACACGCCGATGACCAGGGAGCAGGCCGAGACCATCGCCGACTACCTCCTGGCGCAGAAGTGACGCGCGCCGGTCGTACCCTCGTTCCGCACAGCCTGGGAGCTCGTCGATGACGACTGTTTCCGATGCGGTGACCACCACCGTCCCGACCCGACGGGTCGACATCTTCCGTCGACCGCGCTCGACCACGGGCTTCTGGAGCTGGTTGACCACGGTCGACCACAAGAAGATCGGGATCATGTACGGCGTCACCGCCATGCTGTTCCTGTGCGTCGGCGGGATCGAGGCGCTGCTCATCCGCATGCAGCTGGCACAGCCGAACGGCACCGTGCTGACCGCGAACCAGTACAACACGATGTTCACGATGCACGGCACGACCATGATCTTCCTCATGGGGATGCCGCTCGCGGTCGCCTTCGGCAACTACCTCGTGCCGCTCATGATCGGTGCCCGCGACGTCGCGTTCCCGCGGCTGAACTGCTTCGGGTACTGGGTGTTCCTCTTCGGCGGCCTGTTCATCTACTCGAGCTTCTTCCTCGGGGGCGCGCCCAACGGCGGCTGGTTCGGCTACACGCCGCTCACCAGCGCACCGATGAGCGCCGGCTACCTGCCCGGCCACGGACCCGACTTCTGGGCCGTCGGCATCGTGATGCTCGGCATCGGGTCGGTGACGTCCGCGATCAACTTCATCGTCACCGTGCTGAACATGCGCGCGCCCGGCATGACGCTCCTGCGCATGCCGGTGTTCGTGTGGATGATGCTCGTCACCGCGTTCCTGACCGTGTTCGCGATGCCGCTCGTCACCGCGGCGCTGGTGATGGTCTTCTTCGACCGCAACTTCGGCACGAACTTCTTCAACGCGAACGCCGGCGGCGACCCGCTCCTCTACCAGAACCTCTTCTGGCTGTTCGGGCATCCGGAGGTGTACATCCTCATCCTGCCGGGGATGGGCGTCGTCTCCGAGATCCTGCCCGTGAGGTCGCGCAAACCGCTCTTCGGCTACGCGGTCGTCGTCTTCTCCGGGATCGCGATCGGCTTCCTCGGCTGGGGCGTGTGGGCGCACCACATGTTCACGACCGGTCTCGGCCCGGTGACGGTGTCCGCGTTCGGCATCTCGACGATGCTCATCGCGATCCCGACCGGGGTGAAGATCTTCAACTGGCTCGGCACGATCTGGGGCGGCTCGCTCAAGCTCGACACCGCGATGCTCTTCGCGCTCGGGTTCATCGCGATGTTCACCATCGGCGGTCTCTCGGGCGTGCTCCACGCGGTCGTCCCGTCCGACACGCAGCAACACGACACCTACTTCGTCATCGCGCACTTCCACTACGTGCTCTTCGGCGGCCTGGTGTTCGCGCTCTTCGGCGGCCTCTTCTACTGGTTCCCGAAGCTCTACGGGCGCGTCATGAACGAGAAGCTCGGCAAGGTGACGTTCTGGACCATCCTGATCGGGTTCAACCTCACGTTCTTCCCGATGCACCTCGTCGGGCTCATGGGCATGCCGCGCCGGACGTACACGTACCCGGCGAACATGGGCTGGACGACGCTCAACCGGATCGAGTCCGCGGGGGCGTTCGTCATCGCGCTCGGCGTCCTGATGCTCATCATCAACCTGTGGGTGAGCCGCAAGCACGGTGAGCCGGTGGGTCCCGACCCGTGGGACGCGCGCACGCTGGAGTGGTCGATCCCGTCGCCTCCGCCGGAGTACAACTTCGCCGAGATCCCCGTCGTGCACTCCCGCGACGACTGGTGGCACCGCAAGTACACCGAGGACGACGAGGGACGCCTGGTGCGACTGCCTCGCGGCGGTGCCGACGACGATCCCGTCCCCGACGCGATCGCCGGTGACGCGCCCGGCATGCAGGGCACGGTCGCGACCGCGCCGCCGGGTCCGGTCGAGCCGGCGGGCGCGCACATCGAGGAGCACGGCATCCACATGCCGACGCCGTCGTACTGGCCGCTCGTGATGTGTCTCGGGTTGCCGTTGCTCGGCTACGCGGCGGTGTTCCAGAACGTCTGGTACGCGCCCTTCGGTCTGGTGCTCGTGCTGTTCGGGCTGTTCGGCTGGGCCCAGGAACCGGCGACGGAGTAGCTGATGGAAACCAGCACGGCAATCTCGCCGGTGCACGACGCGTACGACAGCCACGGCACCGCCACGGGCGTCACCAACGCCAAGTTGGGCATGTGGATCTTCCTGTCGTCGGAGTTCCTGCTCTTCGGCTCGTTCATCTCCGCGTACCTGCTCTACAAGGGACGGAGCCCGAGCGGGCCGAAGCCGGCCGACGTCTACGACATCCCGTTCACGTCGACGACGTCGTTCATCCTGTTGATGAGCAGTCTCACGATGGTGCTGGCGCTCGCCGCGATCCAGCGGGGCGACCACCGCCGCTTCCGCATCTGGATCATGGCCACCGCGCTCTTCGGGCTGACGTTCATCGGCGGTCAGGTCTACGAGTTCACGAACTTCTTCCGTGAGCACCACCTGGCCCTGCACACGAACGTGTTCGGCTCCACCTTCTTCGTGCTGACGGGCCTGCATGGCGCGCACGTCACCGCGGGCATCATCTGGCTGCTGTCGCTGTTCGGGCTCTCGAGCCAGGGCCGGCTCGCGACGCGCGACGCGGAGAAGGTCGAGATCGCGGGTCTGTACTGGCACTTCGTCGATGTGGTCTGGATCGTGATCTTCACCGTCATCTACCTGGTGCCGAAGTAGGAGTGCGCCTGTCGTGAGCGAGACCGAGATGACGCCTGCGGGCGAGGCCACGGTCGTCCCGGGCGGGCTGGAGTTCCCGGAGGGCGTCGAGCCGACGAGTCTGTCGGAGATCCCGCCCGAGGAGGTCCCGCTCCTTCCGGGCGAGGTGCGGCCGCACCCGACACCGTTCCAGTACGTGATGGTCGGCGTGGTGCTCGTGATCCTCACCGCGCTCGAGGTCACGGTCTCCTATCTCGACGGCGACATCCCCAACGGGCTCATCATCTTCCTGCTGCTCGTGATGATGGTGATCAAGTTCACGCTCGTCGCCGCGTGGTACATGCACCTGCGCACCGACCGCCCGATCTTCCGGCGGTTCTTCACCGTCGGCGCGGTCGCAGCGATCACGCTCTTCGCCGTCGTCCTGTCCATGCTGCACGTGTGGGCTCCGCGCGCTTGATCCGATGATCGCGGCGACTGCGCACTTCCCGGCGTGGAGCCCCCACCCCGACGTGTGGTTGGTCGTCGGTCTGCTCGCGACGGGCTATGCCCTCGCGATGGTGCGGATCGGTCCACGCGTCGCGCCCGCGGGCGAGATCGTCACGCGCGAGCAGCTGGTGTGGTTCTCGCTCGGGCTGCTCGCCCTGTGGATGGTGTCCGACTGGCCGGTGCACGACATCGCCGAGAAGGCGAACTACAGCGTGCACATGATGCAGCACCTGACCTTCTCGCTCGTCGCCGCGCCGCTGCTGCTGCTCGGCACGCCGGGCTGGCTACTGCGGTGGCTGCTCCAACCCGAGTGGCTCTTCAAGACGGTGAAATGGCTCGCCCGGTTCCTGCCCGCGCTCGTGCTCTACAACCTGGTGCTGGTGACCGCGCACTGGCCGGCGGTCGTCGACCTGACCCTGCACAACGGCTTCTACCACTTCCTCGCGCATTCGGTGATCTTCGTGACCGCGCTGATCGTGTGGCTGCCGATCGTGAGCCCGATCCCGGAGATTCCGCGGTACTCGCCGCCGATCCAGATGGTCTATCTGTTCCTCCAGTCGGTGGTGCCCACGATCCCGGCCTCGTTCCTCACGTTCGGGTCGAAGCCGCTGTACCACTACTACGAGCACGTGCATCAGCTGTTCGGGCTGAGCACACTCGACGACCAGCGCGTGGCAGGCTTGATCATGAAGTTGGGCGGTGGTCTCACCCTCTGGATGGTGATCACCGTGGTGTTCTTCCGCTGGTTCGCGGAGGAGGAAGGTGGCTACACGCCGCGCCGGGAACGGACGGCCGAGCGTGAGCTGCGGGAGCTGCAAGAGATGGGAACGACGCGCTGATGGCAACGGCCGAACTGCCGCAAGCCGAGGATCCGGTCGAACGGGAACGTCGGGAGATCAAGTCGCGCATGCTGCGCGCGCTGTGGATCCCCATCGTGGCGGTCCTCGGCGTCGGGTTCTACGTCCTGAACTTCTCCCGCCTCCTGATCTCCGGGAAGGGGAACCCGGCGATCGTGGTCGCCGCGCTCGTCACGATCATCATCCTCGGCGGCGCGACGATCGTCTCCGCCGCGCCGCGGATGCGCACGTCGTCGCTCGTGATGCTCGTCGCCGGCGGGCTCGGCATCCTGCTCGCGGCCGGCTCGGTCGTGGTCGGCCACGCCGACGAGCACAAGGCATCGGGTCCGAAGCACCCGCCGTTCGGGCCGCCGGTCGGCACGCTCAACGTGACCGCGCTGCCGAGCCTGACGTTCGACGCGAAGGCGTACTCGCTGACCGGTGGGACCGGCACCTACACGGTCAACTACATCGACGGCGGCGGGACGCACACGCTGGTGTTCGACGACCCGTCCCTGAGCTACTTCCAGCTCGGGGTGCCGGGCGGCCCGAAGACCGGACAGGTCATCCTCACCGCCGGGAAGACCTACACGATCTACTGCACGATCCCGGGCCACCGCCAGGCGGGGATGCAGGCGACCGTGACGGTCGGCGCGGGCGGCCCGAAACCAGCCGCGGGAGCGACCGGCCCCACCACGGCGACGACCGCAGCCCCGAAGTGAGGGGATCGCGCCCGCGGCGTGTCGCCGCGTCCCTGATCGTGTCGGGCCTCGGGGTCCTCGCGCTCGGCGCGTGCGGTGGCAGCAGCAGCTCGGGCTACAAGCAGCCGAGCGCCGCGCCGCTCGAGACCGTCAACATCCAGTCGGGCAATCTCTTCTTCAAGCCCGACAAGATCACGCTGCCGAAGCCGGGCGTCTACATGATCCGGCTCACCAACAGTCAGAGCGGATCGCACACGCTCGTGTTCGGCGACAAGGTGAAGGGCTTCGGCCTGGACGTGAGCGGTACGGGCTCCTTCAACCAGAAGAAGGTCGACCTCAAGGCGGGCAAGTACGAGTTCTGGTGCGACGTGCCCGGGCACAAGGCCGCGGGCATGGACGGCACGATCACGGTCCAGTAGCGGTACCCACCAGGTCGGATCCGGTCGGGACGACGAGGCGCAACGCGCCCGCGACGGCCTCGACGCGCGCCGGGAGCGGTCCCACGCGCTCGCCCGCGGCGTAGAGGTCCATCGGACGCGGGTCGAGCGCTTCGACCTCGATCACACGACCGCGCAACGTCGTCACCGCGGGGTGGTTGACGTGGGTCCCACGGAACACGCGGGGGAAGTTCAGCGTGAACTTCGGGACCGTCAGCGGACCGATGAGGCAGACGTCGAGCGCGCCGTCGTCGAGGCGCGCGTCGGGAGCGATGCGCATCCCGCCGCCATAGATCGGTCCGTTGCCGATCGCGATCAGCCACGCATCGGAGTCGAGCGGCTCGCAGTCGTCGACGCGCACCCGGAACGGACGCGGTCGGTACACCGCGAGCGTGCGCGCGACACCAGCGACGTACAACGCGGTGCCGCTGATGCGCGTCACGCCGTTCGCCCAGCGGTTCACCTCGGCGTCGAAGCCGGTGTTCGCGACCGAGGTGAACCAGCGACCGAACGGCGAGCGCGCGGGCGCCACCGGCGACACGACCCGGCCGAGGTCGACGACGGCCTCGGTACCCGTCCGCAGGATCTCGACCGCGTGCTTCGGGTCGCGGCCCCGGATCCCGATGGCCCGGGCGAAGTCGTTCCCGGCGCCCGTCGGCACGATCCCGAGCACGCCGTGGGCCTCCGCGGCGACCCCCGCGAGCATGCTGACCGTGCCGTCGCCACCGCACGCGATCACGCCATGGTCGTGCTCGAACGCATCGGCCGCGAGGGTCACGGTCTCGGTCGCGTCGGCCGCGACCCGAACCTCGACGTCGAGCCCACTGCGCGTGAAGGCCTCCGACAGCTCGGGCAGCAGTCGGCGGGTGCGGCCGCGCCCGGCCGTCGGGTTCACCACTGCTCGCCACCGCATGAGGCCCGGGAGCCTAACGATCGGCAGCCATTGCGGTCCGAAATGCGCGATGGCAGCGGATGCTCGCGACCCTCGCGGTCCGTGTGGATTCCGTGCAGAACGGTCCGCGGCTCCGGGCAGTGGGGCGTGTGCTGTGTAGCGTGAACGCCCGTGCACGGGCTCGACGAGACGCGCATCCCCCGCCACGTCGCGATCGTGATGGACGGCAACGGGCGGTGGGCGAAGCGGCGGGGCCTCAAGCGCACGGAGGGCCACGCCGCCGGGGAAGAGGCTCTCTTCGACACCGTCGAGGGCGCGCTCGAGATCGGTCTGCCCTGGATGACGGTGTACGCGTTCTCGACCGAGAATTGGCGCCGGCCGCTCGACGAGGTCCGCTTCCTCATGACCTTCAACGAGAGCCTGCTGCTGCGACGCCGCGACGACCTGCACGAGCGGGGTGTGCGCGTGCGCTTCATCGGGCGGCGCAGTGGTCGGGTGCCGGGCCGACTGCGCCGCCGCATCGAGGAGACCGAGGCCCTCACCGCGAGCAACAGGCGGATGACGCTCACGTTCGCGTTCAACTACGGCGGCCGCGCCGAGCTCGTCGATGCCGTCCGCGCGCTCGCCGGCGAGGTCGCGGCGGGAAAGGTCGCGCCGAACAAGATCGACGAGAAGGCGATCGCCCGGCACCTCTACACACCGGATATGCCCGACCCCGACCTGTTGGTGCGCACGTCGGGGGAGTACCGGATCTCCAACTACCTGCTGTGGGAGCTCGCGTACTCGGAGCTGTACTTCACCGACGTGCTGTGGCCCGACTTCCGGCGCAAGGACCTGTTCGAGGCGATCCGTGACTTCCAGGACCGCGACCGCCGCTACGGCGCCATCGAGGACTGAGTCCCTGGTCGCGCTCGCAAGCTCGCCGCTCACCCACCAGCAGTGACGAACGCCGGGGAACGGCACCTGCCGACCCCGAATGGCGGTCCTGTAACTACAATCTTGTCGTGCCGCTGTATCGGGACAACGGCGTCGTGCTGCGGACGATCAAGCTCGGCGAGACCGACCGGATCGTCACCGTCTTCACCCAGGGGCGGGGCAAGATCCGGGCCGTCGCCAAGGGCGTCCGCAAGCCGGGGAGCCGCTTCGGTGCGCGTCTCGAACCGACGAGCCACGTGGCGCTGCAGTGCTACGAGGGCCGCGAGCTCGACGTCGTCACCCAGGTCGAGTCGCTCGACGTGTTCCGTTCGTTGCGCGAGGGCTACGGACCGCTGACCCACGCGCTCTCGATGCTCGAAGCGATCGACCAGGTATCGCTGGAACGCGAGCGCAACCCGGCGATGTACCGGATGCTCGTCGGCGCGTTGCGCACGCTGTCGACCACGCCCTCACCGGTCGTCACACCCGCGTTCTTCTGGAAGCTGTTGAGCCTCGAGGGCTTCCATCCGTTGCTCGACACGTGCGCGCGCTGCGGCGCCGACGGACCGTTCACGGCCTTCGACCTCGCGGAGGGCGGCGTCCTGTGCGACGACTGCGCGCCGCACGCGGGCGGGCGGCACGTCGACGACGCCGCGATCGCGTTCCTCGCCCGCATCGTCGGCGGTGACGTGCGCGGCGCGCTGGCCGACCCGCCACCACCCGAGGTGATCGGTGTGGTCGAGCGCCTGGGCGTGAGCGCGCTCGAGTACCAGCTCGAGCGCCGGCTCCGCAGCGCCTCACTGCTCTGAGCGGCGAGCGGAGCGCGTGCGCGATGCCGCCTGGCGTCAGCACGAGGCGGAGCGAGTGCGACCGTGAGCTCTGAGCGGCGAGCGGAACGGTCCGGGCACGCGCCCCAGGTAGGCTGGCCTTTCTTATGGCCCGTCCCGACCTGATGGATCGCGTCGTCAACCTCGCCAAGCGGCGCGGTCTGGTGTTCCCGTCGAGCGAGATCTATGGCGGGTTCCGTTCGACGTGGGACTACGGGCCGCTCGGCGTCCTGCTGAAGCGCAACGTGAAGGACGCGTGGTGGCGGTCGATGGTGCAGCTGCGCGACGACATCGTCGGTCTCGACGCGGCGATCCTCATGGCGCCCCGCGTGTGGGAGGCGAGCGGCCACGTCGCGACGTTCACCGATCCGCTCGTCGACTGTCGCAACTGCAACGAGCGTTTCCGCGCCGACCAGCTGCCCGATTCCGGCGCGTGCCCGAACTGCGGAGCGAAGGACAGCTTCACCGAGGCTCGTCAGTTCAACCTGATGTTCAAGACCTATGTCGGCCCGGTGGAGGACGACGCGTCGGTCGCGTACCTGCGCCCCGAGACCGCGCAGGGCATCTTCGTGAACTTCCTCAACGTGCAGACGACCGCGCGCAAGAAGCCGCCCTTCGGCATCGCGCAGATCGGCAAGTCGTTCCGCAACGAGATCACGCCCGGCAACTTCGTGTTCCGGACGCGTGAGTTCGAGCAGATGGAGATGGAGTTCTTCGTCCCGCCCGACGAGGCACCGGAGTGGTACGACTACTGGCGGGCCGAGCGTTACCGCTGGTACGTGGAGCACGGCATCGCGGAGTCGTCGCTGCGCATACGCGACCACGACCCCGAGGAGCTCTCGCACTACTCGGCCGCGACCGCCGACGTGGAGTTCGACTACCCGTGGGGCTGGGGTGAGCTCGAGGGCATCGCGAACCGCACCGACTACGACCTCTCGCAGCACGCGAAGTTCTCCGGTCAGGACCTGAGCTACTACGACCAGGAGACCGACACGCGCTACGTGCCGTACGTGATCGAGCCTGCCGCGGGTGCCGACCGGGCGACGCTCGCGTTCCTCCTCGCCGCGTACGACGAGGAGGAGGTGCGGGGCGAGAAGCGCACCGTGCTCCATCTGGACCCGCGGCTCGCGCCGATCAAGGTCGCGGTACTGCCGCTGTCGCGAAACGAACGGCTCACGCCGACGGCCGAGGAGGTCGCGGCGTCGCTGCGGCCCCACTTCATGATCGACGTCGACAGCGCGGGCTCCATCGGCCGGCGCTACCGCCGCCAGGACGAGGTCGGCACGCCACTGTGCGTCACGGTCGACTTCGACACCCTCGACGATCGCGCCGTGACCGTGCGCGACCGCGACGCCATGACCCAGGACCGGGTCGGCCTCGACCGGCTCCTCGGCTACCTGCGAGAGCGCCTGCCCTAATCAGGAGACGAAGCGGAGGCGTGGGCGGAGCCCGGGACGCCGTAGCGGAGTCGACCATGGACACCGCCCCGCAGTGCGAGGAGCAGGCCGGACGCGCGATCCTGGATGGGTTCGATCCCCGTCTCCGTCGGGTCTCCGCCCGCCGCCGTCCCCTCCGAGAGGCCGTGGCCGACTACTACGACATCCTCGGCGTCGAGCGCGACGCGTCCACCGACGACATCCGCACCGCGTACCGCGCGCGTCTCGACGAGGCTCGTGGCGGGGAGGGGACCAAGTCGTCCCGCTCGCCGAAGTCCGCGACGGTGGCGGACGCGGCCGCGCTCAACCAGGCGTGGAACGTCCTCGCCGACCCCTTCCAGCGCCGCCGCTACGACGAGCAGCTCCGCACCGCGGAGGAGGACGGCGCCGCAACGGAGGCCGACGACGATGACGGGGACGCGCCCGCGGTGCCCGCACGCCGCGGCGGCTTGCGGGATGCGATGCAGGCGGGTGCCGAGCGCCGCTCGGCGCGCGGCCAGCCGACCGACCTGCCGAACGGGCTGACTGCCGCGTCGTCGCGCGACCGCATCAACGCCCTGATCGTCGACGCGCTCCTCATCTACGTCATCGCGGTGATCCTCGTGCCGCTCGCGTTCTCGCCACTGAGTCACGACGCGTTCGTGGTCAAGAAGGGCGGGAGCCAGGTCGGCTCTCCGCACAAGATCACCGGCGACACGCAGGCCCAGAACGCGCAGAAGGCGGCGCTCCTGGCGGACGAGAAGGCGAAGGTCGCCAAGGAGACGAAGCCGGGCAAGACTCCGGCCAAGGTCACGGTCTCGAAGGAGCGCGTGTACACGGGTGGCCAGATCGCGCTGCTGTCGTTCAGCTCCATGCTCGCCGCGCTGTGCGTGGTCGTGCCGTCGAGCGCGGTCACCGGCCAGACGCTCGGCAAGAAGATCTTCCGCGTCCGGCTCACCGGCGCGGACGGCGGCCGGCCCGGCTGGCGGCTGAGCTTCCTCCACTACGCGCCGCCGATCCTGCTCGCGGTGCTCATCCCGACGCTCGGACCACTGCTCGCGCTCGGCCTCGTGCTGTGGTTCCTGCGCGACCCGCTCCGTCAGGGCCTGCACGACAAGCTGGCCAAGACGTTCGTCGTCGCCGTACCCCGACGCTCCGCCTCGGCCTGAGACTGACGTCCCAGAGTCGGTCTCGCTCCCGCTCGGTGGGCTTCGCCCGGCGGAGCTCCGCTTCCCTCCCTGTCGGCGACCGGGAGCGGGTGCGACCCCCATTAGGCTTGATCTGTCGCGTCGTCTGGAGGACTGATGAAGTACGTCTACGCCTTCGAGGAGGGCTCCAAGGAGCAGAAGTTCCTGCTGGGGGGCAAGGGGGCGAACCTGGCCGAGATGACGAACCTCGGCCTGCCGGTCCCGCCGGGGTTCACGATCTCGACCGATGCCTGCAAGGCCTACCTCGCCGCGGGCAACGAGCTGCCGGCCGGGCTGCTGGACGAGGTCTCGTCCGCGCTCGAGGCGCTCGAGTCGAAGATGGGCAAGCGCCTCGGTGACGACGTCGATCCGCTCCTCGTGTCGGTCCGTTCCGGCGCGCCGTTCTCGATGCCCGGGATGATGGACACGGTCCTCAACCTCGGGCTCAACGACACCTCGGTCGGCGGTCTCGCCAAGCAGACGAGCAACGAGCGCTTCGCCCTCGACTCGTACCGCCGCTTCGTGCAGATGTTCGGCCGCATCGTGCTCGACATCCCGGGCGACGCGTTCGAGGACGCGCTCACGGAGTTGCGCGACAGCAAAGGTGTCGCGTCCGACACCGACCTCGACGCCGACGACCTGCGCGGGCTCGTCGAGACGTTCAAGGGGATCGTGAACGAGAAGGCCGGCGTCGAGTTCCCGCAGGACCCGCGCGAGCAGCTGCGACACGCGATCGAGGCCGTCTTCCGTTCGTGGAACGGCCGTCGCGCCCGCGACTACCGCCGGATGGAGGGCATCCCCGACGACCTCGGTACCGCGGTCAACGTGCAGACCATGGTGTTCGGGAACAAGGGCGACGACTCGGGCACCGGTGTCGCGTTCACGCGCGACCCCGCCACGGGCGAGAACAAGGGCTATGGCGACTTCCTCGCCAACGCACAGGGTGAGGACGTGGTGGCCGGCATCCGCGTGACCGAGCACCTCGACGCGATGGGCACCCACTTCCCGGAGCCGCAGCGTCAGCTGCTCGAGATCATGGACCGGCTCGAGAAGCACTACCGCGACATGTGCGACATCGAGTTCACGATCGAGCAGGGCCGGCTGTTCATCCTTCAGACCCGCGTGGGTAAGCGCACCGCCGCGGCCGCGCTCCGGATGGCGACCGAGATGGTGGTCGAGGGCCTGATCGACAAGCGGGAAGCGGTGCTGCGCGTGCAGCCCCACCAGCTCGACCAGCTCCTGCACCCGCAGTTCGACCCCGACGCGTCGTACGAGCCGATCGCCGCGGGCTTGAAGGCGTCGCCCGGCGCGGCGGTCGGCAAGGTGTACTTCACCGCCGACGAGGCGGAGTCGCGTCACGAGGCGGGCGAGAAGGTGATCCTCGTGCGCCCGGAGACGTCGCCCGACGACCTCCACGGCATGATCGCCGCGGAGGGCATCCTGACGTCGCGCGGCGGTCTGGTGAGCCACGCGGCGGTGGTCGCGCGCGGCATGGGAAAGCCGGCCGTGTGTGGCGCCGAGGCGCTGAAGATCGACCTGCGGGCGAAGCGCTTCGCGGTCGGGGACACCGTCGTCGGCGAGGGTGACGTCATCTCGATCAACGGGACGACCGGCGAGGTCGTCATCGGCCAGGTGCCCGTGATCGTGCCCGAGCCGACCGGGCCGTTCCAGACCCTGCTCCAGTGGGCCGACGAGTTCCGCCGCCTCGGTGTGCGGACGAATGCCGACCTCCCCGACGACGCGGCGAAGGCGCGCGCGTTCGGCGCGGAGGGAATCGGGCTGTGCCGGACCGAGCACATGTTCCTCGGCGACCGGCTGCCGATCGTCCAGCGCATGATCCTGGCCGAGAACGAGACCGACGAGCTGGCCGCGCTCGAGCAGCTCGGCGAGATGCAGAAGTCGGACTTCATCGGGATCCTGTCGGCCATGGACGGCCTGCCGGTCACGATCCGTCTGCTCGACCCGCCGTTGCACGAGTTCCTCCCGGACGTGGAGGAGCTGGAGGTCAAGGACGCGCTCGGCATGCTCGACGACGAGGGCAAGCGGCTCCTCGCCGCCGCGCGCCAGTGGCGCGAGGTGAACCCGATGCTCGGGACGCGCGGGTGCCGTCTCGGGATCATCAAGCCGGGTCTGTACCGCATGCAGGTGCGCGCCATCATCGAGGCCGCGATCGACCACAAGCTGCACGGTGGCAACCCGCACGTCGAGATCATGATCCCGCTCGCGGTCACGGAGCCCGAGCTCGAGCTGCTCGTCGACTGGGTGCGTGAGGTCGCCGACGCGGTCGACTCCGACAACTACGTCGGCGTCGGCTTCCTCGTCGGGACGATGGTCGAGACGCCGCGCGCCGCGATCGCGGCCGAGGAGATCGCGCGCGTCGCGGAGTTCTTCTCGTTCGGCACCAACGACCTGACCCAGATGACGTTCGGCTTCTCGCGCGACGATGTCGAAGGCCGGTTCATGCCGCGCTACCTCGAGCTGGGTCTGCTGCCCGCGAACCCGTTCGAGACCCTCGACACCGAGGGTGTCGGTCGCCTGATCCGTTGGGCTGCCGAACAGGGCCGCAAGGTGCGGCCCGACCTCAAGCTCGGCATCTGTGGCGAGCACGGGGGCGACCCCGCGTCGGTGCGGTTCTGCCACGAAATCGGGCTCGACTACGTGTCGTGCTCGCCGTACCGGGTGCCGCTCGCGCGTCTCGCCGCCGCCCACGCCGCGCTGGGCGAGGGCGGCCCGTCGGGCACGGCCTGACTCGCGAACTGCGGCACTCAGGCACGCGAACGCATCCCTGAGTGCCGCATCTCGACCGGGGGATGCCCGGTAGCCGTCACACCCCGCCGGTACCCTCGGAGCGTGGACGAGTCGCTGCTCACGGTCGAGACGCACGATGACATCCGGCGGGCCCATCCGGGCGCCCACGCGTTCGTGGGCGGCTCCCTGTCACGCCGGGAGGACCGCGAAGCCGTGCTCGACGGGTTGCTCGCCCCCGGCGCGACCCGGCCCCGCGGCGCGGGCACCCGGCCCCGGGCCGAGGCGCCGGACCCGTACCGGCTCTGCTTCGAGCGCGACCTCGACCGGATCAAGCACTCCCGGCCGTGGCGGCGCCTCGCCGGGAAATGCCAGGTCTTCGTGGCACCCGAGGACGACCACCTGCGGACCCGCCTGACCCACGCGGTCGAGGTCGCCCAGGTCGCCACCGGCATCGCCCGGGCCGCGAACCTGTGCCTGCCCCTGGTCGAGGCCATCGCCCTCGCGCACGACTGCGGACACGGACCCGCCGGCCACGCATCCGAGGAGGCGTTCTCGCCCTTCCTCGGAGCCGAGGGCTACGACCACGCGGTCTACGGCGCCGACGTCACGCTCGCGCCGCTCAACCTCTGTGTGGAGACGCTCGACGGCGTGCGCAACCACTCGTGGCGGCGACCGTCGCCGGCCACGCCCGAGGGCGAGGTCGTCGCCTGGGCCGACCGCATCGCGTACGTGTGTCACGACTTCGAGGACGCGTGCCGCGCGGGGATCCTCGCGCCCGACGATCTGCCCGAGTCGGTTACCGCGGTGGTGGGCACACGCCGTTCGGAGCAGATCGGCACGTTCGTGCTCGCGGTGCTCGAAGCGATCGAACGCACGGGCAGCGTGGGGATGAGCGAGCCCGCGGCGGACGCGCTGGCGGAGTTCCGTGCGTTCAACTTCGAGCGCATCTACCTCCGCCCCGCGGCGCGCCGGCAGGCGGAGCGCGTCGTCCCGTTGCTGCGCGGCCTCGTCGACTACTTCGCCGACGTGCCCGCCCGCATCCCCGACGTCGCGTCCGGCGCGGTGCCCACACCGCCGGCCGGATCCACCGAGGCCGCGGCGCGGGCCGTCCATTACGTGAGCGGGATGACCGACCGGTTCGCGCTCCGTCTCGGCGTCGAGCTGCTCGGCTGGCGGGTCGACGACCTGCCGCGTGGTGTCTGAGCGGCGAGCGGAGTGGATCGGCGACACGGATGGGCGTCAGCACCTGCGGAGCGAGCGCGACCATGAGCACTGAGCGGCGAGCGGAGTGGATGGACGTGTCCTCCCGGGGCCGGCCGCCGGCCCCCGCCTAACCTGGCGCCGTGGGGATCGTCGACGAGGACATCGCCCGGGTGCGGGAGGCGACCGATCTCGTCGCGCTCGCGGGCGAGCACCTCGCGCTGAAGCGCGTCGGCAGCCGCTACACCGGGCTGTGCCCGTTCCACGCCGAGAAGACGGCGTCGTTCTCGATCAACCCCGAAGCCGGCCTCTACTACTGCTTCGGCTGCGGCGCGCGGGGCGACGCCATCACCTTCGTGCGCGAGGTCGAGCACCTCGACTTCGTCGATGCGGTCGAGCGGCTCGCGCGACTCGCGAACATCGAGCTGCACTACGACGAGGCCAACGTCTCGAAGGACCGCCAGCGGCGCTCCCGGCTCGCGGAGGTCGTCTCCGCAGCGGTCGCGTACTACCACGACCTGCTGCTCACCTCGCCCGACGCGAAGCGTGCCCGCGGCTATCTCCGCAGCCGCGGGTTCGAGGGTGACGCGGCGCGCCGCTTCCTGCTCGGATGGGCGCCCGACGGGTTCGACGCGTTGAGCCGTCACCTGCAACAGCAGCGGTTCGCGCGCGACGACATCGTGCAGGCCGGGCTCGCGTTCGTGAACCGGACCAACAAGCTTCAGGACCAGTTCCGCGGCCGCCTGATGTTCCCGATTTTCGACGTCCGTGGCGACGCGGTTGGGTTCGGTGGCCGCACGCTCGGCACCGATCCCCGCAAGTACATGAACTCGCCCGAGACGCCGCTGTATCACAAGAGCCGGTTGCTCTACGGCCTCAACTGGGCGAAGGGCGAGATCGTGGCGCGCGGCGACGTGATCATCTGCGAGGGCTACACCGACGTGATGGCGTTCGCGCTCGCCGGCTCGCCGAACGCGGTGGCGACATGTGGCACCGCGCTCGCCGACGAGCACTTCGGTGTCCTCAAGAACTTCGCACGGCGCATCACGCTCGCGTACGACGCCGACGCTGCGGGCCGGTCCGCGGCCGAGCGTTGGTACCAGTGGGAGCAGCGCTTCGACATCGAGGTGCGCGTCGCGGGACTGCCGCGGGGGAGGGATCCCGCCGACCTCTGGCACGACGATCCGGGCGCGCTCCAGGACGCGCTCGAGCACGCCAAGCCCTTCGTGCAGTTCCGCGTCGACCGGGCGCTGGAGCAGGCCGATCTCAGCACGGTCGAGGGCCGGGCCCGGGCCGCGGAGGCCGTGGTGCCGGTACTCGCAGAGCACCCGAGCGAGCTCGTCCGGGAGGGCTACATCGGTCACGTCGCCGGCACGCTCGGCGTTCCCCACACGTGGTTCAAGGACGCGCTCGCGCGTCACGCGAGCGGTGCGCGCCCGCCGCGTCGCGAGGCACCGTCACGACGGGCCGAGCTCGACGTTGCCGGGCTGGACGTACGGGAGCTCGAGGCCTTGCGGATCGCGGTGCACGCGCCGGAGCTCGTCGCCGAAACGCTCGATGCCGCGCTGTTCACCGCTCCGGCAACACGTGATGCCTTCGACGCGCTTCTGGCGAACGCGACGTTGCACGACGCGATCGAGTCGGCCGGGCCCGACGCGCGCGGACTCTTGGAGCGTCTCGCGGTCGAGGAGCCGAGCCTCGGAGACGAGCCGCAAGACTATGCCACCGAGGTCGTCGCGAACCTCGTCGCCGTCGCCGCGCAGCGGACGCTGCACGAGCTCGTGGAACACGGCGACGATCGCTCGTCGACGCTGAAACACGTGCTCGATCAGCTGGTGTCGGAGCGCGAGCGTCGCGACTGGGTTGCCGCGCGTCCCCACGTCGAGGAGTTGCTACCCTGGGTCGTGGGACGGTCGCAGGCAGGAGTGCCGTGACACAGCACGAGCCGACAACCGGAGCAGGCGGGGCGAGCTCGGATCGCGCCGACGCGGAGGCCGGAGCGCCGGACGCGCGCGACGCGACGGGTACCGACACCGGTGTGACGTCCGCCACGGAGACATCCGACGACGGCGACGTCGGCGTACTCATCGCGCGCGTGCGCGAGCGTGGGTTCGTCACGACGGGTGAGATCTTCGCCGCGCTGCCCGACCTCGAGCCCGAGACCGCCGAGCTCGCGGCGATCTACGAGCGCATCGCCGCCCTCGGGATCCAAGTCGTCGACGAGATCGCGGAGGAGCTCGAGCGCGAGGATCAGCGTCGCGCGGGAACGTCGTCGAGCGTCGGCACGCGCGCACACACGGTGGGTCCGTCGCGAAGCGGCACCGCCGAGCCCGCGATGCGCGAGCACCGCGACACGTCGGCCGAGCTGCCGCGCTCGACGCCGGCTCCGCCGCCGCTCGCACCGCTCACGCCGTCGGCCCGGCTGCACCGCCCCACCGAGTCGGGCAGCTTCGACCCGGTCCGCATGTACCTGAAGGAGATCGGGAAGGTCCCGCTCCTCACCGCGGAGCAGGAGGTCACTCTCGCCCGACGCATCGAGGCAGGCCTGCACGCGAGCGAGCGCATCGAGGCCGACGACGCGCTGAGCGAGGAGGAGTGCGCCGGTCTCGAAGCGGTCGCGGCCGACGGGATGCTGGCCAAGCGTCAGCTCATCGAGGCGAACCTGCGTCTCGTCGTGTCGATCGCGAAGCGCTACGTCGGTCGCGGCATGGTCCTGCTGGACCTCATCCAGGAAGGGAACCTGGGCCTGATCCGCGCGGTCGAGAAGTTCGACTACACGAAGGGCTTCAAGTTCTCGACCTACGCGACGTGGTGGATTCGGCAGGCGATCACGCGCGCGATCGCGGACCAGGCCCGCACGATCCGCATCCCCGTCCACATGGTCGAGACCATGAACAAGGTGCTGCGCGTGCAGCGCCAGCTCCTCCAGGAGCTCGGCCGCGAGCCGACGGTCGAGGAGATCGCGGCGAAGGTCGAGATGACGCCCGACCGCGTGCGCGAGATCCAGCGCCTCGGTCAGGAGCCGGTGTCGCTCGAGACGCCGGTGGGCGAGGAGGACGACAGCTTCCTCGGCGACTTCGTGGAGGACCCCACCGCGATCGCGCCCGCGACCGCCGCGGCCCGCGCGCTGCTCACCGAGGCGATCGAAGAGGCGCTCGAAGAGCTCAACGAGCGCGAGCGTGCGGTGGTGCGGCTGCGCTTCGGGCTCGACGACGGTCAGGTGCGCACGCTCGAGGAGGTCGGCAAGGAGTTCGGCGTCACCCGCGAGCGCATCCGCCAGATCGAGTCCAAGACGCTCGCGAAGCTGCGCCACCCCACCCGTTCGAAGCGCCTCCGCGACTATCTGGAGGAGCCGTAGCGGGTCAGGTCGCGGCCATCTCCTCGACCATCACCGCGGTGATGTCGAGCACCGGTTCGCTGCGCACCCGCTCCATGCCGAGCTCGACCGCGGC